>NZ_BCSO01000004.1 GCF_001570905.1 [Zimmermannella] alba NBRC 15616 | reverse complement strand
ACAGCAGCCAGGGCGAGTCTGATCGCATCTCAATAACCAGCCCGGCGGCGGACACCATTGAGATTGCAGCCAGCATATGGGAGACAATGCTCACTCCTGCACGCTCGAAGGAATCTAAGCGAGGGAGACAGATCCGAACTGCAAAGAGGTAGATCACACCAAACGCTGTCATCGCAACAAACAGGGCACGCCATCCGAGATACCCAGTGAGGCCACCACCGACGGCGGGCCCCAACGCCATGCCCAGACCCACGGCTAGTCCCCAAAGTGACATGTAAGACGTCAACTGTTGTGGGGAGCTGGCGAGCTGTCGTAGCGAAGCGAGCCCAACTGGTACGAGAACTGCCGCTCCGATGCCTGCGAGAATGCGACTCCCGATCAGCGTGAGAGCAGAGAGAGAAAGAGCGCCGAGTAGCGAACCAGTCGTATACAAGCAGAGTCCAACGGTGAGAACTTGCCTTTTGTCGAAGCGGTCGCCCAGCGTGCCGCCGATCATAGTGAGTGCCGCCAGGATGAGGACGTATGACGCGGAAACCCATTGCATCTCGACAAGGTCAAGCCTGAGTTCATCGCGTATGGCTGGGAGGGCGAGGTTGATGGCAGTGTTGTTGATATTGACCGTCAGGGTGCCCATTGCACACGTTGCTGCTGCCAGCCGCCCGTCTGAAGCTCGGTTCCGTCTCACTCGGCCGCTCCAACCGACTCGCTACGTTGCTCGAGTGTCAGACTCAGCCGCGTCATTTCGATTTCGTGGTGAGCATCGAGTGCGTCGAACTTCATGCGTTCACTGACTGCAACTGCGTTGGTCACAGGCGTCACGCGGATTTTTCGCATCTCAGCCAGTGCTTCGACTGCGAACTGGATATTGGTGGTGAACTCATTTGCCCGGAGTTGCCGAGCCGGATTTTAGGGTGTTCGACCGAGAAGCGGGTAGCTGCATAGCTTCGGTCAAGTTGTACCCACTCAACCTCGTGAGGTAGATGCAACCGATTGCGTTCTTGAATCTCCCGAGAGAGTATCTTACATTGAACTTCAGGCGAGGTGCTCCCGTAATTCGAGCCGTTAGCGGTGGAAAATGTATCCAAAGATGCGTTTCGGGCGCGGGGGCTGGGGGTATAGCAGGAGCTGTCATTGGCGAAGTCTTGGCTGTTGACATAACGGCGAGGCAAGGGGCCTACTTGCTGTTCGAGGTCGAGTATGACCTGAAGCTCTACAGCTGCCTGTGTGGTCACGAAGTGGGCGCCGTCGAGGTGGAGGGAGAGTGACACCTGGCTGATGCGTTCCCATTCTCCGAACTGTTGAATCGAATGCTTGACTTCGGCGCCATTGCGGCTCGCGCCGAAACTCATGACCATCGAGGGGCCATACGCCTGGACGCCACGGCTCGTTGCCTGATAGATCGAGCTGCTCGTCGTCTGTTCGTTCGTCATTGGGTTGCGGGCATGGAAATGCCAGTATCTGCAACCCATATCCGAAAGTCGTCTCGCTTCGTCGAGAACATCCTCCGTGCGGTGTTTGATCAAGACTCCTGATGCGGCGGCGTCCATGACAGGGTGACGTGTTGCGCGGTGATTGCCTGGGGTGAACTTAGCGCCGGTCACAGCAGCGCCTAGGATGAGAGTGCTCAAAGAAGTGCCCTTGTGCTTGGGAGGTTCGACTTCCATCTCGTGGTGGCTCGGGCGGTGATGCCCGAACCTCGCTTTGAGGCAACCAGCAGAGCGCTGAGTAGTCAACGAAGATTCTTTTATCGGGTATGAGGTTCTTTTATGGAATTGCGTCAATTGCAAGTCTTTGTTGAGGTAGTGGACGCGGGCTCTTTTAAAGGGGCAGCAAGCAGGTTGCATGTTACGCAGCCTGCAGTGAGCTATTCCATTAGGGCGCTCGAAGCGCGATTGGGTGTCGGGCTCTTCGTGCGGGGCCAGCATTCAGCCCGCTTGACGCCGGCTGGTGAATCACTGCTGCCGCGTGCGCGGAGTATTCTTAGGCAAGTCGAACTGGCGGCCAGAGATGTTTTGCTTAGTGGCAATGGTGAAGTTCTGCGCGTGGGATGCTTCGCCAGCGTTGGGCTCGATTTCTTCCCTAGTGTCGCGAGGCGATTCAGCGAGAGGTTCCCCGGTGTTGATATTGAAGTGAGTGAAGGTACGGACCTTGAATTGGTTGCCGGTCTTCGCGCAGGAGATATTGATGTTACGTTCGTTCTCGGGGAACCGCGTGGCGTCGCTACGACCTTCCTCTATTGTGATGATTTCGTGTATGTGGCGCGTACCTTGAATCAGATTCAGGGCTCGTGTATCGATCTTCAAAGCTTGTCTGGCGTACGTCGAGTGCGCTCGATGGGCGGCTGTGAAGACGTGATCGCACGCGCCCTCGAACTTCACGGCATCGTGAGCTCCACCCCGGCCCAGGTAAGAGAAGCCTCGACCGCACTTTCGATCGTGGCGGCGGGGATCGCGAGTGCCATTTTGCCTAGGGCGTTGGTGTCAGGAGCGCATCGCGACGTCGTCTGTGCTGACATGCGACCGAATATCACGCGTCAGGTTGGTATAGCGGTGCGGGAGGACGGCACGAGTGGACTGCTGGCGGCGTCGTTTGCTCGATTGGCACTTGAAATGGCCAAACAGCGCGGCTCCAGAATGAGTCAGCTTGGGAGCTGACGGGTGTTCACGTCCATTCTCAAGTGTTGCCCGATTGGGGCTGGCAGCGTGGGCAGCGGTAGCTGATGCGGGTGGTGGCGTTTGGGTCCGAGCTTGTTTCGGAGCCGGAGGTGTGAGCTTCACGGAGGATGGTGCTGCCGCATCGGCGGCAGGGCTGACCGTCGCGGCTGAACACCCAGCTGCGTTGTCCGCGCCGGAGGTTTCCGGTGGTGGTGCGTTCGACCCGGTCGCGGTTCACGGTGATGAGCCGGTGCGCGAGCTCGATGAGGCGGGGGAGGTCGCGGACTTCGCCGACGGGCGTGTGTGGGTCGAGGCCGCGGAGGAAACAGAGTTCGGTGACGTATTCGTTGCCGAGGCCCGCGAGGTTGCGTTGGTCGAGGAGTGCGGCGGCGATTTCGCGTGATGGCTTCTGCTGGATGCGGGCGAGGGCTGCGCTGGCATCCCAATCGGGGCCGAGAAGATCTGGGCCGAGGTGGTCGAGCCGTGCGGTGGCTTCGTCGCTCGTGAGGAGTTCGACGACGGAAAGCTCGAGACCGAGCGCGATGGCGCGGTTGGTTTCGAGGGCTGCGCGGATGAGGTGGTGTGCGACTCGTGGCCGCTGCCCTGACCGTGCGATGCGCCAGGAGCCGTCCATGCCGAGGTGCGTGTGCAGGATGCGGCCGTCATCGAAAGCCGTGAGGAGATGTTTCCCGCGCGGAGTGACCGCGGTGATTTCGCACCCGACGAGGCTGCGCGCAGCCGCGCTGTAGCGGGGGACGCGCAGCTCGGCTCGTGTGACGACGGATCCGGCGAGGGTCTCGTGGAGGTGGGCGGCGGCGCGGTAGACGGTGTCGCCTTCGGGCATGGCTATCGCACCTCCGGGGCGGTGAAGCCGCGCGGGGAGCGCTGGAATCCTGCCTGTGCGAGCCAGGTGGTGATGGGATGCTCGTGGACGTACGCTCCGTCGACCTTTTCGATGACGAATCCGGGCACGCGCGCCCGCGTCAATGTCTCGCCGAGTGAGAGCACGGCGGCACTCAAGAGGTCGTCATCGTTGGTGAAGGTGAGGAGGGTTTTCCCGCCGCGTTCGGCGTAGAGGATGAGCTCACCGTCGACGAGGGTCACGAGGCCGCCTGCTTTTCGGCCAGGGCGGTGGCCGGTGTCGCGGTCGGGCCAGGCAAGGGCCGCGCCGTAGGGGTTGGCGGGATCGCACGCTGCGAGCGTGAGCGCGGTGCGTGGCCGCGGAGCGCCCGGGTCGAGCTCGAACTGGCGCAGGCGGTCGATCGCGCCAACGGTGGAGAATTGGGCGGCGCCGAGCCCGTGGATGATGTATCCGCGGCGGGCCTTGCCGCGCTCCTCGAGCTGCGAGAGGACCCGATAGGCGAGCGCGAAGCCACCGTCGAGTCCCTCGGCCATCACGGAGCCCTTGGTGATGACGCCGTAGCGGTCGAGCAGCAGATCGGCTTGGGCGAGCGCGCGCTCGTTCGGGTCTGGTGTGCCGTGCTGCACGGTGAACCAGCGCCCGCCGAGCTGCGGAGGTGTGGCAGCGGGCGCGGGAACGCCTGCCCCGAATCCTGCCGCGAAGCTGGATGCTGCCCGGCCCCGGTAGAGGCGTCCGCGGGCGGCGCGACGGGGCACTCGGTGCGCGGCACGGCTTGCGGCACCGCCGGTGCCAGCGAGCAGGTGCCGCAGGGGATGGAAGGTGTCGTTGCTCAGGTGCCCCTGCCAGACGAGCTCCCACACGAGCTCGGTGAGCCGTTCGGGCGTGATGCCGCCGCCTGCCCCCTCGTTGAGAGCAGTGAGGAGCTCGTTCGCGAAGAGTGCGCCTCGAGCGTGGAAGAGCTCGAGCAGCAGGGCGCCTTCTGCGCTGGGTGCTTCGCTCGCCTCGGGCGGCAGCGTGAGGGTTGCGGTGTCGCTCAGGTGAAGGCTTACCCAACCGTCTCCGCCCGGGATCGAGCCGTGGCCGCGCCACCGCACCTCGCCGCTCGCGAGCAGTTCGTCAAGGAGTGCGGGCGTGTAGTCGGGGAGGCGACTTGGCAGGATGAACCGCTCGAGGGCGGATGCTGGGACGGGCGAGCCAGCGAGCTGGTCGATGACGGTGACGAGCCCGTCGAGGCCGCGCAGCGGTCCGCCGACGTGTTGCCAGCTTGGGAGGAAGCGGGCGAAGCTGTGCTGCTCGACGGGCTCGAGCTCGTTGCGAAGGACAGCGAGGGAACGGGCACGGATGCGGCGCAAGACGTTCGCATCCACCCATTCCCTCCCTTGAGCGCCGGGACGGAAGGCGCCTTCGATGAGGCGGCGGGCGAGGGTGAGTCGGGCGAGGGCTTCTCGCGCCACCGCAGGTGCAAGGGCAAAGGCTTCAGCGATCTCGTCGATGGTGAAGGGGCCGTGGGTGCGCGCGTAGCGGGCGATGAGATCGCCGATCGGGTCATCCAGCGGTTCGAGGAACGCATTTGGGATGCCTGGCGGAATGAACGCACCAAGGGCGTCGCGAAGGCGTCCGGCGTCTTCGATGGCGGCAAGGTAGGTGATGCCGTTGAAGCGCACTTCGACCGTGCGGCGAGCTTCGATGAGCTCGCGTGCAAGCTGCTGCGCTGCTGCCAGCAGGCGCCTACCGCGTGCTGCGTGTTCGGCGAGCGCCTCGGCGCGGGATGCCTGTTCGCGGCGCGCTGCGCCCGGTGCAGGGTCGACGTCGTTGTCGCTGCGATTCGGCGCCGCGCCTGCGGCTGCGGCGTGCGCTGCACTCGCGGCGCCCTCACCGTCAGCATCAGGTTCTGGCCCCACGATGCGCTGCGCGAGCTGCTCGAGCGGCAGAGGACCGACGACGCGCAGGAGATCGGCAACCGCTTCAGCGTCGCGCGCGCGACGTTCGGGCACGAGCCACTGGAGCTCGTCTTCGACCTGCCAGATGACGCGCTCGTCGAGGAGCTCGCGAAGTTCGACCCGACCAAGGAGCTCGGCGAGCATCCCCGTGTCGATGGCGAGCGCTTGGGCGCGGCGCTCGGCAAGCGGCGCATCGCCCTCGTACATGAACGCGCCGACGTAGCCGAAGAGCAGCGTCCGTGCGAAAGGGGAGGGGCTTGCGGTCTCGGTTTCGACGACATGGACTTCGCGACGCTCGACGCGGCGGGCAAGCTCGACGAGCGCAGGCAGATCGTAGACGTCGTGGAGGACTTCGCGGATCGTCTCGAGAATGATCGGGAACTGCGGGAAGCCTCGCGCGACGTCGAGCAGCTGTGAGGCCTTTTGTCGCTGCTGCCAGAGCGGTGAACGATTGCCCGGATGCAGGCGAGGCAGGAGCAGCGCTCGCGCCGCAGCTTCGCGGAAACGGGAGGCGAAGAGTGCCGACCCGCCCACCTCGCGGGCAACGACCGGCTCGATCTCTTCGGGATCGAGGACGAAGAGCTCAGCTCCGGGAGGTTCGCTCTCCATGTCGGGGAGACGAACGATGATGCCGTCATCACTGGCAACAGCGCTGCCATCCACGCCGAAGCGTTCGGTGATGCGGGCACTCACGATGAGCGCCCAGGGGGCATGCGTGGGCTTGCCGTAGGGGGAGTGGAGGACGAGCCGCCAGTCGCCGAGCTCATCCCGGAATCGCTCAACGAGGAGCGTCCGATCGCTCGGCACATGCCCCGTCGCGGCACGCTGCTCGCGCAGGTACGCCACGAGATTGTTGCGGGCGCGATCATCCATGAGCTCGGCGAGCCCGGCGAGCGGCGCTTCGCTGGGGAGAGGTGTGCCATCTGGTGGCAGGGCGTGGACGATCTCGCGTGTCGTCCGGCCGATCGCCTCACCAAGTTCGGCGGGGCGGCCGAGGGCGTCTCCCGTCCAGAACGGGAGTCGCCCCGGTTCGCCGAACGCGGGCGTGACGTTGACGCGGTCGTGCGTGATCTCGACGATGCGCCAACTCGTGGCCCCGAGCGCAAAAACATCGCCGACGCGCGATTCGTAGACCATTTCTTCGTCGAGCTCGCCAACGCGCAGGGTCCCGCGGGTTTCGTCGTCGCTGGCGCCCTGGGCGAGGAACACTCCGAACATGCCCCGGTCGGGGATTGTGCCGCCACTCGTGACCGCGAGCCGTTGCGCGCCTGGGCGACCAGTGAGGGTGCCCTCGTCGCGATCCCACACGATGCGCGGCCTGAGCTCTGCAAAGGCATCGGAGGGGTATCGACCCGCGATGAGATCAAGCGTTGCATCAAAGACAGAACGGGGCAGCTTCGAGAAGGGCGCCGCGCGGCGGACGAGGTCAAACCACGCCTCCACCTCGAGTGTGTCGATCGCGGCGGCTGCGACCGTCTGCTGTGCGAGCACATCGAGCGGGTTCTCGACGATCGCGAGCGACTCGATCCGGCCCGCCACCATTTCGTGCGCGGCCACCGCAGAATGGAGGACATCCGCACGGTGCTTCGGGAAGAGATCACCGCGCGAGACGACACCAACCTGGTGGCCGGCACGGCCGAGTCGCTGCAGGCCCGAGGCAATGGAGGGCGGGGATTCGAGCTGGATGACGAGCTCAACATCGCCCATGTCGATACCGAGCTCGAGGCTGGAGGTCGCGACAACGCAGCGAAGCGCGCCCGTCTTCAAAGCCTCTTCGACCTCGGCGCGAGCCTCCTTCGACACTGAACCGTGATGGGCGCGCGCAATGACCGCGGTCGCCCCATGGCTTTGCCCTGACTGCGCAATCTGCTCGGCTGGCGGACGTTTCGGGGCAGAGGCCTCGCGAACGGCAGCGCCACTCTCAGCCTCGAGCTGTTCCTCCCACAGCTCATTGAGCCGAGCCGTGAGCCGCTCGGCCAAGCGGCGTGAGTTCGCGAAGACGATCGTCGACCGATGTTCGAGAATTCGCTCGAGAATGGCTGCCTCAATGTGCGGCCACAGGGAGCCGTCGGATGGCGCCTCGCTCGGATCGCGGAGAGAGGTGGCGGCGTTGCCGGTGAACGGGTCGTCGAAGGGATCGCTCGCCGCGGCGTCCCGAGAGGCGCTGCGCAGCATCCCAACATCGCTCATGTCGTCGACCGGCACCCGCACGAGCAGATCGAAGCGCTTCTCACTTGGCGGGTTCACGATCTCGACCGGCTGCCCGCCGCCGAGGAACCGTGCGACCTCTTCGAGCGGCCGCACCGTGGCGGACAGCCCGATGCGTTGCGCGGGACGCTCGAGGAGAGCATCCAAGCGCTCGAGCGAGAGCGCCAAGTGGGCGCCGCGCTTGGACCCCGCCAACGCGTGGACTTCGTCGAGGATGACTGTCTCGACACCCGTCAGTGTGGTTCGCGCCTCGGAAGTGAGCATGAGGTAGAGCGACTCGGGCGTGGTGATGAGGATGTCGGGTGGATCGGCCCGTTGCCGACGCCGCTCTGCCGGGGTCGTGTCGCCCGAACGCACCGCGACTCGTGGGCGGGCCAAGGTCTGCCCCAGGCGGCGAGCGGTCTGCGTGATGCCCACAAGCGGACCCTGCAGGTTTCGCTCGACATCCACGCCGAGCGCCTTGAGCGGCGAGAGATACAGCACCCGCGTGCGCCGGGGGCCCTGCTCGGCTTCGGCAGCCTCGCGCTCTTCAGCGGCCAGCGCCGCGCTCAACTCAGGCGTGAACACCTCGGGCTGCGCAGTGGGCTCGTTCGCGAGCTGATCGAGTGCCCACAGGAACGCCGCGAGTGTCTTACCGGAACCCGTCGGCGCAACAATGAGCGCGTGGCGGCCCGAACGAATCGCGTGCCACGCCTCATCCTGCACGCGCGTGGGCGCGCCAAAGGCACCCTCAAACCAGGCCTTGGTGGCCGGTGAGAAGTACTGCAGCGCGTCACTCATGCGTCGAGCCTGTCACCCACCACCGACATTCCGGGAGAATCCCCGGTCAGTGGTCTATTCCTCGCCAAGGTTGAGGTGCTCGCGCAGGTAGGCGGAGAGGGCGCGAAGCCCCTCCACCGAAAACACGTGCCCGACGCCCTCGTCGACGTAGATCTCTGCGTTCGCGCAGGCCTGCATCCATGCTTCCGTCACCGGAATCGCCTCGGCGGGGATGACGGTGTCCGCCGTGCCGCGCCCCCACCACGCGGAGGGTTTCACGCGCGCCACCTCGGCATCCAGGCCGTGCACATCCGGCGCAACGAGCGTCGACTGCACCGCGACCGTGCGGAAGCGCTCCGGCGCACGGCGAACCGCCGCGAGCGACACGATGCCGCCCTGTGAGAAGCCAAGCAGCGAGACGCTCTTCGGGGCCGCGGGCAGTGCGTCAATCCATTCGAGCACGCCCTGCGCTGCGGCATCCGCAGCCTTCGCGAAGGCTGCGAGTCGTTCGGGGGAGCTGGCGTCCAGAAGGGCTCCCTGCGCATCGAAGTGCAGCGGGAACCACTCGTAGCCAAGCGGCGATGCCCCACAGGGCGCGGGCGCCAAGAGTGAGGCGTAGATCGGTTCATTCGGTAGCTGCGGCACGATATTCATGAGGTCGCGCGCATCCGAGCCGTAGCCGTGGAGCAGCACGACGAGGTGGCGTTCCGGCAGCTCCTCAATCGGCGCGCTCCACACGACGCGATGGGGATCCACTACCGAAGAACGATCACTCGAAGCCATGCCCATATTCTCCCTTGACGTTGCGCTCGCCACCCGAGTTTTTCCCGTGCACCCATGTCGGCCAGGGCCTCCACACGCAAGAATGGAGACATGCGAGTGAGTACGCCAGATCCCGAGTCGAACGGTGGATGGCTCAGCGGCGAAGACCTTGAGTACGTGCGCCGCCGGGTGCCGATCCTCTACGTGGAAGCGATTCCCGTGCGCCTCGCGCCGAGCGGCGAACTCGAGCACATCGGCCTGCTTCTGCAGGCGAACGAAGATGGCGTCATGACCCGTGCCTTCGTCTCGGGCCGTGTGAACTATGGCGAATCGCTCCGGGATACCCTGAACCGCCACCTCGAAAAAGACCTTGGCCCGATGGCGCTGCCGCAGCTGCCGGCCTGCTTGACGCCGGTCACCGTCGCCGAATACTCACCAATCCCCGGCGCGCGGCTCGTGGATGAGCGCCAGCATGCGGTCTCACTCGTTTACGTGGTCCCCGTCTCGGGGGAGTGTGACCCGTGCGAAAACGCCCTCGAAGTGTCGTGGTTAACGCCCGGCGAGGCGCTCGACCCGGATCTCTTGGAGGAGCTCGAGGGTGGTCGTGCCCGCATCCTCAAGACGGTCATCGGCCAGCTGAGCGCGTGGCCGTAAGTCGCGCGGTGAACATCCATTTCCTTCGGTGGATGTATCTTTCCGGCGATCGTTCAACTCTGAATTAGAATCGCCGATGAGGCGCTTTGCATGCGCCAGTAGACGCCGACGAGCAGTGCGGCGAGAAGGCAGGACATGACCGAGCACGACGACGCCGCGACATATCCCACGCGCCGGGCAGCCCGCGAAGCCCGAGAAGCTGCAGTGCGTGCGCGCGCAACGGAGCAGGCGACGACGTCCTCGACTGACGCGATTGCGCAGCACGGAGCTCCGCGCATGGAGGCGCCGCAGCCTGCAACACACGGTGCGGAAGCTCCGCAGTCCGTTGACGACAAGCCGGTGGCTGAGCCTGCGCCCGTAGCAGACGCTACGCCCGCCGAGGAGCCTGCAACGGCCGACGCCAAGCCGCGCCGAGCGGGTCTCAGCGCCACGCGACGCGGACTCCTGCGGTGGTTCATGGTTGGCGGTGCCGTTCTGCTCGCTGCGGTGGTCGTCATCGCACTCGCGGTGAGCTTCCTTGGACGTGGCAGCTACGCGCTCGGATCCCGCACGAGCATCGGCTCGCTATCGGCCGTGCCGCCCAAGATGGACGGCTGGAGCACGCCGGCACCGACGCTTGCCGCGATCTCGTCCTCGGACGGCGCCTGCCAGTTCAGCGCAGGTGTGGCCACCGCCCCGGCTGGCCTCAGCGAGCGTCCCGTCGTCATCGAGGTTGGCGACGAACCTCGCGTGCCGCAGAACGATGGTGACGCGACCCGCGCGTACCTGCGCATGACGATCGAAGGCTTCACTGCTGGCTCGCCCGAATGGACGATCGAAGAGCTCGACAGCCAGTGGGTCGAGATGCGCCAGGGGCCGGAAGAGACCGCGAAGACCGACCGCGTTGAGCTCAGCGTCTTCCGCGCGAAGTCCGCGAACTCGGTGCTTTACTACGCTGGCCACACCTTCCTCGGTTCCGGTTCGAGCCTCGCGATGACCACTCGCTGCAATGGCGTTGACCGCATGACTGAAGAAGAAGCCCGCAAGCTCTTCGCTGGCACCACGATCACCTACGCCGAAGCCCCCAAGGCCTAAGGGCCTACCCTCCGAGTCATGGCAATCCGCTACTGGCTCGTCGTGCAGCCCCTCGACCGGGCGCAGCTGATGATGGCGCACGGCTTTGTGCAAGTGCCGTGGGGCCCGCGTGAGCCGCTCGAGCAGCTCAACGAGTCGGATGGCGTCATCCTCTACAGTCCGCGCGAAACAAACCCCGACGGCGAAACCCTTCGCGCTGTCGTCGGTGCGGGCCGTGTGCTGCCGGGGGAGCCGTACCAGGCGGGAGGACGCGGCGTGTCACCGTGGCGGCGCGAGGTGGAGTGGCTCCCGGAGCCGCGTATTGCGCCCATCCGTCCCCTGAAAGACATGCTCGACCTCACCCGCGATAACCGCTACTGGGGCGAACAGTTGCGCGACGGCATCCTCGAAATTACGCCCCGCGATTTCACTGTCTTTGAGGATTCGGTGCGCCGACGTGCGCCAGAACCTGGGACGCTTGGAGCGGTGCTGCGAGGACGCCACACCGCGACCGAACCCGGCGGGCTCCTGCGCGAAACCGGTTGGCCGCTCGGCACATCCAGCGACGCGAAGCTGCTCGACGAGTTCTAGCGGACGCCTAGCGGCGGGCGAGCGCCGTGTCGCCGACCGGGTAGCGCTTCACCGCTTGCGGAACGCGGCGAGCGATCTCGGCAGCGACGATGAGATCCTGCCACCCCTGGCCGACGGACTTGAACACACGCGGACCCGTGCTCTCGAGGCTCACCTCGCCGCGGACGAGTTCATCGAGCGTGACGAGGGAGCCGGCCGTGATCGCGCTCTCCTCGACGGCGAGGGCGATGTCGCCAGCCTCCCGAAGCGCCAGCTCGTGCGTCTCAACGACTACAACACCGGCACGTGCCAGGAGCGCCCCGGGGAGCTCGCGACGGTCCGCGTGGTGCGAGCCGACGGCGATGACGCATGCATCATCTCGGACCCAGGATGCGTCGAAGAGTGGCTCGTCCGCACTCGTCGCGCACACGACGACATCCGCGTGCTGCAGGGCCGCCTTCGCCGCCACCGCGTGACCGGTGCGGGCACGAAGACCCTGCTCGATCGCCCAAGCGGCGAGCGCTTCCTCGCGGGGGCCACTGCGGCCAATGATGATGACCTCACGCATCGTGGGCAGTACGGCGCGAAGCGCAGCGATGTGCGCCTTCGCCTGCGGCCCCGAACCAAAGACGACAAGCTGCTCGCTGCGGGCCGGGGCAAGCTTCGAGGCGGCGAGGGCAGAGACCGCACTCGTGCGCAGCTTGGTGAGCTCAACACCATCCACGAGGCAGCGGGGCGTCAGCGTCTCAGCATCCATGAGCACGAAGAAGCCCTGGATACGCTCGCGACCAAGCTTCGTATTGCCGGGCGCAACCGACAGGAACTTCATGCCCGCGTGACTGCCAGCCTCCGCCGGCATGTACAGGAGTTCGCCGTGTGCGGTGGACGTGCTCGTGCGCAGATGTGAGGCAGCAGGGTCAAGCCCCTCCCTGAGCGCGGTCGAGAGTGCCTTCACCGCATCCATCGGCGTCACATGCTTCGTGATCTGTGCGGCGGTAATCGTGGGCAGCGTCATCGCAATATCCCCGGACTTCTGTGTTCTGCGCGCGCAGTCGGCGGCGGGAAATGGAATCGTGCACGCGAAACGAGATCCGCGAGCGGTTCCCACCAGCATGCACCCCGCTTGGACCCTCCCGCAATGCGTCTCATCTGGTGCCCAGGGGAATTGGTGGATCTCCACAGTGGGTGCTGGGTCAGTGTTCACGCGGGTCGCTCGAGACGGTACCGTGAACGATCTGAGGCTCCGATCACGGAGCATCCCGACTTCGACTCAACGGCGGTTCACTACATGTCACTGAGCGTGCTCGACCTCTTCTCCATCGGAATTGGTCCCTCCTCCTCACACACGGTTGGCCCGATGCGCGCCGCTGCCACCTTCCTGGAGGTGCTCCGCGAGGAGGGACACTTCGACAACGTCGCCCACGTCAAGGTGGCGCTCTTTGGCTCACTCGGACTCACCGGCCGCGGCCACGGCTCGGACCACGCCGCCGTGCTTGGGCTCAGCGGTGAACTTCCCGAGGAGATTGATCCGGATCGTGCGCCCGTCATCGTGGATGAGGTGCGCGAGTGTGGTCGCCTGATTCTTGGCGGTGAACGTGAGATTCCGTTCCGCATGGACCGAGACGTCATCCTCCACATGCGTCGTTCGCTCCCCGGCCACCCGAACGGGATGACCTTCTGTGCGAAGGATGCCGCCGGTGAGCTGCTCCTCGAACGCAGCTACTACTCGGTCGGTGGCGGCTTCGTCGTCGATGCTGAGGCGGGCGCGAAGGCGCCGCTCGTACAGGATGATCGACCGCTCGCGTACCCGTTCAGCACCGGAGCGGAGCTGCTCGAGCGCTGCCAGGAAAGCGGCCTCTCGATCGCGGAGGTCGTGCTCGCGAACGAAGAATCATGGCGTCCCGCGGAGGAGACCCGCGCGCGCCTGCTCGAAATCTGGCACGTGATGGCTGAGTGCATCGAGCGCGGCTGCACGCGCGAAGAGCCGATGCTGCCCGGACGACTCAACGTGCCGCGCCGCGCGCCGGGCCTTCGTAAGGTGCTCCGGGAACAGGCCGAGCTTGAGGCCGGCGACCCGCTGCGCGCCATGGACTGGGTGAACCTGTACGCGCTCGCGGTGAACGAGGAAAACGCCTCCGGCGGCCGCATCGTGACGGCGCCCACAAATGGCGCGGCCGGCATCATCCCTGCGGTCCTCAGCTACGCGGTGGAGTTCCGTGGCGCGGATGACGACCAGATCGTGAACTTCCTGCTTTCGGCGGGAGCCATCGGCATCCTCTTCAAGGAGAACGCCTCGATCTCGGGTGCGGAAGTGGGCTGCCAGGGTGAAGTGGGCTCGGCTTGCTCCATGGCAGCGGCAGGGCTCTGTGCACTGCTTGGCGGCTCGCCCCGACAGGTCGAGAACGCGGCCGAGATCGGCATCGAGCACAACCTCGGTCTCACCTGCGACCCGGTTGCGGGTCTCGTGCAGATTCCCTGCATTGAGCGCAACGCGATCGCATCCGTGAAGGCTGTGAACGCTGCGCGGCTCGCAATGCGGACGGATGGCACGCACAAGGTGACGCTTGACCAGGCCATTCGCACGATGCGCGAAACCGGCAAGGACATGAAGAGCAAGTACAAGGAGACCTCGCGTGGCGGCCTCGCCGTGAACGTCGTTGAGTGCTAGTTCACTCAACTGAGCTGATCGAGATCTCGACACACGCGCCTGCGGCGGGCACTCGACCACCTCAGGAGGCGTGCGATCGAGCACCTCAGTGGAGGCGGGCACGCTCCTCGGCAAGCTCCTCCGGCGAACGCTCGCGCCAGGTGATGAGGAATCGCCGATCAAAACCCCGCGAACACTTCGCACACGAGACCGGCTTCTTGCCCGGCCGACGAAAGCGCGGCACCTCGTGTCCGTTCGGGCACACCCCGATCCAGCGGGCAAACTCCGTTGCGACCGGGTTCGAGTGCGTGCGGCCGCCGACATAGCCGATCTCTCGCGCAATCGCCTGCCACGTCGGTCCGTGCCCGGCCTCATGACCCGCCATCGCGTGCGCGACCTCGTGCAGCAGTGTCTGGTGTACCTCGTCGTCCTCGTGGCGCGCAGCGAGATACCGGGAGACAGTGATCCGCTTCGTCGTGTAGTGGCACGCGCCAGCACGCTGCTTCGCGTGGTCAAACTCGAAGCTCCACGAGGGATCCAGGTACATCCGGATGAGCGCTTCCGCCCACACGCGCACCCGTGCGAGATCAGCCACTCTTAGAGATCGTGGCTCGTGATCGGCTCGTTGAATTCCTCTTCGCCGCGCGAGCCATCAAGCTTTGCGCGCACAGCACGAATCGCGAACTTCGAGGACTCGACCTGGTCGATCGGCGCCTCAATGTCGGTGCGGTACTTGAGCGCGAGTTCGAAGTCCGCAAGAGCCGCGTCGAGTTCACCGCGATCGAAGTGCGTCTTGCCTCGGTGTTGGAGCGCGAAGGCGGCAAGGCTCATCCACTCGTGCGTGCGGGCCTCATCCACGCAGCCGTCGAGCTCGCGCAGCGCCTGGTCGGTCTTGCCCTGGTACTGCTGGACAACGGCGCGGCGGATGCGTGCAGCGAGGGCGTCTTCGCGGGCGCCCGTGAAGCGGGATTGGCGGTACGCAGCCTGAGCTTCGTCGAACGCCGCGTCGAGGTGGCCGAGCATCCGCAGCAGCGCAACTCGCTCATTGAGTGCGGCGAGCGAGCGCAAGTGGCTGATCTGCTCAAGGCGCGCCTCCGCGGCCGCGACATCGATGTGCTCGCGGAGCGTGTCGGGGTCGTAACCGAGGATGATGGGAGCGTCTGGCACGGCCATGAGCGTAACCGGCGAGGCTGGACGAGTCGTCCAGGCGCGCCCGGATCGGGACTTCCTCGGGGAGCTAGTTCCAGCCGCCGGAGCGCCTCGCGGTGAAGATGCCGCGGCCTGGCTTCGGGGACGGTTTCGCCTCTGCGTCGTGCACGGGGGCACGGCCTGCGGCGAGTTGCTCGACGCCGCGGTGGTCGATGAGGGATGCGGGCGGAAACTCGGAGGCGAGGGTGCGGTGGATGCCGTCAAGTCGCTCCCTGAGAGGCGTGCTCGCCTCGTTGCACGGGCGTGCGATCGCCATGAGGTTGCCGAAACGGCGTCCCTTGGCAACGGCAGGGTCGGTGATGACCGAGACCTCCGTGAACACGTCCATGAGGGTGGCGAGCTCGCCGCGCGCGAAGCGGAGCTCGTGCCCGTCCGCGATGTTCACGAGGACGAGTCCATCCGGGGCAAGGAACGGCACGAGGTCCTTGAAGAACTCGACGCTCGTGACGTGCGCCGGCGTCTGTGCACCCGCAAAGATGTCAACGACGAGGAGATCTGCCGCACCGAGGAGCCCCTTCGGGAGCCGCGACAGCTGCTCACGGGCATCCCCGTACCGCACACGAATCGAGGCGTGACGGGGGAGGGGCGCCACCCGGCGCACGAGCTCGACGAGCTCCGGCTCCAGCTCGATAACCTGCTGGCGGGATCCAGGATGCAGCTCCTCAACAAAGCGCGGAATCGACATCGCGCCCGCGCCCAAGTGGAGGGCGGTCAACGGCTCACTGCCCGGCCAAGCATGCTCGATGACGCGACCCATATGGCGGATATAGGCGAAGCGAAGATCCCGCGGATCATCCGGGACGACATTCGACTGCGGTGTCCCATCCACGACGAGGTTCCAGCTCGCCCCCTCGTGCTCCATTGACGCACTCGCGCCGCTCGAGAGCGTCACCGTGAGGGCGTCTGCTGGGGCGGATGCGTCAGAGCGGGAATTGGGGCGAGGGCTTCGAGCCATGACCCCATCCAAGCACGGGCGCTGCGGCGAGCACGGTGAGCCGATCGCCTCCGCTGAAACTCTCAAGAAGATTTGTCATCATTGGCCCATGACGATGACGACGATGCCAGCGCTAGCGGACCTCCTCCGCGTGTGCACGGATCGCGTCCCGAATCCGGTCGTCATCCACCCCGAATCGCTGCGCATGCTGCCCCTACCTGCCGGGGTGCCGTGCAGCCTCAGCCATGCCGGCGCGATGGCGCGTTCGGCAACCGTGCTTCCCATCCATCCCTGCCCCTCCACCTGAACACCGAACCGAAGGATCACTCGTGACGAACGAACAGCTCGGTGGCAGCAGCCACATTGACCCGACGATTCCCTCAACGAATGGATTCGGTACGCCGCAGGCGTCTGACCGCAACTCGCTGAGCGTGGGCCCGAACGGCCCGCTCCTGCTCCACGACGTGCAGCTCGTCGAGACCCTCGCACACTTCAACCGCGAGCGCGTGCCGGAGCGCAACCCGCACGCGAAGGGCTCGGGCGCCTTCGGCGTCTTCGAGACCACCGAGGATGTGTCGAAGTACACGCGCGCGGCCGTCTTCCAGCAGGGCGCGAAGACGCAGATGCTCGCCCGATTCTCGACCGTCGCCGGTGAGCAGGGCTCGCCCGACACCTGGCGTGACGTTCGCGGCTTCTCGCTGAAGTTCTACACGAGCGAGGGCAACCTCGACATCGTCGGCAACAACACCCCGGTGTTCTTCGTCCGCGACCCCATGAAGTTCCCGCACTTCATCCGCTCGCAGAAGCGCCTCCCGGACTCGGGCCTGCGCAACAACACGATGCAGTGGGACTTTTGGACGCAGAACCCGGAGACCGCCCACCAGGTCACCTACCTCATGGGTGACCGCGGTCTCCCGAAGACGTGGCGTCACATGAACGGCTACTCCTCGCACACCTACGCATGGATCAACGCCGAGGGCGAGCGCTTCTGGGTGAAGTACCACTTCCACACCAACCAGGGCGTCGAGAACATGACGAACGACGAGGCGAACAAGATGGCCGGTGAGGATGCCGACTTCCACCGCCGCGACCTCTTCGACGCGATCGCCCGCGCCGACTTCCCGTCGTGGAAGCTCTCGGTGCAGATCATGCCGTACGAGGACGCCAAGACGTACCGCATCAACCCCTTCGACCTGACGAAGGTCTGGCCGAAGTCGGACTACCCGCTCATCCCGGTCGGCACGATGACGCTCAACCGTAACCCGGAGAACTTCTTTGCGCAGATCGAGCAGGCTGCCTTCGCGCCGTCGAACATGGTGCCCGGCACCGGCATCTCGCCCGACAAGATGCTCCTCGGGCGTGTGTTCGCGTACGCGGATGCCCACCGCGCCCGCATCGGCACGAACTTCCACCAGCTCCCGGTGAACCAGCCGATCGTGCCGACGAACTCGTACACCTTCGACGGCAACATGACCTACCACCACTCGGGGAACGCGCCTGTGTACGCCCCGAACTCGTACAACCGTCCGTGGGCTGACGAGCAGGGTCCGGTCGAGAACTCGTGGGAGACCGACGGCGAGCTCGTGCGCCAGGCGTACACGCTGCGCGAGGATGACGACGACTTCTCGCAGGCGAACAAGCTCCTCAACGAGGTCTTCGACGACGCCGCGCGCGACCGTTTCGTCGAGACGGTTGCTGGTGCGCTCGCCACGGTGGAGGAGCCGGTCCTCTCAAACGCCTTCCAGTACTGGAAGAACGTTGACGAGGTGATCGGCGGCCGCATCGAAGCGAAGGTCCGTGCTGACGCGGAAGCAGCCACACCCGATGGTGACGCCGGCGACAAGATCCCCGGCGCTGACCCGCATGAGGAGCGCAAGGCTCCCGTTGCTGGCGGCCATGAGGAGACCACACACTAGTTCTTCGTGACAACAGGGATGGGCCCCGACGCGATGTTCGCGCCGGGGCCCATCCCTGTGTTCGGGCGTGCTGCCCGGGGCATTGCTCGTGCTTAGAAGCGGCCCTTGTTCTGCTTGCCGCCATCGGTGGTGGTGGCGTCGAGTGAGGAGATGTTCTGGTCGTTCGCGGTGCTCTTGTCGTCGTCAAGGCGACCGATCTGCGAGACCGAGATCGAGTTCACGAGGCGACCCTCCGAGGTGTTGCCGTCACCGAAGTTGAAGTTGGCAACGAGCTGGTCTTCGCCAGCCTTGATCGGGTTGGCGAGGGTGACGATGAAGGTGCGGGTCGAGGTCTTCGGGTCGAAGCCGAGGTCCTGCGTGTAGGCGCCGTTGAAGTAACCCGGTGTGATGAGGCGGTCGACGCCCTCAGGGCCGTCCTCAGTCTTCACTTCGACCTTGAACGACACGGCGGGGAAGTCGGCGTAGTAGCGGTCGGTACCCACGTTCTTCACGCGAAGCGCAACAAGGCCTGCGTATCCCTCCGCCTTGCCAGCGGCGACGGTGAAGTGCGGCTCGAGGTCGTGGGCCTGCTGGCCTGCGGGCTCGGTGACTGCCGGCTGCTCAGGGAGCGTGCCGACTTCTTCCTTGACTTCCGGCTGGGTCGGCGTCTGTGCCGGGTCCGACGGGGTGCCGCCGAAGGCGCCGGAAGCGTTGTCGTAGAGGCGCACGCGCACCTCGTTCTTGATGGGAGCGAAGGACGTCCAGGCGGTTGGCGTCGACCAGGTGCCGTTCGACGTGCAGAACTGCTGCGTGCCGCTCATGGTGATGGCACGGAAGCCGTAGGTTGCCTCACCCGTGTGTCCTGCCGGAACGTCGTAAGGGCCAACCTGCTGACCAGCGGTCCACGAGAGGCTGTAGGAAGCCTGAGCGCCGACCATGCTGGCGAGCGAGTAGGCGATGCCTGCCTGGCCGCCGCCGTTCTTGCCGCTCGCGTTGCCGCCGACGTTCACGTCGAGCTTCTCGGTGCGGCTGCCGTTGACCTCAAGGCCAATCTCCTGCGTGCGCGAGGTTTCCTGCGTGAGCGGGATCGTGCCCGTCGTTTCGTTCTTCGTCGAGATCGTGCCGACCGGAAGGAAGTGGTCGGTGACCTTGTAGACGACTGTGCGGTGGTCTTCGAGTGCGTTACACACCGGACGCGGGTTGAGGACGTTGGCCTTCAAGTGGTCCGAACCGTGCGAGGTGTGGATGATCGGCAGCGTCGGGTTGAGCGCCGGGGTCTCCGGGTAGGTGTCCGACGAGGTGGCGGCGAAGGTGGGGTTCGCAGCGAGCGATGCGGTGAGCACCGTGGCGCCAGCGAGCCCGATGAGCGCGCGGGTGAGCTTCATACACGTCTCCAGCTTGATCGATGAATCAGGACTCACGGTGCGAGGGCGAGCGTCCGGCAGGGGCGGAAGCCTTCGTGTTCCGTGTGCATAGATACTATGCATCGCGAGCGAAGTATATGAACGTGCATCATTCTCCAGTATGAGAATTATTGTCATTTATCGTGGGTCACTTGACCAAGTGTTGTGGGAAACCTCCAAATGAGGAGGCCGTCGCTTGAGACGGCGCGAGCCCTGTGTTCCCGTTTTGCGAGAGTTCCCAGCGAAATCAGCCGCCGGTGTGACTGGGCAGTGCCTAAGAGCCGTCATCGAAGCCGAGGTGAGTATCGAGCGGAGGGATCCGCGGATGCGGCACATTGCACGCACTCTGCTGAGCGTGCTTGGTGTGACCCGCCCCTCTGCCCAATGCCTACGGTCCCGGATGAGAGGTCGCGGAATTGCTCGCGGGGATGCTCCGGAGCCCCAAATCACCACCGCTTGGTGACCGTCCCCGGAGTTGCGCGCTTACCAGCCGCGCTCCCGCCACTCGGCGAGGTGAGGACGCTCGGCGCCGATCGTGGTGGGTGCGCCGTGGCCCGGGTACAGCACGGTCGAGTCGGCGAAGCGGTCAAAGATCTTCGTTTCGAGGTCATCCATGAGCCGCTCAAAATCGTTCTTTGAATTCGTCTTGCCGGGGCCGCCCGGGAAGAGCGAGTCGCCCGTGATGATGCGCGTCGATTCACCCTTCACATCGACAACGAGCGCGATCGATCCGGGGGTGTGACCGCGCAGCAGCGCAACTTCAATGGTGGTGTGACCGATGCCGAGCGTCGCGCCGTCGGCGAGGGGACGATCAACAGTGGCGCCGATACCGGCGGCATCCAGCTCGCCCGCGTACGAGGGGACGGCGAGGCGGCGGCGCATCTTCTCGAGGGCCTGCCAGTGGTCGGCATGCTGGTGGGTGGTCACGATGCCGACGACGTGGATGTGCGGGCGCTCGCGGATTTCGAGGGGGAGGGAGTCGTTCTCCTCGTCAACGGCGTCGTTGGCGATCGCGATGAGTTCGCCGAGTCGCATAGGGGCTTCAGCGGCATCCACGAGGAGCGCCTGCCCGGTCGCCCGGTCGGCAATGACGTAGGCAATGTTGTCCATCGGGCTCACGCTGGCTCGCCAGATCTCGACACCGTCGAATCGGTCGACGATCGGGTCAAATGGCTTGAGTGTGGATGGATCGATCGGCATGGTCGTACCGTAACCCGCCCGCATCCCGAGCGCGGGAATGTTGTGCTGACCCGCAGAACTTTCTCGACATCGAACGGATCCGCTTGCACGACATCCCACAGTGTGTCCCGCTCGCGGTGTCCGCGCGGCTCCGGCGTCCCGAGAGGTTCGAACCGCATTTGCCACCGTTTCGGACGTTTGCCACCGGTTATTCGATGGCAAACGTCCGAAACGGTGGCGGGCGCGTGCATGGATGCCGTGGCAGTCGGTGCGGAGCGTGCTGCGTGGGCGTTACTGCGTCGACGGCGTGTGGAGCAGTGCTGCCGGGGTGCGGGTGGCAGCGCGTATTCGATGGAGACCGGCGGAGTGCGCATCAATACTCCTGGGAAGACGCCGGGAGGCTGGACTCTGCGGCGTGTCGCGCATATACTTGACATTTGCGCTTCGTCGTTCCATGCCTTCATATTGCGGTCGGCTTGGGTTGCGCTTCGGTCTCGTAGGGTTTTGCCGTCTGGATGACGGTCGCTCGGCGTTGAGCGAACTGCACCCGGTCGGCGGGGCCCATGCTCAGATGACACTACTGGCATCCCGCACCTGACCGCGGGACCGTGGAGGGAAACATCCTTGGCTGCTGCGCGCAACGCAACTCCTGCCCCCGCGACCGGGCGTAACGCCCGTCGCCTCTCGTTCGCGAAGATTTCGGACACGCTCGACGTTCCCGACCTCCTCGCCCTGCAGACTCAGTCCTTCGACTGGCTCGTCGGCAATGACGCATGGAAGGCCCGCCTCGCAGAGGCCCAGGCCGCCGGTCGCACCGACGTCGCCACGCAGTCGGGTCTCGAGGAAATCTTCGAAGAGATTTCCCCGATTGAAGACCTCGGCGAAACGATGCAGCTGAGCTTCGCAAACCCGTACCTCGAGCCCGAGAAGTACTCGATCGACGAGTGCAAGGAGCGTGGCAAGACCTACGCTGCCCCGCTCTACGTCGAGGCCGAGTTCATGAACCACCAGACGCTCGAGATCAAGACGCAGACCGTCTTCATGGGCGACTTCCCGCTCATGACCGACAAGGGCACGTTCATCATCAACGGCACCGAGCGCGTCGTCGTCTCGCAGCTCGTGCGTTCGCCCGGTGTCTACTTCGAGCGCACCCCCGAGAAGAACTCCGACAAGGACGTCTACTCGGCACGCATCATCCCGAGCCGCGGTGCATGGCTCGAGTTCGAAATCGACAAGCGCGACCAGGTTGCCGTGCGTATTGACCGCAAGCGAAAGCAGTCGGTGACCGTCTTCCTCAAGGCTCTCGGCCTCACCCACGATGAGATCCGCGAAGAGTTCGCTGGCTACGAGTCGATCGAGCTGACCCTCGAGAAGGACGACATCAAGACGAAGGAAGAAGCCCTCAAGGACATCTACCGTAAGCTTCGTCCGGGTGAGCAGGTTGCCACCGAGGCTGCCCGCGCCCTCCTCGACAACTTCTACTTCAATGCGAAGCGCTACGACCTCGCCAAGGTTGGTCGTTACAAGCTCAACCGCAAGCTCGGCATCGATGCCCCGATCACCGACTCGGTGCTCTCGGTCGCCGACGTTGTCGCCACGATCAAGTACCTCGTTGCCCTCCACGCTGGCGACGAGAAGCTCCCGGGCGTCCGCAAGGGCGAGCCGGTCGAGATCTCGCTCGACGTGGACGACATTGACCACTTCGGTAACCGCCGCATCCGCGCCGTCGGTGAGCTCATCCAGAACCAGGTCCGCACGGGTCTCTCGCGCATGGAGCGCGTGGTTCGCGAGCGCATGACGACGCAGGACATTGAGGCCATCACGCCGCAGACGCTCATCAACGTGCGTCCCGTCGTTGCTGCCATCAAGGAGTTCTTCGGAACCTCACAGCTCTCGCAGTTCATGGACCAGAACAACCCGCTCGCGGGTCTCACCCACAAGCGTCGCCTCTCGGCGCTCGGCCCGGGTGGTCTCTCGCGTGAGCGCGCAGGTGTTGAGGTCCGTGACGTCCACCCCTCGCACTACGGCCGCATGTGCCCGATCGAAACCCCTGAAGGCCCGAACATTGGTCTCATCGGTTCGCTCGCATCCTTCGCGCGCATCAACGCCTTCGGCTTCATCGAGACGCCGTACCGCAAGGTCGTGAAGGGCCAGGTCACCGAGCAGATCGACTACCTCACCGCAGCTGAAGAAGACGACTTCGTGGTCGCCCAGGCGAACGCCCCGCTCACCGAGGACCGCCATTTCGCTGACGCCGACGTCCTCGTTCGTCGTAAGGGTGGCGAGGTTGAGCTCGTCCCCGCTGAAGAGGTCGACTACATGGACGTCTCGCCGCGCCAGATGGTGTCAGTCGCAACCTCGCTCATCCCGTTCCTCGAGCACGACGACGCCAACCGTGCTCTCATGGGCGCCAACATGCAGCGTCAGGCTGTGCCGCTGCTCCGTTCGGAGTCACCGCTCGTCGGTACTGGTATGGAGGGCTACGCAGCCATCGACGCCGGTGACGTCATCACGGCCAACAACGCCGGTGTTGTCACCTCGGTGTCGGCTGACACGGTCACCGTGCAGCTCGACGAGGGCGGCTCGGAGCAGTACTTCCTCCGCAAGTTCGACCGCTCGAACCACGGCACCTGCTACAACCACCGCGTTGTGGTGTCGGCCGGTGACCGCGTCGAGGCTGGCATGGTCATCGCGGATGGCCCGGCCACCGAGAACGGTGAGCTCGCCCTCGGTAAGAACCTCCTCGTCGGCTTCATGCCGTGGGAAGGCCACAACTTCGAGGACGCCATCATCCTCAGCCAGAACCTCGTGAAGAACGACACCCTCTCCTCGATCCACATCGAGGAGTACGAGGTGGACGCTCGCGACACGAAGCTCGGTAAGGAAGAAATCACCCGCGATCTCCCGAACGTCTCGCAGGACCTCCTCAAGGACCTCGACGAGCGCGGCATCATCCGCATCGGTGCCGAGGTTCGCCCCGGCGACATCCTCGTCGGTAAGGTCACCCCGAAGGGTGAGACCGAGCTCTCCGCTGAAGAGCGTCTCCTCCGCGCCATCTTCAACGAGAAGTCGCGCGAAGTTCGCGACACCTCGCTCAAGGTGCCGCACGGTGAGCAGGGTACGGTCATCGCCGTCAAGGTCTTCGACGCTGAAGAGGGTGACGACGAGCTCGGCGCCGGCGTGAACCAGCGCGTGATCGTCTTCATCGCCCAGAAGCGCAAGATCACCGAGGGTGACAAGCTCGCTGGCCGCCACGGCAACAAGGGTGTTATTGCGAAGATCCTCCCCGAGGAAGACATGCCGTTCCTCGCGGACGGTACGCCCCTCGACATCATCCTCAACCCGCTCGGTATCCCGAAGCGTATGAACTTCGGTCAGATCCTCGAGACCCACCTTGGCTGGATCGCCAAGCAGGGTTGGAAGATCGAGGGCGAGCCGGAGTGGGCCGTCAACTTCCAGGAGCCCTCGCGCGAGGTTGCTCCCGGCACGAAGCTCGCCACCCCGGTGTTCGACGGTGCTTCGGAGCGCGAGATCGCGGGTCTGCTCGACTCGACGCACCTCACGCGCGACGGTGAGCGTCTCGTTGACAGCACGGGTAAGACCCAGCTGTTCGACGGCCGCTCGGGTGAGCCGTACCCGGACCCGATCTCGGTCGGCTACATGTACATCCTGAAGCTCCACCACCTCGTCGACGACAAGATCCACGCCCGCTCGACTGGTCCGTACTCGATGATCACCCAGCAGCCGCTCGGTGGTAAGGCCCAGTTCGGTGGTCAGCGCTTCGGTGAGATGGAAGTCTGGGCCCTCGAGGCCTACGGCGCCGCGTACACGCTCCAGGAGCTCCTCACGATCAAGTCGGATGACATTGTCGGTCGTGTGAAGGCGTACGAGTCCATCGTTAAGGGCGAGAACATTCAGGAACCCGGTATTCCCGAGTCGTTCAAGGTCCTCATGAAGGAAATGCAGTCGCTGTGCCTGAACGTCGAGGTGCTCTCGGCCGACGGCAGCGTCGTGAGCCTTCGCGACACGGATGACGAGGCCTACCGCGCTGCGGAAGAACTCGGCATCAACATCTCCACCCGCTTCGAGTCCTCGTCGGTTGACGAGATCTAAGCCGGACCCGAACGAGTATCGAAGCTTTTCTTAGGGAGAACAGAGCATTGCTGGACGCAACTACGTTTGACGAACTCCGCATCGGCCTCGCGACGGCCGACGACATTCGTCGCTGGTCTTACGGCGAAGTTAAGAAGCCGGAGACGATTAACTACCGCACCCTCAAGCCCGAGAAGGACGGTCTGTTCGGTGAGCAGATCTTCGGTCCCTCGCGTGACTGGGAGTGTGCCTGTGGCAAGTACAAGCGCGTGCGCTTCAAGGGCATCGTGTGTGAGCGCTGTGGTGTCGAGGTCACGAAGTCCTCGGTCCGCCGTGAGCGCATGGGCCACATTGAGCTCGCCGCACCGGTGACCCACATCTGGTACTTCAAGGGTGTTCCGAGCCGCCTCGGCTACCTCCTTGACATGGCGCCGAAGGACCTCGAGAAGGTCATCTACTTCGCCGCCTACATGATCATCAGCATCGACGAAGAGGGCCGTCGTGACGACCTTCAGGGCCTCGAGAACGAGGTTCGCCTCGAGCTGAAGACACTCAACGACCAGAAGGACGCCGCGATCGCATCGCGCCTCAAGCGCCTCGAGGACGAGCTCGCAACGCTCGAGTCCGAGGGTGCCAAGGCCGACCAGAAGCGCAAGGTCAAGGACGCCGGCGAGAAGGAAATGTCGCAGCTCCGCAAGGGCTTCGACGAGGACATCGCACGCCTCGAGCGCGTGTGGGACTCCTTCCGCAACCTCAAGGTCGGCGAGCTTAAGCCGGAAGACACTGACTTCCACGAGCTCATGGACCGTTACGGCGACTACTTCGAGGCCTACATGGGTGCCGAGGCGATCCAGAAGCGCCTCGAGAGCTTCGACCTCGCGAACGAGGCTGAGCTCCTCCGCCAGCAGATCTCCGAGGGCAAGGGCCAGAAGAAGATCCGCGCCATTAAGCGCCTCAAGGTCGTGAACTCCTTCCTCCAGACGGGCAACAGCCCGGCTGCGATGGTGCTCGATGTCGTCCCGGTCATCCCGCCGGAGCTTCGCCCGATGGTGCAGCTCGACGGTGGCCGCTTCGCGACCTCGGACCTCAACGACCTCTACCGTCGCGTCATCAACCGCAACAACCGTCTTCGTCGCCTCCTCGACCTCGGCGCCCCGGAGATCATTGTCAACAACGAGAAGCGCATGCTTCAGGAAGCTGTTGACGCGCTCTTCGATAACGGCCGCCGTGGCCGCCCGGTGACGGGTACCGGTAACCGTGCGCTGAAGTCGCTCTCGGACATGCTCAAGGGTAAGCAGGGTCGATTCCGTCAGAACCTGCTCGGTAAGCGAGTGGACTACTCGGGCCGTTCGGTCATCGTCGTGGGTCCGCAGCTGCGCATGCACCAGTGTGGTCTGCCGAAGCAGATGGCCCTCGAGCTCTTCAAGCCGTACGTCATCAAGCGCCTCATCGACCTCGGTCACGCCTCGAACATTAAGGCTGCGAAGCGCTCGGTTGAGCGTGCCAAGCCTGAGGTGTGGGACGTCCTCGAAGAGGTCATCCGTGAGCGTCCGGTGCTCCTCAACCGTGCACCGACCCTCCACCGCCTCGGTATTCAGGCGTTCGAGCCGCTCCTCGTTGAAGGTAAGGCCATCCAGCTCCACCCGCTCGTGTGTTCGGCGTTCAACGCTGACTTCGACGGTGATCAGATGGCTGTCCACCTCCCGCTGTCGGTTGAGGCTCAGGCCGAGGCTCGCGTGCTCATGCTCGCCTCGAACAACATCCTCAAGCCCTCGGACGGTCGCCCGGTGACCCTGCCCTCGCAGGACATGGTTGCTGGTCTCTACCACCTCACCTTCAAGCGTGAGGACGTCGTGGGCGCGGGCCGTGCCTTCTCCTCGGTTGCCGAGGCGATCATGGCGCACGACCAGAACACGCTCCACCTCAACGCCCCTGTCCGTATCCGTCTCATCGACCCGGTGTTCGCCGACGGCAAGGCCCCCGAGAACTACGCCGGTGCAGGCCCGGTGCTCGTGGAGACCACGCTCGGTCGCGCGCTCTTCAACGAGCTGCTCCCGGCGACGTACCCGTACGTCGAAGAGACGATGACCAAGGGCCGCCTCTCGGGCGTCGTGAACTACCTCGCTGAGCGTTATAACAAGGACGAGGTTGCCGCCACGCTCGACAAGATCAAGGACGCCGGTTTCTACTGGGCCACGCGTTCGGGTATCTCGCTCGCGCTCTCGGACATCGTCACGCCCGACTCGAAGAAGGCCATCGTTGCCTCCACCGAAGCTGAGGTTGCTGAGCTTCGCGAAGAATGGCAGGTCGTTGGTGCGATCTCCGAGCAGGAATACCGCGCCGAGGTCATCAAGAAGTGGGAAGCCGCAACGGCTCGCGTGGCCGAGGAAATGCAGGCCGAGTTCCCGGAGACCAACTCGATTCACCGCATGGTGACGGCTGGTGCAAACGGTAACTGGCTGCAGGTCCGCCAGGTCGCCGGTATGCGTGGTCTTGTGGCAAACCCGAAGGGTGAAACCATCCCGCGCCCGATCGTCCACTCGTACCGTGAAGGCCTCACCGTGGCCGAGTACTTCATCTCGACGCACGGTGCTCGTAAGGGTCTTGCTGACACGGCTCTCCGTACTGCTGACTCGGGTTACCTCACGCGTCGTCTCGTGGACGTCTCGCAGGACGTCATCATCCGCGAGGAAGACTGTGGCACCAGCCGCGGCCTTGACATGCCGATTGCGGCGGTCGACGAGGCAACCGGCGAGCTCGTCCGCGACGAGAACGTCGAGAACTCGGTCTACGCACGTAACCTCGCGGTTGACGCGAAGGACGCTGACGGCAACGTCATCGCCCCGGCCGGTACCGACGTGGGTGACGTTGTCATCGACCAGCTCATCGCTGCCGGTGTGACGCAGGTCAAGGTCCGCTCGGTCCTCACCTGTGAGTCGGCCGTCGGTGTGTGCGCCATGTGCTACGGCCGTTCGCTTGCTTCGGGCAAGCTCGCCGACATCGGTGAGGCCGTCGGTATCATCGCGGCTCAGTCGATTGGTGAGCCGGGTACGCAGCTCACGATGCGTACCTTCCACTCGGGTGGTGTTTCGAGCGCGGGTGACATTACGCAGGGTCTCCCGCGTGTTCAGGAGCTCTTCGAAGCACGTACCCCGAAGGGTGCTGCTCCGCTCGCTGAGGCTGCCGGTCGCATCTCGATCCAGGAAACCGAGAAGTCGCGCAAGGTGGTCCTCACGCTCGACGAGAAGCCTGCCGACGACAAGGAAGCTGCCGAGAAGATCTACCCGGTCCTCAAGCGCGCAGATCTCCTCGTTGAGGACGACCAGCACGTTGAGCTCGGCCAGCAGCTCCAGGAAGGCCCGCTTGACCCGAAGGACGTGCTCCGCGTTCGCGGTGCTCGCGAGGTGCAGAAGTACCTCGTCGGCGGCGTCCAGGGCGTGTACCGCTCGCAGGGTGTGCCGATTCACGACAAGCACATCGAGGTCATCGTCCGTCAGATGCTCCGCAAGATTACGGTCATCGACCACGGCGAGACCGACATGCTCCCGGGTGAGCTCGTCGACCGTCAGCACTTCGCCGCGGTGAACCGCCAGGCGGTTGCTGAGGGCCGCAAGCCCGCATCGGGCCGCCAGGAAGTCATGGGTATCACCAAGGCTTCGCTCGCGACCGAGTCGTGGCTGTCGGCTGCTTCGTTCCAGGAGACGACTCGCGTGCTCACGCAGGCTGCGATGGAGGGTCGCAAGGACCCGCTCGTTGGCCTCAAGGAGAACGTCATCATCGGTCGCCTCATCACGGCCGGTACCGGTCTCTCGAAGTACCGCGAGATGGCTGTCGAGCCGACCGAAGAGGCACGCGCCGAGCGCTACCCCTACCAGCTCGGCGAGGAGTCGCAGTTCGACGAGAACAGCCTCACCTTCGTCGACTTCGAGTCGTTCTCGACGGACGACTTCAACTTCAGCTAGTCGACGCTGAACTGACAGTGCGCCTCGGCCTTCGGGTCGGGGCGCGCTGTCGTTGTTGAGGAAACATCATGGGGACTCCTGCCCACAGACAAATTCACCTTGGTTCCCTAAACTGCTCGAGGACAGTGCAAGAGGGGGCGCTTCATGCAGATGTACGGTGCAAACACGGATGACCTCCGTGACGTTGCAAGCATGTTTGGAAACACGGGACGTCTTGCTGAAGACGCCCAGGTGATCACCGGCCGCGTCATGGGCGACCTCCTGTGGATCGGCAAGGACGCCGACACGTTCCGCGAGATGTACGCCGAACCCATCCCACGCCACCTCGCCCAGCTCGCGATCGAGCTCGAAGACCGTGGTCGCGACCTCTTCTACCAGGCCAACGAACAGGATGACGCCTCCGCAGCGAAGGGTCTCTCCTCGTTTGGTGCGATTGCGATGGCAGCGCTTGGCGCCAGCTTCGCGACCGGTGTCGAAGGCACCCTTGGTTCCCTCGCGCTCGGGATTGGCGGCCCGCTGGTCGGTCGTGCCGCCATGGAGATGGTGAAGGACAACGCTCGCGAGCGTGCGTTCGAACTCGCGATGGGTGCATTCGCACTCGACGGTTTTGACGGCATCGCCACCCTCGCGAGGATCCTTGGCGCCTACGCGCTGCTCTTTGGTCCGGCATCCCTCATCGGTCGCGGCGCGCTCGCCCTCCTCGCTGCGCTCGCAGATCTCATGCACTCGCCGGAGCCGAACACGGAGCGTCTCGAGAAACCGAAGGCGCCGAAGCATCTTGAGTTCATTGAGCCAGAGAAGTACCCGGACAACTACCCCTTCGAGCCGAAGGAAGAGCGCCAGTCATCCGGCGGCGCGAACAGCGGTGGTGGCGGTGCTGTTCCCTCCGACTGGAAGGGCGGCAGCGCTTCCACGGGCGAAGCGGCGAAGCTGCCGGCCCCCGGCGCTGGTCTCATGACGCAGCTCGCCTCGGGCGGTATGGGCGGCTCGGGCCGTGCACTTGGTGACGGTGTCTCGGCCTTCGGTGGTTCGGTTGCGGGCTCGGGCCAGCAGATGCCGCCGCTGTTGCTTGCCATCGGTGCGCTCGGTCTTGCCGGTGCTGCGGCCGCAACCGGTGTGACGGCTGCGAAGGCATTCAAGCGCAACAAGTCGGCAACCTCGGCTCGGTAGGCTCACGCCGCCGGGCGCGGGACTCCCCGGTGAAGGAGATGCGAGATGACGATGCAGCAGGCCCACGGGGATGCGCCGCAGGGTGAGCAGACGCCCGCGTTCACGCTCGAGCCAGAGCGCAATGCCGCCTTTGTTGGCCTCGGTGGGGGAGAACTCGCCCTGCTCGTGAGCATGGTTGGCACCCCGGCTTCGCGGCGTGTGCTCGAACTGCTCGGGCTGCATGAGCTCGCTGCCGACGCCAGGTGTCAGAGTCTCGCGGCGTCGTCCCTGTGCGCTCGGGGACTTTTGAAGCTCGAAGATGACGGCCGCTACCTGCCGCAGTACGCAGGCCTTGCGGTGGTCTACGTCGTCCGGGATGCCCTCAACTGGCTTGCCGCTTCGATGCTTGATGAAGATGTCGAGCGGAATGGCGTGATCGTCATCGAGTGCGCTGAGGGTGCGCTACTCCTCGAACGCGGCCAGCTCGATTCCTACCAGTTGAGCGTTGTGGATGGCTCAATGCCGATGGTTGAGATGCTCCGCGAGCTCGTCGACACGCACCTCGCGCTCGCCGAGGATGGCATCGTCGCTCTTGAAGCGAAGCGCGTCGATGCTGGCGATGTGCCAACTCGCACGCTCGCCATCCGCTTGGCTGAAGATGTCGAGGACGAGGCCATGGACGCCGAGCTCTACGACCTCGCAGTGGCACAGTTCACTGGCCCGCGCACACCCGAACCGATTCAGCATCACGGCTGCGATGGTGCGATCCTCAACCGCGGCCTCAGCAAGCTCGTGCTGCAGCGCACTTCGTGAGTTGGGGCGAGTGCGTCAAGACGTTGTGTTGAACGCATAGGGTGTGCCTGCATTTCGTCCTCGAGACTCAATGTTGGGAGAGCATCGTGAACCGCCGCTACCCGCCCGCAGGCAATGAAGCTGCTGCACGTGCCTCGGCTGCTCGGCGGAGCACCGTCGGCAAGGCCATCACGCTGCTGGCAGTTGTCTTCCTGCTTGTTGCGCTCGTCCTGGCAGCGCTCCGTGTGGGGCTCGCCTCGTGGGTAACTGGTGCGGCAGGCTTGGTCCTATTGCTCATCGGATTTCCGCTGTGGGTCGTGAGCGGGAATCGTTCCCGTGGGCCGCACCATTACCTCCCCGACGAATACGCGCCGCCGATGCAGCACCGCCCGAAGCAGAACGAGCGAGGCCAGACGATGGCGCACCGCAGCGAGAATCCGCGCGCCCAGCTCGTGGTCGCTCTCGTGACGGCACCGATCATGGTGGCCATCCTGACGTGGCTACTCTTCGTTGCGCTCGGTGCCGGAAACTGGCTGATGGCGGCAACAATGCTGGCCATCGGCGCCTTGCTCATCTTCTTGGTGGTTCAGGCTGGGGTGCGCTGCTCTCGAGCCCTCGAGTGGGACCGTCGTCACGGTCGTCAGGCGGGTGTGCCGGAATGGCGTGACTCTCGCTTGCCATAGGCCAAGATCTAGAACTGTTCCCGAAGTTCCATGGGGAGTTCTCCCCACAGACAAAACCGGTGCCTCTCCGTAGCATTGGCAGTGCTTACAGAGGGTTTGAATCAGCGAGGGGAACGCGCCCAATGGCCACTGGAATGTTCGGAGCGAATCCGGAAGAACTCGACGCCGTCGGCAATGAATTTGGTCTGGCGGGGGGCACGGTCACGGTCGCTGAAACGACCTCGGGCTCAGCAGTTCAGGGTGTGATCTGGTTCGGTATCGACGCGACGATCTTCAAGGCCGATTACCAGGCCACCGTCTGCACCCAGCTCAGCACGCTCACGGGCGTCCTCGAAGAAGTGGACGGCCGACTCCAGCAGCAGGCGCAGGACCAGACCGAAGCGTCGCAGGCCGGTGGCTCGGGTGGCGGTGGCTTCCTGAACAACCTCTTCAACAAGCTCTTCAACGGCGTCGTGAACGCTCTCAAGGGCATCTGGGACGGCTACCGCAACATCTACAAGCCGATCCTTGCCCTCGTGAAGGCACCGCGAACCGCGCTCGAACTCCTCACGATGGCAACCCAGTGGAACAAGCTGGGCCTCGACTGGCTCAACGGCTGGCGTCCGGGTAACGGCGTCAAGTTCTGGGATTGGGCCAAGCACACGGGTGTCGGTGGCCTCGAAGACGCCGCCAAGGCACTCAAGTTCCCCTTCGGCTACACCTACCAGTCGTTCCGTGCGCTCGGCGACACCCTCCAGGGCAACTGGAAGGCCGGCATCCTCAACGTCTTCGGCAACGACGCGCAGATCTTCAAGAGCGCCGTGGACGCGCTTCCGCAGGGTGCACGCGATGTCCTCGCCAAGTTCCCCTCGACCGGTCCCTCGCAGTGGCTTGAGTCTGGCCTGAACAAGGTTGGCATTGGCCAGGATGCCATCGAGAGCTTTACCGGCAAGGCTGGTCGTGGTCTCGGTAAGGGTCTTGGCGTTGTTGACCTCGCCGTGAACGGTGTCGAGACCGTGGGTGCGCTGAACAACGGCGACTACAAGAGCGCTGCCTGGAACGGTGCCCAAACCGTCCTTGCCGCTGGTTCGTTCGTGCCGGGGCCCGTCGGCGTCGTCTGCGCGGCTGGCAGCATCGGTATGACCGTGTACGAGAACCGTGAGGCCATCGGCAACGCAATTTCGACCGGATTCGACAACGTCTCGAAGGGCAAGTGGCCCTGGGGCTAGTTCGAATTTCCCGTTAACCCGGAGCGATACATTGTGCTGAACCGGGAAAGGGAAACGACATGACGACAGTCGCACAGAGCGGAACCCCGCTCGGCGGTCAGAACGAGACCCCGTACATGGGGTTTGGTGCCGCGGAGCTCCTCGCACTTGGCGCACGAGCCGGAGATGCCGAACAGTCTCTCTGGATGGAGGCCTTCGGTTTCATTCCTGAATGGCACACCCAGACTGCTCACCACCTCGGGTTTTCAAGCCTTGCTGCGCGAGAGATGATCGAGCTTGGCGAGGACGCCATGCTCTTGCCAGCGGGCCCGGCTGTGCTCGTGAGTGAAGTGCTCCACAACGTGAAGCATGCGCTCTATGTGGTTCCTGATCCGACGGTGAGTGAATCGTTCGTCGTACTGGTCTCTGAAGAGCACGCGCTGATCATGACTCGTCGCCCCCGCAAGGTCGTGCAGATCGCTCAGCTCGTCGGCGAGAGCATCCCCGAAGCGCTGGCGGAAGCGCTTGATGAGATTCTCAGCGAGAGCGGTGAGCTCCCTGTTCAGGTGACGGTGCAGTCTCTTGGAGCTGAGGAGCTCGGCGTCCTGAACCTCATGAACGATGAATCTGGCGAGGGGTACTACATGCTCCACGCGGATGCCGAAGGTCAGGTTGAAGCATCCCCCCTCACCGCGGATGAGTTTCCTGAACTGCTCGAGGAGATGCTCGAGCTCGGTGCGTTGCAGGCAGCTGAGGCTGACGACGATCAGGGCGATGTCGAATCGGCGGAGGCGGCTGTGAAGCAGGAGGAACAGTGATGGATCTCGCAGAAGTGTTCTCCGGCGGACCGCTTCGTCTCGGCGTGGGTGAGTATGCATGGCTCATCGGCTCGGGCTTGGGCACGTCGCCGCGCACGCTGCAGCTGGCAGGGATCGACGTCACTGAATTTGGCGATGAGGGTTTCGCCTTCGCGATGTCGAACCTCAGTGCTCGTGGCCTGTTGCGTGAGACGGGCCCGCAACCAGAGCGTATTACCGAGGTGTTCGATCACCTCGAGGATGAAGAAACAATGCCGGAGCCTGTCGGGCCGGCAATGGTCACCTTTTACGCCGCCAGCAATGCTCGCGGATGGATTCGCCACATGATTTCGACCAAGGATCGCATGGTGAGCGAAACCTTCATCACGCTCGCGGAAGACTTCTCGCTCGCGGCTATTGCCGGGCCGCTTCGTGAACGCACGATTGCTCCGTGGCCTCGAGGGGCGGAGCTCGCTTCGGTGCTGCAGCAGCTGACGGAATCGTCGCTCGCGCAGGTTCAGGATGCCTCGGTGTCGATCGAGTTCCTCAGCGCGGATGATGCTGCGACGTCAACGTTGTACGTCCGCAGCGCTGGGGAGGGTGAATACCAGCTCGCGACGCAGCACGGCGATGCGGCGCCCGAGATGCTCGCCGGAACCCACTCCAAGGGTGCGGTGGCTGACCGCACAGCCGGAATGCTGGACGAGTTTGAAGCCTCTCTGAACGCGTAGTTTCGGCTGGGTAGCGAGAGACCGCAGTACTTCGCGACACTGCACAGCTGTGTGCAAACGCAATCTGGACGTCATCCCGCCACAACAGTGAAGATTTCGCTCGCGAAATGGTGCCGTCGCGAGTCTGCGCCAGGAAATTCCGGACGCGGTCTCGTAATGCGATTGCGGGGATTGTTGTCGCGACCAGCGCAAACGGTGACTTCCCCGGAATATCGGGGAAGCACATGGGTACTCCTTCCCACTGACATCCGCTCACGGTCGGCCTAACCTGGCAGCAATACCGGGTGAGTGAAGGGTTTCGGGGGATGGCAACTGGCATGTTCGGTGCGAATACCGACGAGCTGCGCGCACTTGCAGGGGACTTTGGTGACGGCTCAGCGACGACGACCGAAGCTAAGGTCACCACGGCGACCGAGGTTGATGGCGTTATCTGGATGGGCATCGACGCAGAACGTTTCAAGATGCACTACGCGACGGCTGTCGCGCCAATGATCAAGAACCTTTCCATCAAGCTCGCACAGCTCGACGCAGACCTTGTCCGTCAAGCCGATGAGCAGGACGAGTGTTCCGATGGTCGCGGTGGTAGCAACAGCAGCAACCAAAACGGCCAGAACGGGCAGAACCAGACTGGCCAGAACGACCAGAATCAGAAGCAGCCCTCCTGGGACGACTACAAGGATTCTTGGCTCTACAAGCTCTACAAGGGTCACAAGGACCTTGTGAAGCTCATTAAGATGCCGCGCACCTTCATCGAGTTCGCTGAAATGCTCAAGGGAGGCCATGGCCTCTGGGGCGGTGGCTGGAAGGCGATGCGCGCCTTTGAAGAGGCCCTTACCGAATCAAGCCGTCTCCACAAGTGGAGCCGGCGGCTGGGTGACCTTCTCCAGCTCAACCCGCCGAAGGGATGGCCGCTGCCGAACCTCTCGCAGAAGTGGTCGAATTTCCTCACCGACAAGTTCGGAATCTCGCAGGGCTTGCAAGAGGGACTCTTCGGGAAGACCAACCGTGCCTTCGGCAAGACGCTCGGCCTTCTTGGTGTTGCGTTCGACGGGTACGACGCATTTAACAAGTTCCGCACCGGAGACAACGCGGGTGGCCTCTACTCGACCCTGAAGGGTGCTCTGGGCATCGGCAGCATGGTCCCCGGGCCAGTCGGCATTGGCTGTGCCACGGCGAGCACTGGCCTGTTCCTGTATGACAACCGCGAATGGATCGCCGAGAAGGCCGGCCAGCTGTGGGAAGGCACGAAGCAGGTTGCTGGCGATGTCTGGGAGGGTACGAAGCAGGTCGCGAGCGATGCTTGGGAGGGTACGAAGCAGGTTGCTGGTGACGTGTGGGAGGGTACGAAGCAGGTCGCGAGCGATACTTGGGAAGGCACCAAGCAAGTCGCCAATGATGTTGCTGAAGGTGCCAAGCAAGTCGCTGGAGACCTCGCTGAGGGAGCGAAGGACGTCGCTGGCGACATCGCCGAGGGTGCACAGAACATCGCCGATGAAGTGTCCAGCTGGGTCCCGCCGCTCCCGAAGATTGGGTGGTAGCGCGCTGCAGTTCACGCACGGGACACCCGTGTGCGGTACAAGCAAGGGGCATCGTCTTGCCCGCGAGGTGAGCGTTGCGGCTCGACATGAAAGATGGTGCCGATGACTGTTTCGACGCAGAACGATTTTGATCGTTTCGGAGCGCCAGAAGTGTTGGCCCTTGCCGTGCCGATCGCCGATGACATTCGTGAGCGGGTGCTGTCAGCCATTGGTATTGCGAGTGAGTTCGACACGCTCCCTATCCGTCAGTACGGCCTTTCCACACTCACTGCGCGTGGCATGGTCGGGACGCAGGGCGAGCACCTCGCTCCCACCGGGGCAGCGCTTGCTGTGAGCCTCCTCCTCGCGGATGCACACCATGGAGTGGTGATCATGCCCGAGGCTGAGTCTGCAGGCCCGGGCTTCATGGTGCTCGCCGGCGACCAGGCGCTTCTCGCGGTGACACGTCATCCCTATGGTTCGTTCGCCTTTGGCGTTGTTGGCACGGGGGATCCTTCGGCCGCACTTGATGAGGTGATTTCGCAGCTGTTTGAGGCAGGCGACGGAAGCCCCATCACGATCGCTAGCGAACGCTTCGCGGACGGGCACGCCCGAGCGTTCCGGCTCGTGAAGACGCCCCAGGGATTCGCGAAGCACGAGCTCGAGTCACACGTGACTGGCAACGAAGTGAACCTCGAGATGACGGCGGCTGAGCCGCTCAACGACGACCAATTCATGGACCTGATCGATGAACTGCTCAGCCGAGATGATGCGGATGCGAATGTCGACGGCAACCAGGAGGACCAGGCATGACCAGTGCATTCGGACCCGCAGCTGACCAGCCGAGCAACGTCTACCCCGGCGACAGCGCTGATCTCGCCGCCCTCTTCAACGGTCCCCAGAGCGATGACGGCTTCGTCGGATTCGGTGTCGCCGAGTTTGCTTGGCTGCTCGCAGCCTGGAGCGACTACGGAGACACGATCGTGCACCGTGCCGGTCTCAACCTCGACGAGGCCAGCGGAGCGCTCCTTTTCTCGGCGCTCGCCGCGCTCGCCGCTCGAGACATGCTCGACATCGATCCCGACCTCGGTGACCTCGAACTCAACGAAGAAGAGATCCCGGAGCCTGCTGGACCCGCACTGGCGGTCGCTCACGCAGCCATGGACGCCCGCTGCATTGTGCGCGTTGCGGCGATTGAAGGTGACCAGGCTGCAGAGGACCACTGTTTCCTGCTTGCGAGTGGCTACACCATCTGGGTGATTGCACTACCGACAGGTGCTCGTATGGTCACCGCCTTCGAGGATGGCGCACGACCGGTTGCAGCGGTCATCGTGCCAGCCGTGAAGCGGATGCTCGATGGAGCGGAGGACACGCGCACCATCGCGCTCGATATCAGCGACCCAAGCGTCGACGTCATCACGCGATCATTCCTTCGCGGCCGCAATGGAGTGCTCCGGATACTCCGTGACGGCGAACAGCAAGCGAGCGAGCTTGCCGACGCGGAACTGCATGACTACATCGTGTCAACGATCAAGCAGGCACGTCGCGTCTGATCTGAACTCCTAGGGCCTGAAAATGCCCCGTGAACAGGGCGCCTTCGGGGCTCGTTCGGCCTGTCCTCCGGGGAACACCCGGTGCTGGCCCCTAGGGTGACGAACATGACCGGCGATCCCCAAAACCGTTTCCCCTTCGACGACGGCCCGCAGGATGCCGATGGAGACGGTGAACGCTGCTACCAAATCGCCGAGTCGAAGCACATCACCGATGATCTCCAGGTCGTTGATGCGGTCTACACAGACGACGACCTCGAGGAGCGCCTCGACGACCTCACGGCACTGGACGACGACGCCGAATGACGCCGCTCGCGAGCAAGCGCTCGGCAGCTCACGAGTGCGGAGGAGGACGAGATGACGCAGCCGTGGCCGACTGAAGACGAGCAAGGCCGTTCGCTCGACAACGACACGCCGCCAGGAACTCTGATCTGGGTATCTGTGGCCATCGGAGTGGCCGCAGTGTTCGTCGGAGGTTACTTCATCGCGCAATCACTCGCGGATGCGGCTGCAGATCCTTGGCAGCCGGTTGTGTACGCAGCGATCACGCTCCTGTTCGTCGTGAATTCGATCCTCGGCGTCCGAACTGGCATTCGTACCAGGCGTTACCTTCGTGCGAGGGGGCTCGATGACCGAGGGCGGCCACTGCCTCGGTAGTGAGAGCCTGGTCTGATGGATCGCGGCACGTCGCTCACCATGGGTACTCCTTCCCGCTGACATCCGCTCACGTTCGGTCCAACCTGGCAGCAATACCGGGTGAGTGAAGGGTTTCGGAGGACGGCCACGGGCATGTTCGGTGCACACACCGACGAACTTCGGGCGATTGCAGAGGAATTCGGCGACGGCTCGTCGACGGCGAGCGAAGCCAAGGTGATCACTGCACGCGAGGTCGACGGCGTCATGTAGATGTGTATCGACGCAGAACGTTTCAAGGCGCACGACGCGATCGCCCGTGCGCTCGAAGCACGCCTCGAGGCGCTGCTCGACGCTGAGCGCCGCAGTGCAGACGTAGGGTGACGAACACTCGACGCAGTCCAAGCCGCAGCTGACGCCCGGCTCCACCCGGCCTGAAAATGCCCCGAGAACAGGGCGCCTTCGGGGCTCGTTCGGCCTGTCCTCCGGGGAACACCCGGCGCTGGCCCTAGGGTGACAAACATGACCGGCGATCCCCAGAACCGTTTCCCCTTCGACGACGGCCCGCAGGATACCGACGTGCCAGCGCCTCGAATCAACGAGCAGCAGGCTCCGGCTCCGATGGCCGACTTCGGCGAACCCACCGCGGAAGCTGCCCCCGCAGCGCCCGAGCGCATGGGCGAGGTACGCGACGCCGATCTCGCGCAGGCGCACGACGCGATGGCAGGTGAGCAGCAGGACGCCGCGCAGGATGACCGCCTCGCACACGCTGTCGCTCGCAGTCGCACGATTGACCCCGACCAGGGCGTGAACTCGACGCGCAGCCTCGACGATGTGCGCGATGCATACGCTGCGGAACAGGGCACACGCGCCGAATCGCTCGACGACATCGACCGCGGCGCGGAAGCGGATGCCTTCGCGATGCCTGCAGCTGCCCCCGCAGCCGAGGCTCACGACGATGCGACTCAGGCCGCGCAGCACGAGCCCGCCGAGCAGGACGACTTTGAGGGCGAGCCCACGGTTGCCATGGACCCGGAACAGCTTGCTGCGCTCCGCGCTGAGCACAGTGGGCGAGACCGCGGGGACGACGAGCTCGACGGCATCGACGACACCGCCGACGCAGCGTACGCTCCGAAGCCCGCCGCCGCGCCTCAGGCCGAGGCGGAAGGCGAGCCGAGCCTTGCTGATGACCTCCGCGCCGAAGCTGTTGCGGAACACGAACAGCAGGATGCTGTCGCAACGGACGAGACCGTCGCGGATGGCAGCCACGCTGGCGTTGTCGCGGGCACCGCAGCCGGAGGCGCCGCAGCCATTGCCGCAGCGGCCGCCGCACACCGCAGTCACGATGGACTCGCCGACGCCGACGCCGACGCCGTCGAAGGACCCGACACCCACGAGGAACACCGCCGCCGCACCGTCGAGATCGACCGCACCCGCAGTGACCGCGCCGCAGCCCACCGCGACGACGGCACAGCCTTCGCGCCGCTCTCGGTGCAGGAGGATGACGAGCCGCTTGAGAAGCCCGCAAAGCGCAGCAACCGTGGCTTCGGCATACTCATTGCATTCTTCTCGACGCTCATCCTCGGTGCCGCTTACACTGCGGTGATCGCGCTCTACCGTCGTCTCTACACTCCGCAGGATGACCTCATGGGCACGGTGATGAGCTTCATCCCGAGCGCCGAGTTCTGGATGCCGGTTGCCGTGTTCTTCCTCTTTGGCATCCTCTGGGCGCTCATCGTGAACCGCGCCGGATGGTGGTCGTACATCATTGGCGGTCTGCTCGCGGGTCTTGCAACGGCCGCGGCCTACCCCTTCGGCTACCTCGTGCAGCAGGGCATCAACACCGGTACGTGGAACTTCGGAGCTTTCCAGGACGCACTCCTGAAGCCTGAGCACCTCGCGCCGATCCTCATCGCCTTCATCCTTGGCCGCGAAATCTTCACCTGGGTTGGTGGCTTCGCAGCCCTCCGCGGCCGCCGCCTCACGAAGAAGCACCGCACCGCCACGAGCGACTACGAGCGCGCCCTCGCAGACCGTGAAGCTGCACGCATCGAGGCGAAGCGCGATGTTGCTGACAGTGAGGTGCAAGCTCGATGAGCACCGCCGCTGCGCGACGACTCAGTATGCCGGGAGAGGAATTCCCCTCGCTGCCGAGCGTGAGCCTCGATGTGCCCGAGGGATGGGAATCCTTCGTGTGGGCAGGCGCCGTCATGGGCGTCAAGCACCGCGTGAGCACCGGCGGTTTTGCACCCAACGTGCTCGTGACCATCGAACGCTGGCCGGGTGAGATCTCTGACGACGACGCCGAGCAGGTGCTTCGGCAGCGAATCCAGGCCGCCCGCGGCAAAGAGCTCGACAGCTCACGCGATGCCGAAGGTCTGAGTCTCGGTGCTGAACAGCGTCATCCGCAGCACGGCACGATGCTCGTGCGCTACCGCCAGCAGATCGTACGTCACCGCGGCATGACGGATGCCATCACGGTCATTGGCACTTTCACGAAGCTGCAGCAGGATGGCGTGGGGGAGGAGATCCGCGGGATCGTTGACTCCCTCCGTGTGAGCGCGTCGTGAGTCCTGCGCCTGGCGAAGCCACCGCTGGCGACCACGACCACGACCGCATGGGCGGCGCGATCGGATGGGCGGCCGGTGCGGCCATGGCTTACCTCGCGCTCGTGTTCACCACGTGGGGCTTCCTCTCGCTCTTCCTCGAGCGGGATGTCGTTCCCGAGGGTCACTCGCGCTTCATGTACCCGATCGCGACAACCGTCGCGATCCTGCTCGTCGCGATCCTTGTCGGTGTCCCGCGTTACACGGGTATCCGCCGAGATCGGGCAGAGCCGTCGCGCCAGTTCGGTGCCGCGATCGCTGGTGCTGGGTTTGTCTGGCTCGTGTTCGGTGCCGTTGTTGGGCTCGTCGCGATGATCGCGCCGGGGCCGGGAGACCTTGGGGGAGCGCTCGGCACTGCGGTCGGTCTCGGCCTCCAAGACTTCGCTCCGGTGATTCCGATTGCCGCCGCACCGATCCTTCTCATCGCCCGCGTCCTCATCGCTCGAGGCCCCGGCGCGTCCCGCGCTTGACCGTGTCGAAGATCCGCGGTTAGGATTCGTCAGTGCGCACTTTTTCGCGCGCCAATTTCCCGAGCGAACACGCCCGAGCGGAAACGCTCCCGGGCAAACGCCGAGGAAGAGTGAGGTCCACCGCACTGCCGGTGCCCACTCCGCCGACCAGCGATACAAGCTTGTAGGTATTGCCGGTGGGTTATGGGAAGCAGAACGTGCTTCCGGGAGCAAGCCTCCCCGAATCCGAGCAATACACAACCAGGAGACTCAACAGTGCCAACTATTCAGCAGCTGGTCCGTAAGGGCCGCAGCCCCAAGGCGACGACGTCGAAGACGCCGGCCCTCAAGGCCAACCCGCAGCAGCGCGGCGTCTGCACGCGCGTCTACACCACGACCCCGAAGAAGCCGAACTCGGCTCTGCGCAAGGTCGCACGTGTGAAGCTGTCGAACGGTACCGAGGTCACCGCCTACATCCCCGGTGAGGGTCACAACCTCCAGGAGCACTCGATGGTGCTCGTTCGTGGCGGCCGTGTGAAGGACCTCCCCGGTGTCCGTTACAGGATCGTCCGCGGCGCGCTCGACACGCAGGCCGTGAAGAACCGTAAGCAGGCTCGCAGCCGTTACGGCGCAAAGATGGAGAAGAAGTAATGCCTCGTAAGGGTCCCGCCCCGAAGCGCCCCGTTGTCGCCGACCCGGTGTACGGCGCGCCTATTGTGAGCCAGCTCGTCAACAAGATCCTCATGGACGGCAAGAAGGGTCTTGCCGAGCGCATCGTCTACGACGCGCTTGAGGGTGTTGCCGCTAAGACCGGCCAGGATGCCGTCGTTGTGCTCAAGAAGGCACTCGACAACGTTCGCCCGACGCTCGAGGTGCGTTCGCGCCGCGTTGGTGGTTCGACCTACCAGGTTCCGGTTGAGGTCAAGCCGCACCGCGCCAACACACTCGCCCTCCGCTGGCTCACCGACTACGCAAAGGCTCGCCGCGAGAAGTCGATGACCGAGCGTCTTCAGAACGAGATCCTCGACGCCTCGAACGGCCTCGGTGCAGCGGTCAAGCGCCGCGAAGACACGCACAAGATGGCTGAGTCGAACAAGGCGTTCGCACACTACCGCTGGTAATTTCCTGCAGGTGCGCGAAGCGACTCGTTCGTTTCGTCGACTAAGCTCCTTTCGCTCCATCCATCCACGATCACCGGAGGAACTCCGTGGCACAGGACGTGCTTACTGACCTGAAGAAGGTCCGCAACATCGGCATCATGGCTCACATTGACGCCGGCAAGACCACCACCACCGAGCGCATCCTGTTCTACACGGGCGTCAACCACAAGATCGGCGAGACCCACGACGGGTCGGCGACGATGGACTGGATGGCCCAGGAACAGGAACGCGGCATCACGATTACCTCGGCTGCGACGACGTGCTTCTGGAACAAGAACCAGATCAACATCATCGACACGCCGGGTCACGTCGACTTCACCGTCGAGGTGGAGCGATCGCTGCGCGTTCTCGACGGTGCCGTTGCTGTCTTCGACGGCAAGGAAGGTGTCGAGCCGCAGTCGGAGACCGTGTGGCGTCAGGCTGACAAGTACAACGTCCCCCGTATCTGCTTCGTCAACAAGATGGACAAGCTCGGTGCGGACTTCTACTTCACCGTTGACACGATCATCAACCGCCTCGGCGCAACGCCGCTCGTGATCCAGCTCCCCATCGGTGCTGAGAACGACTTCATCGGTGTTGTTGACCTCATCGAGATGCAGGCCATCACGTGGCGTGGCGACGACAAGGGCGTTGTGCCGATCGGTGCACAGCCCGCGATCGAAGAGATTCCGGCTGACCTCGTTGAGAAGGCCCAGGAATACCGCGCAAAGCTCATGGAGCAGGTTGCTGAGACCGATGAGGAGCTCCTCGACAAGTACCTCGGTGGTGAAGAGCTCACGATCGCTGAGATCAAGGGCGCTATCCGCAAGCTCGTCATCGACGGCGAAGCCTTCCCGGTGATGTGTGGTTCGGCCTTCAAGAACCGCGGCATCCAGCCGATGCTCGACGCTGTCATCGACTTCCTCCCCTCGCCGGCTGACGTCCCGAACGTTCAGGGTCACCCGCTCGGCGATGAAGAGACGGTCATCGAGCGTCCGACCTCGTTCGACGCTCCGTTTGCCGCTCTCGCGTTCAAGGTTGTTGCGCACCCGTTCTTCGGTCGCCTCACCTACGTCCGCGTGTACTCGGGTCACGTCGAGACCGGCACCCAGGTGCTCAACTCGACCAAGGGCAAGAAGGAGCGCATCGGCAAGCTCTTCCAGATGCACGCCAACAAGGAGAACCCGGTCGACTCGGTTGCCGCTGGTCACATCTACGCGGCCATCGGTCTCAAGGACACGACCACGGGTGACACGCTGTGCGACATCAACGAGCCGATCGTCCTCGAGTCGATGACCTTCCCGGAGCCCGTGATCTCGGTTGCTATCGAGCCGAACACGAAGGCTGACCAGGAGAAGCTCGGCGTCGCCATCCAGAAGCTCGCTGAAGAAGACCCGACGTTCCGCGTCGAACTCAACCAGGAGACCGGTCAGACGACCATCTCGGGTATGGGTGAGCTCCACCTCGACATCCTTGTCGACCGCATGAAGCGCGAGTTCAAGGTTGAGGCGAACATCGGTGCTCCGCAGGTTGCGTACCGCGAGACCATCCGCAAGACGGTCGAGAAGTACGACTACACGCACAAGAAGCAGACCGGTGGTTCGGGTCAGTTCGCAAAGGTTCAGATCAAGCTCGAGCCCATGGAGGTCGAGGGCGACAAGATCTACGAGTTCGAGAACGCCGTGACCGGTGGTCGCGTTCCGCGCGAGTACATCCCTTCGGTTGACGCCGGTATCCAGGACGCCATGCAGGTTGGTGTTCTCGCTGGCTTCCCGATGGTCGGTGTCAAGGCCACGCTTCTCGACGGCCAGTACCACGACGTTGACTCGTCGGAAATGGCCTTCAAGATTGCCGGTTCGATGGCCTTCAAGGAGGCCGCACCTCGCGCCGGCGCCGTGCTCCTCGAGCCGCAGATGGCTGTCGAGGTTCGTACTCCTGAGGAGTACATGGGCGATGTCATCGGTGACCTCAACTCCCGCCGCGGTCAGATCCAGTCGATGGAAGACGCATCGGGTGTCAAGGTCGTCCGCGCACTCGTCCCGCTCTCCGAGATGTTCGGTTACATCGGTGACCTCCGTAGCAAGACGTCGGGTCGTGCGGTCTACTCCATGACCTTCGACTCGTACGCCGAGGTTCCCCGTAACGTCGCCGAAGAGATCATCCAGAAGGCAAAGGGCGCCTAAGCCCTCTGTCTGCTGGTCTGCTTGGGCGGGCTTGCGTGTCCGCCCAAGCAAGCAGGTACTATCGATAACTGCACATTTTCCACCTGACCCCCGTCCGCGCAGCCTGTGCGGCCGGACCCCAAGAACGTCCTGAGGAGGACCACAGTGGCTAAGGCCAAGTTCGAGCGGACCAAGCCGCACGTCAACATCGGAACGATCGGTCACGTCGACCACGGCAAGACCACGCTCACCGCCGCCATCTCGAAGGTGCTTGCTGACAAGTACCCGTCGGATACGAACGTGCAGCGCGACTTCGCGACGATTGACTCGGCTCCCGAGGAGCGTCAGCGCGGTATTACCATCAACATCTCGCACGTTGAGTACGAGACGCCGAAGCGCCACTACGCGCACGTCGACGCCCCTGGTCACGCTGACTACATCAAGAACATGATCACCGGTGCGGCCCAGATGGACGGCGCGATCCTCGTGGTCGCCGCCACCGACGGCCCGATGGCTCAGACGCGTGAGCACGTCCTCCTCGCAAAGCAGGTTGGCGTTCCTTACCTCTGTGTCGCACTCAACAAGTCGGACATGGTTGACGACGAGGAAATCCTTGAGCTCGTTGAGCTCGAGGTGCGCGAGCTCCTCTCGTCGCAGGACTTCCCCGGCGACGACGCTCCTGTGATGCGCGTCTCGGCTCTCAAGGCTATTGAGGGTGACGAGAAGTGGGTCCAGTCGGTCCTCGACCTCATGGAAGCTGTCGACGAGAACATCCCGGACCCGGTCCGCGACAAGGACAAGCCGTTCCTCATGCCGATTGAGGACGTCTTCACGATCACCGGTCGCGGTACGGTCGTCACCGGCCGTGCAGAGCGCGGTACCCTCGCTATCAACTCGGACGTCGAGATCGTCGGTATCCGCCCGACGCAGAAGACCACCGTCACCGGTATCGAGATGTTCCACAAGCAGCTCGACGAGGCATGGGCCGGCGAGAACTGTGGTCTTCTCCTCCGCGGTCTCAAGCGCGAAGAGGTCGAGCGCGGTCAGGTTGTTGCCGCTGTTGGTTCGGTTACCCCGCACACCAACTTTGAAGGCACCGCCTACATCCTCTCGAAGGACGAAGGTGGCCGTCACAACCCGTTCTACACGAACTACCGCCCGCAGTTCTACTTCCGCACCACGGACGTGACCGGTGTCATCACCCTCCCCGAGGGCACCGAGATGGTCATGCCTGGTGACACCACCGACATGTCGGTCGAGCTCATCCAGCCGATCGCTATGGAAGAGGGCCTCGGCTTCGCAATCCGTGAGGGTGGCCGTACGGTCGGCGCCGGCACGGTGACGAAGATCATCAAGTAGTTCACGCGAACTCGCTCAAACGCTGAGCATCAACAAGGGTCGGACCTGCGGGTCCGGCCCTTGTTGCGTTGTAAACACAGCAGAGCTTGAGAGATGCAACGGCGTGCCAGGGTGTTGCACGATTTCACAGCGGATTCACCTCATCTGTGAAGGTCACGATGATGACGTGCCCAGACGTTCACGCGAAACTGACTGCATCGCGCTGATCGCGCGGTGATCATCAACGGAAAGGAGCCCTCATGGGTCTCATGGACAAGGCAAACGAATTCCTCGGCTCGGAGCAGGGGGAGCAGGCATCGGACCAGGCGCTCCAGGGTGCTGCCGACTTCGCGAATGAGCGCACGGGCGGCCAGCACGGCGAGCAGATCCAGCAGGCTCAGCAGTTCCTCGACGACAAGATCGGTCAGCAGGGCCAGCCTGGTCAGCAGCAGTAGCGCGCACCCGAACGCTTTCGAACCCCTCGCCACTGGGTGAGGGGTTCATTGCGTGTCAGCGCGAGAGCACTGTGAAGCTGGGGGAGGGGATGGGAGAGAGTGGATGCGCGACACGCCCGGGTTGCACGAAACCCTGAAACGGGCCTAGACTCAACGAGTTCAGTACTTCGAGCCCTGCGTGGAGACGTAGGCCGAATCACTGCCGTGAATGTGCGTCACCGCCTGCCGAGCGGAGCAGGTGCCGCCGCCGGCAGCAGAGCAACGCTCCGGGAGTCCGGGATGACCATGTCATCCCCGCAGCACCCGCTGCAGGAGTCCCGTACATCGGTCTGAATGCATTTCGGTGCGCTCAGCGGTGGACCTTGACAGAAGAACAGTGGTGCGAATCACCAAGCGACCCCGGGGCTACCCAGGTTTTGCATGCGCCGCCCAGGGCGGCAGGTCAGTGGCAGCGATCGTCACAGGAAAGAGAGACAAGCATGGCGGGACAGAAGATCCGCATTCGGCTGAAGTCGTATGACCACGAGGTCATCGACAGCTCGGCCCGGAAGATCGTCGACACGGTTACTCGTGCAGGCGCCACGGTGATCGGCCCCGTGCCGCTCCCGACGGAGAAGAACGTGGTCGTCGTTATCCGTTCGCCCCACAAGTACAAGGACAGCCGCGAGCACTTCGAGATGCGCACGCACAAGCGTCTCATCGACATCGTCGACCCGACGCCGAAGGCTGTCGACTCTCTTATGCGCCTCGACCTTCCGGCCGACGTCAACATCGAGATCAAGCTCTAGAGGAACTCATGGCAACCGCTACCAAGACGTTTAAGGGTGTGCTGGGCACGAAGCTCGGCATGACCCAGGTCTGGGATGAGAACAAGCGTCTCGTCCCCGTCACGGTCATTCAGGTCACGCCCAACGTCGTGACGCAGATCCTGACCGCAGAGAAGAACGGCTACAGCGCGATTCAGATCGCCGCTGGTGCTATCGACCCCCGCAAGGTGAACCAGCCCAAGGCTGGCTTCTTCAAGAAGATCGATGTGACCCCGCGTCGCCACCTGACCGAGATCCGCACCGCTGACGCTGACTCGTACGAGGTCGGCCAGGAGTTCACGGCTGAGATCTTTGAAGCTGGCGTGAAGGTCGACGTCGTCGGCACCAGCAAGGGTAAGGGCTTCGCCGGCACGATGAAGCGCCACAACTTCGCTGGTGTTTCCGCTTCGCACGGTCAGCACAAGAACCACCGCAAGCCCGGTTCGATCGGTGCTTCGGCCACGCCGAGCCGTGTCTTCAAGGGCACGCGCATGGCTGGCCGCATGGGTGGCGACCGCGTCACCGTCCAGAACCTCACGATCCACGCTGTGGACGCTGAGAAGGGTCTGCTCCTCGTCAAGGGCGCTGTCCCGGGCGCAAAGGGCCGCCTCGTTTTCGTCCGCAACGCAGTGAAGGGTGCATAGCCGAATGACTGCCACCACGATCAACGTCACCGACGCCGCGGGCAAGAAGACCGGTTCGGTCGAGCTCCCCGCCGAACTCTTCGACGTCGAAACCAACATCCCTCTCATCCACCAGGTTGTCGTCGCACAGCGCGCCGCTGCACGTCAGGGCACGCACAAGGCGAAGAACCGCGGTGAAGTTTCCGGTTCCGGCCGCAAGCCCTTCAAGCAGAAGGGCACGGGTAACGCCCGTCAGGGTTCGGTCCGCATGCCGCAGCACCGCGGCGGTGGCACCGTCCACGGCCCGGTGCCGCGCAGCTACGCGCAGCGCACCCCCAAGAAGATGATTGCTGCTGCACTCCTCGGTGCCCTCAGCGATCGCGCCCGCCAGGGTCGCCTCCACGTCGTCGACCAGCTCGTCGCCGGTGAGACGCCCTCGACGAAGGCAGCCGTTGCCGCCATTGCGAAGGTCACCGACCGCCGCAAGGTGCTCCTCGTCCTCGCTCGCGAGGAAGAGATCGCAGTGAAGTCGGTCCGTAACATTGCCGACCTCCACGGCCTCTTCGCCGACCAGCTCAACGCCTACGACGTCCTCGTTGCAGATGACGTCCTCTTCACGAAGGCCGCGTACGACCAGTTCGTCGCGAGCAAGACCAACAAGGAGGACCGCGCGTGAGCGGCTACAACAAGGACCCGCGCGATGTGATCATCGCTCCGGTCATCTCCGAGAAGAGCTACGGCCTCATCGACCAGGGCAAGTACACCTTCGAGGTGGACCCCCGTTCGAACAAGACCGAGATCAAGCTCGCTATCGAGCACATCTTCGGCGTCGAGGTCGCAACCATCAACACCCTCAACCGCCAGGGCAAGACCCGCCGTACCCGCTTCGGCATCGGTAAGCGCAAGAACACCAAGCGCGCCATCGTCACGCTCAAGTCGGGCTCGATCGACATCTTCGAGAACGTCGGCTAGTCGGAAGCGAAGGACGAAGACACATGGCTATTCGTAACTACAAGCCCACGACCCCCGGTCGTCGCGGCGCATCGGTCTCGGAGTTCACCGAGATCACGCGCTCGACCCCGGAGAAGTCGCTCCTGCGCCCGCTCGCCAAGACCGGCGGTCGCAACAACCAGGGCCGCATCACGACCCGTCACATCGGTGGTGGACACAAGCGCCAGTACCGCGTCATCGACTTCCGTCGCAATGACAAGGACGGCGTGAACGCCAAGGTTGCTCACATCGAGTACGACCCGAACCGTACCGCCAACATTGCCCTTCTCCACTTCGTGGACGGCACCAAGCGCTACATCCTCGCTCCGAACAAGCTCAAGCAGGGCGACATCGTCGAGTCGGGTCCGAACGCTGACATCAAGCCGGGCAACAACCTCCCGCTTCGCAACATCCCGACGGGTACCGTGATCCACGCCGTCGAGCTCCGCCCCGGTGGCGGCGCGAAGATGGGGCGTTCGGCCGGTGCAGCCATCCGCCTCGTCGCAAAGGACGGCCCCTACGCGCAGCTCCGCCTGCCGTCGGGTGAAGTTCGCAACGTCGACGCACGCTGCCGCGCCACGATCGGTGAGGTCGGCAACGCTGAGCAGTCGAACATCAACCTCGGTAAGGCCGGCCGCAAGCGCTGGCTCGGTGTTCGCCCGACTGTCCGCGGTGTCGTCATGAACCCGGTCGACCACCCGCACGGTGGTGGTGAAGGCCGCACCTCTGGTGGCCGTCACCCCGTTTCGCCGTGGGGTCAGCCCGAGGGTCGCACGCGTCGCCCCAACAAGGAGAGCGACAAGCTCATCGTCCGTCGCCGTCCGACCGGCAAGAAGCGCAAGTAGGAGAGCCAGAAGATGCCTCGCAGTCTTAAGAAGGGCCCCTTCGTTGACGAGCACCTCCTGCAGAAGGTGCTCAAGCAGAACGAAGCCGGCAGCAAGAACGTCATCAAGACGTGGTCCCGCCGCTCGATGATCGTCCCCGACATGCTCGGTCACACGATCGCCGTGCACGACGGCCGCAAGCACATCCCCGTCTTCGTCACCGAGACGATGGTGGGACACAAGCTCGGCGAATTCGCGCCGACGCGCACCTTCCGTGGTCACGAGAAGGACGACAAGAAGGGTCGCCGCCGCTAACGCGGGGGCGTGAAGGAGGAGAATCATGGTGGAGTCGATCGCCCGCGTGCGACACATCCGCGTCACCCCTCAGAAGGCTCGTCGTGTCGTTGACCTCATCCGCGGCAAGCAGGCCCTCGAGGCGCTTGCAATCCTGAAGTTTGCCCCGCAGGCAGCTTCGGAGCCGATCTACAAGGTCGTCGCCTCGGGTATCGCCAACGCACGAGTTATCGCAGACCGCGACAACGAGTTCCTCGATGAGCGTGACCTCTACGTCAAGACGGCATTCGTTGACGAGGGTGCCACGATGAAGCGGTTCCAGCCGCGTGCCCAGGGCCGCGCGTTCCGCATCAACAAGCGCACCAGCCACATCACGGTCGTGCTCGCCACGCCGGAGACCGACGAGAAGGCGGAGGCCAAGTAATGGGACAGAAGATCAATCCGTACGGCTTCCGTCTCGGCATCACCACCGACCACGTGTCGCGTTGGTACGCCGACTCGACGAAGCCCGGTCAGCGCTACGCCGACTACGTGAACGAAGACATCCGCATCCGTGAGATGCTTCAGACGCAGCTCGACCGTGCCGGCGTTGCCCGCATCGAAATCGAGCGCACGCGTGACCGCGTTCGCGTCGACATCAAGACCGCCCGCCCGGGCATCGTCATCGGCCGCCGCGGCGCCGAGGCAGAGCGCATCCGTGGCGACCTTGAGAAGCTCACCGGCAAGCAGATTCAGCTCAACATCCTCGAGGTCAAGAACCCCGAGGCTGAGGCTCAGCTTGTCGCCCAGGGAATCGCAGAGCAGCTCTCGGCTCGTGTGGCATTCCGCCGCGCGATGCGCAAGGGCCTCCAGGGCGCACAGCGCGCCGGCGCCAAGGGCATCCGTATTCAGGTTTCGGGCCGCCTCGGTGGCGCTGAAATGAGCCGCTCGGAGTTCTACCGCGAGGGCCGCGTGCCCCTGCACACCCTCCGCGCCAACATCGACTACGGCTTCTACGAGGCCAAGACCACCTACGGTCGCATCGGTGTCAAGGTGTGGATCTACAAGGGTGACCTCACGAACAAGGAGCTCGCTCGCGAACAGGCCAACCAGAAGTCGTCGCGTGGCGACCGTGGTGACCGTAACCGCCGTCCGCGTCGCGACGCCGACAAGCAGCCGGCCGCAGCAGGAGTTGAGGCATAACCATGTTGATTCCCCGTCGAGTCAAGCACCGCAAGCAGCACCGTCCGGTTCGTACCGGTCAGGCCAAGGGCGGCACGAAGGTCACCTTCGGTGAGTTCGGTATCCAGGCGCTTTCGCCGGCATATGTCACGAACCGCCAGATTGAGGCCGCTCGTATCGCCATGACCCGTCACATCAAGCGTGGCGGTAAGGTCTGGATCAACATCTACCCGGACCGTCCGCTCACCAAGAAGCCGGCCGAAACCCGAATGGGTTCCGGTAAGGGTTCGCCCGAGTGGTGGGTTGCAAACGTCAAGCCGGGTCGCGTCATCTTTGAGGTGGCCGGCGTCAGCGAGGAGCTCGCCCGTGAGGCGCTCACTCGTGCCATTCACAAGCTGCCGCTCAAGGCACGCATCGTTACGCGCGAGGAAGGCGAATAAACATGGCGATCGGATCCAAGGAGCTCGCCATCGTCGAGCTCGACACCTTCGAAGACGGCCGTCTCATCGACGAGCTGAAGAAGGCCAAGCAAGAGCTGTTCAACCTCCGTTTCCAGGCCGCAACCGGCCAGGGCGAGGAGCGCGGTCGTATCCGCGCCGTCAAGCGCGACATCGCTCGCATCTACACGGTCATCCGTGAGCGCGAGCTCGGCATTCGCGCAACGCCGCAGGCAGCTGAGAAGCCGGCCAAGGCGTCGAAGGCCGCGAAGAACGAGGAGACCAAGTAATGGCTGAGACCACGCAGCAGGACGCCGTCGAGACGACGGCCGCCTCGGACGAGGCCAAGCGTAATTACCGCAAGACGCGTCGCGGTTACGTCACGAGCGACAAGATGGACAAGACCATCGTCGTCCTCGTCGAAGACCGCGTGAAGCACCCCCTCTACGGCAAGGTGCTCCGTCGTTCCACGAAGATCAAGGCGCACGACGAAGAGAACACCGCCGGTATCGGCGACCTCGTGCTCATCGCCGAAACGCGTCCGCTCAGCGCAACCAAGCGCTGGCGCCTCGTCGAAATCCTCGAGAAGGCGAAGTAGGCCCCGGCCTACTCGCTGAGATTTCAGCCTAGGAGACCCATATGATTCAGCAGGAATCCCGACTCCGTGTCGCCGACAACACCGGCGCCAAGGAGCTCCTCACCATCCGCGTGCTTGGAGGCTCGGGTCGTCGCTACGCCGGCCTCGGGGACGTCATCGTCGCAACCGTCAAGGACGCCATCCCCGGCGGCAACGTGAAGAAGGGTGACGTCGTTAAGGCAGTCATTGTTCGCACGGTGAAGCCGACCCGTCGCGTCGACGGTTCGTACATCAAGTTCGACGAGAACGCAGCTGTGATTCTCAAGAACGACGGTGAACCGCGCGGTACGCGTATCTTCGGCCCGGTTGGCCGTGAGCTGCGCGACAAGAAGTTCATGAAGATCGTGTCGCTCGCCCCGGAGGTGATCTAGTCCATGGCCAAGATCCGTAAGGGCGATCTCGTCGAGATCATCTCGGGCCCCAAGATGAAGAACGACAAGCAGTTCCGCGGCGCCCAGGGCATCGTGCTTGAGGTGCTTGTTGACGAACAGCGTGTCATCGTCGAGGGCCTCAACCTCACGACGCGTCACACGCGCGTCGGCCAGACGCAGCGCGGTTCGAAGACCGGTGGCATCGAGCACATCGAGTCGCCGATCCACGTCTCGAACGTCGCACTCGTCGACCCCGCCACGAAGAAGCCGGCTCGCGTCGGCTTCAAGGAGACGACGGTCACCAAGGACGGCGTCACCAAGGTCGTGCGCGAGCGCTACTTCAAGCCCTCGCGTCGCGCGGAGTCGAAGAGCACCGCTAAGACCACCAAGAAGGCATCGGCCAAGACCGAGGCCACGAAGAAGGACGCGGAGTAATCCATGGCTGAAAACGCCCCGGTGGCTGGCAACATCCAGCCCCGTCTCAAGGTCAAGTACCGCAACGAGATCCTCCCGGCCCTCAAGGACGAACTCAAGGTGGAGAACATCCACCAGGTTCCCGGCGTCGTCAAGGTCGTCGTGAACATGGGTGTCGGCGAGGCCGCCCGCGATGGCAAGGTCATCGAGGGTGCAATTGCAGACCTCACCGCGATCACCGGTCAGAAGCCGATGGTCACGAAGGCTCGTAAGTCGATCGCACAGTTCAAGCTCCGTGAGGGCATGCCCATCGGCTGCCACGTCACGATGCGTGGCGACCGCATGTGGGAGTTCCTCGACCGTCTTATCTCCCTCGCGCTTCCGCGTATCCGCGACTTCCGCGGTCTCTCGGACCAGCAGTTCGACGGCAACGGCAACTACACCTTCGGTCTCAACGAGCAGGTTATGTTCCACGAGATCGACCAGGACAAGATTGACCGCGTCCGTGGTATGGACATCACCATCGTGACGACGGCCAAGACGGACGACGAAGGCCGCGCGCTTCTCAAGAAGCTCGGCTTCCCGTTCCACTCGGGCCTCAACGCGTAACACGCAGCATGTGACGGGGGAGTGCGATGAATATCGCACTTCCCCTGCACGCTGTGAGCGGCTAAGCTCGAACTTCGGTGTCGAAAACCTTCGGCACCTTCACCACCACAGGTCGCCGTCCCTGAACCGGGCGGCGAAACCAGGCGAAAGGCACCACATCATGACGATGACAGATCCGGTCGCAGACATGCTGACCAGACTGCGCAATGCGAACTCGGCGCACCACGACACCGTGTCGATGCCGAGCTCGAAGCTCAAGAAGAATATCGCCGACATCCTCAAGCGCGAGGGTTACATCGAAGACTGGAAGGTTGAGGACGCACGCGTCGGTCAGACGCTCACCCTCGAGCTCAAGTTCGGTGCAAACCGTGAGCGTTCGATCGTTGGCATCAAGCGCGTTTCGAAGCCGGGTCTTCGCGTTTACGCGCGCTCGACCGAGCTGCCGAGCGTTCTCGGCGGTCTTGGCATCGCGATCCTGTCCACCTCCTCCGGTCTTCTCACCGACCGCGAGGCCGAGCAGAAGGGCGTGGGTGGGGAAGTCCTCGCCTACGTGTGGTAGCCGAACATGTCGCGAATTGGACGACTTCCTATTCAGGTTCCCGCTGGCGTTGACATCAAGATCGACGGCCAGAACGTGACGGTCAAGGGCCCCAAGGGCGAGCTGGAGCTCGTCGTTGCCAAGCCCATCGAGGTCAAGCTCGAAGACGGTCAGGTGCTCGTGACCCGTCCGGACGACGAGCGTGAGTCGCGCTCGCTCCACGGCCTCACCCGCACCCTCATCAACAACAACATCATCGGCGTGACGCAGGGCTACTCGAAGGCTCTCGAGGTCGTCGGCACCGGTTACCGCGTGCAGGCCAAGGGCCAGAACCTTGAGTTCAACCTCGGCTACTCGCACTCGATTACCGTTGAGCCGCCGGCTGGCATCACCTTCCAGGTTGAGGGCAACAACAAGGTCACGGTCCTTGGCATCGACAAGCAGGCCGTCGGCGAGGTTGCAGCCAACATCCGCAAGCTCCGCAAGCCCGAGCCGTACAAGGGCAAGGGTGTCCGCTACGCAGGCGAGCAGATCCGCCGCAAGGCCGGAAAGGCTGGTAAGTAACCATGGGACTCGGAACCCGAGGCAAGAGCAAGCAGGCTGCCCGTGGCCGCCGCCACGACCGTCTGCGCAAGAAGATCGCTGGCACCGAGTCGCGTCCGCGTCTCGTTGTCACCCGCTCGGCACGTCACGTGTTCGTGCAGGTCGTCGACGACTCGAAGGGTCACACCCTCGCGTCGGCTTCGACCATGGAAGCCGAGCTCCGCTCCTTCGAGGGCGACAAGTCGGCTAAGGCCAAGCGCGTCGGCGAGCTCGTTGCCGAGCGCGCCATGGCCGCCGGCATCGAGTCGGTTGTCTTCGACCGTGGCGGTAACAAGTACGCCGGCCGCGTCGCGGCCATCGCTGATGGAGCACGAGAGGCAGGACTGGCCCTGTGACCGAGAACATCGACAACCAGGCGCCTGAGAGCGTCAACGAGACGCCCGTCGAGACCGCAGCTTCGAGCGAGTCCTCGACCCGTGAGGGCGGCCGTGGCGAGCGCCGCGGTGGCCGTGACCGCAACGAGCGTGGCCGTGGCCGCGGTCGTGGTCGCGACAACGACCAGGACAACCAGTTCCTTGAGCGCGTCGTCACCATCAACCGCGTGTCGAAGGTTGTGAAGGGTGGACGTCGTTTCGCCTTCACTGCCCTCGTCGTCGTCGGTGACGGCAACGGCCTCGTGGGTGTCGGCTACGGCAAGGCCCGCGAAGTTCCGCTCGCCATCTCGAAGGGTGTCGAGGAAGCGAAGAAGAACTTCTTCCGCGTTCCCCGCGTCCTCAAGACCATCCCGCACCCGGTGCAGGGTGAGGCCGCCGCTGGTGTGGTCCTCCTCCGTCCGGCAGCTGCTGGTACCGGTGTTATCGCCGGTGGTCCGGTTCGTGCCGTCCTCGAGTGCGCTGGCATCCACGACGTCCTGAGCAAGTCGCTCGGTTCGTCGAACACCATCAACATCGTTCACGCGACGGTTGAAGCGCTCAAGCAGCTCGAAGAGCCGCGCGCTGTGGCTGCTCGCCGTGGTCTCGACGTCGACGCTGTTGTCCCGGCTCGCATCCTGCGCGCCGAGGAGCAGGCTCGCATCGAGGCTGCAGAAGCTGCAAAGGCTGGTGCCTAATGGCCAAGAACCTCAAGGTCACCCAGATCAAGTCCGTTATCAGTGAGAAGCAGAACCAGCGTGACACGCTGCGTTCGCTGGGCCTCAAGCGCATTGGCGACACCGTCGTCAAGGAGGACACCCCGGTGAACCGCGGTTACGTGAAGACTGTTGCTCACCTCGTCAAGGTCGAGGAGGTCAGCGAATGACCGAGAAGCAGGAGACCTCGCAGGAGGCTCAGCAGGACGCCGTCCTGAAGGTCCACCACCTCCGTCCGGCTGCCGGTTCCAAGAAGGCAAAGACCCGCGTTGGTCGCGGTGAAGGCTCGAAGGGTAAGACGGCTGGCCGCGGTACCAAGGGTACGAAGGCCCGTTACCAGGTCAAGGCTGGCTTCGAGGGTGGCCAGATGCCGCTCCACATGCGTACGCCGAAGCTCCGTGGTTTCAAGAACCCGTTCCGCGTCGAGTACCAGGTTGTGAACCTCTACACGCTCGCAGAGCTGTTCCCAGAGGGTGGCGACGTCACCGTCGAGGCACTCGTTGCCAAGGGCGCTGTTCGCAAGAACGAGCCTGTGAAGGTGCTCGGCACCGGCGAGATTACGGTTAAGCTGAACGTCACGGTTGACAAGGTCTCGAGCTCGGCAGAGCAGAAGATCGTTGCCGCCGGCGGTACCGTCTCGAAGTAAGACACCCGAACGGGGGTCGGCGGTGGCCGGCCCCCGTTCGCTGTTCCGCGACCAAACGAAAGCAGGATACCCAGCGTGTTCAGTGCTATTGCGCGCGTGTTCAAGACGCCGGACCTTCGCACGAAGGTGCTCTTCACGCTCGGCGTGATCGCTATTTACCGTCTCGGCACGTTTATCCCCGCTCCGTACGTCAAGTACACGAACGTGCAGCAGTGCCTCACCGCATCGCAGGCGCCCGGTAGCTCCGGTCTGTTCGACATGGTGAACCTGTTCTCGGGCGGTGCACTCCTTCAGATGTCGATCTTCGCGCTCGGCATCATGCCGTACATTACGGCGTCGATCATCACGCAGCTGCTGCGCGTCGTGATCCCGCACTTCGAGGCACTTCACAAGGAAGGCCAGACGGGTCAGGCCAAGCTCACGCAGTACACGCGATACATCACGATCGCGCTCGCCATCCTGCAGTCGACCACGCTCGTCACCGTCGCAAAGTCGGGTGCCCTCTTTGGTCAGGGTGGCCCCGCCGCCTGCTCGGACATCATCGCGATGCTTCCCGAGACCGCGGGCACGCCGGAGAACATCTGGCTCAACGTCGTCCGCACGCTGCTCATCATCACGCTGCTCACGGCAGGTACCGCGATCATCATGTGGCTCGGCGAGCTCATTACCGAGCGCGGTGTTGGTAACGGTATGTCGCTGCTCATCTTCACCTCGATCGCCGCTGGTTTCCCGGCTGCGTTCATGAGCCTCGCGCAGGGTTCGGCTGGCGTTGGCGCCCTCGTCGGCGTCGTCATCCTCGGCCTGCTCATCATGATGGCGGTCGTGTTCGTTGAGCAGTCGCAGCGTCGCATCCCGGTCCAGTACGCGAAACGCATGGTGGGTCGCCGCACCTACGGTGGCAACACCACCTACATCCCGATCAAGGTGAACCAGGCCGGTGTGATCCCGGTCATCTTCGCCTCGTCGATCCTGTACCTCCCGGCGCTCATTGCGCAGTTCAACCAGCCGGCAGCCGGTCAACAGCCCGCTGAATGGGTGACCTGGATTCAGAACAACTTCACGACGGGTGACCACCCGATTTACATGGCAGCGTTCTTCCTGCTCATCATCGGGTTCACGTACTTCTATGTCGCGATCGCCTTCAATCCTGAAGAGGTCGCCGAGAACATGAAGAAGCACGGTGGCTTCATCCCCGGTATTCGCGCTGGCCGCCCGACGGCCGAGTACCTCAACTATGTGCTCACGCGCATTACCTTCCCGGGCTCGATCTACCTGGGCGTGCTCGCACTCATCCCGCTCATCGCACTCGCCTTCCTCGGCGGTAACGGTCGATTCCCCTTCGGTGGCGCATCGCTGCTCATCATCGTGGGTGTCGGTCTTGAGACGGTGAAGCAGATCGACGCACAGCTCCAGCAGCGCAATTACGAAGGACTTCTCCGATGACCCGCACCCCCGAGAACGCAGTTCGTCTCCTCATCGTCGGACCTCCAGGTGCCGGCAAGGGTACGCAGGCGACGGGTATCGCCGAGCGTTACGGCATCCCCGCGATTTCGACCGGCGACATCTTCCGCAAGAACATCAAGGAAGGTACCGAGCTCGGCAAGCTTGCACAGGAGATCACCTCGCGCGGCGACCTCGTGCCGGACTCGCTCACGAACGACCTCGTTCGCGACCGCCTCGCTGAGGACGACGCCCAGGGCGGCTTCCTTCTCGACGGCTACCCCCGCACCCTCGCACAGGTTGAGGCGCTGACGGCGCTCCTCGGCTCGCAGGGCGTCGACCTCGACGCAGTGATTTCGCTCACCGTGGATGAGGACGTCGTCGTTGAGCGCCTCCTCAAGCGCGCAGAGGAGCAGGGCCGTGTGGACGACAACGAAGAGACGATCCGTCACCGCCAGCACGTGTACCGCGAAGAGACCGAGCCGCTGCTCGCCGTGTACCGCGAGCGTGGCCTCGTGGTTGAGGTCGACGGTATGGGCTCGATCGACGAGGTTGGCGAGGCGATTGCCGCTGCCCTCGCCGCGAAGGGCATCCAGTCCTAACGGTCACGCTGTAGCACGCGCGCTCTGTGCCGTGCACACATGTTTTCTGCCCCAAATGGTTGGTGCGGTGCGAAAATTGGCACCGCACCAACCATTTGGGGCAGTTTTTGCTGAGACGGAAGGCCTGGGGCACGTTTAGCGGAGAGCGAGGTCGGACCGGGACCGGAGGACGCGGCGGAGGTATCCGAGGAAGCGGTCAGCATTCGGATATATGTCGCCAGCGGTTACGCGGATCACGTGCCATCCAGCCTGCTGGAGATCCCTTGTCCGATGGATGTCCCTTTGCCACTGCTGCTTATTGGAGTGAAACTCATAGCCGTCGTACTCGAGGGCAACCCGCCCATCCCTGTAAGCAAGGTCGAGGCGAGCCTCGCGGCCACTCGGACATGTCACCGTGACCGCGATGTCAGGCTCCAGGATACCTGCAGCGACAATCTTGAACCGGAGAACCGATTCCATTGGTGACTCGACGCCTGGTCGTGCCAAGCAGACAGCATCCCGTAGTGCACGTCCTCCTGTGGCGGAGCCGCAGCGTTCGCTGAAGTCTGTCAGTGCTTCGAGCGTGGTCAACGGCCGTTTCACAGAGGCGTCGCTTGGGTAGTTTTCGGCTGCACTGATCGCAGCATCGGTCATGACCACTCGTTCTTCCAAGCTGACGCTGTTGCTCAGGGAGAGCAGCGTGAGACATATCGAAGCAACTGGGACACCAGCACGTGATGCAGTGCTGACGAGGTCGCTGCGGAACTGACGTGCGTTGACGCCGCGGCCACGTGGTTTGTTGCGGGTGTCCGGGACTCCAATCGAGACAGATCCGTCGGTCCCATGCAAGCGGCGAGGCAGGGGCAGGCCCCACAGTTGTGCGGCGGTGGAACCGATGATGAATTGCCCTGGGCGGGGTCGTGTGAAGTACGCGTGGGCCAGTTCAAGTGGTGTTTGGGGCGTTGTGGGCGAGCGAACACCGTGGAACGGGCGGGCGAGGGACTTGCCGCGGAGCCTGGATGGCGAGAGTCCGAAATCGTACGCTTCGGTGACGGACCACGCGCGGTAGGCCAGGGGAGACGGGAGCGGGACTCGAGACACGGGGCGACCGTAGAACGGTCCTCGGTACAGTCCGGCACGCGTCGGACAAAGCTGTGAACGCCCCCGCTGAAGTGGGGCTGTGGATAGATCTGTGTGCCCGTGTGGCACAGCCCGCATCCCGCCCCTCGCCTCCCTCCGAGCAGGACCGTGTGACGAAAAACTGCGCCAAATGGTTGGTGCTGTCGCAAATTTGCGACAGCACCAACCATTTGGCGGAGAAAAGCGAGGGGTGGGGGAATGGATGGGGGTGGCTGGGCCCGCTGATCCGCGTTAGCGGAAGGCCGGAATACCGGTGAGCTTCTGACCCAGGATGAGGGTGTGCACCTCGTCCGTGCCCTCGTAGGTGCGCACCGACTCGAGGTTGTTCGCGTGGCGCAGCGGCGAGTACTCGAGGAGGATGCCGTTGCCGCCGAGCATGGCGCGGGCATCGCGGCAGATCTTGATCGCCTCGCGGCAGTTGTTGAGCTTGCCGACCGAGATCATGTGGTGCTCGAGCTTGCCAGCATCCTTGAGCCGCCCGAGGTGCAGGGCCAGCAGCTGGCCCTTCTGAATCTCGAGGGCCATGTTCACGAGCTTCTCCTGCGTGAGCTGGAACGAGGAGATCGGGCGGTCGAACTGCTTGCGCTCACCGGTGTATCGAGCGGCAACCTCGAAAGCGTCGCGTGCGGCACCCATCGCACCCCACACGATGCCGTAGCGGGCTTCGTTGAGGCACTCGAACGGGGCGCGCAGCGAGGTCGCGCCGGGGAGGCGCTGCTCTTCGGACAGGCGGACATTGTCGAGCGTGATCTCCGTCTGGATCGAGGCCCGCATCGAGAGCTTCGGTTCGAGCGCAACGGCCGAGAACCCCTGCGACTTCGTGGGCACGATGAAGCCGCGCACACCCTCATCCGTTCGCGCCCAAATGATCGCGAGGTCGGCGATCGTGCCGAGGCCGATCCAGCGCTTCTTGCCGTTGAGGACCCACTCGTCGCCCTCGCGCGTCGCGACCGTCTCCATGCCCGAGGGGTCGGAGCCCGCGTTCGGTTCGGTGAGACCGAAGCAGCCGATCATGCGACCGGCCGCCATCTCGGGGAGGTACTTCGCCTTCTGCTCGTCCGAGCCGTGCTTGTTGATCGCGCTCATTGCGAGCGATCCCTGCACCGAAATGAAGGTGCGAAGACCCGAGTCGCCAGCCTCGAGCTCCTGCATGGCGATGCCGTACTCGACCGCCGAACGCCCCGCGCAGCCATTGCCCTTGATGTGCATGCCGAGGAGGCCGAGCTCTGCCATTTCGGGGATGATCTCCGTCGGGAAGACGGCCTTCTCGTACCATTTGGCGATGTTCGGACGGAAGCGGCGGTCGACGAACTCGCGCACGGTCTGGCGCAGCTCGAGCTCCTCGGCAGTGAGCTGACTGTCGATGTTGATGAGGTCAGAGAGATCGGTCACGGTGACTCCTTTGTGCGGGGTGATCAGTGGTGAAGTGTGAAGTCTGGTGGTGCTATGAGGTTGCGGTCGTGGCATTGTCACGCGGTGCGGCAAGCCAGCTGCGGACGTCGTCATTGTCGGCGCCGAGCTGCGGGGGAGCGGCATCCCTGACGGGGAATGCTGGCGTGTAGAGCGCTGGGTGGCGGATGCCCTTGCCGACGACGTCGCCGTGTGCGTCCTTGAGTTCGAGCATCGGTTCGAGCCCGAGCCCCTCCGCATGGGCGATGCCGTCGGCGATCGTGTTCACCCGGCCGACCGGAACGCCGGCGTCGATGAGGCGCGCCTCCCAGCGTTCCGCGCTGTCCTTCGCGAGGGCATCTTCAAGGAGCGGGATGAGCTCCTTGCGGTTCGTGACGCGATCAGGATTCGTCGCGAAGCGGTCATCGTCGGCGAGTTCCGGGACGCCAATCTCCGTCGCGAACGCGCGGAACTGGCCGTCGTTGCCGACCGCGACCGCGAGCGGAGCATCCGCGGTCGCGAGTGCCTGATACGGGACGATCGACGGATGCGCGTTCCCGAGGCGGGACGGCGAGGCATCCGCACCGATCACCGCCTGGATCTGGTTCGTGAGCGCGCTCTGGAGGCTCGAGAGGAGGTTGACCTCGACGTGTCGTCCTTCGCCACTTCGGGCACCGTGTGCGAGGGCCGCGAGGATACCGATCGTGGCATCCTTCGCGGTGAGCACGTCGACGAGTGCGACGCCCACCTTCATCGGGTCGCCGTCCGGTTCGCCCGTGATGTGCATGAGGCCACCGAGGGCCTGCACGATGAAGTCGTATCCGGGAAGTTCCGCGCCGCCCGCGGAGCCGAACCCCGTGATGGAGCAGTAGACGACGCTCGGGTTCTCGGTGCTGACCTGTTCGTAGCCGAGGCCGTACCTGGCGAGTCCGCCGGTCTTGAAGTTCTCGACAACGACATCCGCTCGGTGGGCGAGCTCCCGCGCGAGCGCGAGGTCGTCCGCATCGCGAAGATCCAGCGTCACGGAACGCTTGTTACGGTTCACCGACTCGAAATAGGTGGCACCGGTCTTGGAATACGGCGGCCCCCACGAGCGGGTGTCGTCGCCTGCGCCGGGGCGCTCAACCTTGATGACCTCTGCGCCGAGATCCGCGAGCGTCATCGTGACGAGTGGGCCCGCGAGCACCCGCGAGAAATCGGCGACAACCAAGCCGTCAAGCGGGCCACGGGAGGTGCCATCGTGGGGAATGTGCTCAGTCGTCATCGGGTCTCCTGAAGGGGTTGTGCGGGGTGGGATGCGTGCGTGCGCTGTTTCGCAGCTGCGCGGCCGTGAACGTGGGCAACGAGTTGTTCTTCTGCCTGCGGGCCAGGGGCGACCTTCGGGGTGAGGAAGAAGGGGATGACACCGATGAGCCACCACAGGCCGAACATCGCCCACGCAGGTGGGGAAATCGTCGCGGGCATGAACGGCAGATACAGCGAGACGAGGAAGGCGCACACGAGGATTGAGAGGACACCGATCACGACACCGCCGTTGCCTCGCCCACCGATGCGGAGGGGACGATCCATGTCCGGTTCTCGCTTGCGAAGCAGCACAAAGGAGATGGACACGAGCAGGTAGCCGATCACGATTGAGGGCGAACCCGAATCCACAATCCAGCCCAGCATCGCCTCGCCAAAGAACGGTGCGGCAGCGGCGAGCGCCCCAATGAAGATGAGCGCGTTGCTGGGCGTACCGAACTTGGGGTGCAGCTGCGCAAAGATCGGCGGCAGCATGCCTGTGCGGGCAAGCGAGTACATGAGTCGCGAGGCGCCCATTTGCAGGGAGTTCCACGAGGTGATGATGCCCGCGATGCCCGCCGCAATGAGGATCTTGCCGAAGAAGTCAGTCCCGAACAATTGCGTCATTGCGTCGGCCGTCGCCAGGTCACTCTCGGCGAGGGCAGCGGCATTCAAGCCGGACGACGTGGTGAGGATCGTCATGACGTACCACCCGGTTGCCACGATGACCGCGACAACAGCGAGTTTGCCGATGAGCCTCGGCGCGAGTTTGATCTCTTCAGCGGTCTGTGGGATGACATCGAAGCCGACAAACATGAAGGGAACGACGACGAGCACCGCAAGGAATCCGCTCATGCCATCCACGAAGAGCGGCTCCATGTTCGCGGGCTCACCGCCGCCGAAGGAACCGGCCACCAGGAGCGCGCCGATCGCGAAGAGGAACACCACGACAAAGGTTTGGACGGTGCCCGCGACTTTCACGCCAATGACGTTGACGGTCGTGATGATGACCGATGCAATCGAGCCGACGAGCGCCCAGGTGAGGAATACATCTTCGCCGGCCACCGACCAGAGCTTCACCTGATTGAGCTCAGGAAAGAGGTAGAGCGCAGTGCGGGGGAGCGCGACCGCCTCGAACGCGACGACGGAGACGTATCCGCCCGTGATCGCCCATGAACCGATGAACGACCACTTCGAGCCCATCGCTCGCAGGATGTAGTTGTGCTCGCCGCCTGCTTTCGGCATCGCGGCAACGAGTTCTGAGTATACGAGCGCAACGATCGCCATCATGATGCCGCCGACCACCATCGCGAGCGAGGCGCCGAGCGCACCAGCATCCGTGATCCACGTCCCCGTGAGCACGACCCAGCCGAAACCGATCATGGCGCCGACACCAACGGCCACGACATCCCATGTGCCGAGCGTGCGGCGGAACGTGCCCTGGGACGTGTCGCTGCCTGGAGCGGTGAAGTGCTTCGCTTTTGAAGTGCGAGTCATTCGAGGTCTCCCTTGTTCTGCGGTCGACATTGACCGTGATTCGGGGTTCCCCACCGACCGTACTGGGTCTGCCTGAACGTCTCGTTCGGGCGGTTGCACCACGGGCATGTGCCCTGTCACAACTGAAGAAGCTTGTGCCCGTGCGTTCGTGTCCCGTACCGTCGAGTCACCCCATGAGGGGCACGGCAATGGGGCCGGGCCCGCTTGGACGCAAAGGAGCGACCATGACCTCAACTGCTCGCGCGGCTGCGCGCACCGACCACCATGACGAGGACTCTGCACATCTCGCCACCCTCGGCTATGACTACGATCAACAGTTCACACGCGACATGGGTTTCTGGGGCAACATCGCGCTCGGTTTCACGTACCTGTCCCCGGTGGTAGGTGTCTACACGACCCTCGCCCCTGCGATGGGGATCGCCGGCCCCGGCGTCGTGTGGTGGCTGCTCATCGCGGCGCTTGGTCAACTCATGGTGGCGCTTGTCTTTGGTGAAGTCGTCTCGACCTACCCAGTTGCTGGAGGCGTGTATCCGTGGTCGCGGCGCCTCTGGGGGCCGAAATGGGGGTGGCTGAACGGCTGGGTGTACTCGCTCGCGATCTGTGTGACGATCGCCTCAGTCGCTTATGGTGCTGGGCCTTTCCTTGGCGCACTCCTCGGCGTCGAGATGTCGCAGCAGGCAAATGTGGTCATTGCACTCGGGACGATCTTGTTGGCGACGCTCGCAAACTTTGGCGGTACAAAGCTCCTCTCACAAATTGCATTCTGGGGATTTGTCGCCGAGATCGTCGCAACGATTGCAATCGGCGGGTGGCTGCTGTTTGCTGCGCGCAAGCACGACCTCTCGGTGCTTTTCACCGACTTCCGCCCGGCCGATCTGCAGAGCGAGCAACCTTTCATCATTCCCTTCGCGCTCGCAGCATTTATGGGCATCTTCCTCTTCTACGGGTTTGAAGCGTGTGGCGATGTCGCGGAAGAAGTGAAGAATCCAGGCCGGACGATTCCACGCGCCATGCGCATGACGATCTACATCGGTGGAATCGCGTCAATGTTCATCGCCATTGGATTGGTGCTTGCGATCCCGGACTATGCCGCGATTCTCAATGGCACGGCAGATGACCCGATTGGCGAGCTGTTCCTTGCGGTGTTTGGCCCAGTGGGCTTCCGCGTCGTGATGGCGGTCGTGTGTATCTCATTCGTTTCGTGCGTGATTTCGCTGCAGGCTGCCGCAAGCCGACTGTTGTTCTCGATGGGACGCGACCAGGCACTGCCAGGGTGGAAGCTCCTCGGTACGTTCAATGAGCGCTTCCGGGTTCCGCCGTACGCGCTCATCGTTGCTGCCGTCATTCCGGCTGTTGTGATCGTCGGTTCGCTTCTCTCCGAAAACGCGCTGCTTGCGATCATCTCGTTCGCCTCGTTTGGGGTCTACCTCGGGTTCCAGATGGTCGTCTTTGCTGCGCTCTATGCCCGCACGAAGGGCTGGGCGGGACGCGGCAAGTTCAAGCTCGGTGCGTGGGGCTGGATCGTCAATGTCCTCGCGCTTGCGTGGGGCGTGTTCGGCATGGTGATCCTCGCCTGGCCTGCAGGTGACGAGACGACACCGTGGTTCGACAAGTGGATCGTGCTCGTCTCCGCCCTCGTCGTTGTCGGTGTCGGTGTCATCTATCTCGTGGTGGCAAAGCCGCACCTGCGCTCGACCGCACCGCACGGCGACCACCACACAGGGCAGATCCCAGTGCAGCGCGCAGACTAGGGCGGGCTGAGCCCACTCGTGGCGTCACTGCTGTGCGCTCGAGAGATACGTTGAAACGCCGCCAAGGTAGGTGGCCTCGACCGTCGCGTCGTCGAGCGTTGCGGTGTCGAACGGGGATGCGCTGAGGACGACGAAATCCGCGAGTTTGCCCGTCTGGAGGGAGCCACGATCCGCATCGACACCGCACGCCACGGCGGCATTCACCGTGTACATCTTCACCGCCTCATGCGGTGAGACACGCTCGTCGGCAGAACCGAAGACAGTGCCCTCATCCGTGAGACGGTCAACGAGCGATCGAATGGCTCGCAGCACATCGTTGTCGGCGACCGGAAGATCGCTCGACCCGGCAACGAGCACACCTGCCTCCACGAAGGACTTCGCCCGGTACAGGTAGGGGGTGCGCTCTGGCCCCATCCGATCCATGAACTGTGTGCCGAGTGGGCCCGTGAAGGATGCCTGGGGCGTAACGGCAATGCCGAGCTCCGCCAGTCGCGTCACCTGCTCAGGGCGGGTGACGCCTGCGTGCTCGATACGGTTCGGCACCTCGCGGCGGCCATAGCGCTCCTGTGCCTCAGCGATGATGTCCATCGCCACGTCCACCGCTCGGTCGCCGATCGCGTGCATGGCGATGTTCCAGCCGGCGCGGTACGCACCCAGGACGCGCTCGCGGTACTGCTCGGGGGTATCCAACAGATAGCCGCGCCCGTGCGGATGCCCGCAGAAGTCCTCCGTGACCGCCGCCGTCGCGCCGATCAGCGAACCGTCCGTGAACACCTTCACGTGGCCGAGCGAGACGACCTCGTCGCCAACGCCCGACTCGAGGCCAAGATCGAGACCAAGCGCCGAACCTTCGCCCGCGAAGTCATCCGCATTCGCGGACACTTCGTGAAGCGCGTCAAGCACCGGCATCAGTTGCGCGCGGGCGTGGAGCCGGCCACTCCGGGCCGCGAGGCGATACGCCTGCAGCTCCATTGGCGAGTGCCCGATCCAGCCGCCGCCGACGCCCGCCTCCGTGAAGCTCGTGATGCCGACCGCCGCATAGCGTGTGGTCGCCCGGTCGAGCGCATCCGCGATCGTCTCAGCCGAATAGGGGAGGAGGAGCCCCTGGATGACCTCCTGCGCAGTCTCATCCACCACCCCAGTCGGCTCGCCCGCGGCATCGCGCACGATCTCGCCGCCCTCAGGGTCGGGGAACGATGCATCGAGGGCGCCGGCCAGCTTGAGCGCGGCGCGATTCACGATCGAGCGGTGCCCAGAGCAGTGCCGGATGTAGACGGGATGCCCCTGCGCGGCCTCATCGAGACGGTCGATGCTTGGCAGCTCGCCGCCCGTGTGCTTGTGGTTGTAGCCCGTCGCGTGAATCCACGCGGTGTCGTCGTCGAGGCGCTCGGCCTCCGCCCGGATGAGCGCATACAGCTCGTCGAGCGAGCGCACCTCGCCAAGATCGACCGCCGCAAGGCCCAGGCCCCACCACGTCGTGTGGCAGTGCGCATCGATGAAGCCGGGGACGATGACTTTCCCAGGCAGCGAGATCGTTTCGCGGGCGTCGATGCCGTCGAGCTCCGAGTCGAAGCCAATGATGCGGCCGCGCCACACGCCCATGGCGCTCGCGGTGGGCCGCTCCGAATCCATCGTGTGGATCTCGGCATCACGAACAATGAGGTCGATGAGCATGATCTTCCTTCCTTGCCGTCGACGCTGACGGCAGCTCTGAGGAGTCCACCCGGAGTGCGGGGATGCATACGGGCGGGGACGACGTCGGGCAAGCCCCAACGTCGTCCCCACCGTATCGAGTGACCCTGCGTGCCTAGTGTTTGAAACCCGGCAGGGGAACCGAGAGGCGCGGGATGAACAGGCCCGCGATCGCCGTCGCCGCCGAGACGAGGAAGAGCATCGTTGCGGCCGGCCACCAGTGGTCGCCCGCGCCAGCAACGAGCGCCGTCGCGATAAGCGGGAAGAAGCCCGAGAGAACGCCCGCGAGGTTCTGTGCCATGCCCGCACCCGTGTAGCGCAGCTTCGCCGGGAAGAGACCCGTGAGTGCCGTACCGGATGCGGCGTAGGGAATCGAGAGCGCCGAGACGGCGACCGCCATGCCGATGATGAGCAGCACCGGGTTCATGCTCTCGATGAGGAGGAAGCACGGCCAGGACAGCACCGTCGAGACGACGGCACCCCAGACGATGACCTTCGTGGCGCCAAGCTTCTCGGCGACGCGGCCGCCGATGACGAGCGTCGGGATCTCGAAGGCTGCGGCGACGATCGTGCCGAGAATGAGGAGGTTCTTGTCGTAGCCGAGGATCTTCGTGCCGTACCAGGTGACGAAGCCCGCGACGAGGTAGAAGCCGCCGACACCGAGAAGCGCGGCCATCGCACCGACGATCGTGTGCTTCCAGTAGCGCTTGAACACCGAGCGCACGGGCGTGAGCTCAACTTCACCGGTCTCGAGCAGCTCCTGGAAAACGGGCGACTCCTGTAGCCGTGAACGCAGCCACACCGCGAGGAAGAGCAGCGGGAAGGAGAGCAGGAACGGGATGCGCCAGCCCCAGGCGTCGAAGGTGTCCGCGCTCATGAGGACGCCGACGACAAAGAAGCCGCCCGAGGAAAGGATCGTGCCGATCGGTGAACCAATCTGAGGGAGTGCGGCGTAGCGGGCACGCTGGTGAACGGGTGCGTGCTCGACGACGATCGTCATTGCGCCCGACCACTCGCCGCCAACGAAGAGGCCCTGCGCGACGCGGAGGAGGACCAGCAGCATTGGCGCCCAGAATCCGAAGACGGCGGCCGGCGGGAGGAGGCCGATAAGGCCCGTCACGAGGCCAATGCCGATGACCGTGATCATGAGAGTCTTGCGGCGGCCGATGCGGTCGCCCATGGCGCCGAAGATGATGCCGCCGATCGGGCGGACAATAAGGCCGATGCCGAAGGTCGCGAAGGATGCGAGCGTCGCGCCGACCGGGTCCTTCGTGTCGAAGTACTGGACGTTGAAGACGATGGCCGAGGCGACGGTGAAGAGGAAGAAGTCGTACCACTCCATCGCGTTGCCGATGAGGGCGCCCATCGCAACCTTGCGGGCTTCGCGTGCCGTGAGTTCGTGGTGGCCCTGGGCGACGTGCTGCTCGGCGGCGTTGACCGAGTTGGCACGGCGCTCGCCCGGCGCCGCAGTCTCGGTGACGGGTGCGGGGAGATGCTGTGTCATATCGTTCCTCTTCGTTGAAGAAGGTGGCAGATGTGGGCATCTGCCGGTGGGGTTGAGGCAGTTTGTCAGGTCTTGGCCTTGAAATTCAAGTTTTGCGTGTCATTTCGGATTGTTTTTGTGGGGTTTGAATGCAAAATGACCGACGGTTATTTCTGTGCTGATGAGAGCGTAGCCTCGAGGCATGCGATCGATTTACAAGCGCCCCGAAGATATTGCCGCCATGGTTCCCGCGGGAGAGCTCACGCGGAAGGCGCTCGACGCTGTCGAAGCGGCCATCCGCTCCGGCATTACGACACTCGAGCTTGACGCGATCGCCGAAGAGACAGTCCGCGCCGGTGGTGGCATCCCGAACTTTGCGCTCGTGCCGGGCTATCGCCACACGGTGTGCGCCTCAGTGAATGACGCGGTCGTCCACGGCATTCCGAACCGTCGGCCGCTTGAACCCGGCGACCTCGTGAGCATCGATGCTGGCGCGAAGCTCGGTGGTTGGAACGGCGACTCGGCCCGCACCTTCCTCGTCCCGGGCGGCTCGCCGGAACGTATTGCTGAGGCGACGCGTCTGAGCGATGTGACCAAGGCGAGCATGTGGGCGGGCATCGCCAAGCTTGCGAGTGCCAAGCACCTTTCGGAAGTGAGCGGTGCGATCGAGGACGTCATCGTTGCTCGCGAAGACGAGGATGGGCTTCCGCTCGGTATCCTCGAGGAATATGCGGGCCACGGGATCGGCCGAGACATGCACGAGGCGCCGGAGATCCTCAACTACCGCACGCGCGGGCGCGGGCCGGTCGTGAAGCCGGGGCTCTGCGTGTGCATCGAGCCGATGGTTACGAGCGGCTCCGAAGAAGTTGGGGAGGACCTCGACGGCTGGACTGTGCGCACGCTCGACGGCTCCCTCGGCGCCCACTGGGAGCACACGGTGCTCGTGCACCGCGATGGGATCTGGGTGTCGACGGCGCCTGAGGGTGGCCGCGAGGGGCTCGCGCCGTTCGGTGTTGTGCCCGTGTTGCCTGCTGGCGCCTGAGGCCGTGTGCAGAAATGGCAAGATTTGGGCCTTCGAGGCGCACCACGCCTCGAAGGCCCAAATACTGCCATTTCTGCACAGTTGCGGCCGGGCCCCCGTCGCGCGCGACCGGCCGCGAGCGTTACGAAAAGGGCAAATTTTGGGGGGTCCAAGCTTCACTGAAGCTTGGACCCCCCCAAAAAAACATTTGCCCACAGAATCGGCTGCGCTACTGCTCGCGCTCCGACTTCGGGATGTGACGGTGGCTGCCGTTCGGCTTCTGACGCTTGCCGTCGTGCTCGGCGTGCCACTTGGCTGCCTCAACCGCAGGTGTCGTCGCGATGATCGGCATGACGCCGGTGAAGCCCTCACGGACCGCGGCAATCTCGTAGACGCGCTTGCGTACGAGGAACCAGCCGCCGATGAGGAGCGGGATGACGAGCAGCATCGACGCGAGCGTGTACGTGCCGACCGGGTAGTCGAGCGCAATGAGGACCGTCACCGCGGCAATGAAGGCAAGTACGAGCCAGTCCGTCGCACGGCCGCCCCAGGCGCGGTACTCCGGCCGCTCGTAGAGGCCGCGACGCGAGAGCGCAACGAACTTCTGATGGGCGAGCGCAATCGCGGCCCACGCCGCCATCGTGCCGATCGCAGCAATGTTGAGGACGATCTCGAACGCCTCTTCCGGCACGAAGTAGTTGAGCGCGACACCGAAGACCGACACCACCGAAGTGATGATGACGCCACCGATCGGGACACCGGTCTTCGTCATCTTCTGCGCAAACTTCGGCGCCGAACCAGCCACCGACATCGAGTGCAGGATGCGGCCAGTCGAGTACACGCCAGCGTTCATCGAGGAGGCTGCGGCCGTGATGACGACGAGCTGCATGAGCGGCGCCGCCACATCAACACCGATGGAGTCGAAGAAGGTCACGAACGGCGACTCGTCAGCCGAGTAGGCCGTGTACGGCATGAGCAGGCACAGCACGAGTACCGAGCCGACGTAGAAGATCGCGATTCGGGCGATGACCGCGTTCACTGCGCGCGGGACGACGCGCTTCGCATCCTGCGTCTCACCCGCGGTCGTGCCGACAAGCTCAATACCCGCGTAGGCAAACACGACACCCTGGACGACGATGATCGCGGGCAGGACACCGTTCGGGAACAGGCCCCCGGTGTCGGTGATGAGCGAGATACCCGTCGGTGCGCCGCTCGGGGCGCCAAAGAAGATGAAGAAGACACCCACCACGAGGAAGAGGAGGAGCGCCGCAATCTTCACGAGCGAGAACCAGAACTCGAGCTCGCCGAAGATCTTCACCGACAGCAGGTTGATGCCGCCGATGAAGACGACGACAAAGAGCGCCACGATCCACTGCGGTACATCCGCGATCCAGCCGAAGGGCTCGTATCGCGAGAACCAGTCGAAGTAGATCGCGAGGGCCGTGGCATCCGCCACGGAAGTCATAGCCCAGTTGAGCCAGTACAGCCAGCCGGCCGTGTATGCCGCCTTCTCGCCGTAAAACTCGCGCGTGTACGACACGAACGAGCCGGAGGAGGGGCGGTGGACGACGAGTTCGCCGAGCGATCGCATGATGAGGTAGCCGAAGAAGCCACAGATCGCGTAAATGAGGGCGAGCGAGGGGCCCGCGTCGTGGAGGCGCCCACCGGCGCCGAGGAAGAGGCCAGTTCCGATCGAGGAACCGATCGCGATCATCTGGACTTGGCGGGCACTGAGGCCTTTATGGAATCCGTCTTGCTCCGCGGCAAAGGCGTCAGAGGAGTTCGGTCGCTGCGCTGCGGCCGTATCGGTCATCGTTGCTCCAATGTGACGTTGAGGACGTGCCGGCGCATGGATGACGCGACGGTGCGTCTCGAGTGGCTCGTGCGTGCCGGTGCAGGGATGCGGGCTACGCGTGTACGGTCAGGTGGGGTTGCGTATCGCCTCTAATGTTGGCGGTATGCAACCGGAGGTCGCGATAGTAGCAAAATTTGCGCAGGGTTTTGCTGGAACGTCCTGCATCCTGAATGTCGGACGGACGTTCGACGCGCCGAAGGGTGCTGAAGTGTAGCAGCCCCTTGCTGTTACGGGTGGATATGCCCTACAGTTGACAGTCGGCGTGTTCTCGTGCGCAACCGCGCGCCATGAACTGCCGGCTCCGCACGACCAGTGCGGGATGCTGAATGAAGCGACAGTGAGGCTATGGCCAAGAAAGACGGCGTAATCGAGATCGAAGGTTCGGTCGTTGAAGCATTGCCCAACGCAATGTTTCGCGTCGAGCTCTCCAACGGACACAAGGTGCTCGCCCATATCTCGGGCAAGATGCGCCAGCACTACATCCGTATCCTCCCCGAGGACCGCGTGATCGTGGAGCTGAGCCCGTACGACCTCACTCGCGGCCGGATCGTCTACCGCTACAAGTAAGGCTTCGGCCCCGCATCCCCGCTGTAAGGAACGGCTTGCGCGGCAATCCCGCCGTGTGAGCACGAGGCCAGCGATCCATAAAGGAACCGACTATGAAGGTCAACCCCAGCGTCAAGAAGATCTGCGACAAGTGCAAGGTGATCCGCCGCCACGGTCGCGTCATGGTCATCTGCGACAACCCGCGCCACAAGCAGCGTCAGGGCTAGTCGCCGCGGGATAACCCGCATGACGACAACTCAATACTGAATCCGCAGCGGCAAGAACCATCCACGGATGGGGACACCTTCGGAACGAGGCCGGGGCCCCGTCGCTGCACCACACCTCGCATCACCACAGGAGCAATCCCATGGCACGTCTCGCAGGCGTCGACCTCCCGCGCGAAAAGCGCGTCGAGATCGCACTCACCTACATTTACGGCGTCGGCCGCACGCGCGCACTCAAGACGCTCGCCGACACCGAGATCGACGGCAACATCCGCGTCAAGGACCTCAGCGACGACCAGCTCGTCGCTCTCCGCGACTACATCGAAGGCAACTTCAAGGTTGAGGGTGACCTCCGCCGTGAGGTCGCAGCCGACATTCGCCGCAAGGTCGAGATCGGTAGCTACGAAGGCCTTCGCCACCGCCGCGGCCTCCCCGTCCGCGGTCAGCGCACGAAGACGAACGCTCGCACCCGCAAGGGCCCGAAGCGCACCGTCGCCGGCAAGAAGAAGGCTCGCTAGTCCATCGCGCTCGCGATAGCGACTCGCCGAAGATTTCGTAGGAGAGAAACCACATGGCTACCCCCAAGACCGCGCGCAAGCCGCGCCGTAAGGACAAGAAGAACATCGCCGTGGGCCAGGCTCACATCAAGTCGACGTTCAACAACACGATCGTTTCGATCACCGACACCACCGGTGCCGTCATCAGCTGGGCATCCTCGGGTGGCGTCGGCTTCAAGGGGTCGCGTAAGTCGACCCCGTTCGCTGCACAGCTCGCTGCTGAGGCTGCTGCCCGTCAGGCGCAGGAGCACGGCATGAAGAAGGTTGACGTCTTCGTCAAGGGCCCGGGTTCGGGCCGCGAGACCGCGATCCGTTCGCTCCAGGCCGCAGGCCTCGAGGTCGGCTCGATCTCGGACGTCACCCCGCAGGCACACAACGGCTGCCGTCCGCCGAAGCGCCGCCGCGTCTAAGTTCCTTCCGTATCGCCGGTACAGGCGGTCATCTCCTGCCTGTACCGTCGGTTGGAGCTCCGGTTCCAACCGAGCCACAACTCAACACCTCCTGCGGACATGGTCCGCGATCCGCCGAGTGTCATATAGCGGACACTCTGCCGAAAGGAACCCATAGTGCTGATTGCACAGCGCCCCACGCTCACCGAAGAGAACATCTCGGAGTACCGTTCACGCTTCGTCATTGAGCCGCTCGAGCCCGGCTTCGGCTACACGCTCGGCAACTCGATGCGTCGCACGCTTCTCTCATCGATCCCGGGAGCAGCCGTGACGAGCATCCGCATTGACGGCGTGCTCCACGAGTTCTCCACGATCCCCGGTGTGAAGGAAGACGTCACCGAGGTTATCCTCAACATCAAGCAGCTCGTGGTTTCGAGCGAGCACGACGAGCCCATCACGGCATACCTTCGTAAGACGGGTGCCGGCGAGGTGACCGCGGCAGACATTTCTGCTCCGGCTGGCGTCGAGATCCACAACCCGGACCTCGTGATCGCCACCCTCAACGATGACGCCAAGTTCGAGCTCGAGCTCACGATTGAGCGCGGCCGCGGCTACGTCTCGGCGACGCAGAACCGCAACGAGTTCTCGGAGGCCGGTCAGATTCCGGTCGACTCGATCTACTCGCCGGTCCTCAAGGTCACCTACCGCGTCGAGGCAACTCGTGCGGGTGAGCGCACCGACTTCGACCGCCTCGTTGTCGACGTTGAGACCAAGCCCGCCATTTCGCCCCGCGACGCCGTGGCATCGGCTGGCCGCACCCTCGTCGAGCTCTTCTCGCTTGCGCGTGAGCTCAACGAGCAGGCCGAAGGTATTGAAATCGGCCCCGCTCCGGTTGACGCAGTGCTCACGAACGAGCTCTCGATTCCGATCGAGGACCTCGACCTCTCGGTCCGTTCGTACAACTGCCTCAAGCGCGAGGGCATCAACACCGTCGCAGAGCTCGTCGCCCTCTCGGAGACGCAGCTCATGAACATTCGCAACTTCGGCCAGAAGTCGGTCGACGAGGTGCGTGACAAGCTCACGGAGATGGGCCTGTCTCTCAAGGACTCGGTTCCCGGGTTCGAGGGTGCGCACTTCTATGGCGCCGGCGACGACAGCGGCGAGTACATCTAAGACCTCGGCACCGTCACGGTCCGAATAGCAACGAGAGAGAACCACAATGCCTAAGCCCAACAAGGGTCCGCGCCTCGGAGGCGGCCCTGCCCACGAGCGTCTCCTGCTTGGAAACCTGGCTGCGCAGCTGTTCACGCACAAGCGCATCCAGACCACCGAGACCAAGGCGAAGCGCGTTCAGCCGCTCGCCGAGCGCCTCATCACCTTCGCGAAGCGCGGCGACATCCACGCTCGCCGTCGCGTGCTCAAGATCATCGGCGACAAGTCGGTCGTCCACGAGCTCTTCGCTGAGATCGCGCCGCTAGTTGCCGACCGTCCGGGCGGCTACACGCGCATCATCAAGACCGGTTATCGCAAGGGTGACAACGCTCCGATGGCTGTCATCGAGCTCGTCCTCGAGCCGGTGACCCCGAAGGCCAAGGCTGCGAAGCCGGCCGCTGAAGAGGCTCCGGCTGCTGCTCCTGCTGAGGAGCCGGTCGACGAGATCTCGGAGGAGGCAGTCGTCGAGGCCGAGCAGGCTGAGGCCGAGCTCGCCGCTGATGAGGCTGCTGAGGAGTCGGCTGACGCTGAGGCTCCGGCCGAGGAGTCGAAGGACGCCGAAGAGACCAAGTAGTCTCCGCATCCACGCCAAAGGGCCCTGGGATTCGTTCCCGGGGTCCTTTCGCGTGCGCGGCCTGCGTTCCCGGTCTCCCGCTGTGGGGCTGCCCGTGTGTAAGCGTCCCCGCATCCGAGGTTCTTGCATCTGGGAGTCCCGGAGCTGCTGGCACCCAGGCTGGGCCTCCTCGCATCCATAAATAGGTCGCAACGTGTTCGTCCGGTCAGAAGTTTTGCGACCGGACGAACAGTTTGCGACCGATTATCTGGGGTTAGTGAACGCGGAAAGGTCGGCTCGGGGCGGGGACGGGACCTGCACGGGACCGGCCCTCTGCCGTCCGGGGCGGCAGTGGTTCGGATGGGGTGGCGGCGTGCAAGGTGTGGAGCGGTGATGGACGGGGCGGCGCCAGCCAGCGGAGGGGGCCGGGCGCGCAGGTGAGAGTGTCCGGTGATTCAGATGGCAGGATGGACGGCATGAATGAGACCGTCCGCCTGCGTTTGGGAATTGCGTACGACGGCACGGCCTTCAGCGGCTGGGCGACGCAGCCGAATCTGCGCACGGTGCAGGGGACGCTCGAGGATGCCCTCCGCATCCTCTACCGCGACCTCCCGCAGGGGCCGCTGCTGACCTGCGCGGGGCGAACGGATGCTGGCGTCCACGCGCTCGGCCAGGTCGCCCACCTTGACCTCGAGCGGGAGCTCTGGGAGGGAACCGTCCGGCGCGACTCCGGCGCCGACCCGGCCGCGCATTTCCTGCGCCGCATCATGGGCATCCTGGGCCCGGACTCGGACGTGGTCATCACGAGCTGCGAGGTCGTTACGCACGACTTTGATGCCCGCTTCTCGGGCACCTGGCGCCGCTACGAATATCGCCTCGCGGACGCATCCACGCCCTTCAACCCGCTCGATCGCCACCGCACGGCACGCGTGCACCATGAACTCGACCTCGGTGCCATGCAGGCAGCCGCCGCCATCGTGACGGGTCTCCACGACTTTGCCGGATTCTGCAAACCGCGTGAGGGCGCAACAACGATCCGCATGCTCACCGAGTTCACCTGGCGCCGCGACGACGGCGGCGTGCTCGTCGCGCACCTGCTCGCTGACGCCTTCTGCCACTCCATGGTCCGCTCACTCGTTGGGATGTGTGCAGCCGTCGGACATGGCCGCCTCAACCTAGCGGCCGTCGAGCAACTCCTGCAGGCGGATGCCCGGGGAAGCGGCTTCGCGGTGCTCCCGAGTCGCGGCCTCACGCTCATGGAAGTCGGCTACCCGCCCGCCGAGGAACTTGCATCCCGCCAAGAACAGACTCGCGCCAAGCGCCCCTCCCTCCGCGTCGTGTAGCTCACCCTTTCGCCCTCTCTCCCGCATCCCACGCCGCCACACCGTGCGGCCCCACTGCGTGCACATTTCTTTGCCAAATGGTCGGTTCGCTCGCACATATGGAGCCGCACCAACCATTTGGCGCAGAAAAGGTGGGCGATGGGGCGGCGGCGCGGGTGGTGCGGATGGGGTGAGGGGTGACGTGGGAGGGGGAGGCGAGCGGGGAGGGGGATTGCGCAGCGCGGACGTCGTGGCCTAAGCTGATGTGGTTGCGTGTCCATACGCGCATCGAAGTGAGCCCTCGAAAGCGACGTTCGCCCACCACATCCCGGTAGGCAACCATCGCGACTGAGCGGGATTCACGGACCACTCACTCCGAATGAAAGTTGCATGATTATGCGTACCTTCAGCCCGAAGGCGGAGGACATCCAGCACGACTGGATCGTCATCGACGCCACGGACGTCGTGCTCGGTCGCCTCGCGACCCACGCAGCGGCGCTCCTCCGCGGCAAGCACAAGCCCACCTTTGCTCAGCACGTCGACATGGGCGACTTCGTCGTCATTGTCAACGCTGAGAAGGTTGCCCTCACGGGTCAGAAGCTCCAGAAGAAGATGGCCTACCGCCACTCGGGTTACCCGGGCGGCCTCCGTGCCACCAGCTACGAGGAGCTCCTCGAGAAGCACCCCGTCCGCGCCGTCGAAAAGGCGATCCGCGGCATGCTGCCGAAGAACTCCCTCGGCCGCGCCCAGATGAAGAAGCTCAAGGTGTACGCCGGCGCTGAGCACCCGCACGCCGCGCAGCAGCCGAAGCCGTACGTGTTCGACCAGGTCGCCCAGTAGCGGTCACGAGAACGAAGGACAACACAGTGGCAACCATCGAAGACACCATCAAGCAGCCCGAGAGCTACTCGACCGAAACCCCGGCCGCCGAGGCCCCCGTTCAGGCCGAGCGTCCTGCGCTCACCGTTTCGGGCCAGGCTGTTGGCCGTCGCAAGCAGGCAATCGCCCGCGTTCGCGTCGTCCCCGGCACCGGCGTCATCACGGTTAACGGCCGTGAGCTCGCCGACTACTTCCCGAACAAGCTGCACCAGCAGCTCATCAACGACCCGTTCACGCTCCTCGGCCTCGCCGGCAGCTACGACGTTATCGCCCGCATCCAGGGTGGTGGCCCCTCGGGTCAGGCTGGTGCTCTCCGCCTTGGCATCGCTCGCGCGCTCAACGAGATCGACCGCGAGAACAACCGCCCCGAGCTCAAGAAGGCTGGCTTCCTTTCGCGTGACGCTCGCGTCAAGGAACGCAAGAAGGCCGGTCTCAAGAAGGCCCGTAAGGCGCCTCAGTACTCGAAGCGCTAATCCAGGAGAATTTCTCTCATGGGTCGGCTCTTTGGTACCGACGGCGTTCGTGGCCTTGCGAACGACCATCTCACGGTCGAACTCGCAGTCAGCCTCGCACAGGCCGCCGCCATCGCCCTCGCACGCACAACGCGCGAGGCGGGGCGGCGGCCTCGCGCTGTGCTTGCCCGCGATCCGCGTGTCTCAGGTGAATTCCTCGGGGCCGCAGTCGCGGCAGGCCTCGCTTCGAGCGGCGTCGATGTGTATGACGCGGGTGTGATTCCCACGCCAGCGGCAGCTTTCTTGACCGCAGATATCGACGCCGACTTTGGTGTCATGATCTCGGCCTCGCACAACCCGGCGCCCGACAACGGCATTAAGTTCTTTGCGCGCGGCGGCACGAAGCTCCCCGACGCGCTCGAGGACGAAATCCAGCAGCTGCTCGAGCAGGGCGAAAAGCTCGCTCCGACCGGCGCTGGTGTCGGTCGCATCGAGCGATTCGCCGATGCTGAAGACCGCTACGTCGTGCACCTCATGGCATCCCTCGACCACGAGCAGGATGGCACCCTCGCGGTTCGCAAGCCGCTCGAGGGACTCAATGTCGTGCTCGACTGTGCCCACGGTGCTGCCGCAGGTGTTTCGCCGGAGGCGTTTGCACTTGCTGGCGCTGATGTCACCGTCATCGGTGATGCGCCGGACGGCATGAACATCAACGACGGTGTCGGTTCGACGCACCTTGACTGCCTCGCTGAGACGGTGGTTCGGGTCGGTGCGGACGTGGGTATCGCGCACGACGGCGATGCGGACCGCTGCCTTGCGGTTGATGCGGAAGGTCGCGTCGTTGACGGCGACCAGATCATGGCGATCCTCGCGCTCGCGATGCAGTCGCGCGGCGAGCTCACCGACAACACGCTCGTAGCGACCGTCATGTCGAACCTCGGTCTCAAGGTCGCCATGCGCGATGCCGGGATCGAGCTCGTTCAGGCGAAGGTGGGCGACCGCTACGTGCTCGCCGAGCTTGGCGCGCGCAAGCTTGCCATCGGCGGTGAACAGTCCGGCCACGTCATCCTCACGAAGTTCGCAACTACCGGTGACGGCGTGCTCACGGGCCTCCACCTTGCCGCCGAGATGGTCGCGCAGGGTAAGAGCCTGCGTGAGCTCGCCGACTGCATGAAGGTGTACCCGCAGATGCTCATCAACGTCCGCGACGTCCGCAAGGAAGAATGCGCGACGGATGAGGAGCTCCTTGCTGCGGTCCGCGAGGTTGAAGCGGAACTCGGCGACACTGGCCGCGTTCTCCTGCGCCCCTCCGGCACTGAGCCGGTCGTGCGCGTCATGGTTGAGGCCGCCGACGAAGCGACTGCCCGCGCCAAGGCCGAGCAGCTCGTGGACGTCGTGAAGGCACGACTCGGCTAGAACGTCTTCGCTCGAACGCCCCGCATCCTCATCCTGGATGTGGGGCGTTCGTCGTCTGAAGGCTCACAGCGCAGGCATCGCGTTCAGGGCACGTACCTGCCTCGATGGGACTACCGCCAGAGCGCCCCAAGTAACACGATCCCCGCAATCGACACGATCGTGAGCAGGTTGAAGAGGATCATGCGGGGCAAGAGGGCGCGCATGAGAGCATCCCGCTCGGCGCGTTCCTCGGTTGACAGACCCGCCGCAAGCGCGATTCGAGCGGGGGATGCCGCGGAGCCGATCGCACCAGCTTGGCTCGTCGCTCCGACGATGCCGGAGGGCGAGAGGCCGAGCACCGTGCCAAGGTGTGCCACGGCGCCCGCGAACATCGCATTGGCGCCCGTGTTTGACCCGGTGAGGAACCCGCCGACCGCGCCGAAGACGGGCACGAGCGCGACCGCCCCGACGCCGAGCCGCGCCGCCGCATCCGCAATCGTCTCGCTCATTCCGCTCGCGGTGAGCAGCCACCCGAGCACCATGTAGCCGGTGGTGAGAAACGCCACCGGCCGCCACGCGTGAAGGGTGCGAGCGACGACCGCGCGGACCTCGGAACGTGGGAACGCAAACCACGCCACGCTGATGGCGCTCACGAGGAGGAGCCACAGCGCCGGTGAAGCGAGGAGGTGGAGCGGGCCAGTAATCTGCGCGAGGCGGAACGCCACGTTGAGCGGCAGGAGCCCGCCAATGAGGATCGCGTAGGGGACTGCCGAGCGTACGAGCGCAGCTGGTGGCTTCGGCGTCCGATCCCCGCCGAGCCGGAAGCGGATGAGGAGCGCGACGACCGTGATGAGGCTCCCTATTGCTCCAGCCAGCGGCGTCCCGACCGTCATATTCGCGAGCAGGATGCCGAAGGCGAGGATGAGCCCCGTGAACGCGCCCTCGACGAGGTGAAGGTGGCCGGGGCGGGCGCTCGGGTGAGCGATCCACACGACGGCGAGGCCCGCGACGACTGCCGACGGCCACACCGTCCACGCCGTATCGATGCCGAGCTGTGTGACGTCGAGCCCGGCAAGCTCCGCCGCAACAATGGTGCCGGGGGAGAGACCGCCCCACACCGTCACGACGAGACCAAGCATCGCCATCGTCGCTGATGACAGCGCGCTGAACCCGAGGTGGCGCAGAATCGGCACCGCAATCGCCACGCCGACGCCGAATCCGGTCACCGATTCGCAGAACGATTCGATACCGAGGACGACAAGCAGCGCGGCGCTTGAGCGGTGGCTTGAGGCGTGTTCGCACCACCTTGCGATGTGGGCGGGCGCGCCAGCCGCGTCGAGAATCCGACTCAGCATGAGGCCGCCGAGGATGATGCAGAGCACCTCGGCGAGTGTCGGGAGCATGCCGAGGAAGGAACCCCACAGCGGGGCGAACGGCTGCGGAAAGAGGAAGGCGGCAACGAGGCATCCGCTCACCAGCGCGAGGAGTGCCGTCACCCGTGCATTGACGCGCGCCGCCGTCCCCACGAGGGCGACGAGCAGTGGCACGCAAGCAGCGAGGGCGAGCACGAATCCGATTCCTTCCGACAAAACATCGAGGATACGCCTGAGCTGGCCTTCGTCTCCAGGCAGGGCCACGACTCGGGAGACGACAAGGCTCACCTGATTGGATGCCTGGAAGCCGATTCCCCCACGAATGATCGGTGCTGAAGGGAATGTGATGAAGACGGTCAAGGGCGTCATTGCCCGTTCGAAGAATGCTCCTGTTGAACTTGTCGAGATCGACGTGCCCGAACCCATCGAGGGTGAGGCGCGCGTGAAGATCCTCGCGTGTGGCGTTTGCCACACCGACCTCCACTACCGCGAGGGTGGCATCGGCGACGAGTACCCGTACCTGCTTGGGCACGAGGCGGCAGGCATCGTCGAAGCCGTCGGCCCTGGCGTGACCGAGGTCGAGGTTGGCGACACCGTCATCCTCAACTGGCGTGCCGTGTGTGGCGAATGCCGCGCCTGCAAGCGTGGACGCCCGTGGTACTGCTTCGCGACGAAGAACGCGACGCAGAAGATGACGCTCCACGAGTCTGGAGAGGAACTCTCGCCAGCCCTCGGCATTGGTGCCTTCATCGAATACACGCTTGTTGCTGCTGGCCAGTGCACGAAGGTCGACCCGAAGACGCGCCCCGCAGCGGCTGGCCTGCTCGGTTGTGGCGTCATGGCTGGCATCGGTGCTGCGATGAACACGGGCGAGGTCAGCTACGGCGACTCGGTCGCCGTCATCGGATGCGGTGGCGTGGGTGCTGCCGCGATTGCTGGCGCGAAGCTCGCCGGCGCAACGAAGATCATCGCCGTCGACATCGACGACCGGAAGCTTGAGACCGCGATGGAGCTCGGCGCGACCCACCGCGTGAACTCGAAGCAGGACGACGCGGTCGAGAAGATCCGTGAGCTCACGGATGGCTTCGGCGCGGATGTCGTCATCGACGCCGTCGGTCGCCCGGAGACGTGGAAGCAGGCGTTCTACGCGCGCGACCTCGCCGGACGCGTCGTGCTCGTTGGCGTCCCGACCCCAGAGATGGAACTCACGGTGCCGCTCCTCGACGTCTTCGGCCGCGGCGGCTCACTGAAGTCGAGCTGGTACGGCGACTGCCTGCCCGAGCGTGACTTCCCGATGCTCATCGACCTCTACGAGCAGGGCCGTCTCCCGCTCCATGCCTTCGTTTCGGAGGAGATCAAGATCGACCAGGTCGAGGCCGCATTCGAGAAGATGGGCGCCGGCGAAGTGCTTCGCTCGGTTGTCGTGATGGAGGAGAAGTAGTCATGACTGCACGTATCGACCACGCCGTCACAAGCGGCACCTTCACGCTCGACGGCGAGACCTTCGACGTCGACAACAACGTCTGGGTGATCGGCGACGACAGCGAGTGCATCGTCTTCGACGCGCCGCACGATGTGGACGCTGTCGAGCAGCTTGTCGGTGGCCGCACCGTGACGCACATCCTCTGCACGCACGCGCACGACGACCACATTCGGCACGTGTTTGAGCTTGCGGAGCGTGTGAGCGCGCCGATTCTGCTGCACGCAGACGATGCGCCCGTGTGGCGGCTCACGCACGAGCGTCAGCCGGATGCTGAGCTCCACGACGGTGACGAATTCACGGTTGGCGGCACGACGCTGCGCGTCATCCACACGCCGGGCCACTCGCCGGGCTCGTGCTCGTTCTACGTGGAGGAGCTTGGCGTGGTGTTCACGGGCGACACGCTCTTTGAAGGTGGCCCGGGCGCGACCGGCCGCAGCTTCTCGAGCAAGGAGACGATCCTCGAATCGATTCGCGAGAAGCTCTTTGCGCTGCCAGCTGAGACGGTCGTGAAGACCGGCCACGGCCCAGACACGACGATCGGAGCTGAGCAGGTACGCCTCGAGGCGAAGTAGCTCGATCAAGAGGGCAAAATGTGGGGGTCCAAGCCGCACTGTGGCTTGGACCCCCACATTTTGCCCTGGGAGCGTGTGCAGAAATGGCAGTATTTGGGGCTTCGAGGCGTGGTGCGCCTCGAAGCCCCAAATACTGCCGCGACTGCACAGACTTGGGCTAGATCTTCCGCAGCAGCACCTTCGACACCGAGTGGTCGGCGTCCTTGCGCAGGATGAGCTTCGCGCGCGAGCGGGTCGGCAGCACGTTCTGCACGAGGTTCGGCTCATTGATGGTGCTCCAGATTCGCTGCGCCTCCGCGCGCCCCTCGTCGTCAGACAGCTCAGCGAACTTCCGGAAGTACGAGTTCGGGTTCGTGAAGGCGCCGCGCTTGAGCGAGAGGAATCGTTCCTCGTACCAGCGTTTGATGTCTTCCGTGCGGGCGTCGACGTAGATCGAGAAGTCGAAGAAGTCGCTCACCGTGAGCGCCTTGCCCGGGCCCGGCTGCTGCAGCACGTTGAGTCCCTCCACAATGAGGATGTCCGGCTGCGAGACGACGACTTGGGCGTCGGGGACGATGTCGTACACGAGATGCGAGTAGAACGGTGCACGAACCTCAGCCTGACCGCTCTTCACCGCCGCGAGAAAGCGCAGCAGCGCCCGACGGTCGTAGGCCTCCGGGAAGCCCTTCCGGTGCATGATGCCGCGCCGTTCGAGCTCCTCATTCTGGTAGAGGAAGCCGTCGGTCGTCACGAGTTCGACGCGGGGTGTGTCCTCGAAGTGGCGGAGGAGTTCACGGAGGAGGCGCGACACCGTCGACTTGCCGACGGCCACCGAACCAGCCACGCCGATGATGAAGGGCGTCGGCGCAGCCCGCTCGCCGAGGAAGGCGCTCGTTTCGCGGTGGAGGGAACGGGCGTTCGTCGCGTGGAGGTTGAGGAGCCGGCTCAGTGGGACGTACACCTCGCGCACCTCGTCGAGGTCGATCGGGTCGCCGAGGGAACGCAGACGCACAACGTCCGATTCCTGCAGCGTGAGCGGCGTCATCGGGGCAAGGGACGCCCAATCGGCGCGGGGAATCTCGACGAACGGGGTCGAGGGGCCCGCCTGCTCGGAGCGCTCACGGTTTGGCATAGCCGTGCCAGCCTAATCGAGCTTCGTCGAGTTGCGCGCGGACGTGAGTGAGCTGCGACCACTCGAATTGCACGAGCCACCAGTCTTGGCCAAGGTGGCGGACGCGCTTCCAGCCTTCGGCTGCGTCGGCGTGAACGAAGTCGATGCCGGACTCTTCGCCATCGGGGCCGAGTTGCATCAAGTACTCCTCCGTCATGAGGAAACTGCCGCCAAGCTTCACCCGCCGAGGCTGCGCACTCCAGTCGCACTCCTCAACGTTCATGAACGGAGCATCCGTCGGACACGTCTCCGATTCGAGTGCCTCGCTGAGATGACGGGCCACAGCATCGTCGCGGGCTGGGCTGACGAGCGGCGCAAGCGACTGGGGGGGGGGAGGAACGTGAGAATGACGGCGATCGCGGGCAGCACGATGAGCTCACACCGCCAGGAACGCCAGAGAATCGCGAGCACCGCGAGGACCACGTACGACAGGGCGCTGAGCACGAAGGCGGCAATGAGTACCGCGAACACGTCGAACAGATTGGCGCCCAGGCGGATGCCGCTCAGCAGCAAGACGACAGCCCAAGCAATCGAGCAGAGCAGGATCATGGCGATCGCGCCGAACCGGATCCGCCGATCCAGCACACTGCTCGGCCTGGAGTGTGCTTTCGCCGCCCCCTGCGTGTGCGTCATTGGCCCCCATTCCCCAGTCTCGCCCGATACCCCCGGCAACGGCCGAGCCGTTCCGTGAAAATGTTCGATGCATGCTGAGCCGCTCAAGGGGCTCACGCTCCAGCATCGTATGCTGAGTGCCATGTGTGGAATCGTTGGATACGTCGGCCCGGGATCCAGCCAGGAAGTGCTCATTGGTGGTCTCCGCCGACTTGAGTACCGCGGCTACGACTCGGCAGGCATTGCAGTTATTACGGATGAAGGTTCGGTCGAGCTTCGCAAGCGCGCCGGAAAGCTCAACGTCCTCACGAGCGACCTCGACGCTCACCCGATGCCCGATGGCCACACCGGTATCGGCCACACTCGCTGGGCAACCCACGGTGGCCCGACCGACGAGAACGCGCACCCGCACCTCGCAGACGGCGGCAAGCTCGCGCTCATCCACAACGGCATCATCGAGAACTTTGCCGAGCTGCGCGAAGAAGCGCTCGCGGCAGGTTTCGAGTTCAAATCGGAGACCGACACCGAGGTTGCCGCTGCGCTCATCGGCTTCGAGTACGCGAAGACGAACAGCCTCGAGCTCGCCTTCCGCAACGTCGTCAGCCGCCTCGAGGGTGCCTTCACGCTCCTCGCGCTCCACGCGAACGAGCCGGGCCTCGTCCTCGGCGCTCGCCTCAACTCGCCGCTCGTGATCGGCCTCGGTGAGGGCGAAAACTTCCTCGGTTCGGACGTTGCTGCCTTCGTCGAGTACACGCACAAGGCGATCGCCGTCGGCCAGGAGCAGATTGTTGCGGTTCGCGCCGAGAGCGTCGAGATCACCGACTTCGACGGCAACCCGGCCGAGGCCGAGACCTTCGAAGTGAACTGGGACGCATCCGCCGCTGAAAAGGGCGGCTGGTCGAGCTTCATGGCGAAGGAAATCGACGAAGACCCGATCGCGGTCGAGAACACCCTCCGCGGACGCATCGTCGACGGCCGTGTCGAGTTCGCCGAGCTCGCCGAACTCGATGACACCTACTTCCGCGAGATCGACCGCGTCGTCATCATCGCGTGCGGTACCGCCAGCTACGCCGGCATGGTCGGGTCGTACGCGCTCGAAGCTTGGGCCCGCTTCCCGGTGACCGTCGAGCTCGCCCACGAGTTCCGCTACCGCAACCCTGTCCTCAACGAGCGCACGCTCATCATTTCGATCTCGCAGTCGGGCGAAACGATGGACACCCTCATGGCGGTGCGCTACGCCCGCGAGCGTGGCGCGAAGACGGTGTCGATCTGCAACACCCAGGGTGCGACGATTCCGCGCGAATCGGATGCTGTGCTCTACACGCACGCCGGCCCCGAGGTTGCTGTCGCCTCGACGAAGGCGTTCCTCGCCCAGATCACGGCCCTTTACCTGTTCGGTCTGCACGCTGGCCGCATCCGCGAGACGCTCGACGAGTCGTACGAGCGTGAGCTCGTCGCCGAGTTTCAGACGGTGCCGGACAAGATCCGCACGGTGCTCGAGTCGCGCCCCCGCATCCACGAGCTTGCGAACTGGATGGCCGACACCCGCTCGGTGCTGTTCCTCGGCCGCCACGTCGGCTACCCGATCGCGCTCGAAGGTGCGCTCAAGCTCAAGGAGATCGCCTACATTCACGCTGAGGGCTTCGCCGCTGGCGAGCTCAAGCACGGACCGATCGCGCTCATCGACCACGGTCAGCCGGTGTTTGTCGTCGTCCCGAGCCCGCGCCACGACGACTCGCTCCACCCAAAGGTCGTCTCGAACATCCAGGAGATCCGTGCTCGCGGCGCCCGCGTCCTCGCCATTTGCGAGCAGGGCGACGCTGCGGTGCTGCCCTTCGCGGACGAAGTCATCGCCTTCCCGCCGACCGACCACTTCTTCGAACCGTTGCTTGCAGTCGTGCCGCTCCAGAGCTTCGCACTCGAGCTCTCGGCCGCGAAGGGTCTCGACGTCGACCAGCCGCGCAACCTCGCGAAGTCGGTCACGGTCGAGTAGTGGACGCTGCACCGGCGCATCTTGCTGGGATCGGCGTCGACACAGTCGAGCTGTCCCGATTCGCCGCGGTGCTTGACGGCACACCCCGCTTCCTTGAGCGCGTCTTCGCACCGGGGGAGCGGGGTTTGTCGTGTCGGTCGCTCGCGGCGCGCTTTGCCGCCCGCGAGGCGGCGATCAAGGCGATCGGCGGCCTGGATGGCCTCACGCTCCTCGATCTTGAGGTGGTACGGGAGCCGAGCGGCGCGCCGCGCTTCGCCCGCGGCGAGCGGTTGGATGCCGTCCTCGCGAGCCGCGGCATCGGCGCCCTCCACCTCTCCCTGAGCCACGACGGAAATCAGGCCATCGCCTTTGTGGTTGCAGAGTGGGCGAAGTCGTAACCTGAGAGGCGACGCTGCGCCTCGCAGCAGAAGGAGCCACTGTGATCGATCCGCGCTGTCCCGCCGTTGAAGTGGACCTGGATGCGATTCGCCGCAACACGCGAGTGTTCTGTGAGCGTGTCAACACGCCCGTTCTCGCCGTCGTGAAGGCGAACGGCTACGGTCACGGGCTCATCGCCACCGCCCACGCCGCCGTCGATGGTGGCGCGAGCTATCTCGGTGTCGTGGATGCTGAAGAAGGCGCCATGCTGCGCGCGGCTGGGTTCCGCCAGCCGATCATCGTGTGGATACTCTCGTCAGGTATGAGCTGGCTCTCGGTGTTCGCGGCCGAACTCGAACTCGCGGTCTCCTCGCTCGCGCAGCTCGCGCTCATCGTGAACGCCGCCGCCGATGAACGCCGCGGACGCCGTGCGAAGCCCGTGCGCGTGTACGTGAAGATCGACAGCGGCCTTGGGCGCAACGGTGCGGCTGAACGCGATTGGCCGCAGATGTTCGACGTGATCGCCTCGGCCGAACGCCGTGGGCTCATCGAACTTGCGGGCATCATGAGCCACTTCGCGGGCGCGGGCGCCGAGACGGATGCGGCTCAGCTCGCTGCGTTCGACCGCGCGCTCGAGTGCGCCACGGCTGCCGGCCTCAGCCCGCGCGTCAACCACATCGCCGCCACCCGTGCGGCGCTCCAGCTTCCGGAAGCCCGGCACGAGCTTGTCCGCCTCGGCGTCGGCATGCACGGCATGTCCGCGTTCGACGACGGGGAAGATCCGATGATGCCGCTCGAGCCGGCCATGCGCATCACGGCACCCGTCTACGAGCATCCCGATGGCAGCTGCGTCATCGAGCTCGGCACCGTGGATGGCCTGCACGAGGTCTCCGCAGGCAGCATCACGCTCGCTGATGACCACGGCCACGAGTGGCAGGTGGACGAGGTGGGCGAGGTGCACACACACCTGACACGCCTCGGTGAGATGCCGAAGGACTGCACGGCCCGGCCGCGTGTCGTCGTGCTCGACCCGGATCGTGGGGAAGCGAACGCGGATGCGTGGGCTCGCGCCGCCAGCACGATCAATTACGAGATCACGACCCGCTTCGCTCCGTCCATGCCGCGCCACTATCTGCCCGAGGCGCCCGCCTGCCACGAGGATGCGCACCCTTGGCCACCTCTCGAAGACCCTGACGAGCCAGTGTTCGCGCCGCGCCGCCGCGTGCAGATCGACCTGAAGCGTGCTGAGGAGCGGTTGCGCGAGATTGCCCGCCGTGCGCGCCGTCGCCCGGATGACGAGATGGCCCGCTATGTGGACGTCTCGGCTGGCGCGTACGGCCACGGAGCGCACAAGCTCCTCCCGCTCATCCGACGCGCTGATCTGCAGCCGATCGTCCGCACCCTGAAGGACGCGATTGCGCACGAGCAGCATGACGGTGAGCAGCTCGAGATCGTGCCGATCGCACCGGAATCGACGCGCGCCGTCTACGGCTTCGACCCCAAGGATCCCTGCTCCTCGCTCATGCGCCTCACGAGCGAACTCACGCACGTGAAGCGTGTCGCGAAGGGCCAGGGCGTGTCCTATGGATGCGTTTGGACGGCCTCCGAAGACACGACGCTTGGCCTTGTGCCGCTCGGCTATGCGGATGCGATTCCGCGCGCAGCCTTTGGCCGGGCCCAGCTGCGGGTCGCCGGGCAACTTGCGCCGATCGTGGGCAGGATTGCGATGGACCAGGTGGTCGTCGACCTCGGCACGATCGACGTGTGGCCGGGCGCCCGCGTGAGCGTCTTCGGGCCGGGGCACGACGAAACCTCGCTCGCAGAGTGGGCCCGCTGGTGCGGCCTCTCGATGGCGACCGTCACCTCGACCTTCGGCCCGCGCATTGAGCGCAGCTGGATTGGACGCCGCGCATGAGTGAACTGCGCGGCATTCTGCCCACGAGCGAGGCGGCGCACGAGTTCGGGCGCGGCCTCGCGGCGCTGCTTCGTCGCGACGATGTGCTCGTGCTCACCGGCCCGCTTGGCGCGGGTAAGACGACCCTGACGCGTGGCCTCGGTGAGGGGCTTGGCGTGCGTGGCGGCGTGCAGAGCCCGACCTTCGTGCTGGCCCGCACGCATCCGAGCCTCGGTGACGGGCCCGAGCTCATCCACGTCGACGCGTACCGCCTGCGTGACGCGCTCGAACTCGAAGACCTCGACCTTGACTTCGCGAACAGCGTCACGGTCATCGAGTGGGGGAGCGAGCTCATCGGCGAGGTGCGGGATGCGTGGCTCGAGATCGTGCTCGAGCGTCCCCACGGTGCGGTAGACGGTGACGAGGGCGTGCTGGATGCGGACGCCCCGCGCATGATCGAGCTCAAGCCCGTCGGCGCCCGCTGGCAGGATGAAGCCCTCCTCGCCGAGCTTGCGGCGCTCCTCGCCAAGGGCAGCGAGCACTCGCCCGCGTAGACTCGCAAGCATGTTTCTTGCCATCGACACCTCCGCCGGGTGCGATGTCGCGATCGTGTCGAGCGAGGGCGTCATCCTCGCCGAATACCGCCGCGACGATACTCGCCACCACGCTGAAGCCATCGGCCTCGGCATCGCACACTGCCTCGAGACGGCTGGGGTCGCCCCGAGCGAGATCACGGAGGTGGTGACCGGCATCGGGCCGGGCCCCTTCACCGGGCTTCGAGTCGGCGTTGCTGCCGCTCGCGCCGTTGCGCTCGCGAACGGTGTGCCGTGCACGAGCGTCCCGAGCCATGACGCGATCGCGATTGCGGCCCGTGACGAACATCCGGATGTGGTGCTCGTCGTGACGACGGATGCCCGCCGTCGGCAGCGCGCCGTGAGCCGCTACGCGCCCGCATCGGCTGCCGCGACGGCTCAGCCGACGCTCGCATCCCCCGACGAAATCGAGGTTGCGGAGGGCGAGGTGCGCGTGGATGCCGACACCGTCCGCGCCGCGGAACTCGTCCGAGCCCTGCGCGCACGTCGTGTCGAAGGCATCCCTGCCGCCGATGACGCCCTGCTCTACCTCCGCGAACCGGATGCCGTGCCCGCGGCCGGCCCCAAGCGGGTGACCGCCTAATGCCCACCTTCGTCATTCGCGAGGCACGCCAGGATGATCTGGCCGAACTCATGCGCCTCGAGCGCGAGAGCTTCCCGCTGGACGCCTGGAGTGACGCCACGATGCGTCGCACGATCGCAAGCCCCCACTCGCGCATGCTCGTCATCGACACGAGCGAGCCCGGCACGGAGCCTGCCCTTCGCGGCTACGCGAGTGTGCTTGCCGCCCAGGGATCCGGTGAAGCCGATGTCGAAACGATCAACATCGACCCGGTCGTCCGCCGCGGCGGCTGGGCAACCCGACTCCTCGCGGAGCTCTCCACTTGGGCTGCAGAGCGCGGCGCGAAGCAGCTTTTCCTCGAAGTTCGCGCGAACGGGGACGCTGCCATCCGGCTCTATGAGTCGCTCGCGTTCGAAGAGATCGGCCGGCGAGCAAACTACTACCGCGCGGAGGGCCAGGATGCGATCGTCATGCGTGCGAGCATCCAGGACGTCATCGCGCGCGCCGAGCAGCGCCTGACTGCCCGAGCAACTGAGCCCGAACGCGAAGCAATGGAGGACATGCAGTCATGAGTGTTGCGGAACCGCTGGTCCTCGGCATCGAATCCAGCTGCGACGAAACCGGCGTCGGCATCGTCCGCGGGCGCACCCTCCTCGCGAACGCCGTCGCGAGCTCCATGGACGAACACGCGCGCTTCGGTGGCGTCGTGCCCGAGGTTGCGGCCCGCGCCCACGTTGAGGCGATCGCGCCGACCCTTCGCGCTGCGCTCGACGAGGCGAACGTCACGCTCGATGAGCTTGACGCGATCGCGGTCACGGCAGGCCCCGGGCTCGCCGGTGCACTCATGGTCGGCATCGGCGCGGCCAAGGGCCTCGCGCTCGCGACCGGAAAGCCGCTCTACGGCGTGAACCACCTCGTGGGGCACGTTGCGGCAGAGCTGCTGCGTGATGATGCACCGGAGCTCGAACTCCCAACCATCGCGCTGCTCGTCTCGGGTGGCCACACGTCCCTCCTCCACGTGCGGGACCTCGTGAATGATGTCGAACTCCTCGGCGAAACGATCGACGACGCGGCGGGCGAAGCCTTCGACAAGGTCGCTCGCCTCATCGGCCTCGGCTACCCGGGCGGCCCTCAGATCGACCGCATTGCCGTGGACGGGGACCCGAACGCGATCGCCTTCCCGCGCGGTCTCATGCGGGCGCGCGACCTTGAACGCCACCGCTTCGACTTCTCCTTCTCGGGCCTGAAAACCTCCGTCGCCCGCTGGGTTGAACAGCGTCAGGACGCGGGGGAGGACGTCCCCGTCGCGGATGTCGCCGCGAGCTTCCGCGAGGCCGTCGCCGATGTGCTCACCACGAAGGCAGTCGACGCGTGCCTCAGCCGCGAGGTGCCGCGCCTCGTCCTCGGCGGCGGCGTCGCCGCGAACGCTCGCGTGCGCGAACTAGCCGCCGAGCGCTGCGCGAAGCACGGCATCGAACTGCGCATCCCGCCGCTCAGACTCTGCACGGACAATGGCGCGATGATCGCCATGGCGGGATCGCTCCTCGTGAGCGCGGGACGAGCTCCCTCGCCCCTTGATTTTGGCGCCGATTCGACGCTCCCCATGACCGCAGCGCAGGCCACCCTCCCCGGCCTGCAGGACGAGACCGGAATCGTTGCATGAGTACGAACCACAACGTGAACCCCGATTTCCCGGAGTCGGGTGACGAGGCCGCCTTCAAGCCCGTCGAACTGCCGCCGATCAACCGTGATCCCCTCGAGGATGAGTCGAATGCGGCGTACGTGAAGTACACGCCGGGCCTCGACAAGGAGCCGATCTTTGGTGACCTCCTGCCCGATAGTGCACCGCTCAAGCGCCGCTCGAGCTTCATTGACCGTGAGCGTCCCGCCGCAACGGATGAGGTGTCAAACGAGAGCTACCTGGCGGCGACGCCGGGCCTCGAGGATGAGCCGCCCGCATCGACGGCGAGTGCCGCAGCATCCGCGCCGACGGCCGATACGGAGCCCGAGCCGGCACCGCTCCCGCGCGCCAACGACCTCTCCGCCGACCGCCGCGAAGCCCTCGCCCGCAAGCAGGCTGCCGAACGCGAAGCCGACGAAGCGCGCCGCGAACGCGAACGCGAAGAACAGCTCGTGGAGCCCCGCGAACGATGGGCCGATTCGGCAAAGCCGAAGCGGTCGGGTGCCTTCCCCGCCATCCTCTCGCTCGTGTTCGCGCTCGGCGCCGTGGCCTCTGTCGTCGTCATCGTTCTGGGCCTCCTGACCTCGATCTCGGCAGATCTGCAGGGCTGGATCGGTGCGGGTCAAGGTGCGCTTGCGGTGCTGTTCGGACTCATTGCGGTGCCGACGCGCTCCCGTGGACTGGCCATCTTCTCCATCCTGCTCGGCATCCTCGGTGGTACTTGCGCTGTACTTCTCGGCCTTGGCATCGTGTCGCTTTCTTTGGCTGTCTAGGATCGTTGCGATCCGATGACATCCACGTGAGGTAATCGATCCGGTGAATGCCGCGATCAACCTCGTCGACGCTGCCCCGGAAGGACGCCCCATGTCGAGCCATTCGCCCTACGACCAGAACTTTGGCCCGAACCCCTACATGGACACCCCGCAGGGGCAGGGCGGCCAGAACTGGGGGAGCGTCCCACCCACCCAGCCGCAGCACCGGCAGCAGATGCCGCCGCAGCAAGCGCCCTACGGTGGCGCTCCGCACGGTGCTCCTGCCGGTCATGGGTACTCGGCGCCGGCCGCGCCATATGCCGGGGCTCCCGGCTACGGGGCGAACACGCAGGGTGGATACGGCGCGCATACTGCCCCGGGTTACGGCGCTCCGGGCGGTCACGGTGCCCCGGGAGCCTACGGTGCTCCCGCATCCGGTCCCGCTCCACACGGTAACCCCAACTACACTCAGACCCCGTACGGCGTGATGACCCCTGGTCAGGCGCACGGAACAGGTCAGGCCATGGCCATCATCGGCCTCGTCCTCGGGGTCCTCTCGATCCTCGTCGCGCTGCTGTGGTCGTTCCCCTCGCTGCTGCTTGCAGGCGGTGGGCTCTCGTGCGCCTTGGGCAGTCGCAAGAGTCCGACGACCTCCAAGGGGCTCATGATCGCGGCGCTCATCACGAGCGGTATCGGCTTCGCGCTCGCAGTGATCGGCGCGCTCCTCAACCTCATCCTGAACTAGCTCGTCGGCGCGGCAGCCCGAGTGCGCGGGGGCGATGCATGAGCGGGGCGAAACGTTCCCAATCCGTTGAAGAATCCACCTCAGGGTGTGAATTCTCTGCCTGGAGTGAGCTTTTGCCCGCCCGCGCTGTTCAGCCACCGGCGCGCAACCTACCGTGGAAGTGAGCACAGGGCTCGGATCACGGCATGGAGGAATCATGAACGAGGCAGACACCTCGCGGCCCCGCACGGGCGATGACGCAACGCGTGCGTCGTCGACACCGGCTGCTGAGGAGAAAGCTTCGGAGCCTCGCGAGCAGGATGCCATGCCGACCGTCCCGCAGGAGCGCATCGAAGCCCCCAGCGCGGGCGAGCAGGAGGCCCAGCAGAGCGAGGCCGAGCAGCCCGCGACGGATACCGCAGCATCCGACACCGCCACCCGAGAACTCCGCGACGACGAACTTTTCGACGTCATCGTCGTGCCCTCCAACAACCGCGTGGAGGGCGAACTCCTCCCGAACGCCCGGGTCTCGAGCTACCAGCCGAAGTTCACCGGCAACTACCCCTCCTCGGGCTACTCCGGAGAAGGCGCCTCAGCCCATCGTGCCCCGCACGGCCGGGAACTCGTGCCGGTGCGTAAGGCCCCGGCGCCCGCCAACGAATCCGTCGTGAGCGTCTCACCCGTGTCGTTCGCCGCACTTCTCGCCGGCAGCATCTCGATCGTTGTTGCCTGGGTCGGCGTCATCATCTTCCCGCCATTTGTGGTGCTCGGCGCAGTCGGATGCGTCGTGGCGATCGTGCTCGGATTCCTTGGTGTCGCGCTCGAGCCCAAGGGCAAGCCCTTCTCGATTTCTGGGCTGTCGCTCGGCAGTATCGGCTGCGTCGGCATGATGGTCGTCATGAGCCTCGTACTCGCAGCGTTCATGTTCATGCTCTGGCTTGCCACCGTTCTGGCTGCCACCTCCTAACGATTTCTCCCGCCCAATCTCTGCCCCGCGAGCACGTCATACGAGGAAGGACCAGCACCGTGAGCACGACCGACAACTCGACGCCTGAGTTCGGCTCGAACCCCTACTACGGAGAGGGTTCGAATGCTGGCGCGTGGGGCGAGGCCTCCGCCGTCAACCCCGCATCGCAGCCGCTCCCGGAGGCTCCGTCATACGGCGCGCCGGATGCTGGCACGGGGTACGAGACGCCAGGTGCATCACACGGATACGGCACCACCCCTGAGCCCTACAGCTTTGGCGACGGCATGTCTGCGCCCGGTTACGACCCGTCTGCTGCGGGCGCGCAGCAGCCGATGCCGGGTGCCGCACCCTACGGGACGGGGCCGCAGTACACCGATCCATCAAATGCTGGTACCGGGATGTCCGTGACCGGCATGGTGCTCGGCATTGTGAGCATCCTCGCGTCGTGGATGTCCGTGATTGGCCTGCTCATCGGCGTTGGCGGGCTCATCTTCTCGATCCTGGCGCGCAAGCGAGAACCAGCAGGACGTGGCATGGCGATCGCCGGCCTTGTCACAAGCTGCGTCGGCATCGGGCTTTCCCTGCTGACGACCTTGTGGAACCTGCTGGGTCTGTTCCTCGGTATCGTGCCGCTCCTGTTCATCTAGGGCGTGCCGCGGCGCGACTCACCAGCCGTCCACCTGAGCGCCGATACGCTCGTCTTGACCGAAATGAGGAGGCAACACCATGACCGAGCAATGGGGATCTGAACCCAAGGCCGACTTCGGCGGTGCCGCGCCCGAGGCACGTGGTTCCCAGCCCGCCCCCGACGCCGCCGCCCCTCAGCAGCAGACTGCGAATCAATCAATGCCGATCCCGCCGCGTCCCATGTCTGAGCAGCGCTCGGCCGGCCTGGCTGGTGCATGGTGGGCGAACGGGGCGCCGCCCGCTCCCGCGAACGACGACGCCGCCACGGTCCCGCTTGGTGGGTCTGAGCGCGCGAAGCTCGACGCTGAGCTCCACGAGAGCTCGCCCGAGGCTGCGCCTGCTGTGACGCGGCACGAGCCGCAGGCGGAGGCGCCGCAGATGGATGCCCCGGCTCCAGCTCCGGCTACCCCGGCTCCAGCTCCGGCTTCGAACTCCCCGGTGGCGTCTGAAGCTCAGGTGAGTGGATCGGCTGCCCCCAAGGTTGGGGCCGCGGCAGCAAGCGAGCAGGCTCCGAACCCTATGGGTGAGTCGGATGCTGCGGATCGCTCGGCTGCGCCTGCTTCGGCAGAGGTTGCTCCGGTGTCGGCACAGGCCGAGGCAACGGCATCGTCCGAGCACACAGAACAGCTTGAGCCCGCGATCGGTTCGCAACCCCCAGCCTTCGGTGCTTTTGGCGAAGATCAGTCCTTCAATGCACGTGGCGCGCAGTCGCAGTTTGGTGCTCCCGCGCCTGCCCCGGCGCAGGGGCAGTTCGGTCAGCCTGCCCCGGCGCCGGGTCAGTTCGGTCAGCCAGCACCCGCCCAGGGGCAGTTTGGTCAGCCCGCTCCGGCACAGGGGCAGTTTGGTCAGCCTGGCCCGGGATTCCCGGCCCCGAGCCACCTCCCGAACTACACGCCCGCACCTGGTCAGGCGCCCAAGCGCTCGAAGCTCGTTGGCATCATTGCGCTCCTCCTCGGTCTCATCGCCGTCGTGCTCGTGTGTTTCATTGAGGGCGTCGAGTTCGTGACCGCTGGCCTCATCGTCGGCCTCATCGCCCTCGTCCTCGGCATCCTCGGGATCAAGAAGTCCTCGAAGGCGCTCTCGGGCATCGGCCTCGCGCTCGGATCCATCGCCATCATCGGCTCGATCCTCACCTACCTCATCCTCGCCTTCGTCTAAGCGACGGCGACCACGCGCCAGTCTCGGCCTACGCGGCCGAGACTGGCGTTGTGCGTTCGGCGAGGATGGCACGGCGACGCTCGCCAATACGCGTGAGGATGAGGGTCGCTTCGCCATCGCCCTTCGGCTGCAGGCGCTGACGGAACGCTGCAGGATCCACATCCACGCCGCGCTTCTTGATCTCGACCCGGCCGATGCCGCGCGAACGCAACTCTCGCTTGAGCTTCGCAGCATCCAGTGGCAACTCCTCGAGCACCCGGAAGCTCTGCACGAACGGGGACGTTGCCGGGCTGTCGTTTGTGATCCACGCGATCGACGGTGAGATCATGCGGCCCTCGAGCTCGGCAGCGACGAGGCCGATGAGCTCGGCGCGGATGACCGCGCCATCCGGCTCATGCAGGTATTCGCCGAGCGGACCAAGCTTCGCATCCGGGGCAGGGCCGCTCGCAGTGAGCTCGTGCGCGGGACCCTCACCGCGGGGGAGAAGCAGCGCGCTTCGGCCGACGCCCTCCCGTTCAGCGCCGCCACGCCAGACGGTCGCCTCGACGACATCCCCGCCGACCGACACCCACTGGGCCTCACCATCTGACGGCAGCGCTTCGTGCGGGATACCCGGGCCAAGCTTCACGCCGATCGGGCGATCGTCGCCGAGACCGAACGCGAAGTCGAGCGAGGGCGACCAATCGGCCGGATTGTGGCTGCGACGATCGCGGCTTCGCTCCGTGTGGCGGCGGGCAGGGTCGAGCCATGCGGCCTCGCCCTCCTCAAGAGCAAACGCCTCGGCGGTGCCGTGGAAGACCTCCGCGTTCGGGAAGACGGCAAGGTTGTGTGTGGCGATGGCGGCGGTCACCTCATCGGCATCGAGAGATCGCACGTCGAACCCGAGCGTCGCGAAGGCCATGGAATCGGCGCCGATGCCGCAGCCGAGGTCAGCGATCTTCGTCACGCCGGTGGCGCGGAAACGGGCCGCGTGATGGGCAGCCACCTGCAGGCGTGTGGCCTGCTGCAGGCCCGCATCCGTGAAGAGCATCCGCGCAGCGAAGGGGCCAAACTTGGCGGCAGCCTTGCGGCGGAAATTCGCCTGGGTGAGGACCGCCGCGACGAGCTCGGGGGAGTGGCCCTCAGCGCGCAGGCGGCTCACGAGCGCCACGACATCGTGCTCCTCGACCAGCGGCGGCAGCTCATCGAGCAGGCGCATGGCGTCGGGGGTGAGCAGGGTGAGGAGTTCGTCGCGATCCATCGCCTCTACGCTACCGGCGGACAGGCAGCGCTCGCGTTGCACCGACTCATCTGCGCGCTCTACACTCATCTAGCACTCTCCATGTGAGGGTGCTAATTCAGAACAACCCCGCCAGGAAGAGGTCAAGCGTGTCGGTGAACATCCAGCCGCTCGAAGATCGCATCGTCATCAAGCAGCTCGAGGCCGAGCAGGTCACGGCGTCGGGTCTTGTTATCCCCGACACGGCCAAGGAAAAGCCCCAGGAGGGCGAGGTCGTCGCAGTTGGCCCGGGTCGCATTGACGACAACGGCAACCGCGTTCCGCTCGACGTTCAGGTCGGCGACAAGGTCATCTACTCGAAGTACGGCGGCACCGAGGTCAAGTACGGCGGCGCTGAGTACCTCGTGCTCTCGGCTCGCGACATCCTCGCGAAGATCGTCTAAGACGCTTTCTTCAGGGCCCGCGGCAGTTGCCGCGGGCCCTTTTGCGTGCTGCGGCTGTGCATACATGGCAGTATTTGGGGCTTCGAGGCGTGGTACGCCTCGAAGCCCCAAATACTGCCACGACTGCACACGGGTAGCTGTCGCCGCGGGCAAATTTCGGGGGTCCAAGCCCCACTGGGGCTTGGACCCCCGAAATTTGCCCGCGAAATCGCGAGCCGCCGCACCCCGTACCCTGTTCTGGTGCAGACAGCGGATGACGAGCGTGGCAAAGGATTCCTGCAGGCCTTCGGCGCCTACGGCCTCTGGGGCGTGCTCGTGCTGTACTTCGCGATGCTCGACCCGAGTTCGCCCATCGAAATCATCGGCTGGCGCATTCTCTTCAGCATTGCCGTTGCGCTCGTGCTGCTCGCGGTGCAGCGCCGACTCGGCTCCCTCTGGCGCCTCATCACGCAGCCGCGCATCGCGGGCACCTTCGCTGTGGCCGGTGTACTCATCGCTGGCAACTGGCTCACCTTCGTCTTCACTGTCTCGAGCGGCAACGCCCTCGAGGCGACGCTCGGCTACTTCATCAACCCGCTCGTCGCCGTCATCCTTGGCATGGTGTTTCTCGGGGAGCGGCTGCGCCCCGTGCAGTGGCTCGCGGTCGGCATCGCCGTCGTTGCGGTCATCGTTCTCACGATCGAGCTCGGACGCCTCCCGCTCGCGGGCCTGATCCTCGCGCTGAGCTTCGGGCTCTACGGGCTCGTGAAGAAGCGGGTCTCAGGCCGTGTGCCGGTGCTTGAGGGCTTCACGATCGAGACGCTCCTCATCTCGCCGATCGCGCTGGTGTGTCTCGCGTGGGCGGCGCTCGCGGGCGGTGGCATCACCTTCGGCCAGGTGTCGGCGCTGCACACGACGCTCCTCGCGCTCGCGGGCGTCGTCACGAGCGTCCCACTTCTGCTGTACGGCTCGGCCGCGAAGCACCTGAGTCTTGTCGAGCTCGGCCTCATGCAGTACCTTGCGCCGTCGATCATGTTCGTCATGTCGGTGCTCGTGCTCGGCGAAGCAATGCCGCCCGAACGCTGGATCGGCTTCGGGCTCGTGTGGCTCGCACTCGTGTTCTTCACGGCTGACGCGCTCCACACGGGCGCGAAGGGTCGTCGCGCGAAACGGCTCACCAAGATCGACGTCACCGCGCTCGATTAGGGGACCTCCACACGCCCGCTCGTGTGAGCTCGCCAAGAGGGTGACCCGCGGAGTCCGGTTCCCCGTTAGGATCGACCCACCACGTCTGTCCACCCCGGTGGATTGACGTCGGAAGCCTGTTCGCCGCTGATCAATGCTGCCGGTTCTCTATGGTGAGCCGGCTTCGACAGCTGGCGCGCGCGAAGAACCAAGAGCTGATCGGAGCCACATGAGCGAGCTGCACGACCCATTCGCCTTTACCGGACTGACCTACGACGACGTGCTGCTGCTCCCTGGGCACACCGACGTCATCCCCTCGGAGGTCGACACGACCTCGCAGCTCTCGCGCAACATCACGCTTCGCGTCCCGCTGCTCTCGGCTGCAATGGACACAGTCACCGAGCACCGCATGGCGATCGCGATGGCCCGCCAGGGTGGCATCGGCATCCTCCACCGCAACCTTTCGATCGACGACCAGGTCGACATGGTCACGCGCGTGAAGCGTTCGGAGTCGGGCATGGTCGTCGACCCGGTGACGACGCGCCCCGACGCGACGGTCGCCGAGGTGGACCGCATCTGTGGTGAGTACCGCGTTTCAGGTCTGCCGGTCGTGGATGACGAGGGCACCCTCGTCGGCATCATCTCGAACCGTGACATGCGCTTCGTGCCGGAGTCGGAGTTCCGCACGACGCTCGTGAAGGACGTCATGACGAAGGCTCCGCTCGTGACGGCCCCGGTGGGTATCGACGGTGAAGAGGCGTTCCAGATCCTCGGCCAGCACCGCATCGAGAAGCTGCCCCTCGTTGACGAGCACGGCAAGCTCAAGGGCCTCATCACGGTGAAGGACTTCGACAAGCGCGACAAGTACCCGCTCGCCACGAAGGACGATTCGGGCCGCCTCCGCGTGGGTGCTGCGATTGGCTTCTTCGGCGACGGCTGGGAGCGTGCAATGCGTCTCGTCGAGGCGGGCGTCGACTGCCTCGTCGTCGACACGGCGAACGGCCAGTCGAAGGGCGTCCTCGAGATGATCCAGCGTCTCAAGGCGGAACCGGCTGCGAAGAACGTCGACATTATTGGCGGCAACATCGCGACCCGTGAGGGCGCGCAGGCGCTCGTGGATGCGGGTGCGGACGCCGTCAAGGTAGGCGTCGGCCCTGGCTCGATCTGCACGACCCGCGTCGTCGCGGGTGTTGGCGTGCCCCAGGTGACCGCCGTCTACGAGGCGGCCAAGGCCTGTGCCCCGGCTGGCGTGCCGGTCATCGCCGACGGTGGCCTGCAGTACTCGGGTGAGATCGCGAAGGCCCTCGTTGCTGGCGCTTCGACGGTCATGCTCGGCTCGCTCCTCGCCGGTACCGACGAGTCGCCCGGCGACCTCATCTTCATCAACGGCAAGCAGTACAAGACCTACCGAGGCATGGGTTCGCTCGGCGCGCTGCAGACGCGCGGCAAGCGCACCTCGTACTCGAAGGACCGCTACTTCCAGGCGGATGTTCCCTCGGACGACGAGCTCATCGCCGAGGGCATTGAGGGCAAGGTCTCGTACCGTGGCGCCGTGAAGCAGGCCGTGTTTCAGCTCACCGGTGGCCTCCGCCAGTCGATGTTCTACGTCGGTGCACGCACGGTTCCGGAGCTCAAGGAGAAGGGCAAGTTCGTCCGCATCACGAGCGCTGGCCTCAAGGAATCCCACCCGCACGACGTGCAGATGGTGGTTGAGGCGCCGAACTACCGCCGCTAAGTGTGTACGGCTCCGCCGCGGGATGCGCGCTGGAGCCTGAAGCGCCGACGGTTTGGTTAGCTGCTGAGCGTTGTGCTCGGTGACTGATCGAACCGTCGGCGTTTTGTGTTGGATGCTGCAGCGGACCATCGAATGTCGGTGGTCCCCGGGTAGGCTTGGGGCGTGACTGAGATCGAGATCGGCCGGGCCAAGCGCGCACGTCGCGTGTACTCCTTTGACGATGTGGCAATCGTGCCTGCGCGTCGCACGCGCGACCCAGAAGACGTGAGCGTCAGCTGGAAGATCGACGCCTTCGAGTTCCAGATCCCGTTCCTGGCAGCGCCCATGGACTCCGTCATGTCGCCCGAGACCGCGATCGCCTTCGGCAAATTCGGTGGCCTCGGTGTGCTCGACCTCGAAGGCCTGTGGACTCGTTTCGACGACCCAGAGCCACTCCTCGCAGAGATCGCCGACCTCCCTGCCAAGCAGGCGACGGCCCGCATGCAGGAGATCTACCGCGAACCCATCAAGGGCGGCCTTATCCGTGAGCGCCTTGGTCAGATTCGCGAGGCCGGCGTCCCGGTTGCCGGTGCGCTGAGCCCCCAGCGCACGCAGCAGTTCTACGACGACGTCTTGAAGGCCGGCGCCGACCTCTTCGTCATCCGAGGCCAGACGGTCTCGGCCGAGCACGTCTCGCAGAACCAAGAGCCCCTCAACCTGAAGAAATTCATTTACGAGCTCGATGTCCCCGTGATTGTCGGCGGCGTCGCCACCTACACCGCGGCCCTCCACCTCATGCGCACCGGCGCCGCAGGCGTGCTGGTGGGTTTTGGTGGGGGAGCAGCCTCGACGACACGTCGTGTCCTCGGCATCCACGCGCCCATGGCCACGGCCATCTCTGATGTTGCCGGTGCCCGTCGCGACTACATGGACGAGTCCGGTGGCCGCTACGTGCACGTCATCGCAGATGGTGGCGTTGGCACTTCGGGTGAGATCGTCAAGGCCATCGCGTGCGGCGCCGACGCCGTCATGATTGGAGCGGCACTCGCCCGCGCCACCGAGGCACCAGGCCGCGGCTGGCACTGGGGTTCCGAAGCACGCCACGCGCACCTTCCGCGCGGTAACCGCGTCGAGGTTGGCCAGGTAGCGCCGATGGAAGAGGTCCTGTTCGGGCCGGCAGGTTCCGCGAACGGCATCTCAAACCTTGTTGGTGCGTTGAAGCACTCGATGGCCACGACCGGCTACTCAGAACTCAAGGAGTTCCAGCGGGCCGAGATGATCGTCGCCCAGTACGCGACCACCAACTAGTCACCATTCTCAACGAGGAGCAGTACCCTTCCCTGGTCCTCGAACAACACGAGTCCGGGTGCCCAAAGCACCCGGCCCTCGTGTTTCGGGAGTAACCAAGCCACGACAATCCGCCAGGAGGTCATCTGATGACGACGGCACCCACCATGAACTCCGCCCGCCTCGGCCCAGCCGAGCGCGAGCAGAACCTTGCAGCGCTCAAGAGCAAAGACCTCGACATTCTCGTCATCGGTGGCGGCATCGTCGGTACCGGTGCCGCCCTCGACGCCGTAACCCGTGGCCTGTCCGTGGGCCTTGTCGAAGCACGCGACTGGGCATCCGGCACCTCGAGCCGTTCGTCAAAGCTCATCCACGGCGGCATCCGCTACCTCGAAAAGATGGACTTCGGGCTGGTGCGTGAAGCGCTCCTCGAGCGAGGCTTGCTGCTCCAACGCATCGCGCCCCACCTCGCGAAGCCGGTGCGCTTCCTGTATCCGCTCGAGAAGCGATTCCTTGAGCGCTTCTACATCGGCGCGGGCATGATGCTGTACGACATCTTCTCGTACACCGGCGAGCTGCGCCCCGGCGTCCCCCACCACCGCCACCTCTCAAAGCGTCAACTGCAGCGGATGACGCCGAGCCTCAAGAAGGATGCCTTCGTCGGCGGCCTCACCTACTACGACGCCACCGTCGACGACGCACGCTACGTGGCTGAGCTTGCGCGGACCGCTTCGAAGTACGGTGCCCACGTCGCATCGCGGGTGCGCGTGGAAGGTTTCCTCAAGGTCGGCGAGCGCGTCGTCGGCGTGCAGGCCGTCGACGTCGAGACCGGCGAACAGTTCGAAATCCGCGCCAAGCAGGTCGTGAACGCAACCGGTGTGTGGACTGACGACACGAACCGCATGGTGGGGGAGCGTGCCTCGTTCCGCGTGCGCGCGTCGAAGGGAATCCACCTCGTGGTCCCCCGCGACCGATTCCAGTCGACGAGCGGTCTGCTCCTGCGCACTCCGAAGAGTGTCCTCTTCGTCATTCCGCGTGGACGCCACTGGATCATCGGCACCACCGACACCGACTGGAATCTCGACAAGGCACATCCGGCAGCCACCGCAAAGGACATCGACTACGTCCTTGAACAGGTCAACCGTGTCCTCGCGGTCAAGCTCACTCGAGATGACGTCGAGGGTGTCTATGCGGGCCTCCGACCGCTTCTCTCGGGCGAATCCGACGACACGAGCCAGCTGTCGCGCGAACACATCGTCGCGCACTCCGTGCCTGGGCTCGTGCTGGTTGCCGGCGGCAAGTGGACCACCTACCGCGTGATGGCAAAGGACGCAATTGACGCTGCAGTTGCCGCCCTCGGCGACAAGATCCCGGCCTCCACGACGAAGGACATTCCGCTCCTCGGTGCCGTGGGCTACAAGGCCGCCTGGAACCGCCGCGGCAAGATTGCCCGTGCCTTCGGTGTCCACCCGGTGCGCATTGAGCACCTCCTCAACCGCTACGGCGTCATGGCCGACGAAATCCTCGACATGATCAAGGCTGAGCCGGAACTTGCTGAAGCAGTTCCCGGCGCCGACGATTACATGCTCGCCGAGCTCAAGTACGCAGCCTCGCACGAGGGTGCCCTGCACCTTGACGACGTACTCGCCCGCCGCACGCGCATCTCGATTGAGGCGTGGGACCGCGGTGTTTCGGCAGCCCCCGTCGCCGCTGAACTGATGGGCGAGGTGCTTGGTTGGGACACTGCCCGCCGCGAACGCGAGATCGAGACGTACCTCAAGCGCGTGGCGGCTGAAATCGCCAGCCAGGAGCAGCCCGACGACGAGTCAGCCGACCGCGTCCGCCTGGAAGCGCCGGACATTGCCTCGGTGCTTGGCCACGCGGGTGACAACACCCCGCACGGCACGAAGTCTGTGCAGCTCGACGCCACCCGCGCTGGCGAGCAGGACGCCGAGTAAGGCCGAGATTCCGTGCACGACGATCGAGGACGAGCGCCTGCAGCGAGCACCAGTGTGCTCGCACACGCCATGAAGCCCAAGTGGCTCCTCATGCTGACGCTCGTCCTCGCCGTTGCTGCGATCTTCGCGGCCCTCGCGCAGTGGCAGATCTCATCTGCCATCGCCTCCCTGGCGCACCGCAGCACCCACACTGTCAATGAGCAGCCGACACCTCTCGGCGAACACCTCAAACCGCAACAGTCGCTCTATGAACGCTCGATTGGCGCTGTGGTCAGCTTCGAGGGTGTCCTTGATGCGGCCGATGTTGAGGTGTTGCCGAACCGTCTGCAGGGCGCGACTGACGGATGGTGGATCATCTCCAGAGCCCACGTCAGTGATGATGGTGATGGGCTGGCTGGCGATGCAGCCAAGCCGACCGAATTGCCCGGCCTAGCGGTGGCCCTCGCCTGGGCACCAGACGAACCAACCGCCGTCGCTGCAGCGGAGACACTGCGTACGCAGATTGCCTCCGGTGCCGCTGACGCGCGGCCCTTCACCGGCATCCTCGAATACGGACAGGCCCCTGCCGCTCCCGATAACGGCCGAGACCCGCTCGGTCTTGAGCAGATGAGCCCTGCCTACCTCGTGAACCGATGGGAGACGCCCAGCCCGAGCGCCTACAGTGCGTATGTCACCGTGAAAAGCGGCGTGGAACTGCCAGCCGGAACCGAGGCGATCCAACAGCAGCTCGTCGACGCCGGTGGTGAACTCAACTGGCTCAACATCTTCTACGCCGCTGAGTGGATCATTTTCGCTCTCTTCGCGTTCTATCTCTGGTGGCGGCTCGTGCGGGACGACTACGCCCGCGAACACGTCAGTGCACCCAGCCGGGCCGAACTTGAGGCTGAGATCCGCCGCGAACGGCTCCGTGCCCTTCGCGCGGCTCGCGAGGGCATCGATCCGGGCACATACTCCTAGAATGAACGGCATGACTCACGCGATTCGCCTCGAAAACATCCCGAAGATTCATCGTGCGCGTCGCTTCTACACCGTGACTGCCTACGTCACCGGTGTGCTGCTGCTGCTCCTTGTCGCAGAAATGGTGTTCAAGTACGCCTTCCATCTCGAGCTGGAACTTGGCGGCCCCTTTGGCTTCTTGGCCTTTGTGCAGGAGGGAACCACGGTCGCGCTCAACCTCAGCCTCTGGGTGCTCATCGTTCACGGCTGGTTCTACGTTGTGTACCTCATCGCCGCGTACTTGCTCTGGATGCGGATGCGCTGGCCACTCTGGGTGCTGCTCGCGATGGCAGGGGGTGGCGTCGTTCCCTTCCTGTCGTTCGTGACGGAGTACGTTATGGGACGTCGAGCTGACCGCGAAGTCGCGGCCGCAGCTGCCGACCATCAGGCCCAGGCCGACGAGGACGCCGAGCTGCGCGAATTCGAACAAAGCCTGAGCAGCGTTGAACGTGCCGCGCTCGATGCCGAGGTGCGCAGCGAAGCTGCACGACGTGCCCAGGCGAACGAGGGGCCCCGCACGACTCACAAAACCTACTAGCCAAACATTCATCTGCGCCCTGTGCGCCCAACCGAGAGGCACTATGACCGAGGACACCGCCGTCGTGAATGGCACTGATCACCGCCCCGTGCTCGTGGTCGACTTCGGCGCCCAGTATGCGCAGCTCATCGCACGTCGCGTGCGCGAAGCCCGCTGCTACTCCGAGATCGTGCCGCACACGATCACGGCCGCTGAAGTTGCCGCGAAGCAGCCCGTAGCGATCATCCTCTCGGGTGGTCCGTCGTCCGTGTATGCCGAGGGTGCACCCTCGCTCGACAAGGGCATCCTCGAGCTCGGTATCCCGACGCTCGGCATCTGCTACGGATTCCAGACCATGGCCACCCAGCTCGGTGGCGAGGTCGCCCGCACCGGCCACCGCGAATACGGTTCGACGGCCGTCACCCTCACGGATGCTTCGTCGACCCTCCTCGAGGATCAGCCCACCTCGCAGACGGTGTGGATGAGCCACGGAGACTCGGTCTCGAAGGCGCCGGAGGGCTGCACGATCCTCGCCTCCACCGCCGACACGCCGGTCGCCGCCTTCGCCGATGAGGAGCGCAAGCTCTACGGCGTGCAGTGGCACCCCGAAGTGCTCCACTCCGAGCATGGCCAGGAACTCCTCGAGTCGTTCCTTCACCGTTCGGCAGGCCTTCCCGGTGACTGGACGCCGGGCGAGGTCATTGAGGAGCAGGTCGAGCGCATCCGTCAGCAGATTGGCCCCGACGCGAAGGTGCTCTGCGCACTCTCGGGCGGCGTTGACTCGGCTGTCGCAGCCGCCCTCATTCACCGCGCTGTCGGCGACCGCCTCACCTGCGTCTTCGTCGACCACGGCCTCCTCCGCAAGGGCGAGCGCGAGCAGGTTGAACAGGACTACGTGAAGGCGATCGGCGTGCGCCTGGTCACGGTGGATGCTCGCGAGCAGTTCCTTGGCGAACTTGCCGGTGTCACCGACCCGGAGATGAAGCGCAAGATCATCGGTCGCGAGTTCATCCGCGTCTTCGAGCAGGCAGAGACCCAGCTCGTTGCCGAATCGCAGGAAGACGGCGGCGACGGTATCCGCTTCCTCGTGCAGGGCACGCTCTACCCGGACGTCGTGGAATCCGGTGGCGGCTCCGGCACGGCCAACATCAAGTCGCACCACAATGTGGGTGGTCTGCCAGAAGACCTCAAGTTTGAGCTCGTTGAGCCGCTTCGCACCCTTTTCAAGGATGAGGTCCGCGCGGTTGGTCGTGAACTTGGTGTGCCCGAGGTCATCGTGGCCCGCCAGCCGTTCCCGGGCCCGGGTCTCGGCATCCGCATCATCGGTGAAGTCACGCAGGAGCGCCTTGACCTGCTCCGCGAAGCAGACGCCATCGTCCGCGAAGAGCTCACCGCTGCCGGCCTCGATGAGTCGATCTGGCAGTGCCCGGTCGTGCTCCTCGCCGACGTGCGCTCGGTGGGGGTGCAGGGCGACGGCCGCACCTACGGTCACCCGATCGTGCTGCGCCCCGTCTCGAGTGAAGACGCTATGACGGCCGACTGGACGCGTCTCCCGTACGACGTCACGGCTCGTATTTCGAACCGCATTACGAACGAGGTCGACGGCATTAACCGCGTCGTGCTCGACGTCACCTCGAAGCCGCCGGGGACCATCGAATGGGAGTAAGCCTCACTGAGGCTTTGTAGAACGGGCGTCCCAAACACTGTGCAGATGTCACAGTGACGCGGGGCGCCCGTTCGGCGTATCGTCGTCCCATCGGATGCCACCTGCGGTGACATTCGCTCACACACTGGGGTCTGAGACCCCCGTCTCACCCCGGAAGGAGCGCAGTGCCACAGCTGCCCACCATTGGCCGCAAGACTGGACTCGTCATCGCGATCTTCACCGCCATCTGCTTTGCGGGTTCTGGCCCGTTCGTGAAACCGCTCCTGAATGTTGGGTGGTCGCCGCTCGCGGCCGTGTGGATGCGTGCCACGGGTGCTGCGGTCATCCTCTTGCCGATCGCGCTCATCGTGACCCGCAACGACCTCATGGTGTTCGTGCGTCGATGGAAATGGCTTGTCGGTTATGGTCTGAGTGCGATTGCTTTGACGCAGGCGTTCTACTACTCGGCAGTGGCCCTCATGCCGGTGAGCGTGGCGCTCCTGCTGCAGTACCTCTCGCCAGTGCTCCTGCTCTTCATTGCGTGGGCACGCACGAAGCACCGTCCCGCGACGCTGTCGTTGCTGGGGGCCGGGCTCAGCGTGGCCGGTCTACTCTTGGCCCTCGACCTCGCCTCGGCGGGCGGCATCAACCCGCTCGGTGTGCTCGCGGGTGTGGCGGCGGCGGTGTGCGTGTGTGGGTATTACCTCATTGCGGAGGCACTCCCGGATGACCTGCCGCCGGTCGCGCTCGCGGCGGGCGGCCTCACGGTCGCCTCGCTCACCGTGGGCCTTGTCGGGGTAACGGGGCTCGTGCCGATGGAGTTTCACTTCGGCACCGTGGACATTCTTGGTGGCCTGCCCTGGTGGGTGTCGATGGGTGTGGTGATCCTCTTTGGCACCGTCTTTGGCTACATGGGCGGCATTCTCGCGTCGAAGGCGATCGGTTCGCGCCTCGCCTCGTTCCTCGGCCTGCTTGAGGTGCTCGTCACGATGATCCTCTCGGCCCTCATGCTGAGCGAGACGCCGTCGATCGTGCAGCTGCTGGGTGCGGTGCTTGTCGTGGGCGGTGTTGTGTGTGTGCGTCTCGCGCCGGATACGGTCACGCTCGAGGCGCCGCTTGGCCCAGTCACCGCACCGATCACCCTGCCGATTACGCTGCCGCCGCCCTCGGCCGCTGCTCAGGCGCTCGCGCTGCAGGAGGCGGAGCAGCAGCCTGGCACGCACGCGATTACGATGCAGACCGGTCTCATCGGTATCGTCCGCGTCGACCCCGAGCGCATCAGCCACGACCACGACCCCGAGCCGACGACCGGCACGATCACGGGCCTCATCCCACTGCCGGAGGATGTCGACACCTCGCGAGACGACGAGTCCTGAACTCATCGGGTAATCTCCTCGCGGCGGCATTCGACCACCTCAGAACCGCATCCAGAAATGTGTGGGGCCAGTCCGCTTGGACTGGCCCCACACATTCATTTGGAACGAACTAGTCGTTGCCGCGCAGGATGGCGATGATCCGCAGGAGCTCGATGTAGATGTAGACGACCGTTGACACGAGCGAGTACGCCGCAATCCAGCCGTAAGCGCGGGGTGCGCCACCACGGACGCCGCGCTGCACGTACTCGAAGTCCGTGACGAGCATATAGGCGCCCATCAGCACGGCGAAGATCCCGATGATGACGCCGAGCGGGATGCCGAACACCTCGATCGAGCGCAGGCCCCAGGTGCCGAACTGCTGGCCAGCACCAAACATCATGAGGCCGAAGTTGAGCAGTGAGAAGATGAAGTAGGCGAGGCCCGCGATCATGAAGAACTGCGTGAACTTCGGCGAAGTGCGGACCTTGCTGTTGAGGAAAAGTAGCAGTACAACGCCGATCACGACGGCCGTCGCGAGGCCCGCCTGGAACACGATGCCGGCGTACTGCGCCTCCAGGAGCGACGAGAATCCACCCACAAGGAAGCCCTCGAACACACCGAAGGTGAAGGTGAGTGCGGGTGAGGGCTTGCGCTTGAAGGCGAGGACGATGCCGGTCACGAGCGCGCCGAGCGCGCCGACAATCGCGAGCAGCGGCACGAACCATGCGAGGGCAGCCGATGCGAGCAGGACGGCAAACACGCCAGCGGTCTTCGCGATAACGTCCTCGTAGGACATGCGGTCCATCTGGTCACGCGTGGCAGCAGGTGCCTGGAACTGCTGGTACAGCTGCTCGGGGCTCGGTGCCTGCTGGTAGCCGTACTGCTGCTGTCCGTACTGCGGTGCCTGACCGTAGGCCGGCTGCTGGCCGAACTGAGGCTGCTGGCCGTACTGCTGCGGGGTCGGCACAGCTGGGGTCGCCGTGGCGCGACCATTGAAGAAGTCATTGTTCTTGAGGGCTGAGTTTGCCATCATCACTCCGAGGTAGGTGGGCGGACGCCCGGCACACAGGGGCCGAACATGTGTTGGAGGCTAGCAAGGCAAGCTGATACGAGCATCGGCCTTGCGACGTTGTTCGCCGCCAACGTATGGCAGATCTATCGGGAGGAGGAGTCTTCGGCGAGCAGGCTCTCTGCGGCGTCTGCAGTGCGCTCGCCTCGCCGGGCGAAGAGTGACGCGATGAGGCGGTGTCCGATGAGGAACGCACCGAGCACGATCGTCGTCACGATGATGAACGGGAACTCGGCGGTATTGCCGCTGAGCACTCGGAGTGCGAGGCCACCCGCGACGGTGACAAGCCACACGACAACTCCGGCAGCCCACACACGGCGCGGATCCTTCTTCAATGTCTCGAGCGAGATCCACGAGACAAGGAGCGCCACGAGGAACGGCCACACCGTTGAAAAGACGCCACCGAGTGAAAGGTCTTCCCCGTGCGAGTTTCGGCCGAGCACCGCAAACAGCAGCACCAGCGCCGCATCAATGAAGTAGAACAGGCCCTTGGGGGCTCGGCGCACATTCGCTGAAGTCATGCCTCCACCGTACGTGCTTCCGTGCCGCGCTGGCGATCAGCCATTCGGCGTGAATCGGTACCCCATGCCGGGTTCCGTTCGGAACCACTCGGGAGCGGACGGATACCGCTCCAGCTTGTGTCGAAGCTGCGATAGGTACACGCGCGAGTAGTGTTTCTCTTCTTCGTAGCCCGGTCCCCAGACGCGAGCAAGGAGTTGCCGCTGGCTCAGGAGCCGGTCGGGATTGCGGGCGAAGAGCTCAAGAATCTTCCATTCGATCGGCGTGACCCTCACAGCCTCGCCATCCAGCGTCACTCGCGTCTCGGCGAGATCGATGACGAGGCGGCCGTCGGAAGTCACCACGCGAGACGTCTCGTCGACGGGCACGCTCGCGGTGCCCGCTCCACGTCGAAGTGCTGCGCGGAGCCGCGCGAGGAGCTCATCCATGGCAAACGGCTTGTCAACGTAGTCATCGGCGCCCGCATCCAGCGCCAGGATTTTCTGCGCGCCGTCGTGTCGGGCCGAGACGACGAGGATCGGCACATTCGACCAGCCGCGAAGTCCGCTGATCACGGCAACGCCATCCATGTCGGGAAGGCCGAGGTCAAGCAGCACAGCATCAGGGTGGTGGTTGGCAGCCAGGACCAGGGCAGTGGCGCCGTCCTTCGCCAACATGACGTCGTAGCGGCGTGCCTTGAGATTGACGGCAAGTGCGCGAGCGATCTGTGCGTCGTCTTCGACGATGAGGACACAGCTCATGATGCGTGACGCTCCTGTTTCGGTCGGCGACGCTCGCCCATTCCCCGGGCCTGGTCACGATCATAGGGATCCGTATTGTCCGGGAGATCTAAGACCACCGTGAGGCCACCACCCGGCGTCGCCTCTGCCGTGAGGTTGCCGTCCATGGCCTCTGCAAATCCCTTGGAGACCGCGAGTCCGAGGCCAAGACCCTCGGTCGTCGTCGCATCCCCGAGTCGTCGGAACGGGGTGAAGATATGTTCCTGTTCATGTTCGGCGACGCCGGGACCACGGTCGATCACATGGAACACGACATGACCCGGACGCGTGCCCACCTCGAGACGAATCGGCGCGTCGGGTGCGTAGCGAACGGCGTTTTCCAAGACATTTGCAAGGATCCGTTCCACGAGGCCCGGGTCGGCGAGGCACACGGCCTCGGTCTCGCCAGTCAAACGTACCTGCGCGTCTGAGGGGAGGCTTGCGAGCACCTGCAAGCACGGCTCAACAGCTGCGAACGGGATGCGGTGGACGGGCACCATACCGGTCGAAATACGGCTCATGTCGAGCAGATTGGCCACGAGATCATCGAGGCGGTCGGCACCCGCTTCGATCGTGGCGAGCAACTCGGCTCGGTCATCAGGGTCGAGCTCGATGTCATCCATGCGAAGACTGGAAATGCCAGCCTTGATCGCGGTGAGCGGCGTGCGCAAGTCGTGCGAGACCGCTGCCAAGAGGGCGGTGCGCATGTCATTACCCGCACTGAGTTCTCGCGTTTCCATCTGGACGCGCTGGAGTTCGCGATGTTCGACGACTCGTGCGAGTCGGCCTCCGTACGCTTCGAGCAACTGCTCATCGGCCGGCGCGAGCTCTGACGCCGTTGATCGGAGCTCGAGGTCACCCGCGAGACTCAGACGTCGGGGTGCGTCGGCGCCGACGGGTTCGCCGGCGTTGCCGAGCACGACTTCCTGGTCTTCCTTGTGCTCTGGCCGACGGACGAGCTCGACCGCGCCGAGGTTCAGCGCATCACGAAGGCGAACGAGAAGCGACGGAACATCTTCGTCCGCAGTGAGGAAGCTGCTGGAGAGCTCCGCGAGAATGGATGCCTGGCGGTTGGCTTCATTTGCCGCTCGAGCGCTCCGAGCCGATCCGTCGACAACCCACGCGACGGCTGCCGCGACACCGACGTAGACCACGAGCGCGAAGATGGACTCCGGCTCGGAAATGGTGAGCGTGCCGGTGGGTGGAGTGAAGAACCAGTTCACCAAGAGAGCCCCGAGCAGTGAGGTGGAGATTGCAGGCAGCATGCCGCCAACGAGTGCAACAGCGACGCTCAGAGTGATGTAGCTCAAGAGGTTGATGCTCTGGGGGAAGGTCTCGCGACCGATCGCGAGGAATCCTGCGGTGAGCAGGGCCGACCCGACGAGGGAGAGGATCCAGCCGAGGATGCGGCGGCGTCGGCCGAGCGCGGAGGGGTCGCGGGCAGCGCGCGCTCGACCGCGTCCGACAGCGTCGTGCGTGACGATGTGCACGTCGATATCGCCTGCAAATCGCACGATGCGCGCACCAACGCCTGCACCGAAAAAGCGCTCGATGGGGGAGCGCCGCGATTGCCCGATCACGAGCTGCGAGGCGTTGATGGAACGCGCCGTGGCAAGCAGTGCACGCGCTGGATCTGCGCCCCGGACCGCGTGCCAGCTGCCGCCGAGTTCATGGACGAGCGCGCGTTGACGGTCAAGAAGCGCCGCGGATCCGCTCGCGAGCCCGTCGTCACGCAGCACATGCACGGCGTGTAGTTCACGGCCTGCACGCCGGCCCACGATGCGAGCGCCGCGGCGGATGAGGGTTTCTGACTCAGGGCCGCCGGTAATCGCAACTGCGATGCGCTCGCGGGCGGGCCAGCTGGCCTCGATATTGTGCTCACGCCGATAGGCGATCATTCGGGCATCGACCTGGTCCGCGAGCCAGAGCAGCGCGAGTTCGCGGAGGGCAGTGAGGTTGCCGACTCGGAAGTAGAAACCGAGCGCCGCATCCACCTTGTCCGCGCTGTAAACCTCGCCGCGCGCGAGGCGTGCCCGGAGAGCTTCCGGAGGAAGGTCGACGAGTTCGACGTCATCGGCGGCGCGAAGCACAGAGTCCGGTGTGGTCTCTCGCTGACGCTGGCCGGTGATGGATTCGACAACGTCGTTCAGGCTCTCGAGGTGTTGAATGTTCACTGTTGAAAGCACATCGATGCCCGCCTCGAGCAGGGTCTCAATGTCTTGCCACCGCTTCGTGTGGTGCGCCCCGGGGCCCGGCCGGGCGCCCTCGGGGTTATCTCCCTCCGGAATAGAGTGCGCAAGCTCATCAACGACCGCCACATCAGGTCGGCGTTCAAGGAGTGCCGCAAGGTCCATATCCTCAAACACCGCGCCACGGTGGGGAATCTGGATTCGGGGCAAGACTTCCAGATCCCCAACCGCGGCGCGTGTTCGAGCTCGCCCGTGGTCCTCAATCAGGCCAACGACGACGTCTTTCCCAGCGTCGCGAAGCTCGCGCGCCTCTTGCAGGCAGGCGTACGTCTTGCCGACTCCGGGTGCGAAGCCGAGGTAGACCTTGAGGTGGCCGCGACGGGCAATGTCCTCCATAGAGAGAAGGCTACTTGCCTGCAGCTGCGGCCAGGGCAGCGTTGAGTTCGAGTACATTCACGCGAGGCTCACCGAGGAAGCCGAGCGGAGGCTGTTCGCTCGCCACATTGACGAGTCCCGTGACCGTCTCGACACTGAGGCCACGCGCGTGTGCCACCCGGTTGATCTGGATGCGCGCGTACTCGGGGGAAATGTGTGGGTCAAGACCCGATCCCGAAGCAGTGACGGCGTCGAGTGGGACTTCACTCGGGTCGACGCCGTTCTCTGCTGCGACGGATGTGCGCAGTGCGTTGACCGAGGCGATCAATTCCGGATTGCTCGGCGAGAGGTTGGACGCACCCGAGCTGAGGGCGTCGTAGCCGTCACCCGCAGCGGACGGGCGACCGTGGAACCACTCGTCGTTGGTGAACTGTTGACCGATGAATCGCGATCCAATGACCGCTCCATCTGCGGAGGTGAGGAGCGACCCGTTGGCCTGTGCCGGCACGATCAGACCGACTCCTGCGATGAGCACGGGATACGCAATTCCAAGGATGACGGTGAGAGCGAGTAGCGCCCGGAGCGCTGTCCAGAGGTTAGCGAGGGAGTTACGAATGCTGAAATTCATGGAATGTCACTCCAATGACGTGCTTAGGCCATGCCGGGAATCAGGCTGATGAGCAGGTCGATGATCTTGATACCGATAAACGGGGCGATGAGACCCCCGAGCCCGTAAATGAGGAGGTTGCGTCCGAGGAGTGCACCTGCGGACACTGCCCGATAGGCGACCCCGCGAAGAGCGAGCGGGATGAGGGCGATGATGATGAGAGCGTTGAAGATGACGGCCGAAAGAATGGCCGACTCGGGACTCGTGAGCCCCATGATGTTCAGCGCCTTCAGCCCCGGGAACGCCGTCATAAACATCGCCGGGATGATAGCGAAGTATTTCGCGATATCGTTCGCGATCGAGAAGGTCGTGAGTGCGCCACGAGTGATGAGCAGCTGCTTTCCGATTTCCACGATTTCGATGAGCTTGGTCGGATCGGAATCGAGGTCGACCATGTTGCCGGCCTCCTTTGCTGCCGAGGTGCCCGTGTTCATCGCGACCCCCACGTCGGACTGCGCGAGAGCCGGTGCATCATTTGTGCCGTCACCGGTCATGGCCACGAGATGTCCGCTCTCTTGTTCCTTGCGGATGAGTGCGAGCTTTTCTTCGGGAGTGGCCTCGGCAAGGAAGTCGTCGACGCCGGCTTCGGCCGCGATGGCCTTCGCCGTGAGTGGATTGTCCCCGGTGACCATGACGGTGCGAATGCCCATAGCGCGCAACTGCGTGAATCGCTCGCGCATACCCTGCTTCACGATGTCCTTGAGGTGGATGACGCCGAGCACTTGCCGGACACCGCACGTTTCTGAGGCGACCACCAGGGCCGTCCCGCCGGAGGACGAGATACGTTCGACGAGCGGGATCGTTTCCTCGGGGACACTCGCTCCCGTCTCATGCACCCACTTCACGAGTTCGCTCGCCGCGCCCTTCACGATGGTTCGGCCATCGGCAAGTTCCACCCCGGACATGCGGGTCTGCGCCGTAAATGGGATGAAGGTTGCGCCAGCGGTTGCTTCCGCACCGAGCGGTTCGAGCTGGTACCGCTGTTCCGCGAGCATCACGATGGAGCGGCCTTCTGGTGTCTCATCGGCGATCGAAGAAAGATGTGCTGCAGCCGCAAGTTGGGCCGTCGTGACCGAACCGACGGGCAGCACCTCCACCGCCTGACGGTCGCCATAGGTGATCGTTCCGGTCTTGTCGAGCAGCAGCGTCGAGACGTCGCCCGCCGCTTCGACCGCACGGCCCGACAAAGCGAGCACATTGCGCTGCACGAGTCGATCCATGCCGGCGATGCCGATCGCAGACAGGAGCGCACCGATGGTTGTCGGGATGAGACACACGAGGAGGGCCACCAAGACCGTCACCGATTGCTCTGCCCCCGAGTAGAGGGCCATGGGTGCGAGGGTAAGCACCACGAGCACGAAGATGATCGAGAGGACTGCGAGCAGGATGCCGAGTGCAATCTCGTTCGGTGTCTTCGCTCGTGTGGCACCCTCCACGAGGCTGATCATCCGGTCGAGGAAGGTGGACCCGGGCTTCGAGGTGATCCGCACTACGATGCGGTCCGACAGCACACGAGTGCCGCCCGTCACCGCGCATCGGTCGCCACCGGATTCCCGAATTACGGGCGCAGATTCTCCCGTGACTGCCGACTCGTCGACGCTTGCCGCGCCTTCGACCACGTCACCGTCGCCGGGAATGACATCACCAGCGATGACTTCCACGAGGTCGCCGGGTGCGAGCTCTGATGCGCCGATTTCTCGGATTTCGCCATCGGCGCCGATGAGACGGGCCATCGTAGCAGTCTGGGTGTTCCGAAGCGAGGCTGCCTGCGCCTTGCCTCGGCCTTCGGCAACTGCTTCCGCAAGGTTGGCGAACAGCACCGTGAGCCAAAGCCAGACCGAAAGGGATACCGCAAACACGCTCGGGTGGATGCATGCGAGGACCAGGGTGAGGACAGCCCCGACCTCGACGATGAACATGACCGGGGTCTTCACCATCGTGCGCGGGTCGAGCTTACGCAGGGCGAGCGGCAGGGCCGCGAGCAGCTGGCGTGGGCCAAAGGGCTGCTGGCTCCGGTTCGGTTTCTTTGGGCTGTTGTCGCGCTTGGCAGCACCAGCCTGCTCCTCGACGAGCGGGAGCGGTTCGGGTAGGGACGCAGTGTTGTGGATCACGAGAGTGCCTCTGCAATCGGGCCGAGTGCCAGCGCGGGGAGGAACGTGAGTGCGCTGACGAGGAGAGCTACGCCAACCATGAGGCCGGCGAACATCGGGGTGTGGGTGGGCAGGGTTCCCGGACTCTCGGGCGTGTGACCCTGCTCAGCGAAGGAGCCAGCAAGTGCAAGCGCTGCAGTGATGGGCACGAAGCGACCAAAGAGCATCGCCAGCCCAATGCCGACGTTGTAGAACGGCGTATTCGCGTCCAATCCTGCAAAGGCCGAGCCGTTGTTGTTGGCACCGGAGGTGAAGGCGTAGAGCACCTCGGTGAGTCCGTGCGGTCCGGCATTCAAGATCGATGTGCGTGCATCGGGGATTGCGAGTGCGAGACCGGTGCCGATGAGCACAAGTGCTGGCATTGCGAGAATGTAGATCGCAGCGAGCTTGATCTGCTTCGGACCGATCTTCTTTCCGAGGTATTCCGGCGTGCGTCCGACCATGAGGCCGGCGATGAAGACCGCCAGGATCGCCACGATGAGCATGCCGTACATACCCGTGCCGACGCCGCCGGGCGAAATTTCGCCGAGCAGCATGTTCAGTGCGAGCAAGCCGCCGCCGAGCGGTGAGTAACTCGAGTGGAACGAGTCCACAGCGCCCGTCGACGTCATGGTGGTGGTCGTTCCGAAGAATGCGGATGGGATCACGCCGAGCCGTACTTCGCGGCCCTCCATGTTCAGCGGATTCGACAGTTCCGCCCAGATCAAGAGTGCGAGCGATGAGAGGTACAGGAAACTCATCGCGCCGAGCACCGCGAATCCCTGACGACGATCGCCGACCATCGTGCCGAAGGTGCGGGGAAGCGCGGTCGGGATGAGCAGAACGAGAAAGATCTCGATGAGATTGGTCCATGCGCTCGGGTTCTCAAAGGGGTGGGCCGAGTTCGCATTGAAGAATCCGCCGCCGTTCGTGCCGAGCTCCTTGATGACTTCCTGGCTTGCTACTGGACCAGTGGGGATCGTCTGCGTTCCCCCGTTGAGCGTGGCCGCCACCGTCGGGTCAGCAAAGTTCTGGGGAATGCCGGAAATGAGCAGAACGATCGCGAACACGACCGCGATAGGCAGCAGCACGTGCAGGCAGCCGCGCACGAGGTCCACCCAGAAGTTCCCGATGCGGTCGGTCTTGTTGCGGCTCAGACCGCGGATGAGCGCAACCGCGACCGCGAGGCCGACGGCTGCCGAGACGAAGTTCTGCACGGCAAGGCCAGCCATCTGCACGAGATGGCCCATCGTGGATTCGCCGCCGTAGGACTGCCAGTTGGTGTTTGTCGTGAAGGAGACAGCGGTGTTCCAGGCCTGGTCCGGGGCGACCGGTTCATGCCCGATCGAGAGCGGCAGCCACTGCTGCAGGCGTTGCAGGCCGAACAGGCACAGCACTGAGAGAGCCGAAAATGCGAGCAGGCCTCGCAGATATCCGCGCCAACTCTGCTCGGCAATCGGATCGATGCCGCAGACGCGGTAGATGACTCGCTCTATGCGAAGGTGGCGTTCGCTCGTGAACACACGAGCGAGATAGTCGCCGAGCGGCACATGACACGCTGTGAGGGCGACCACAACAAGCAGGATTTGTCCGATGCCTGCGAGGACGGTTTCATTCACGAGAAACGCTCCGGATCAACGAGGGCGATGACGAGATACGCGAGCGCGCAGACGCCGAGGATCAAGCCAATGACGAGTTCGGGGTTCATAGACGGTCAGCTCCCTCTCCGAGGAAGGCAACGAGGCTGAAACACAGGACCGTCAGCGCGATGAAGACGAGATCCAGCACGGTGTTCTCCTTGTCATGTGGGGCAGGGCCGCGCAGCGTACGAGCGCGATGCGGGGCGCTGGTTGTGGGGCCAGCGATTCCAGCGTCATCCGTCCGCACCGTGTGACCGGGTGATCTTGACGGCTTCTTGACGCCTCGTTGACAGGTCTTGACACGCTGTTGACTCTCGGCGACGGAGAGGTTCACCGTCGGGTCATGCGACGGTCGTTTCGGTTCGGCACACTCCGTGCATGCTCGAACTAGGTCATGGACGCCCTCGACTGATCGGTCACCGAGGCGCTCCCTATTACCGTCCGGAGCACTCCGCTTCGGGCTATCGCATGGCTCTCTCGCAAGGATGCGACGCCATTGAGCCGGATCTTGTGCCGAGCCGCGATGGCGTGCTTGTGATCCGTCACGGAGAAGCCTTGGCTTCATCAACCGATGTGGCCGACCGGCCAGAATTTGCGTCGCGTCGACGCCGCAAGGTGGTGGATGGACGTGAACTCCACGATTGGTTCACCGAGGATTTCACCTGGGAGGAACTTGCGACCCTGCGGTGCCGTGAACCCTATCCGGAGCAGCGGCCCAAGAGTGCGGCATACGACGGCAAGTATCCGCTCATGCGTCTCGACCACCTCATGCGGTTGCTGGAAGCCGATCGTGACGAGCGCGGTACTGCGAGCCTTGTCATCGAATTGAAGACACCGAGTGCCTTCGCCAAGGAGGGCTACGACTTGGTGGGGATGCTCATTCGCAAGCTGGAGGAGATGGGTTCCTCGGAACTCTTGGAAGGTCTCATCATCGAAAGCTTTGACCGCGAGGCGCTTCGTGAACTGCGGTGGGCGATGCCGTTAAAGCTGATGCCATTATTTGCAGGGAACGCGGACGACGAGGCGGCGCTTGATGAGGCTTCACTCGACGATCTCACGCATTGGGCGGACGGAATGAGCATCGCAACTTCGACACTCGGGGTTCGCACACGGGCTGACCTTGATGGGGCGGCTGCCGGTTCTGCCCTCGTTGCGGCGGCGCACGAGCGTGGGCTCGAAGTGTTCACGTACACCCTTCGCCCCGAAGACAATGCTATGCCGCCAGCCTTTGTCGGCGATCCGGAAACGTACTGGCGTGGCCTGCTCGCGACGGGTGTCGATGGGGTGTTCGCCGACGCCCCAGATCTCGTGCGGCCGTTACTCGATGACTATGCGACCCCGGAGCGGGCGGCGTTGTTTGCATCCACGCAGCACGCCGATTGACGTGCCCGTGGTGCTTGGCTCAGAGCTGGATGTCGGTGGTCCCGCCTAGACTCGACCCCGCCATGACGCTTCTGCCACCACTTCCAGGTCCTGCCGCATCGTCCCTTGTCGAAGGGCTCAATCCCCAGCAGCGCGAGGCCGTCGAGTATCGCGGCCCCGCGCTCCTCATCGTGGCTGGTGCCGGGTCTGGCAAGACGCGTGTGCTGACGCACCGCATCGCCTCGCTCATCGCAACGCGAGAGGCCTGGCCGAGCCAGATTCTCGCCATCACCTTCACCAACAAGGCAGCTGCAGAGATGCGTGAACGCGTTGAGGGGCTCCTTGGCGAGGGTGCCGAGGGCATGTGGATCTCCACGTTCCACTCGGCGTGCGTGCGGATCCTCCGGCGCGAGGCCGAGAGGTTTGGTTATGGGCAGGGCTTCACTATCTACGATTCCGCTGACTCGCGGGCGCTCCTCAAACGCATCGTGAAGTCGCTCGAAGCAGACGTGCTTGGCCTCACGCCAGCCGCTGCCCAGGGCACGATCTCGAAGCTCAAGAACGAGCTGATCGACGTTGACGGGTTCTCCCGGCAGGTGTCCGGGGGCGACCCAAAGGAGCAGATGCTGCTCGAGGTGTATCGCCAATACGATCGCGAGCTCCGTCGCGCGCACGCTTTTGATTTTGACGACCTCATCGGCCAAACCGTGTGGCTGTTCCGCGCGCACCCCGAGATCGCGGCGCACTACCAGCGCCGGTTCCGCCACATCCTCGTCGACGAGTACCAGGACACGAACCACGCCCAGTATTCGTTGATCCGTGAGCTCACTCGCCCTGTCGAGCCGCAACACGTACCAGCAGACACCCGGATGCAGCTCGCACCAGACGGCAGTATCCCGCCTGCTTCACTCACGGTCGTCGGCGACTCCGACCAGTCGATTTACGCCTTCCGCGGCGCAGACATCACGAACATCACCAACTTTGAGCGCGACTATCCCAGCGCCAACACGATTCTGCTCGAACAGAATTACCGCTCCACGAACACGATCCTGAAGGCAGCCAACGCTGTCATCGGCAATAACTTCGACCGCATCGCGAAGAACCTCTGGTCTGCGTCCGGTGAGGGCTCGCTGATTGTTGGCTTTGCCGGGTATTCGGGCCATGATGAGGCACAGTTTGTGGCCGACGAGATTCACCGACTCCACGATGAAGACGGCCTAATGTTCAGCGACATGGCGGTGTTCTACCGCACGAACGCACAGACCCGTGCGCTCGAAGAAATCCTCATCCGTTCGGCAGTGCCGTATCGATTGATCGGCGGCACGAAGTTCTATGAGCGGGCAGAAATCAAAGACGTCATGGCGTACCTCATGGCAGTGGCAAACCCTGCTGATGAGCTCGCACTGCGCCGGATCCTCAACACTCCCAAGCGCGGGATCGGTCCGATGAGCGAGACCGCAATTTGGGATTTCGCCGAGCGTCAGGGCATCACCTTCCGTGAGGCGATGCGACGTGCCAAGGAGCTTGGCCTTGGCCCAAAGGTGACGAACGCGATCCTCGGCTTGGCTGAGATTCTTGACGATGCGTCGGAATCGCTCGACCCGGATCGGCCAACGGGAGCAGCCACCGTTGGTGAGCTCCTCACGGCGCTGCTGCGCAAGACCAAGTACCTCGACAAGCTCTACGAAACGGGCAACCCGCAAGACGAAGCCCGCGCCGAGAACGTAGAAGAGCTCATCTCGGTGGCGAAGGAATTCGACAAGACGCATCCTGACGGCACACTCGTCGACTTTCTCACGGAAACGGCCCTGGTGGCGGCCGCGGATGAGCTTGATGATGAGTCGGGTGCCGTCTCCCTCATGACGCTTCACACGGCGAAGGGTCTCGAGTTCGACGCGGTCTTCGTGACCGGTGTTGAAGAAGAGCTGCTGCCGCATCGGATGTCGGCGGGGGAGCCGGGCGGGCTGCAAGAAGAGCGGCGCCTGTTCTACGTCGGGATCACGCGTGCTCGTAAGGTGCTGCACCTGTCGCTCGCCTCGATGCGCAATACCTTTGGCGAGACGAATCCGTCGATGCCGAGCCGCTTCCTTGATGAGATTCCGGCCGAGCTCATCGATTGGCGTCAGGCGCCGGGCGAGGCGCAGGGCGGTTTGGGCTTCGGGCGGTCCCTCGGCGGCGGATCTCGCGAACTTGACTCGGGCTTTGGCTCGTCCGGTGGCTATGGCGGTTATGGCCGTGGTTCTTCGGCCGGGTCGTCGGGGGGACAGGGATTCTCGAGCGTTCGCTTTAAAGATCCCGATGCCGGTCGAGAGTTTGGCAAGCCGAAGCCCAAGAAGAAGTGGGTGAACGACATCACCGGCCAAGTCCGCGACAATTCGGGGCTGCAGCTCGAACGCGGTGACCGTATTCGCCATGTCGACTTCGGTGAGGGCACGATTCGCGCGATGCTCGGGAGCGAGAAAAAGCGGATCGCTGAAGTCGACTTCGACAACGCCGGCCGCAAGAAGCTCCTCATCAACCTCGCCCCGATCGAGAAGCTCTAGCGCGTCCCGCGCCCGCCCGTCCCCGCCGCTCAGGTCGCAGTTTCGACCTCAGGTCGCGCGACCTAGGGTCGAAACTGCGACCTGAGCGGG
>NZ_BCSO01000003.1 GCF_001570905.1 [Zimmermannella] alba NBRC 15616 | reverse complement strand
ACCGCCGCGAGCGCGGCTCGCAGCGGCTCTGGCGCTGGCCGCCCTTGGCTCTGCGCGCGCCGGATGAGGTCGAGCGCCGGCTTGCTGTCGACGAGCAGCCGCACACAGCTCGCCGCACCAGCGGCACCACCGGTACCGGCGACAGCACCAGGAGCTGACCGGGCGGGTGCCGCGTCACGCGCATCCGTCGCGCCGAGGTCACGCGCGGCAGTGGGCGGCGTGGCGAGCTCGCCGGCACGCGACCGCGTTGCAACAGCCCGGAGCGCAAGCGCCACCGCGGTCAGCTCTGCCGCCACCACGTCCGACGGTGCCGCAGCAACCTCATGCCTCCCGCACTCGTCAACCCATGCCGCGCACCCCGCACCGTCACGCACCGACGCATCGGTGGCGACGAGCAGCTCCGGGCCAGCATCCACGGCGTCCTCCGCACTCCCGGCAAGCGCCTCCCCTGCATCAACGCCAGGCCCAGCCACTCCGGCACGCGCCGCAGCAACATCCGCCCGCCGCCGGCTCCGGTGCAAACGCCCCGAGACTCCAGCCATCAGGCGCCCGCTCCCATCAGCCCCAATACACCGCGCCCGATCGCCCCGACGCCACCGACTCCGGCGAGCGTCAGCGAGAGCTGCTGCGCACGCTCCTTCGTCACTCGGGCCGCCAGCTTCGTCCCAAGCAGCAAGCCAAGCAGTACCGGGATCGGCACCACAAGCAGGATCCACACCGGCGGCTCCGCGAAGCCAGTCGCGCCAAGCGCCGACTTGAATACGAGCGACATGATCGCCATCCCAAGGAACAGCGGCTGGAACGTCGCCCGCATTTCGTGCATGTCCCAGCGCGAGAGCCGCGAGTAGACGATGAGCGCGGGGGCGGCCACGCCTGCGGTCGTGTTGAAGGCGCCAGCGATGACCGAGGTCATGCCGAGCGCTGCGCCGTTGTCCCAGTGCGGAAGCTCCGGCGTGAATCGCGTCACGAGCACTGCTGCAAGCACGATGCACCCGATCACGATCGCCAGCCACGCGCTCGGCAGCCACAGCACGCACAGCGCCCCGATCATCGCGCCGGGGAAGGCCCCCGCGAGGATCTTCCCCGCCTTCGACCAGTTCACCTCGCGCCGAACGGCAACAAGCAGCACGCTCGCCGAAATGAGGGTCGTCATATTGGATGCCATGACGCCGGCAGCCCCGCCAAAGAGCAGCACAAACACGGGCGAGACGACGAGCCCGACGCCAGCCCCGGACACGCGCTGCAGTGTCGTGCCCGTGATGACCGCGACAGCGGCAAGCGCCATGATCCACAGCTCCGGCATCCTCGCCTCCTCTCGCAGCCCGATGCTATCCGCGCACGGTGGAAGCTCACCAATCTGACGCATCACGAGTCCTGGCTGAGCAGGATGCCGCGCGGCGTCCCTCCCCCCCGTAGCCTCGACCCGGCACGAGAGAGGAACGATATGGATCAATTGACTGACGCCGTGATGAGTGGTCCGCTCATGCTCGGATCGTTTGTCTTTACAGTCGCCGGCATCGTGCACGTTGTTCGGGCGCTCATCGCACTCCCGGATGTGCAACATGAGCGTCGGCGCCGTGCAGAGTGGAAGTATCAGCACAGCGTCGTCGACTTTGAGCGCCCGAACGGCTCCAACCAGCTCCGCCCGATTGTCGAGTACGCCCGCCCGGATGCCATCGCGAGCCGCGCGGCGCACATCCAGCCACACATCCGGCAGATCATCCCAGATTACGCCCCGACGCACATGCTCAAGGGCCAGGACCTCCTGGTTCTCGTGAATCCGAATGACCCGTACCAAGTGGCCATCCCGCAGAATGTCTCGCTCACGAAGCGTTTTCTGCAGGCGATGTGGTGCTGGTTGGTCGCGTGCGTGTTGCTCTTCTTGGCGCATCGGGGTCGTCGTGGTTGTTCTCGTTGATCGCACCGAACCGATCGGGGAGCTCGACAGCTCCGACCGTGCTCACGTATATCGGTGGCAGCGGCATGCTCGTGATGTTCATCGTGACATTTGCGCTCAACATCATCTACATCTGGGAAGTGATGAAGGAGAAGCGCCGCAAACGGGCATATGAGCTCACCGTCACCAAGGGTGTTGCGGGCCCATCTCGCTGGGTCGAGACGGAAGCGGTGGTCGTGGACTGGGTGCATCGGAAGGGTTTGAATGAACACTCCGTGAGCTATCCAGTCGTCGAGTTCGTCACGATGGATGGCCGCCGCGTGGTGGCGGAGTCCAGCACGACGATCGACTGGGGCCTGTACGGCACGGGCCATCGGACGAAGATTCGCTACACCGCGAACAATCCGCTGCACGTGCGCCGCATCTAGCAGCGGCAGGCCGCAAGCGAGGCGGCACGGCCAGGCGACACTGCGGCCGCGCTTGGTGCGGGATAACGGCATCCTTCGGCGTACGATCGTGTCAGCGTCTGCCGCCAGCGCAGACCGATTCGAAGGAGCCGTCATGGCTGAGTTCCTCCTCGCTGTCCACCACCAGCCCGGCGTGCATGCTGCCGAAGCGGCCTATGACGATGCGGATGCCATTCAGGAGGCGTTCGGGAAGGTCGGCGCATTCAACCAGCACCTCATGGATGAGGACCGCTTCGTGTATGCCTGCGGTCTCGTCGCTCCGGAGCAGGCGACCATCGTCACGAAGGATGGCGCTGAGTCTGGCCCGATCAATGCGGAGGGCTGGCAGCTCGGCGGGTTCTGGGTGAAACGCGCCGAGGATGAGGAAGAGGCGCGTGAGCTTGCGAGTGCCGCAGCCGAGGCGTGCGGCCAGACCATTGAACTTTGCCAGATGCAGGGAGCATGAGCATGAAGCAGCAGATTGAACTCGACGCGGACCTTGCGGAGCGTCTCGAGCAGCAGGCCACGAAGCACGGCCACACGGTGGAGCGCCACATCCAGTGGCTCGTCGCAGAGCAGACCCGCCGCGACGGTTTCGGCCAGATGCTCTACGAGATGACGCTGCCGCCGAGCGAGGACAGCAGCTCAGGCGAGCAGCAGTCTCCTCGGAACATTCGGCCCAGCTGACGACTCTCAGCAAGATAGGCCGTCGTGAAGGGAGCGCTAGATGGTTGCCGCGATCGTCCTCGCTGCTGGTGCGCTCGGCGCAGCGCTCGCTGCCGTGTGGTACTTCCAACCATTCCGGGCGCGGACGAAACGGATTCGGGAACGCACGGAGAGTTGGCATCGGACGACAGGGCGCATCGTTGACTTTGTGCCCAAGGGTCCCGGGAATCACCGGCTGGATCCGGTCGCTCACCCGGTCGTTGAGCTTTCGGACCCGCTGGGCCGTGTGCGACACGTGACACCCCTGGATCCGCCGCTCATCAATGCCTTCGTGACGGACAGCACGTGGCCGATCCTCGTGAACCCAGCCAACGCTGCGGAGACTTCGTTTGCCGAACAACACACGGTGTGGTGGGGTCTGCGAGCGCAATGGGCGTACTTCGTCGTGAGTGCGTTCGTGCTGGCCGGAGCCGTGATTGTGTACCTCGTCGCCGCCGAGCTGCGCGTGGTCGCTCGTGGCCTCGATCTGTTCACAGAGAGCGCCATTGTTTTCATGATGGTCCTCATCACGTGTGCCCTCGGCTGCATCTTCGTCGTCGTCATCGAACAGATCTCACGAGCGAAGGGTGCTATCCCTTCCGGGCAACTCGCGTGGCGGCGTGCCACCTCAGTGGGGTCCATGCGATGCCGTCGCGCGCATCCTGCCGGTTTCCGCTCGCGCCCGTACTGGGTGTATTGGGTCGTCACCTTTGTGCTGCCCGATGGGCGGCGCGTCGTGGGCCAACCCATCAACCGTTGGACGATCACGGGCTATGGCGATGGCCGGCCGTTTGTGGTGCGCGTGAATCGGCAGGATCCCACGCATTTTGCGCTCGATCTCGATGCAGCGTTCACTGACGCGAATGCGCCCAAGCGCCGTCCCGCTGCCCCGCCTGTTGGCACAGGGCGCTAGAAGCCCGACGGCGCGAGGTCGGCGAAGCGGGAGAGGTGGCCCTGGAACGCGACGGGGATGGTGTCGGTGGGGCCGTTACGATGCTTGGCGACAATGAAGTCGGCTTCGCCCTCGCGGGGGTGATCTTTCTCGTAGGCAGCCTCACGGTGCAGCAGGATGACCATATCGGCATCCTGCTCGAGCGAACCAGACTCACGCAGGTCACTAATTGCCGGGCGCTTGTCGGCGCGATCCTCTGATTTTCGGTTCAGCTGCGAGAGTGCAATCACCGGCACCTCAAGCTCCTTTGCAAGCAGCTTCAAGGCACGAGAGAACTCCGAGACTTCTTGCTGGCGAGACTCCACACGCTTCCCGCTGGTCATGAGCTGCAGGTAGTCGATGACCACGAGCTCCAGCCCAGACTTCTGCTTGAGACGACGACACTTCGAGCGAATCTCGACGAGGGTCATGTTCGGAGAATCATCGATGTAGAGCGGTGCGCCAGCGATATCGCCGCGGATCCGCGCGATCGCCTTGAGGTCGTCATCGTTGAGACCGCCGGTGCGCATGCGTTGGAGCAGGACGCCCGCCTCGGCCGACATGAGACGCATTGCAATCTCGGCGCGACCCATTTCGAGCGAGAAGAAGATCGAAGGCATGTCGTGCTTGATCGACGCGGAACGGCAGAAGTCGAGCGCAAGCGTTGACTTACCGAGACCAGGTCGAGCCGCAACGATGATGAGCTGGCCGCCGTGGAGGCCATTCGTGAGACGGTCGAGGTCGGCAAAGCCGGTAGGGACACCCGTGAGCGAGCCGTCGCGGTTCTGTGCCGCATCGATTTCATCAGCAGCGGCGGAGAGGGCGTCCGAGAGGGGCACGAAGTCTTCGGACTCAACGCCACCGGTGATGCCGTAAATCTCTGCCTGAGCGTTGTTCACGAGGTCGACGACTTCGCCCTCACCCTGGTACCCCATCTGCACGATGCGGGTGCCGGCCTCGACGAGGCGCCGCAGGACGGCTTTTTCGACGACGATCTGCGCGTAGTAGCCAGCGTTGGCGGCGGTCGGCACAATGCCGGCGAGCGTGTGGAGGTATTCCGCACCGCCCGCACGCTGGAGGTCGCCCGTCTTCGTGAGCTGGTCGGTGACGGCGATGACGTCGTTCGGCTCACCATTCGCGTAGAGCGTGTGGATGGCGTCGAAAATGATCTCGTGCTTCGGGATGTAGAAGTCGACCGAGCGGACGATCTCGACGACATCGGCCACAGCATCCTTCGAGAGGAGCATGCCGCCGATCGTCGACTGCTCAGCGAGCAAGTCGTGCGGCGGCGTGCGCATAGCGTCGCGCGGCTCGCTCAGTGCCTCCTCGCGCTCGGTGATCGCCATGCTCGTGCCTTTCGATGTGGATGTTGCTGTGCTCGCGATCGAGTGTCTCAGGGACCACCGACATTCGATTTTCCGGCGATGGGGATGGACCTTGAGCGCCCTCCCGAAGGGCCAAGACGGACCCCGGATGAGGGCTTCGCGCGCGAGACTCGCACAACCGTACCGCCTTCCGCAGCAGCCACGAATCGGTCTGTGGATAACTCTGTGCAAAATTCCCGGCGTGTTTCCACTCCCCTGTTGAGCACTTGGGGATAACTGTGAAGGACCTTCGCCACCGACAACACGTAATCACCACATGACCAGCACTTTCCCAAAACCACACGCTGTGGACAAAATCTGTGTGAAGTGGAACTTGAAGGTTGAAAGATCCGACCACCGACGAACATTTCTGTGGAAATCTTTCCGTCTCAGTCAGCACTCAGCCACGAGAAAAATGCCCGATCACAGGCCCTCATTTTGGCGCCTTCGGCGACAGCGCGAAGTTGCGAACCAGCACACCCCCGCGTTCTCGTTTCGTCCCGCACATCGCCTCCTGCGCGCGACCCCATCCAGGCCCAACTCCAAACCGCCCCAACACCCACCGAACAGCCGCCCCAACACTCCCCCAAACACACAATTCGGCCCCTCCCGCGCACAGCGGAAGGGGCCGAATCCCAGTCAGCTCAGGCGCATGCGCACCCGAGCCCCGAGCGCGAACTAGCGCTGGGTGATGACCTGAAGCTTAAGCGTTGCCGAAATGTCCTCGTGGAGACGGACAACAGCCTCGTGCGTGCCGATCGTCTTGATCGGAGCCGGGAACTGGACGGCGCGCTTGTCGATGGTGCCAAGACCCTGCTCAGCGATCGCGTCCGCAACATCCTGCGTGCGAACCGAACCGAAGAGGCGGCCTTCGGCACCCGACTTCACCTGGATCTTGATGAGGGCAGCCTCGAGGCTCTCCTTGAGGGCCTGAGCTTCCTCGGCCGACTTGAGAGCGCGAGCCTCGCGGCCCTTCTTGAGCTGCTCAACCTGGAGCTCGCCACCGCGAGTCCAGTTGACTGCAAAGCCCTTGGGAACGAGGAAGTTACGGGCGTACCCGTTCTTCACCTCGACGACGTCACCGGCAACACCGAGACCCGTCACTTCGTGGGTAAGAATGACCTTTGCCATGTTGCGCCTCCTTAACGGCCCGAGCCGGCGTAGGGGAGAAGCGCCATCTCGCGGGCGTTCTTCACCGCACGGGCGATGAGGCGCTGCTCCTGAACGGAGACGCCGGTGATACGGCGGGCGCGGATCTTGCCGCGCTCCGAGATGAACTTGCGAAGCGTCGCGACGTCCTTGTAGTCGATAACGCCAACGCGGATCTGCTTTGCCGGTGCGGCGGGCTTACCCTTGCCGCGGCCCGACTTGCGGCGGTCGCCGCTAGCCTTTCCAGCCATTGTTTGTTCCTAACGTGTTGAAAATCTTGATCGAGCGGCCGTTTAGAACGGGGGCTCGTCGTAATCCGGGGTCTGGCCGGGCGTTGCCCAACCAGATGCGGTGTTACCGCCGCCGAAGCCTGCGTTGCCCTGAGGCTGACCCCAGGGTTCGTCCTGCGCGGGTGCAGCCTGCGGTGCACGCTGCTGGCCGCCGAAGGAGCGCTGCTGACCGCCACCGTTGAAGTCGCCGCGCGAGCCACCCGATGAGCGAGTCACCTGTGCGGTCGCGTAGCGGAGCGACGGGCCAATCTCTTCGATGTCGAGCTCGATGGAAGTGCGCTTTTCGCCTTCCTTCGTCTCGAACGAGCGCTGCTTGAGCTTGCCCTGCGCAATAACGCGCGAGCCCTTCTGGAGGCTCGACGCCACGTGCTCGGCGAACTCGCGCCAGACCGATGCGCGGAGGAACAGCGCTTCGCCGTCCTTCCACTCGTTCGACTGGCGGTCGAAGACGCGGGGCGTCGACGCGATCGTGAAGTTGGCAACGGCGAGGCCGTTGTGCGTGTATCGCAGCTCCGGGTCGGCGGTGAGGTTACCCACCACCGTGATGATCGTGTCGCCCGCCATGACTACGCCTCCGACTTCGAGGCCGCGGCAACCTTGGCGGCTGCACCAGCCGTCGAGCGTGCTGCGGTCTTGGCGGTCTTGTCAGCGCGGCGCTTCTCTTCGCGGGCAACCATGGCGATGGCTTCCTCGGCGCGGAGAACCTTGGTGCGCATGACGGCTTCCGAAAGCTTGAGCTGACGGTCGAGCTCGTTGGCGCTGGCCGGCTCTGCGGTGAAGTTGACGACGGCGTAGATGCCTTCGCTCTTCTTGTTGATCTCGTAGGCGAGACGACGACGACCCCAAATGTCGGTGTTGTCGATCGTGCCACCATCGTTGCGGATGACGTTAAGGAACTTGTCGAGGCTCGGGGCCACGGTCCGCTCGTCGATCTCGGGGTCAAGAATGACCATGAGTTCGTACTGATGCACGGTTCACCCACCTCCTTCGGTCTAGAACGGCTGCGGACGGTCCGCAGCAGGAGGGTTCTTGCATCGCTGCCTGAACTGGATACAGGCAACTTGAAAAGCTTAGCCGGGTTACACGCCACCGCGCCACCCCTTCATCCCGTCCCTCGCCGTATCGTCCACCGTCCTGCCCTTTTTCTGCGCCAAATGGTTCGTCCTGCCCGCAATGTGGGGCAGGACGAACCATTTGGCGCAGATTTGCTCGAATGCGAGGGATGCAGGGCGACTAGCTCACGGCGAGCGCTTCGACAGGGCTGACCTTCGTCGCCCGAATGGAGGGGCCGATTGCTGCGACGAGCGCGAGGGTAATCGTCGCAGCCGCAACCGTCACCGGAAGCTCCCATGGCACGACGGGTAGAGCGAAGCCCCCCACGACGGCACCAAAGGTGGATTGCGCCCCAGCCCACCCATACAGGATGCCCAGGATCGCCCCAAAACCGATCGCCACGATCGACGTCACAGCAGACTCGACGAGGATCATCAAACGGATCTGTGAGGACGTAGCACCAACGGCGCGCAGCAAGCCGAGTTCACGACGACGTTGGATGACCGCGAGCGCAAGGTTAGAGATCATGCCAATCGCGGCGAGAACAACTGATACGCAGGTGAGCGAAACCATGACACCGTTCACCGCCATCATCGACTGATCAAACACCATCTTCTCGGCTTCCGGAACCTGGCCGCCATTTTGCTCAAGCAGGTACATCCAGACAATCTGCTTCATCGTGGCAAGTGCCACCACGAACATGACGATGAGAGCGACGCCAATAATCATGCCGATCGTGGCTCGCGTGGCCGCACGCGGAGCACGCGTGACATTTCCGCGAGCAAGCACCACCGCGGCACTCGAGCCAAAACAGCGGCCGATGAGGGCCAAGAGGCGGGGCACGATCATGACCGCACCAATGACGACAGCCGTGAACGAGAACACTCCACCCCAGAATGCGACCAGCACGCCCATCGGCGACACAACTCCGAGCCCGCATCCGCCAAGCAGGAGCGCAACGCCAACAGCCATGAAGAGGCCGAACGAGATCTTGCGAACTGCACTGCTGCGACGCTCTTCGACCGGAGTCTCGACGTGTGCAGAGAGCGCCTGCACGGGCGACACCTTGGACACTGCTCGCGATCCCACATAAGCAGCAACCCACACCGTCAAGACTGAAATCACCGCGGGAATGGCGACCGCAGGCGCGACCCATGTGTAGTTCACGCTGTCAGCCGTGGGAAGGAACTCGCGGTCGATACCTGCTTGCACCAGCAGGCGATACGTCACCAGAGCGCTAGCCAATCCGAGTAGCGTGCCCACAAGGCCCGCCACGAAACCTTCGCCCGCCAGGTTGGCACGAAGCTTGCCAGCGGTCTGGCCAAGCAGCCGATACTGGGCGATGGTGCGTACGCGTCCAGCAACAATCGTTGAAAAGGTGTTCGCTGTGACGACAGCAGCGGTGTAGGCGCCAATCCCAATGAAGACCACTGCTACCGAAAGCACTGCAGTACCGAACAGACCAGCTGCTTCGGGGTCATCAGCAACGATGAAATCCACCATGAGCTGTGATCCCTGGATGAGGGCGACGCCAAAGAATGTTGAAACGAAGGCGATAAGGGTCGTGACGATGTGGTCACGCCAGGGTGCGCGGCTCATCGTGCACCTCCCTGCACTGCGGAGGTCGGCTGCACGTCGTTGTCGTGGAGCATGATTTCGGAGATCTGCTGGGGCGTAAGACCACGTTCCTGGCGGGAAATCTTGCCGTCGGCGAGGAAGACGACGCGGTCGGCGATGGACGCGGCGTAGGGGTCGTGGGTCACCATGACGATCGTCTGGCCGGTCTGAGATGCGGCGTTGCGCAGCAGGCGGAGCACTTCGGCACCTGAGCGGGAGTCGAGGTTGCCGGTGGGTTCGTCCGCGATGACGATGCGGGGTCGCGTCGCGAGGGCGCGGGCGATGGCGACGCGCTGCTGCTGTCCGCCGGAGAGTTCGTTCGGGCGGTGGCCGAGGCGTTCGGTGAGGCCGAGCACCTGGGCGAGCTGCCCGATCCACTGCTGTTCGTCAGCACTGGGCTTTCGACCGTCGAGTGCGAAGGGAAGCTCGATGTTTTCCTTCGCGGTGAGGGTCGGGATGAGGTTGAAGGCCTGGAAGATGAAGCCGATTTCGCGGCGGCGAAGTTCGGTGAGGTCCTTGTCGCCGAGCTGGGTGATGTCGCGGTTGCCGAGCTGGACGAGGCCGCTGGTCGGGGTGTCGAGTCCGGCCATGCAGTGCATGAGCGTGGACTTGCCGGAGCCGGAGGGGCCCATGATGGCGGTGAATTCGCCCTCGGGGATGTCGAGCGAGACGCCCGCGAGCGCGAAGACTTCGTTGCGACCGGGCTGGCCGTAGCGCTTCACGACGTCGCGCAGTCGAGCGGCGGTGTGGTTTGGGGTGGTGTGGGATGCGGCAGCTGCCGGCATGGCAGCTCCGTGCGGTGGCTGGTGGGTTGCGTGGGCAGGCTGCGTGTTCATGTCTCTCACGCTATGGAGCGGGGCACCTCAACCGCGTCCGTCCCCCTGCCAGTTTCGCTCTCCCCCACGGGGGAATGTCGCCAGCCGCGCGGCAGAGGGGTCGTCCCCCAGCTGCCGCCACCGGACTGCTCAGGTCGCAGTTGCGACCCTAGGTCGCGCGACCTGAGGTCAAAATTGCGACCTGAGCCACTGATGCACGTGAGTTGAGATGAGCGCTACGCGCGGGAGCGTTCGATGATGCCATGCTCGTAGGCGTAGACGACGAGCTGAATGCGGTCGCGCAGCGACAGCTTCTGCAGAATGTGCGAAATGTGCGTCTTCACCGTGCCCGCCGAGACAAACTCCTTCGCGGCAATCTCAGCATTCGAGAGCCCCGCGGCCGCAAGAATGAAGATGTCTCGCTCACGCTCGCTCAAGGTCTGGTAGGCGGCTGGCAGCTCCACCGGCTGCGGCGACTGCGCAAGCGGCGACTGCTCGAGCAGCTCCGCGACCGCGTTCGAGGCGAAGAGGCGACCACCGGCGTGAATCGATCGGATCGCCGCCACGAGCAGCTCCGGTTCGGCCGCCTTCAGAATGAAGCCGCTCGCACCCGCACGCACCGAACGCTCAACCGCCTCATCCAAATCAAGCGTCGTGAGCACGAGGATGCGGGGCGCACGCTCCCCCATGCGCTCGCGGATCGCCCGCGTCGCCTGGATGCCATCCATGTCCGGCATACGGATGTCCATGAGCATGACGTCCACATCGCCGCGTTCCGCGAGCGCGATCGCCTCGCGGCCGTTCTGCGCTTCACCGACGAGCTCGAGGTCCTCCGCGTGCTTCAAGATCATCGCGAGGCCCGTGCGGAACAGGCCGTGGTCATCACAAATCGCGTACCGGATCCGCTCGCTCATCGTTCCCCTGTCGTTCGGGCACCCTCATCGATGCCACTTTCTATTGTCTGCGCTGGACTGGATGGCCGAGCGAGGCCCGGCAGCGGGTCGCCAAGTCCACTCGAGAGCGACCACGGGGTGTCGACCTGATGCGTGCCGCGCAGCCGATCGCCGAGGTTTTGCGCCTGGCCGACCGGGATCGCCGCCGACAGCAAGAATTCGTTCCCAGCTCGGGATGCGCCGAATCGTCCCGCCTCGAGCAGCACGCGCTCGCGAAGACCGTTCAAACCATGCCCGCCTGACGGCAGCGCGTGGTCCTTCTTCTCCCCGCAGCGATTGCGGATCTCAAGCTCAAGCCCCGCACTCGACCAGCGCTCGAGCACATGCACCGTGGCACCAACATCGCCGTGGCGGAGCGCGTTCGTCAAGCCTTCCTGCACAACGCGGTAGGCGGCGAGGGAGGCGCCAGGAGTGAGCGGCTTCGCCTCCCCAACGACCTTCCGCTCGATGGTGAGGCCGAGTTCAGTGAAGCGCTCGTAGAGGGAGTCGCGCTCGTCGAAGGTGGCTGCCGGGCCAGCCTCCTGCTCGTGACGGAGCTCAGCGAGGAGGCGCCGCACATCCGCGAGCGCATCGCGGGAGACTTCACCGATCGTTGCGACGGTGCGTTTCGCGTCCTCGTCGTCCTTGCCGATGACGTACTTTGCCCCGTCCGAGAGGGTCGCGATGACGACGAGCGAGTGCGCGAGGACGTCGTGCATCTCACGCGCAATACGGCCGCGCTCGCGCTCGGAGTCGACGAGCTTGTGGGAGTGTTCGCCCTCAATCTCGGCAATGCGCTTGGCCACTTCGGCCTCGCGGCTGCGGTCAATGAGGTAGCGAACGTAGCCGAGTGCCCACGCGCACACGACCGCAGTGAGATACACAGCGCCACTCACCACAAAGATGATTGCGGTCTGTCGAGCCCCCTCGGGATCCTGCCTCACGTCACCCGGTATGAGCGCGAAGGCCGTGTAGAGGCAGGCGACGAGTGCACCGGCGAGCGCAGCACCGAAGCTCACCCAGCGGAGCTTCTTGCCGCCGTACGCGGCGCAGGCCCCAACCGCGAAGAGTTGCGCGAAGTTGATGAAGAAGGGGGGCATGCCCGCGACCATCTGCGCGATCGCGGAGAGTGACGCAAGGATGAGGCTGAGCCCCGGGTTCCAGCGGCGGATGACCAGAGTGGCGACCGCAAGGAAGAGCGCAGGCCAGTACATCCACCAAAACGGCCCAAAAGGAAGGAAGCTCGGGTCGAGCGGCGCCCAGGAAATGAGGCCGAGAAACAGCGCGCCAAGGATGTCCACGATCCACTCGTGCACCCGCAATCGCCGTCTCTGCATGGGTTCAGCCTAGGGTCGACGGCACGGCGGAGCATCTTCCCGGCGAAGGAGCCGAGCCGAAATCGATCTGTCGAGCGGCAGCATCTCACGCATGGATGACATTCGATCCACCGCTGCACAATTTGCAACTTGCGGCGGGGGAATGACCTCGCCCCGTGCACCAATTGTTTGCTCTCATCGCTCTCAAGTGTGATGTTCGCGTTACCTGCTTCCCGTAAAGTTGTACCCCGCCGGCTTTCAGCCGGGTATTGCACGCACGGATTGAGGAGCCGAGCCAACATGGCAGACGAGCAGCAGCCGAACAACGTAGACGGCCAGAATTCCCCCTACGGCGCGAGCCCTTACGGCCAGCCCGGTAGCGAAGCCCCGCAGTACGGCGAGGCCCCCCAGTACGGTGAAGCACCGCAGTACGGCGCCGAGGGCCAGCAGCCCGAGTACGCCCAGCACAGCTACGGCGCTGAGAGCTTCGACCAGTCGCAGTACGGCGCCACCGACGCCCAGGCTCCGGCCTACGGCACCGAGTACCAGCCGGCCGCTGGCGGCTACGACGCCACCCAGCAGCAGTACGGCAACTACGCCGCCGCTGACACCGAGAAGAAGAGCCCGGTCCTCGCGATCATCGCGATCGTCGCCGCGGCCATCGCACTCATCTGCGCCTTCATCCCGGGCGGCATCTTCTTCTTCTGGCTCCCGGGCCTCGTCGGCCTCGGCTGCGGTATCGCTGCCCTCGCCGCGAAGAAGTTCCGCGCCCTCAAGGGCCTCTCGATCGCCGCAATCGCGATCAGCGTCATCGCCTCGATCGTGGCTGTTGTCATGAGCTTCGTCTACCTGAACCAGGCCATCAACAGCGTCAACGAGGCGGTCAACAGCTACGACCCGTACTCGACGACGGGATCATCCTCGGGCACCGGCGCGGCTGGCACCGCAACCATTGAGTTCAAGGTCACGACGAAGTCGAAGACCGACATCGACTACTCGATCACCGGCTACGACGCTGAGAGCTACGAGCCCATCAGCATCTCGGAGACGGCCAACGACCAGAAGACTGACTGGACCGAGACGGTCGAGGTTCCCTACAGCGACCCGTCGACCAACGTCTACGTCAGCCTCAACGCCAGCACCGAGGACTACAAGGATGAAGCCAAGTGCGAGATCCTCGTCAACGGTGAGAGCGTCGACACCAACGGCGGCAGCTGGGCATACTGCAGCTGGTCGGGTGCTGTCGGCAAGTAAGTTTCGCTGAACGCATCAGCTTCGTGTGGGGTCCGTCGTCGTGACGGGCCCCACATTCGTTGTCCCTCACATCCTTCAGCGCACGGTCCGCTGCGAATGCGGAACCTTTCGGCAGGCGACAGCGTCTAAGGGATGCATGGCTGTGTGATGGTTTCCGCAGCCGCCACCTCGAGGAGCATCATGGACGAACAGCAATCCCCCAGCCCCGCGGCCGGTTCCGCTCGCAACGAGCAGGGCGCGGATGAGCAGCGCACCGAACGCCTCCCCCGAGAGCAGTTCCAGCCTGGCACAGCCCCAGAACCCGCTCCGCAGCCGAACCTTGCCCCGACGCAGCAGTTCCAGCCGGGTGCGTTGCAGCCCGGAGCGAATCAGGCACCCACGTTCGGGCAGCCGCAGCAGCCGGGACAGTTTGGTCACCCCGGCCAGCAGCCTGGCGCGGTTCCCCAGCCGCCTGCCATGCAGTTCGGTCAGCAGCCCCCGCAGGCCGCGCAACCTGCCGGGCTCAACATCCTCGGCCTCATCTCGCTCATCTTTGGCGTCATCACCCTCGTGATGGCCTTCTTCCTGCCGCTCTGGGCTGGTATCCCGGGCCTTGTCACACTCGTGTGCGGCATCCTCGGGCTCGTCCTCAAGAAGTTCCGCGCGAAGAAGCTCATGGCGATCCTCGGTGTCGTGCTCGCTGTGATCTCGATCCCGATCGCAACGGTCTCCGCGATGAGGGCTGCGCCGATCGACTCGGACCCTGCACCTGAACCCGTCAGCGAAAACGCATCGGGCGAGGGCAGCAATGAAGGACAGGAACAGGGCGCAACGGACGAGAGCTCCGCTCCGGAAGCAAGCGAAGAGGCATCCTCCACGCTCCAGGAATCCGCCGACCCCAACGGTGAAGTTAAGTACACGCAGCCGACCGTAACCGACGGTGTCGCCAACATCGAGGTCACCTTCACGACGACGGACAAGCTCGAGACCCGCATCGAGGGCAGCAACACCCTTTCGGGCGCCGACAAGTACCTGTACTCGGAGCAGCAGAAGGACCTGCCGTCGCCGTGGACCTACTCGGCCGACGTCAAGCTCGATGAGCGCGGTCAAGTGGAATTCAAGGCCGAAGGATGGGCCGACAACTTCCGCGACGTCACCTGCGAGCTCAAGGTCGACGACCAGCTCGTCATGCGCCACACCGGCAGCTACACCTCCTGCTGGCTCTTCGACGTCAACACGAAGAAGTAGCCGCACACAACGAGTGGGCCCCGCACCTGAACTGGTGCGGGGCCCACTCGTCTGCGGGAACGGATTACTTCGCTGCCGCGTTGCCCTTCTCTTCCGCCTGCTTGAGGCCGTCGGCAGGGGCGGCCTTGCCAAGGAAGACGTCGTTGAGCGAGGGCTTGTAGGCGTCGAGCATGGCGCCGAAGTTCTGGCCGATGACCGGCGGCAGCGTCTTCGCGTCGTTCTCGATCACAGTGAAGAAAGGCTTCACGTCAACGCCCTGCTGCTGCCAGTACGAGTCGTAGCTCGCGCGGGCATCCGTGACGGCCGGCACTGCCGTACCGCTCTCACCGAATGCCTTGTTGCCCTCAGCCGAACCGATCCACGAGAGGAACGCCTTGACGGCTTGCGGGTTCTTGGTGTTGGCGTTTGCGGCGGCGATAATGCCGGGCGCTGCCGTCACCTTGCCCTCCGGGCCAGCAGGCATCTCCGTGACGCCCCAGGTGAAGGAGGCACCCTCCTGGACGTTTGCGAGGTTGTAGGTGCCCGACTCGAAGAGGGCGATGTTGCCGGCGAGGAACTCGTCACGCGTGAAGTCACCGTCGTCGTTCGTCGAGGAGGCTGGCGGTGCCACGTGATACTCGTTGATGAGCTTCACGAGGTACGTGAACGCTTCCACCGTCTTCGGGTCGGTGAAGGTGAGCTTGGCGTTCTCGTCCTGGAAGCTGCCACCGTTCGAGCCGATGAAGTTGAGCATGATGTTCTGCAGGTCCTGGCCCGCGTTGAAGCCGTACTGCTTGATGTTCGAGGCGTCGAAGGCCGGGTCGAGCGCGTTCTTGCCGTTCGCGTCGATCGTGAGCTTCTGCAGGATCGGGAGGAAGGTGTCCTTCGTCGGGTCGCTCGGGTTCCAGGTCGCCTTCGAGATCTCTTCCGGCGTGACACCGGCAGCCTTGAGCGCCTCGTCGTTGTAGTAGATGGCCGAGCCGCCGTCGGTGAGCTGCGGCACACCCCAGAGGTGGTCATCCTTCGTGTACTGCTTCACGACCGACTCGTTCCAGCCCTTCTGGGCGTCGGCACCGAGCGTCTCGTCGATGGCGAGGAGGTGGCCGTTCGTGGCGTAGTCCTCGTAGTAGGCGCCGTTGAGCCAGAAGATGTCGTCCGCTGAGCCGGAGCCGACGTCGTTGCGAAGCGTGTTGAAGTAGTCTTCCCACGGCACGACGTTGACTTCCACGTGGATGCCCGGGTTGGCGGCCTCGAACTGTTCGATCGAGGTCTCGTAGGCCTCGGCGGCCTTTTCGTCCCAGAGGCGGAGGGTGATGTCGCCGGAGGCGCCTGAGCCAGCCTGATCGGCGCCCGGTGCGCAGGCCGTCAGCCCGAACAGGGCCGTCAGGCCGAGGGCGACGGGGGCAATCTTCCTAAGGTTCATGCTGGTTGTTCCTGTCGTAGAGGGATGCGCCGTTGCAGCTCGACGCACGGGGAGAAACGTATGACGGCGCATATATCTTCCCGCCAATTCTTGCAGGCGCATAGATTCGCGGCACTCAGGTGACGCAAAGTGACGGTTGCGCTGAGCTGATCGAGTAGCGCGAAGCGCGTATCGAGATCCGTCGGATCGAGTAGCCCGAAGGGCCGTACCGAGCTCTTGACCACCTCGTGGTTAGCGGAAGCTGGTGATGGTGATTGAGCGGACGATCTGCTGCTGGAACGCAAGGAAGAGCGCGATCAGCGGGATGAGCGCGATCGTGGATGCCGCCATCACGAGCGTCACATTGTTCGAGTACTGCTCCTGCAGCGACGCCGTCGCCGTCGTGAGCACGTGCACCTTGTTGCCGCCGATGATGCGCGGCCACATGAAGTTGTTCCAGTGCGAGACAACGGTGATGAGCGCGAGCGTCACCATGATCGGGCGGTTGAGTGGCAGCACGAGCCCGAAGAGGATGCGCAGGTGCCCCGCGCCATCCATCCGCATCGCGTCGATGAGCTCATCCGGCACCTGTCGGAATGACTCTCTGAGCAGGAAGATCGCGTACGGGGAGCCGAAGAGGTACGGCAGCACGAGGCCCCAGAACGTCGCGCGGAGCCCCATCTCCGAGAGCATGAAGTAGAGCGGCAACACGGTCACCGCCTGCGGCACCATGAGCGTAGCGAGGAACACCCAGAACAGGATGTCGCGCCCGGGGAAGCGCAGCTTCGCAAAGGCGTACGCGGCGAGCACCGAGAAGAGTAGCTGGCACACGAGCACGATTGCCACAACCGCGACCGTCGTCCAGATCGCCTCGCCGAAGTCGACGCGGCGCCCGAAGAGGTCCTGGTAGTGCTCAAAAGTGGGCGGGATGGCCGGCGTGAACGGGCCACCCTTGTTGAGCGCCTTCTTCTCCAGCAGCGAGACGTTGAGCGAGAGCAGGAACGGCACGAGCGTGAGCGGGGATGCCGTGATGAGCACGAGGTAGGTGGCGATCGTGCCGAGCAGGCTGCGCTTAGCGGTCATAGCTCGTCCTCTCGCTGAAGTATCGGTTCTGCACGAGGGTGATCACGACGAGGACGGCAAAGAGGATGAGCGCCACGACGGCTGCGCGGCCCAGGTCGTTCGCCGTGAACGCCTCCGCGTAGATGCGTGCGGCGATGAGGTCGCTCGCGCCGTCCGGTCCACCGTTCGGGGCCAGGGAGTACACGAGGTCGAAGGTTTGGAAGGCCTCGATGATGCTCGTCACGAGCACGAAGAAGAGGGTGGGGCGCAGCATCGGCAGCTCCACGAACCAGAAGCTCTGCAGGGGCGTTGCCCCATCCATCCGCGCCGCCTCGAGCACGTGCTTCGGCATCGAGCTCATCCCGGCCATGAAGAAGAGGGTGACGTAGCCGACCTTCGTCCACACGGTCACGAACACGGCCACCGCGAAGACGAGCTCGGGGGTCGTGAGCCATTCGATACGTTGCCCGACGAGTTCGTTGATGACGCCGGTGGGCTCGAAGATCCACCGCCAGACGATGCCGAGCACGATCGGCGCGCACACCCACGGGAGCACGAGGATCGTGCGCACAAGACCAGAGCCGGGGAGTCCCTTCGTGAGGAGCCGCGCGAGCCAAATACCGAGCGCGGTCTGGATGGGGATGGCGACGAGGACGAAGAGTGCGGTGACCCCGAAGGATCGCCAGATCTCCGGGTCGCTGAGCACCGACTGCCAATTGTCGAGACCAACCGGCGTGATCGGGCTCAAGAGGTCCCAGTGCTGGAAGCTCAGCCAGGCGAGCACGAGCACCGGGATGATGAGGAAGAGGCTCACGCCGATGAGCGCCGGCGCCACCAGCGCGTAGCCTGTTGCCCGCTCGCGTCGTTCCCGCAGCTTCGATCCCTTAGCCACGCTCGCTCCACCAGCGGAGCAGATACTCCTTGGCTTCGTCCTTGGACTTCGGACCCTCGTCGAGGCGGTATTCGAGGAGGAGTCGGTAGGCTTCACCGACGACCGGGCCCGGCTTGATGTCGAGGATCGCCATGATCTCTTCGCCGTCGAGGTCGGGACGCACCGCGCCGAGCTCTTCTTGCTCGCGCAGCGCCGCGATCCGCTCTTCGAGGTTGTCGATCGCGAACTGGAGGCGGTCGGCCTTGCGGCGGTTCTGCGTCGTGATGTCGGAGCGGATGAGGGTGAGGAGGCGCTCGAGTTCGGGCCCCGCGTCGCGCGCGAAGCGGCGAACGGCGGAGTCGGTCCATCCGGCGCCCTCGTAGTTGAAGACGCGCATGTGGAGTTCGATGAGGCGCGAGATCGACTTGATCTGGTCGTTGTCAAAGCGGAGGGCGGTGAGGCGCTTCTTCGCGAGGCGTGCGCCGACGACGTCGTGGCCGTAGAAGGTGACGGCACCGCCCGGCTGGAAGCGGCGGGTCTTGGGCTTGCCGATGTCGTGGAGGAGCGCGGCGAAGCGCAGCTCGAGGTTCGGCGCATCCTCCGCGTGGCGGTCCTTCTCAAGCTCGATCGCGTTCTCGAGCACCGTGATCGAGTGCTCGTAGACGTCCTTGTGGCGGTGGCCGCTGTCACGCTCGAGCTGGAGGGCCGGGAGCTCCGGCAGGACGAGCTCGGCGAGGCCCGTCTCGACGAGCAGTTCGAGGCCAGCGCGCGGGAAATCCGTGAGCATGAGCTTCACGAGTTCATCGCGGACGCGCTCAGCGGAGATGTCGAGGATGCGCTTCGACATGTCGCACACGGCCTGGAAGGCGTCCCCGTCGAGGTGGAAACCGAGCTGCGAGGTGAAGCGGACGGCGCGGAGCATTCGCAGCGGGTCGTCACCGAAGGAAACTTCGGGCGCGATCGGGGTGCGCAGCGTCCCCTCGAGGAGGTCTTCGATACCGCCGGTCGGGTCGACGAGCTTGAGCTCGGGAAGGCTCAGCGCGAGCGCATTCACCGTGAAGTCGCGGCGGTAGAGGTCGCCCTCAATGCTGTCGCCGAAGGCCACGACGGGCTTGCGCGAGACGCCATCGTATTCGTCCGCGCGGTAGGTCGTGATCTCAACCGTCTCACCGTCGATGCGGGCACCGATCGTGCCGAACTCACGGCCAATGTCCCAGTGTGCGGACGCGATGGGCTTCACGAGTTCGAGGATGCGATCGGGGCGCGCGTCCGTCGTGAAATCAAGGTCGTGCACCTCCCGCCCAAGGAAGGCGTCGCGCACGGGGCCGCCAACGAGCGCGAGTTCATTCCCGCCGTCTGCGAAGGCGCGCGCAAGCTTTGCGACCGGCCCGGACGACGCGAGGGCGCGGAGCCGCTCAAGCGCCGTCTGCACATTCTGCATTCCGGCATTCTAAGGTTCTGGCATTGGCGGGCGCAGATTGTCCGCCGACAACGAACGTCACGCACCGGTGCACGCATCCGTGTCCGGCCCGATGTTCACGTCGTTGCAGCTCATCGCGATCGAACAACCAAGATCAGTCTCGATGCGTAATCTGCGCTTTCTCGAGCGCCAGGGCCCGATTTGAGCGGATTCCCGTCATACACTGACCGCATGAGCCGGGCCCACGATCGCTCCGTGCGTCGGCTCCTGCACAAGTTCGCGAGGTGCGCGGCCGCGGCCGCGCTCGCGTGTGGAACGTTGACCGCGGGAGTCGTCGGCATGCCGACGCCCGCAGTCGAAGCTGCGGTGCCCTCGTTGGCCGTACCCCAAAACACGGACGATCTCGCCGCTGTCCCGGCGAATCCGGACGTGCCGGACGGTCAGGTCGGTGTCCTCGTCGAACCGGCGAACCACGGCGAACTCGCTCCCGGCGGCAAGCTCGAGGTGACGGTTGATGTCGTGAACCGCAGCCGTGAAGCGATCCCGGCTGGCCGGATCACCCTCACACTGAGCGATGGGCCGATCACGACCCGCTACGCGCTCGAAGAGTGGACCCAGGGCCAGACGAGCGAGAGCATCTCCACGGAGCGTTCGCTCGGCGAGGCGCCCGTTGGGGAACTTGCCGCGGGCGCGACCGCTCGCGTGGAGCTCGAGATCGATGCGACCTCGCTCGGTCTTGACGTCGCGAACGGCTACGCTCCGTACGCGCTGCGCGCGAATCTCACGGCGGGCGCGATTCAGCGCGAAGGCCGTTCGAGCATCGTCTGGAATCCGGGTACGGCGGCGAGCCCGAACCGTGTTGCGACGATCGTGCCGATCACGGCACCGCTTGGCCGCACGCCGTTCCTCACCGCACAGGAGCTTGCCGCCGCCACGGTTGACGGCGGCGATCTGGATGTCGTCCTCGATTCGGTCGAGGGCACGAAGGCCGCGCTCGCGATCGACCCGCGCGTGCTCGCGTCCATTCGCGTGCTCGGCAAGGATGCGCCGCCGGAGGCGGCGGCGTGGCTGGAGCGCCTCGAGGCTCTCCCCAACGAGTCCTTCGCCCTCCCCTACGCTGATCTCGACACGGAGTTGCTCGCTGACAGCGGCGTGACGGACTTCCCCACCGCAGATCTCTCCCTTCTTGCTGACCCCGAGGCATTCACGCCGGCGGACGGCGAGCAGACGTTGCCCGCCACAACGGGTGACACCCCGAATGCGTCCCCGAGCGGCTCACCCACAACGTCCACGTCCCCGACTGAGGCCACGCCGTCGGTCGCTGGCTCGCCGTCGCTCCCGTCGAACGAGGAACTGCGCAAGGTGACGGCGACGATGGATGCCATCGCCTGGCCGGCCGCCAATTCGCTCGGCGATGGCGACCTCGAGCGCCTGCGCAACGAAGGTGCCACGACCGTCCTGCTCGATGGCAATAACGTCGCGCTCGATGAGGAGTCCCCCTGGACGCCGTCGACGGCAGCCACGATTCAGGGCATGGATGCCCGCGTCATGGATGACGCGCTCGCTCGCGCCGTCTCCCGCGCCGTGAACGCCGAGAGCGACGAAGCCTGGAGCGCGGCCGCCGCGGAGATGTCCACGATCCTTGCGGTGACGGCGTGCGAACTGCCGCAGTCGCCGCGCACGCTCCTCACGGCGACGCCGCGCAACGTCCCGACGCATCCCGAATACCTCGGAAAGACCCTCAAGCTCCTCGATGAGCTCGCCTGGTCGGACACGGTGCCCTTTGCCGAGACCGCGCCGAGGGCGAACGGTCAGGACCCGGTGTCCGGCTCGATCCTTCCCGGCGATGTCGACCACGTTCGTGTTGAACGGGTGCACCAGCTCATGACGGCCCTCGACAAGGCTCGCGGCTTCGCCACCATGTACGAGGACCCGAAAGAGTTCGTCGCAGACGTTGAGGCTGCGCTCGCGACTTCGCTCGCGAGCGGCTGGCGACGCGACCGCGGCGAATGGCTCGGCGTGACGCAGAACGTGTTGAACTACGTCGCCTCATGCGAGCACGCGGTCGTCGTAGTGCCGACGAGTGACATCCAGCTGGTTGGTACCGAAGCGGCCCTCCCCGTGTTCGTGCAGAACGTGGGCTCCCGACGCGTTGAAGTGCAGGTCGAGTTTGTGCCACGTTCCTCGCTCTTGAAAACCGGTGAACCGCAGATCATCACGATCGAGCCGGGATCCATGACACGTGCACACCTGAGCGTGACGGCGATCGGCAACGGGCTCACGACGGGCGATGTCATCCTGAAAACGCCTGACGGAAAGCAGATTTCTACCCCGCAGTCCCTCAATGTGAACGTGCGAGCAGAACTCGAAGCGGTCGGCATCGGCATCATCCTCGCCGTGATCGCGGTGCTGCTTGTTGCGGGCACGATCCGCACGATTCGCCGTCGCCGCGGCGGCGACGCGGACGACGCCGGCAACGCGAGCGACGACACCGCCGCTAAGCACAGCGATGAAGGCAACAATGTTGCAGATGGGGCCGATGAGCCCCAGGATGCTGAGGTGGCTGACGAAGCCCCTCACGACGAGGCCGCCGAACTGAGCGACGAGCCTTCGGAAACCGAAAGGTAGTTCATGGCGAAGACCACCACGCGGGTCAAGAGCATTGGTGCGTCCAGTCTCTGGCTCGCTTCCGGCACGATGGTGTCGCGCATCCTCGGATTCGTGCGCGTCATCGTCCTCGCGCAGACGATCGGTGTGGTCGGCTCCGCGAGCGCGGACGCCTACGCGAACGCGATGGCGCTGCCGAGTGCGATCTACGCCGTGGTGGCTGGCGGCATGCTCAACGCGGTGCTCGTCCCGCAGGTGGTGCGCGCTGCGAAGGATGAGGACGGCGGACAGAAGTACATCAACCGCCTGGTGACGCTCGGCCTCATCATCCTGGCCGTGCTCGCGACGCTCGCGACCCTGGCGGCACCGATCCTCGCGCGCATCTACGGTGCGTCGCTCGATCTTGAAAGCCTCGGCCTCGTCATCGGCTTCGCCTACTGGTGCCTGCCGCAAATCTTCTTCTATGGGCTCTATGCGCTGCTCGGTGAAGTACTCAACGCTCGTGGGTCGTTCGGGCCCTTCACCTGGGCGCAGGTGTTCAACAATGCGCTGAGCATCGCGATGCTCTTCGTCTTCGCCGCCATCTACGGCGCGGACCCGAGCGGTTCGCGCCCCATCTCGGCGTGGACGCCGGACATGATCGCCTTCCTCGGCTGCACGACAACGATTGCGGTCGCCTTCCAGGCGATCATCCTCATGTTCTTCTGGAGGCGCATCGGCCTCACCTACAAGCCCGACTTCCATTTCAAGGGTGTGGGCCTTGGCCGTGCCGGTGCGATGGCAAGTTGGACGTTTGGGATGCTCCTCATCGTGCAGCTCACCGGCGTCGTCGAGGCTGTTGTCGCGAACCTTGCCTTCGGGGCCTCGGCATCGCTGTCGGCGCTCCAAAACGCCTTCCTCATGTTCGTCCTGCCGCACTCGATTGTCGCGGTCTCGATCGCCACGGCCTACTTCACGCGCATGAGTGAGGCCGCTGCGGACAACGACCATGCGCGCCTCGTGAAGGACTTCTCGGAGAGCTCGCGACTCATCGGGCTCTTGCTCGTCTTCTCGGCAGGTGGCCTCATGGTGATCTCGCCGAGCTTTTCACGCATCTTCGAGAGCGATTTTGGTGGGGCGATGCTGCTCGCGGCCATGCTCTGCATGAACTTGCTCGGTCTTCCCGCGTTCTCGATGCTTTTCCTCATGCAGCGCATGTTCTACGCGCTCGAGGACGGAAAACGTCTGTTTTTCGCTTTCCTCGCGACCGCCCCAATTCACATCTTTGCGCTCGCGATCAGCGCGACGCTGCCGGTTGAGCTCATCGCGGTGGGCATCTGTGTTGCCCAAACCCTGATCTACTACGTGCGCGTGTCGGTGCTTACGCTCATGCTCCGGAAGCGTCTTGGTCCGATCGACCTCAAGCGGCAGATCACCGCTCACCTGCAGCAAATTGTGGCGGTCATCATTGCCATGGTCCCGACGCTTGCTGTGATGTGGATGCTCGGAGTGGACCGCCCGGAGGGCTTCGCCATGTCGTCCATTTCAGGGGCGATCATCAGCTGTGCCATCGGGGGCATCGTTGTCGCGATCTGCTATTTCGTCTGCCTGCGTCTACTGAAGTCACGCGAGCTCGACACGCTGATTCGGCCCGTGCTGTCGCGCCTTGGTGGCATCGGCGAGCGGCTTCGCCCGTGGGTGCTCGCGTACCCGCACGCGACCGCAGAGTCGGTCGCGGCGGATGACGTGGATGCGGCCCTCACCGCTCCCGCCTCCGCGGGAGGCGAACGCTAAGTCGGCATCCGGGATCATCCGGAATAGTTGGTCACGCCCCCGCGTTGGCTTCGGGGAACACATCGGAGGAAGCATGCGCAACGTCGTCATCATCGGTTCGGGTCCGGCAGGGTTCACTGCCGCTGTGTACGCGGCTCGAGCCGGGCTGAAGCCCGTCGTGATCGCCTCGAGCGTCGCGATCGGTGGCGAGCTCATGAACACCACGGACGTCGAGAACTTCCCCGGTTTCCCGGAGGGCGTGCTCGGCCCCGACCTCATGCAGAAGATGCAGGAGCAGGCCGAGCGATTCGGTGCCGAGATCGTCTACGACGACGTCACCGAGGTGCAGCTCGACCGCGAAGTGAAGCTCGTGAAGACGGCCTACTCGGGCGATTTCGAGGCGCTCACCGTCATCGTTTCGACCGGTTCGCAGTACCGAAAGCTCGGCCTCGACTCCGAGGAGATGCTCTCCGGTCGAGGCGTCTCCTGGTGCGCCACCTGCGATGGCGCCTTCTTCAAGGACCAGCACATTGCCGTTGTCGGCGGTGGGGACTCGGCCATGGAGGAGGCAACCTTCCTCACGCGCTTCGCGTCAAAGGTCACCCTGATCCACCGTTCGCAGAACCTTCGCGCCTCCACGATCATGCGGGAGCGTGCCGAGTCGAACGAGAAGATCGACTTCCTTCTCGACACGGTCGTGGAGGAAGTTCTCGGCGAGCAAAACGTGACCGGTATCCGCGTGCGCAACACCGTCTCGGGTGACACCACGGAGCTCCCGGTGACGGGCCTGTTCGTTGCGATCGGCAACGATCCGCGCACGGAGCTCGTGAAGGATCAGCTCGCGCTCACTGCTGACGGCACGATCGCCGTTGATGGCCGCTCCTCGAAGACGTCACTGACGGGTGTCTTTGCGGCGGGTGATGTCATCGACCCGAGCTACCGCCAAGCGATCACGGCTGCAGGTTCTGGCTGTGTTGCAGCGCTTGACGCCGAGCACTACCTCGCGTCCCTCCCCGAGTCGCTGCGCTCGCGCGTGGACGATCTCCCTACCGCCTAGTTTTCCCTCACCCCACTGCTGTCGTTTTCGAAAGGACTGTTGCTATGTCGAATGCTGTTGCTGTTACCGCCGCCACCTTCCAGCAGGAGGTCCTCGAGGCCGAGGGTCCCGTGCTCGTCGAGTTCTGGGCTGCCTGGTGTGGCCCGTGCCGCATGGTCGCGCCGGTGCTCGATGAGCTTGCCGCTGCCCACCCGAACCTCAAGGTTGCGAAGGTGGATGTGGACGCCGAGCAGGACCTCGCGATGCAGTACCGCATCACCTCCATCCCCGCCCTCAAGCTCTTCCACAACGGCGAGGTCGTGAAGGAGATTGTCGGCGCGAAGCCCCGCCAGGCCCTCGAGCAGGACTTCGCCGCCTGGCTGTAGCCCGCTGCCCCATCCCAAAACCTCGGCTCGACTCCTCCCTTCCGCAAATGGGTCAAAAACTGCGCGTCCGGTCACTTCTTCATTGACCGGACGCGCACTTTTTGACCTATTTCTCCACTCCAGCTGGCCGAGGCAGCCAGCGAGACGGCCCATTCCAGCGACATTCGGGGTCGCGGGCGTATGCTGGCCCTTCGACGATGCAAAGGATGCTCGTGACGAACAACGCCGCTCGCGGCCCCGAGACTGGCCGCAATCTCGACCCCTGGTACAGCAGTTACGCCGACCGGACCAAAGGCCTGGCCGCGAGTGAGGTGCGCGCCCTCTTCGCCGTAGCCTCCCGCCCCGAAGTGGTCTCCCTCGCCGGTGGCTCGCCGTTCGTGAAGGCCCTACCCGAGGAGCTCATCGACTCGGCCTTCCGCTCGATGATGCGCGAGCACGGCCCCGAAGCGCTCCAGTACGGTGGCGGTCAGGGCATCCCACAGATCCGCGAGCAGATCCTCGACATCATGGCGCTCGAGGGCATCACGGATGCGAGCGCGGATGACATCGTCACCACGACCGGTTCGCAGCACGGCCTCGACATCGTCTCGAAGCTCTTCCTGAATCCGGGGGATGTCGTCCTCGCAGAGTCTCCGAGCTATGTTGGCGCGATCGGCACCTTCCGTGCGTACGAGGCCGACACGGTACACATCGAAATGGACGAGCATGGCCTCATCCCGAGCGCACTGGAAGAGACGCTCCACCGCCTTCGCTCCGAGTGCCGCGTCGTGAAGTTCCTCTACACGATCCCGAACTTCAACAACCCGGCCGGTTCGATGATGACCGCCGAGCGCCGCCGCGAGATTCTCGAGGTGTGCCGCCGAGAGCACCTGCTCATCGTCGAGGACAACCCGTACGGCCTTCTCTACTATGACGAGCAGCCGCCGCACGCGATCCGTTCTCTCGACTCCGAGAACGTCGTCTACCTCGGCTCGTTCTCGAAGATCCTCTCGCCGGGTGTGCGCGTGGGCTATGTGCTCGCTCCGCACGCGATCCGCGAGAAGATGATTCTCGCGGTTGAGAGCTCGATCCTCTCGCCCTCGACCTTCAACCAGTGGCTGGTGAATGAGTACCTCAAGCAGGCCGACTGGAAGGCGCAGATTGCCGCTTACCGCGATATTTACCGCGAGCGTCGGGATGCCCTGGATGCGGCTCTTCGCGAGCACTTCCCGCAGTTCGTGTGGGAGAAGCCGAACGGTGGCTTCTTCATCTGGCTGCAGCTTCCCGAGCAGCTGGATGCGAAGCAGATGCTGCCTCGTGCGGTGAAGGAGCTTGTCGCCTACACCCCCGGCACGGCGTTCTACGCGGATGGCCGCGGCCAGCACGCGATGCGTCTCGCCTTCTGCACCGAGACCCCGGAGCGACTCGCGACAGGTGTGCGCCGCCTTGCGACCGTCATCAACGGCGAGCTTGACCTGCTGGAGACCTTCGGTGGCCTGCCGATGCGCTCGCGACCCGAGTCCGGCGTCATCATGCCGCCGCCCGACATCAACTAGTCCGCCCGCGAACGAGATACCGACGAGGTTCGAACTATGACTGCTCCACTGTCCATCGTGATTCTCTCTGGCGGCATTTCTCACGAGCGTGATGTGTCGCTGCGTTCCGGTCGTCGCGTCGCGGATGCGCTCACGCGCGCGGGCGCTTCGGTTGTCGTGAAGGAGCCGAACGCTGAGCTGCTCCCCTACCTTGCTGAGGCGCAGCCGGATGTCGTGTGGCCGCTCCTGCACGGTGCGAGCGGCGAGAGCGGCGCCCTGTACTCGCTGCTGCGAGCGTCGGGCTTCGCGTATGTGGGTTCGCGTCCCACCGCTGCTCGTCTCGCCTGGAACAAGGCGACGGCGAAGGCACTTGCAAAGCGTGCTGGTCTGCGCACGCCGCCGTCGATTGTGCTCGAGTCATCGACGTTCCGTGAGCTTGGCGCATCGGCCGTCATTGACTCGATTGCCCGCGGCCTTGAGCTGCCAGCCGTCGTGAAGCCCGTTGAGGGTGGTTCGGCGCAGGGTGTTTCCTTCGTGAACTCGCTTGAGGAGTTCCCACAGGCGCTCGTGACGGCGTTCACGTACTGCGACACGGTGCTCATTGAGCGCAAGGTAGTTGGCACTGAGGTCATGGTCGGTGTGCTTGACCACGGTGACGGCCCGGTCGTCCTGCCTGCGGTTGAAGTTGTTCCGGAGTCGGGCGTCTACGACTACTCGGCCCGGTACAACGCAGGAGAGACGACCTACTTTACACCGGCGCGCATCGATGAATCACTGCGTTCTTACGTCTCCGAGACCGCGCTGGCTGCCTACAACGCGCTGCGTCTTGCTGACCTTGCCCGCGTGGACATGATCGTGGATGCGGATGGTGTCGCCTGGTTTATCGAGGCCGACCCGATCCCCGGCCTCACGGAGACGTCGATTGTGCCGCTCGCGATTGAGGCGGCTGGCCTCGACAAGGGTGAGACGTATGTGAAGCTGGCGCGCTTTGCCGCATCCCGTGGCCCGCGCACCACGCCCGAACTGCCGGATGCCGAGCTGGCGCCGACGGTGCTGCAGGCATCGCAGGAGGTGTCGTCGGTCTCGATTGCTGAGGGTGATGCTGCTGCGGCTCCTGAAGCTGCCGGTGAGGTCGCTAACGAGGGCTAAGTTCGCTGCTCAACGGCGCCTTGTGGATTGCGAAACGGGCGCAGCTGGCATTCCTGCTGACTGCGCCCGTCGTGCGTGCTGGGGCTGGTGGTGACCCGTCACAGTGGTGCTGCACCTGTGCGGTGTGTCCCCGGCGAGTCGGGTAGTCGGTTAGTCGGTTTCGACGCCGAGTTCGCCGAGGATGCGGTTGAGGTCGTTGATCGAGGCGAAGTCGACGACGATCTGGCCCTTCGTCTTGCGGAGCGAGACGCGCACGCGGGTGTTGAGCTTGTCGCCGAGGCGCTCGCCGACCTCGTCGAGGTAGCCCGTGAGGCCGCCCGTGGGCCTCTTCGCGGGTACCGTCGGGCGACGCGTCGTGTGCTTCTGCGCGGCAGCCTCTGCGGCGCGCACAGAGAGGTCCTCGTTGATGATTTTGTCGGCGAGCTGCGTCATCTGGGCGGGGTCGTTGACCGAGAGGATGGCGCGGGCGTGGCCGGCGGAGAGGACACCCGCTGCGACACGGCGCTGCACGTCGACAGGGAGGCGCAGGAGGCGGATCGTGTTGCTGATCTGCGGGCGCGAGCGTCCGATGCGCTTTGCGAGCTCTTCCTGCGTGATGCCAAAGTCGTCGAGGAGTTGCTGGTAGGCGCTGGCCTCTTCGAGCGGGTTGAGCTCGGCGCGGTGCAGGTTTTCGAGGAGTGCGTCGCGAAGCATGTCCTCGTCTGCCGTGCTGCGGACGATGGCGGGGATGGCTTCGAGGCCGGCTGCGCGGGAGGCGCGGAGGCGGCGCTCACCCATGATGAGCTCGTAGTCGGCGCGGTCGGCGCTCGGGTGGTCGCTTTGGATGGGGCGGACGACGACGGGCTGGAGGACGCCGAATTCCCGGACGGAGATGGTGAGCTCTTCGAGGGCTTCTTCGTCGAACTCAGTACGCGGCTGGCGGAGGTTCGGGGCGATACGGCGGGGGTCGACCTCGATGAGCTGTGCGCCGGGGACCGGAACGAGCTCGGTCTCGGACGTCTGGTTGGTGTCCTGCTCAGGGGCCTGTTCGGCGGCCTGCTCGGCACGTGCTGCAGCGCTCCGCGAAGTGCCGAGGAGGTCGGCAGTCGCGTCCATCTTTGCATTGGTGCGCGACGATGTACGTTCGAGTGCGGGGACGGATCGACGCGTGCGAGCGGATGCCCGCGGGCGCTCCGTGGGAGCCGCCTTCGGGGTCGTGTCGGCCGCTTCGTCTGCGGCTGTTGGGTTCGTGGTCGAGGCCTTGCGCGTCTTCTTGGCAGAGGCAGGATCGGTGGACCTGCTCGTGCGCTTCGTTGCCGTCTTTGGGGCTGCCTCGGGCTGTTCAACCGTGGCAGCAGGGGCTGCTTCGGCGGATGCTTCAGTGCGCTTGGTGGTGGCGCCAGTTCCCTGTGCTGATGGGGAAGTCGGAGTGACGTTCCCATCTGTGTGCGTCGATTCTGGCTGTCCCGGGAAGAACACGTCAATCGGGCGGTCACCGGCCGGCTTCGTGGGGATGAGGGCGCCAATGCCTCGTCCGAGGCCGGTGCGCTTCTTCGTCGCCATGATCTACTTTGCTCCTCGTTGTGCGATTTCCAGAGCGGCTTCGCGGTAGGCGACGGCGCCGCTCGAGTTGGGGTCGTAACTGATGACGGTCTGCCCGTAGGACGGTGCTTCACTGATGCGCACCGATCGAGGAATTGAGCGGTTGAGCGTCTCGTCGCCGAAGTGCGTACGAACTTCTTCGGCGACCTGCTGGGAAAGGTTGGTGCGACCGTCGAACATGGTGAGGAGGATGGTCGAGAGGCGCAGCTCGGGGTTGAGGTGCTCCGAGAGCAAGTTCACGTTGTTAATGAGCTGGCTGAGGCCCTCGAGTGCGTAGTACTCGCACTGAATCGGGATGAGGACTTCACGAGCGGCGACGAATGCGTTGATTGTCAGGAGACCGAGCGACGGCGGGCAGTCGACAAAGATGTAGTGGAACATCGTCTCTTCGCTGTTGGTGGCAGCGAGGAGACGGGCGATGGCCTGACGGAGTCGGTACTCGCGGTGTTCCAGCGTCACGAGTTCGATTTCCGCGCCGGCGAGGTCGAGGGTAGCGGGCACTCCCCAGAGGGTGGGGATGTCCGGGCACTGCTGCATGAGGTCCTGCAGCGGAGTGGCATCAATGAGGGCTTCATAGGAACCAGCGGTGTCGCCGCGGTGCTCGATGCCGAGGGCCGTGGATGCGTTGCCCTGCGGGTCGAGGTCGATCACAAGGACTCGGGCGCCCTGTTCAGCGAGAGCGGCTGCGAGGTTGACCGCCGTAGTGGTCTTCCCGACGCCACCCTTCTGGTTCGAGACGGTGAAGACGCGAGTGTACTTGGGAAGAGGGAACTCGCTGTTGACCAGGGATTTCTTGCGCTTGTGGAGGTCGCGGAGTTCGCGGGCAATCGGCGACTCGTCAAAGTTGTCATCCGTTACTGGTGCGGCGTTGGCTTCGGTGGTTTCACGTGAAACGGACATCTCGTTCGACGCGGAGGCTTCGTTGTTCTCGGGTTCGGTGGATGCCACCTGAGTGGTCACATCCACGGCTTCGACCGAGTTCGACGTCGTGTCCTTGGGCTTCTTCTTCCCCACGAATCCTCCTTGGTTGTCGTGTCCTCGATTCTGCCTCATCAGGCTGACTCACGCAGAGTGTTTCACGTGAAACTGTGGAGACTGAACGGACTTCGGGGCTGTGAATTGATCAGCCAGACGGGCACGAAGTCAGAGCCCTTGAGCCGCTTCACGTGAAACACGGTGCTCAAAGGTTCCACTGCAACGCATGGTTCAGCGCTGAAATGACTGGCTCACTGCCTCAACCCCACTCGGTGACGCTGTGACGTGTGTACACCCCACGTACTGCACCTCTTCACACTGGAATAGGGCTACGGCCCGACATCGGGTTCCCCCGGACCTGGGTTGTTGTCACCGCGTCCCGCACAGAGCACGTCCTACTCCATCTACACAGCGCACCGACTGTCCCTCCCTCAACGGGGACGCGCTCACGAGTTCTCGCCACCAGAGCGCTTTTCCTCACTTGATTCGGCTTTTGCGTGATGGAATTCTCCATAGTAGCCAGGTGATTTCATCCCTCGCAGATGGCACGACCGCGCAGTTTTCCACGGCTTCCGGAGCCAGCAGCCGCATCGGCCTTTGTGTTGTGCTTCGTGCTCACTTGAGCCTGGAAGTTTGCATCCCCGCAGAGGGGCGCATGTATGTCTCTGAACTTCAGACCGCTCGCGGTCTAGGTTTCACGTGAAACACCCCGTTCCGATGCGGCACAACCACCCCACGCGCAAACCGATTGACACAAACGCGTCCCAACCTGTTTTAGTTCAACCGCTATCAGGCATGTTTCACGTGAAACGCAAACGTCCTGCGCCCTCTGCAGCCACCGAACTCGCTGTTTCACGTGAAACAGCAATCCTCCTGGTCCGCGCAACCGACGATCGTCTCCGGGAGAATGCGGGGATATAGGCAACACGCACCATTTCATATCCCGGCTCCAACGCCGGCGCCGCCAATCACGGGAAGGCCAGTTTCATGCTAAACATCAGAACTCGTTCCCACCGCCGACGGAGTTGGCTACCACTCGTCACCCCCTTCGTGCCCATGCAATCATTCCTTCTCTCCGCGAACGGACTGAGTTGAGCCGTCAACTACCCGACAGGAAACTACATGACGCAAGGAGTGAACAGCCCGTCGACCAACTTGGGGAATTTTGTCCCGACCATCCCTCACCCAACACTCAGCGGACCGCCTGGCGCTTCATGGACCTGTTTCACGTGAAACGCGCCAGCGAACCAGTCCATCTGTCCAGCTTTCGCACATCGTCACTCCGTCAGTGCCCGCCACCGACTGAACTTCGCCGCTGCAGTTCGGCACATAAGGTGCTGATGCGCTCTATAGGGGGAATCGCGCGTCCGACTCTCACTGCATTCGCAACCAAGTCAGCAGCAGCGGACTCAAACAGAGAGGCCTTGGCTTTCACACTGCCGACGGCACCTGACTAAGGCAGGCACGACCGAGCGCGTAGTGGGGCCCGAGTAATGTGTTTCACGTGAAACGGGCATCCTCCGCGAACGAATGTGGAGAGCAATTGGCACCGACGGCCAACGGGTGACTCTCCGTTGACTGATCATGGTGCTGATCCAAACCAACCGCGTACATGCGATGGACCACAAGACGTTCAGATGTTGAGTGGATTCAGCCCACCGACACGAAGGCAAGACTGCCCGACTACTCAGCGGGCGACTAACCCTGGCAAGCCAGCTGAGGGACCGCTCTACAGGGTGGAAAGTCAGGCCCTCTGCAATTCAAGCGACAAATGTACGACATTTCACGTGAAACGTTTCCATGCCACCTAAAGCCACAGGAAGAGGGCGAGCGGCGTTCTGCGTGTGTGGCGCCAGAAATGAATACAACGCATGCACGCACCTTACGACGTCCCATTTCGGGGATCGAGGCGTGCTCACTGGCATGCAACAACAACACACCAAAGACATAGAATCATGCTGTGACCGGGTCTTTTCGCCAATTCATGGTGCCATGGAGAGTCACCGCGCTCCGGAAGCCATGCACCTGAAGGATTCGCTGTCGACTGCTCGGCCCGTGGTTCTCATCTGGTCACAAGTCGCCACTCGGCCCGGCACACCACGCTCATCAGACGTCCCACACACGTGGAGGCGACATGAGCCAGCAAGGGAAGTCACCCAGCCAGGAATGACAACAGGTGAGTGCATCGAGCCGCTCAAAGCATTGCTCGCCTAGAGATGACCGTGCTCAGGTGCTGACTCAAGGGCTCACCACTACTCAGGTCCGTTTCACGTGAGACGCCACACGCATCCAGATCCCACAACGATCCGAGCCGCTTGTCCCACCCTCAAACAGAAGAGCGGACCGGACATCACCGACCCGCTCCACGCACAACTCCGATCAAACTACTCCGCCGTGGCTCGAACGACCCGCGTGCTCTCCGTGTCGAGGTCCACACCGAGCTCCTCCACACGGACATCCACGAGACCATGCTTGCGAATCACCTTCCGCGCAGCCTCGATCTCGGCCTCAGCAGACTTCCCTTTGAGCAGCACGAGCTCACCACCGTGCACCAGCAGCGGCACTACGAGCGGAATCAGCTTTGACAAGGCCGACACTGCACGCGCCGTCACCTGGTCTACGGTCAGCACATCGTGAAGCTCCTCTGCACGAGCCCGCTCAACACGAACGTTCTCAAGTTCAAGACGATCCATACTCCGCTGCAGCCACTCAACGCGTCGCTCCATCGGCTCCACGAGCACAAACTCAACATCCGGTCGAGCAATCGCAAGCGGAATACCGGGCAGACCAGCCCCCGAACCGATGTCCGCTACTCGACCACGAAGCAGGGGCGCTGCCAACACCGAGTTGATGATGTGCCGCGTCCACAGACGCGGATACTCGAGCGGACCGAGCAGCCCGAGCGGCTCCCCGTGGCGAGCCAAGTCATCAGCGAACGACCGAGCCAACTCAATCCGGTCACCAAACAGCTGCGCGGCAACCTCCGGCTCCTGCTCCAAATCCTCCGGCAGGGGATAGCTCACTTCGTCTCCTCGATCGTCAACCAAACCGATGCCCGTCGCCCAGGACAAACAACCAGGGGAGAGGCCTCACACACCATCGTCGCACGCGCACTGCGCCGCTCCGGAGTCGACGCGAATTTGACTCTATCCGCACGCTCACGGACTCCCCGCAGGCACCCCACGAACCCACCACCGAACTTGTCCACACCGACTGTGGAAACCTTGGTGGATAGCGTGTGGACCGCATCCACACACTGTGGAAAATCAATGTGATCTCCACCGGTCATCCCACAGAAACACTGGTCACTCCTGCTCGAATTCGCATCGATGCGCAACAATCTGCACAGCTGTGTAGCTTGTGGATAACTTCTGTGGATGACACCTCAACCGGCATGTCTCACAACACGAACCCCACGCTCCACAAACCCCACCTGGGGGCACCAATCGCACGTTCAAACGGTGCGCACCCACCTTCGAAACAAGACCCAAGCCCACCGGCCCGGAAGAGACCGGAACCGAACGCAACGGCACACACAAACAACAACCCGCCCGAAGCACCAACGCTCCGAGCGGGCCAACAACCACGAGCACATCACTCGCGGCGAAACGTAGCTACGCGCGACGAAGAATCGGGTGCCGGTCGCGGCCTTCACCCTCCGACTCCGAGATAAGACCCTTCTCCGCAGCCAGATCGTGCACGATCTTGCGTTCGTAGGACGACATCGGCGGCAGTGCGGCCGTCGCGGCACCTGCCTCAAGCTTCTCGAAGGCCGAGTTCACGAGCACCGCAAGCTCTGCACGGCGAGCCTCACGCGAACCAGCAACATCCAGAATGACGCGCGAGAACTCACCCGTCTCCGCCTGCACGGCAAGACGCGTGAGCTGCTGGAGCGCCTCGACCGTCTCCGGGTCGCCAAGCTTCGAGAGGTTGCTGTCCTCTTCCTCGCTCGTAATCGCGATGAGCACACGGCCATTGCCCTCGTCGATGTCGAAGTCACCATCGATGTCGGCGATGTCGAGGAGTTCCTCGAGGTAGTCGCCGGCGATGTCAGCCTCGTCGCGGGCCTGGTCCGATCCCGACTCCGACTCCGAAGCCACCTCCGGTGTTGAGCCCGCCTCCACACGAGCCTTCGCCGAATCCTGCGTCACTTCATCCGCATCGGCGCGAACGTCACGCTGCTCGGGGTTGAGCTCGTCCTGGAGGTCAGTAGTCATGGGGGCTCCGGCTTTCTCGAGGTGTGGAACGTCCAGCCTAGCGGGAAGGCCCGCCAAGCTCACCCCAGAAACAAGCGTGGGGCAAGACCACCAGGCCTCGCCCCACGAACTCACCTACCAAGCGGCGGCGAACTACTTCTTCTTTCGCTTCTTCGCGCGCTGCTTGCCGATCGGCTGCTGACGCTGCGTCGAGGTCGAGCCTGCGGCGGCACCCTCAGCACCATCCTCGTTCTCCTCGACCCACTTGCCCTTCGCACGAAGACGAGCCTCGCGAGCCTTCGCAGCCTCCGAACCCGGCGTCGGCATGTTGCGCACGACGATCCACTGCTGGACGAGAGTCCAGAAGTTCGAGATGAGCCAGTAGCACATGAGGCCGATCGGGAACAGCACACCCGAGATCGCGAAGGTGAGCGGCAGGATGTAGAGCATCATCTGCTGCTGCTTGAACATCGGCGACTGCTTCGTCGCCTCCGAGATGTTCTTCGACATGATCTGCTTCTGCGTGAAGAACTGCGAAGCAACCATGAGCACGATCATGATGACCGCGAGGATCTGCACCATCGCGTTGCCGTTCGCGGTACCGAAGGTCGCGCGCAGCGGCACGGTGAAGATCGTTGCGTTCGAGAACAGGGCAGCAAGTTCCGTGTTCATGAGGCCCACACCAGGCTGCTGGTGCTGGGCCGTGTTGATCACGTTGTAGAGACCGAAGAGGATCGGCATCTGCACGAGTATCGGCCAGCAACCCGCCATCGGGCTCGAACCCGTGCGTGCGTACACCTCGGTCGTCTCGCGACGCATCGCCTCCATCGAGAACTGGTCGCGCTTGCCTTTGTACTTGTCCTGAATCTTCTTGATCTCGGGCGCCGCAAGGAGCATGTTGCGGGACGACTTGATCTGGCGCACCGTGAGGGGAATCATCAGCGAGCGCACGACGACGACCAGACCCACGAGCGAGAGGATCCACGTCCATCCGTTCGCCGGGTCAAGACCAATCGAGGTCCACAGCGTGTGGAATCCAACGAGGATGAGCTCGATGATCCAGCGGAACGGCCAAAGGATGAGGCCGAAAATATCTGGCATGAGTGTGGTGGCCTTTCGGTCAGCGCGTGGGTTGTGACTCGCGACCCGCTGAGGTCACGAATCCGTTCGAAGAGATTCGGTAGGGGAACGATTCTGCCGGTGCCGGCACATCGTCGATGCCACCGCGAGCCCAAGGATGACAGCGGGCAATGCGCCGAACGGTCATCCACGATCCTCGAATCGCACCGTGCCATTGCACGGCTCTCACACCATACGCCGAACACGTCGGGTGATACCGGCACACATCCCCGTAGAGCGGTGAGATGAGTGTTCGCCAGGTGAGAAAGAACGCGAGGATGCAGTTGCGGGGGAGCAGGCGCAGCGTCTCAGGCACGGTTCGGCTCCGCTGCGAAAGTCGGCGTCGAGGTCGACAACACGGCCGGCTGGTCGGAGGGACGGCGACGATTCTCGCGCTCAGCTCGCTTCACGGCCCGGGCAATCGCACTTCGAGTGCCAGCTTCGAGTGCGGCGAAGTCGAGAGCAACCGCTTCCGGATGCACGCGGATGATGACATCCACGCCGGTGGGGAATTTCTCCAGCATCCCGGCCGTAATCGCCTTCAAGCGTCGGCGCATCCGATTTCGGACGACAGCGACGCCCACCCGCTTCGTGATGATGAATCCAAAGCGTGTGGGCGTCGAGAAGTCTTCATGCAGCAGCGCCGAGATGGTCATGCCGTCGGCTCCTGCGCGTGCGCCACGTCGGACGGTGAGACGGTAGTCATCTCCGTCGGCGATGCGATGACGCCGAGACAGCACCGGAACTACGCGGTGAGCTTTGCGCGACCCTTGCGGCGACGCGAGGCGATGATCGAACGACCAGCGCGCGTGCGCATGCGGAGGCGGAAGCCGTGCACCTTGGCACGGCGGCGGTTATTGGGCTGGAAGGTACGCTTCGACATGGAAATCTCCGTGGTGGATGAATCGCACGGCGTTCCGTGCGGTGAAAGCATGTAGGCCCGGGCGCGGGCATAACTGCATCAGCGTACGCCCCGGCACTCGGCCACGTCAACCATACGTGGCGCAACGCGGGATTCTCTACCGCATGTCGAGGCATTCGCCGGACGACACGCCGCGGTCTCCAAAACACGTTGTGCACTTCAGGAATTTCTCCTCTATCCTGGCTCGACGCCGCTTGTTTATGCACAGTCGCGGCTTGGTTGTCCACAGCTTTTTGTGGATAACCTTGTCTCCGCACCCGCTCACTGTGTTGACAAGAGGCTTCTCGCGTTGCGCACATCCCCCAACATCGGTGTGCAACACGACCTCAGTCATGCCTTGAAACACCCCAGACGGAAGGAGCGGGAACGTGACCACGGACCCGGCAGTCAACGTCTGGAATCAAGTCCTTGACATCCTCAGCTCGGATGAGCGCATTCGCGCCACCGACAAGGGCTTCCTTGGCCTTGCCGTGCCGAAGGGTATCCTCGCCGGCACGATCTACCTCGAGGTCCTCAACGAACTCAACCGCACGATGCTCGAAGGCAAGATGCGGGTCCCGATTCTTGAAGCGCTCGCCGCAGTCGACAGCAGCGAACAGGTGACGAACTACGGCGTCGTAGTGAACCCGGATGCGCTCGATCACGCAGCGCCCCGCTCGGAGGCATCCCCCTCGCGCCCGGCGGAACCGGCTCGTGCTGAAGAACCGCGCGAACCGGCCTCCCATGAACGTCCCCGCCCAGCAGCAAGCAGCGAGTTTGAGCGTGGCAGCGACTACGAACGTCCCGAATCTGTGGCGAACGCCTTCGCCGAACTCCCGCACCGCCGGCCCGCAAACCCGGACTCGCGCCTGAACCCGAAGTACACCTTCGACAGCTTCGTCATCGGCAGCTCGAACCGCTTTGCCCACGCGGCCGCAGTCGCGGTCGCTGAGGCGCCGGCCCGCAGCTACAACCCGCTGTTCATCTACGGCGAATCAGGACTCGGCAAGACCCACCTCCTCCACGCGATCGGCCATTACGCCGAGGCGATGTACCCGGGCATCCATGTCCGCTACGTCTCGAGTGAAGAGTTCACGAACGACTTCATCAACGCGATCGCGAACAACCGCGGCCAGTCGTTCCACGCGCGCTACCGCGACATCGACATCCTGCTCATCGACGACATCCAGTTCCTGCAGCGTCGCGACGAGACCCAGGAAGCGTTCTTCCACATCTTCAACACGCTCCACGACCACAACAAGCAGGTTGTGATCACGAGCGACCTGCCCCCGAAGCGCCTCACGGGCTTCGAGGACCGGATGCGTTCCCGCTTCGAGTGGGGTCTCATCACCGACGTCCAGTCGCCCGACCTCGAGACCCGTATCGCGATTCTTCGGAAGAAGGCACAGGCCGAGAACCTCACGATTCCGGACGAGGCGCTCGAGTTCATTGCGAACCGTGTGACGAGTTCTATCCGTGAGCTTGAGGGAACCCTCATCCGCGTCATGGCGTTCGCGAACCTCAACCGGCAGCCGATCGACGTGAAGCTGTGCTCCAACGTCCTCAAGGATCTCGTCGGCGATGACGAGCCGAACATTGTCTCGCCGGTCGACATCATCAACCACACTGCGCAGTACTTCCGGCTCACGGTCGACGACTTGCATGGTTCGAGCCGCTCCCAGGCGATCGCAACGGCCCGCCAGATCGCGATGTACCTCTGCCGAGAGATGACGAGCCTGTCACTGCCGAAGATCGGTCAGCTCTTTGGTGGCCGTGACCACACTACGGTCATGTACGCGCACCGAAAAATCACGAAGCTCATGACTGAGCGTCGTGACGTGTACAACCAGGTCACAGAGCTCACGACGCGCATCCGACAGAACGGATTCCAGCGGTAGCTGCCCGCTGCTTCAGGCCCCGCACAACCGTGCGGGGCTTTTTCGCTTGGGAGCACATGTGCAGTAATGGCAGTATTTGGAGCTTCGAGACGCACCATGCCTTGAAGGCCCAAATACTGCCATTTGTGCACAGCGCGCCGCTTCCTGACCCGTGTGGAACAACTTGTGTAACCCCCGGCGGGTCTTCCACAGCCGATGTGGATAACTCCGTCCCGACTGTGCACAGCTTTTGTGACTCCACGAGACACCGCACGAGCCTCAACAATCGATCCACGCTCAAACCACATCTTTCACGGATGTAGTTCCCTCGAGAGGACAGCGAACTCGGCACTTGTCCACAGTTTCCACACGGGCTACGAGGAAGACGACAAATCCCAATCTCTTCTTTTTGAATCGATGACATGTGCACAACTTGTCGTTCGAGCGTTCCAAGCGCTCGCAAAACGAAAGACAGCTTGGACAAGTACGATGGGATGCCCCTACGAGAGGATCAGCCGTGAAGTTCGTCGTCAATCGTGACCTCTTCAGCGACGCCGTGTCGTTTGTCGTGAAGCTGCTGCCCCAGCGCCCGACCTCGCCGATCCTCGGTGGTGTCATGATTGAGGCCACCGACGGCCAGCTCTCGCTCTCGTCCTTTGACTACGAGACTTCGAGCCGCACGAACGTCAAGGCTGAGATTGACGAGATCGGCACCGTGCTCGTCCAGGGCCGCCTCCTCAACGAGATCGCGAACCGCCTCCCGATGGCTCCGGTTGAGGTGTCGCTCGATGACGCTGGCGTGCAGATCCGCTGTGGTTCGGCCTCGTTCCACCTGCCGACGATGCCGCTTGAGCAGTTCCCGAAGCTTCCAGAGGTGTCGGGTGTCTCCGGCAAGGTGTCGGGTCAGGCTTTTGCTGAGGCCGTCTCGCAGGTTGCGGTTGCCGCATCCCGCGAGGATGTCGCCCCGGTCATCACGGGTGTGAACCTCACCCTTGGCACGGACGAGCTCGGTCTTGTCGCCACCGACCGTTACCGTGTCGCGGTGCGTCAGCTCGAGTGGGAGAGCGAATTCTCGGAGCCGGTGAGCGCCCTCGTCACGGCGAAGACCCTCTCCGAGGTGGGTAAGGCGTTCGGTTCGGCCGAGCACGTCACGATCACCTACGTCACGATCGAAGAGCGTCACCTCGTCGCCTTCACCGCGAACAACCGCACCGTCACGAGCAACCTCATCGCCGGCAAGTTCCCGCCGGTGGAGCGTCTGTTCCCGAGCGAGACCCCGCGCTACGCAGTGCTGCAGGTGTCGGAGCTCGTGGATGCGGTTCGCCGCGTGCAGATCGTCATCGAGCGTGAGGCAGCTCTCCGCTTCACCTTCGCGCAGGATGGCACGACCCTCGAGGCGATCGGTTCGGAGCAGGCCCAGGCAAGCGAAGACATCGACTCGACCCTGCAGGGCGACGACATTGTCATTTCGCTGAAGCCCCAGTTCCTCCTCGACGGTGTTGGCGCGATCCACGCCGAGTTTGTGCGTATCGCGTTCACGAACACCGACAACCCCTCGAAGCCTGGCCCGGTGCTCCTCACCGCGCAGACCTCGCGTGATGCAGGCGAGAGCGCTTCCTTCCGCTATCTCCTGCAGCCGAACCTCCTCATGCGCTAGTGCGGATTTCCAAGCTCGAGCTCGTCGACTTCCGCAACTATGAGCGAGCGTCACTCGAGTTCGGCGAGGGCCCGCAGCTGCTCGTCGGCCGAAACGGTCAGGGCAAGACGAATCTTGTCGAGGCCGTCGGGTATCTCGCGACGCTGAGCTCACATCGGGTGTCCTCGGATGCCGCGCTTGTGCGCCACGGCGCCGAGTTTGCGATTGTTCGGGGCGAGCTTCGTCACGAACAGCGCTCCATGTCGATCGACGTGCGCGTGCAGAAATCGGGCTCGAACACGGCGAAGGTGAACGGGCGCACGGTCAAGGCGCGGGAGCTGCCGCGGTACTTCACGACGGTGCTCTTTGCGCCTGAAGACTTGTCGCTCGTGCGCGGCGACCCGTCCACGAGGCGCGATGTTCTCGACCAACTCATTGCGACCAGATCGCCTCGCCTCGCCACGGTCATGTCGGACTACGAGCGGGTCCTCAAGCAGCGGAACTCCCTCCTGAAGTCCGCTCGGGCGACGGGCACACGCGGCGCAGAACTCGCGACGCTCGAAGTGTGGGATGACCGACTCGTCGGCCTGGGATCACAGCTGGTTGCCGCTCGCATCCAGCTCGCCGCGGAACTCACGCCCTACGTGCAAGCCGCCTATGCACGCCTCGTCGGTGAAGATCACGGCGCAGGGCTCAGCATGCGCCTGAGTGTCCTTGCCCACGCCGGCAGCGTCATTACTGACGAACAAGATGAGGATTCGCACCTCGAAACCGGCGGCGACATCACTCTCGAGGAGATTGAGGAGCGCTTCGCCGCACGCCTCGAGGAGCTTCGTCCACGTGAACTCGACCGCGGGATCAGTCTCGTCGGGCCCCACCGCGACGACGCCGTGTTCTGGCTCAACGGCCTGCCCGCACGCGTGACCGCAAGCCACGGGGAATCGTGGTCCTTTGCCCTCGCCCTGAAGCTTGCGGCGGCAGAACTTGTGCGTCGGGAGTCTCGCGCGGGCGACCCGGTGCTTATCCTCGATGATGTGTTCGCTGAGCTCGATGCCCGGCGCCGCTCGCGTCTCGCCGAGGCGATCGGCGAGTTCGAGCAGGTGCTCATCACAGCGGCAGTGCTCGAGGACGTGCCGGATGCGCTGCGACATCATGCCATCCACATCCGTTCCGGCCACATCGTGCCGGTACCGGATGCCGAACCCGCGCGCGGTACCGAGGAGACCTCAGCAGGTGATGCCTCGTGAGTGAAGCAGCCGAGGTGTATGCGCACTTCCGCGAAGTGTTTGGCGGCAAAACGACCTCGCTCCGCGCGCGACTTCGACGCCTCAAGGCGGAAGAGACCGCGGGGGATGACGAGCGATCGGAGCCGTTTGGCCCGGGACGCGACCCGGTTGCGGTTGGGGATGCGCTCGACCGACTCCTCACGACCTTCTCCTGGTCGAAGCCGATTGCGGAGGCGGATCTTGTTACGCGGTGGCCGGAGATTGTGGGCGCGGAGGTCGCGCAGCATGCGGTGGCGCTGCACTTGGATAAGGGAGTGCTTGTCGTCCAGTGCGACTCGACGGCATGGGCGACGCAGCTGCGCACCCTCCGCACAAGCCTCGTGACGAAGTGCGTGCAGGCGTGCCCGGATGCGGGGATGACGTCCATCCAGTTCCTGAATCCCGGGGCGCCTTCGTGGAAGCACGGTCGGCGGTCCGTCCCGGGCCGAGGAGTCCGAGACACCTACGGCTAGGTCGCTCCCGCCGCTGGTCTCGATACACCGGGCGTTGCCCGGCATCGCCGGATCGAGTAGGGCGTAGCCCGTATCGAGATCTCGAGCACCTCAGTCCTAGCGCTGACGGGCGTAACGGAAGATTTACCCCCAAATACCCCTTGTTGGCCAAAATTCATCGCCTCCAGGGCCCGTCAGGCCCCGGAAAATTGGGCTTTCGCGGTAGCATGGAGGGTCCGTATTTTGGGGTGAGCTGACGGCTCTCCCTGCGTACGACGCTCGCAACCCCCAAAGGAGCCCGCCAACATGACCGATGCATCGACCGGCCAGCCCGAGCAGCCGAAGGATCACAAGGATCACCAGCTGAAGGGCACCACCAAGGTCGAGGCGAGCTACGGCGCCGGCCAGATTCAGGTACTCGAAGGCCTTGAAGCCGTGCGCAAGCGCCCCGGCATGTACATCGGTTCGACCGGTCCCGAGGGCCTCCACCACCTCGTCTACGAAATCGTCGACAACTCGGTCGACGAGTCGCTCGCGGGCTACTGCAACGACATTGAGGTGAAGATCCTCGCCGACGGTCGGGTGCGCGTCACCGACAACGGCCGCGGTATTCCGGTCGAAACCCACCCGGTCGAGGGCATCTCCACGCTCGAGGTCGTCCTCACGAAGCTCCACGCCGGCGGCAAGTTCGGCGGCGGCGGATACGCGGTCTCGGGTGGTTTGCACGGTGTCGGCTCCTCCGTCGTGAACGCCCTCTCCTTCACCTTCTCGGCTCGCGTGAAGCGCGACGGTTTCGAGTGGGCCATGGACTTCGAAAACGGCGTCCCCACCGGCCCCATCCGCAAGGGTGAGGCAACCGACGAGACCGGCACCGAGATCACCTTCGAAGCGAACTCCGACATCTTCGAGACCGTTGAGTACGACTACGAGGTGCTCCGCCAGCGCTTCCAGCAGATGGCATTCCTCAACCGAGGGCTCCGCATCACGCTTATTGACGAGCGCGACCAGTCGAAGCTCGAGAACGTCTCCGGCATCCGCTCGGTTACCGACATCACCGAATCCGAGACCGAACAGTCCACGGAAGAGGAAGCCACCGAGACGGCCGAGGCCCTCGCCGAAGGCGAGACCCAGCCCGAGGCAGCCAAGGAGTCGAAGGGCCCCCGCAAGGCCGTCTTCAAGTTCGACCGCGGCCTCGTCGACTACGTTCAGCACCTCGTCAGCCGCAAGAAGATCCAGCCGGTACACGACGAGATCATCGAGGTCCTCGCCGAAGACACCGAGCGTCGCATCTCGCTCGAGCTCGCCATGCAGTGGACCGAGGCGTACTCCGAATCCATCCACTCCTTCGCAAACACGATCAACACGAAGGAGGGCGGCACGCACCTCGAAGGCTTCCGCGCCGCACTCACGACGGTCATCAACCGCTACGCTCGCGAAAAGAATCTCCTCAAGGAGAAGGACGAAAACCTCTCCGGTGACGACGTCCGCGAAGGTCTTGCCGCGGTCGTCTCCGTAAAGCTCGGTGAACCGCAGTTCGAGGGCCAGACGAAGATGAAGCTCGGCAACACGGAGGCAAAGTCCTACGTGCAGCGCGAGCTCGGCCAGGCACTCCAGGACTGGTTCGACCGAAACCCGGCCACCGCGAAGGACATTGTTCGGAAGGCCACCCAGGCATCCGCCGCCCGCCTTGCCGCCCGCCGCGCCCGCGAACAGACCCGCCGTAAGGGCCTGCTCGAATCGAGCGGAATGCCCGGCAAGCTCAAGGACTGCTCCTCGAAGAACCCCGCCGAATCCGAAATCTTCATGGTGGAGGGTGACTCGGCAGGTGGCTCGGCCGTCCAGGGCCGCAACCCCGCAACCCAGGCGATCCTGCCCCTCCGCGGCAAGATCCTGAACGTCGAAAAGGCCCGCATCGACCGGGCCCTCCAGAACGCGGAAGTACAGGCGATGATCACCGCCTTCGGTGCTGGCCTCGGTGACGACTTCGACCCCGAGAAGGTCCGCTACCACAAGATTATCTTGATGGCGGATGCTGACGTCGACGGCCAGCACATCACGACGCTGCTGCTCACGCTCCTCTTCCGCTACATGAACCCGCTCATCCAGCTCGGCTACGTGTACCTCGCACAGCCGCCGCTCTACCGCATCAAGTGGTCAAACGCTGATCACGAGTACGCCTACTCCGACAAGGAGCGCGACGGCCTGCTCGAGAAGGGCCGCGCGGAAGGCAAGCGCATCCCGAAGGACAACGGCATCCAGCGCTACAAGGGTCTCGGTGAGATGAACTACCAGGAACTCTGGGAGACGACGATGAACCCGGAGACGCGTCAGCTCCTCCAGGTGACGGTCGCCGACGCAGAAGCCGCCGACGAGGTCTTCGCCACGCTCATGGGTGAGGACGTCGACTCGCGCCGCGCCTTCATCCAGCAGAACGCACACGACGTGCGCTTCCTCGACATCTAACCGGCCCTGTGCCCGAGACAGACTTCCGCGACGAACGACGCAAGGTGAAACATGACTGACGAGACTGAGCTCGAGACCCAGGAGCCCAAGAACGACCGCATTTCGCAGGTCGACCTGCAGCTGGAAATGCAGCGCTCCTACCTCGACTACGCGATGAGCGTCATCGTGGGTCGAGCCCTCCCTGAGGTGCGCGACGGCCTGAAGCCCGTCCACCGCCGCGTGATCTACGGCATGTTCGACGGCGGCTACCGCCCCGACAAGTCGTTCTCGAAGTGCTCGCGCGTCGTCGGTGACGTGATGGGTCAGTACCACCCGCACGGTGACTCGGCGATCTACGACGCCCTCGTTCGTCTCGTGCAGCCGTGGTCGCTGCGCTACCCGCTCGCGCTTGGTCAGGGCAACTTTGGTTCGGCCGGTAACGACGGCGCTGCAGCCCCCCGTTACACCGAGACGAAGATGTCGCCGCTCGCAATGGAGATGGTCCGTGACATCGACGAGAACACCGTCGACTTCATGGACAACTACGACGGTCAGACCCAGGAGCCGACCGTCCTTCCGGCACGGTTCCCGAACCTGCTCGTGAACGGTTCGGTGGGTATCGCGGTCGGTATGGCCACGAATATCCCGCCGCACAACCTGCGTGAGGTGGCTGAGGGCGCCCAGTGGCACCTCGCGAACCCGGATGCTTCGCGCGAAGAGCTGCTTGAGGCGCTCATCCAGCGCATCAAGGGCCCGGACTTCCCGACCGGTGCGCAGATCCTCGGCCGCAAGGGCATCGAGGACGCCTACCGCACGGGCCGCGGTTCGATCACGATGCGCGCCGTCGTCTCGATCGAAGAACTCCACGGCCGCACCTGCCTCGTCGTCACCGAGCTGCCGTACCAGGTGAACCCCGACAACCTCGCGATGAAGATCGCGGAGCTCGTGAAGGATGGCCGCATCCAGGGCATCGCCGACATCCGCGACGAATCCTCGGGTCGCACCGGTCAGCGCCTCGTGATTGTCCTCAAGAAGGACGCGATCGCGAAGGTCGTGCTCAACAACCTGTACAAGCACACGCAGCTGCAGGAGAACTTCGGCGCGAACATGCTCGCCATCGTCGATGGTGTGCCGCGCACGCTCCCGATCGACGGCTTCATCACCGCGTGGGTGCAGCACCAGGTTGAGGTCATTGTTCGTCGCACTGAGTTCCGCCTCAAGAAGGCCGAGGACGAGGTCCACATCCTGCGCGGCTACCTCAAGGCACTCGACATGCTCGACGAGGTCATCGCGCTCATCCGCAACTCGCCGACCGTCGACGACGCGCGCAAGGGCCTCATGGAGCTGCTCGATGTGGACGAGCTGCAGGCGAGCGCCATCCTCAACCTCCAGCTGCGTCGCCTCGCCGCGATGGAGCGCCAGAAGATTCAGGACGAGGCCGACCGCCTCGAGCGCCTCATCGCCGAATACAAGGAGATCCTCGCCTCGCCGACGCGTCAGCGCGAGATCATCTCGGAAGAGCTGCAGGAGATCGTCGACCGCTTCGGCGACGAGCGCCGCACGCACATCATCCCCGGTGGAGACGGCGAAATGTCGATCGAAGACCTCATCCCCGAAGAGGAAATGGTCGTCACCGTCACGCGTGGCGGCTACATCAAGCGCACCCGCTCGGACGCCTACCGTTCGCAGCACCGCGGCGGCAAGGGCGTGCGCGGTGCGCAGCTGAAGGCTGACGACATTGTGAGCCAGTTCTTCGTGACGACCACGCACCACTGGCTGCTGTTCTTCACGAACCTTGGCCGCGTGTACCGCGCGAAGGCGTACGAGCTCATCGAGGGCGGCCGGGATGCGAAGGGTCAGCACATTGCGAACCTCCTCGCCCTCCAGCCGGGCGAAGAAGTCGCGCAGATCCTCGACGTCGAAAACTACGAGCAGGCCGAGTACCTCGTGCTTGCCACCCGTTCGGGTCTCGTGAAGAAGACGCGCCTCTCGGAGTACGACACGAACCGCCAGGCCGGCATCATCGCCGTCAATCTGCGCGAGGGCGACGAACTTGTGGCCGCAATGCTTGTGGATGCGACGGACGACATCTTCCTCGTCTCGAAGCAGGGCATGTCGCTGCGCTTCAACGCAACCGATGAGGCACTGCGCCCGATGGGTCGCTCGACCTCGGGTGTGAAGGGCATGTCGTTCCGCGAAGGCGACGAGTTGCTCGCGGCGGCGGTCATGAACGATCCCGCGCAGAGCGTGTTCGTCATCACCGAGGGTGGTTACGCGAAGCGCACGCTCGTTGAGCAGTACCGTGTGCAGAAGCGAGGCGGCCTCGGCATCAAGGTCGCGCAGCTCACGGATGACCGCGGTGACCTCGCCGGTGCGCTGCTCGTGAACGAGGACGACGAGGCGCTCGTGATTCTCGCCTCCGGCAAGGTTATCCGCTCGGATGTCGCCGAAGTGCCGGCGAAGGGCCGCACCACGATGGGGGTCACCTTCGCGCGCATGGCGGCTGGGGACCACGTGATCTCGATCGCACGCAACTCGGACCGGGCGTTGGATGAGGATGACGCGGCTGACAACGAGGGTTCAGGCTCCGATGCTGTCTCGGGTTCGGAAGCTCAGCCGGATGCATCGGTGGATGCCGCCGCTGCGGCGGTCGTCGGCATCGCATCCTCCTCGGATGACGACGGTGTCACTCGCGCGGCAGACGAGTCGGGTGCGGATGGTGTGACAGACTCGGATGCATCGCCGGAGACTGTTTCATCCGACGACGACGATACGGAATAGGGGACCGCTGAATGACGAGCGTCGCAGACCGGCTTGCCCAGAAGACGAGCCGCAAGACCGCCAGTAAGCAGGTGCGTTTGCGCCTGGTCCACATCGACTACTGGTCGGTCGTAAAGCTCGCGCTGCTGCTCGCGGGATGCGCGCTCATCATCGGGCTCGTCGTGACCCTGCTGCTGTGGCTCCTGCTTGAGCAGACCGGTGTCATCAACTCGGTGAACCAGCTTCTCAACGACGTCACCGGCAACAAGGGTGGAGCGGATGCGGTGACGATCGACAAGTTCATCAACCTGCCGCAGCTGCTCATGTTTGCTGGCGGGGTGGGCCTGCTCAACTTCATCGTCTACCCGGCACTCGCGGCCGTGTGCGCGTTCCTCTACAACCTCACGGTGCGCGTCACCGGCGGCATCGTCTTCGGCTACACGAACGGCTAGGAGTCAGGGGCCGGAGGTCCGGGGCGGGTCATCGCGCATCCCCGCGTTGACGCATCCCGCCCTGTGCCGTCGCGTCCCGGACGGCGTCCTCCCGCATCCCTCCGCTGACGCATCCCGCCCCCCGGGCCGCTTACTCTTCTGCTTGAGATGCCAAACTGTCCGTCCGGTGCCAAACGTTGGCGACGCACGGACAGTTTGGGCGCAATTTTCCGGTGGTTGGGATGTGCTCGGGAGGCGCGTGAGCGTCGTGCAGGGATGCCTCGGGACCACGTGACACGCGGAGTTGGCGCTCAAGAGGATGTGCTGTAAGGTAGGGAAGTCGCTTGCGCGACGGTACGGGGCTATAGCTCAGGCGGTTAGAGCGCTTCACTGATAATGAAGAGGTCCCAGGTTCAAGTCCTGGTAGCCCCACGGTCACTGCTCCGGCAGTGATTTCCCATAACGGGGCCTTAGCTCAGTTGGTAGAGCGCCTGCTTTGCAAGCAGGATGTCAGGGGTTCGAATCCCCTAGGCTCCACAAGTTTGAGGGCCCCGAAAGGGGCCCTCTTTCGTTTGGTTGTCTGGTGTTCCTGCCTCAAGCACGGACTCGCTTTCGTGCGCGACGATGGTGACATGACGCGTCCACCCCAGCTGCACCGCATCGCGACGCCCGAAGCGATGGAGACTTGGCGCGCTTCCTCACTAACCATGCACGAACGCGCAGTGCTTCGCCGAGGCGAAGATGACTGGCTGAGCCCCGCCGACATCGTGAGCGTCCTCGTCGAATCGGGACTACAGAATCCCCACGTGATCACCGAGCAGGCGATGGACATCTTCGTGAGGCTCGTTGCCCGCGGCGATGTTCGGGCGGGTCGGATCGACAGCACCAGCTTTATCCCCACGGACGCGGAACCCGCGACCGTGATCGAGACGTGTGTGGCCGAGTGGCGAGCACTGGCCCCGAGACTTCCGGGACCAGGCGAGATCACCTGGCTCGACCTTGCTCAGGATCAGCCTCGGAGTAAACCCGCTCACGGTCCCTACGAGCTAGGCCGGAAGCAGCCGACGACGGACTGCGAGACACTAGAGGTATGACGAGTAACGAGAACGAGCCGAAGCCGAGCCTCCGCGAACGACTCCAGCCGATCGTGGCGTGGCTTGTCGTCATCTGCTTTCTCGTGACCGTCATCGCGTTCTGCATCACGACCTTCGGCCAGCTTTGGATTCAAGGATGGACTGGCGAGCAGACCGAAATGTGGTTCGTCGTCACCGGCATCGCGGGCATCGCGGGGCTCCTTAGCGTGCTCTGGCTTGCACTCCTCAAACGAGGCGAATCTCGCTAGAACACTGGCCAGCCCGCCACCATCCCGGAGCACGCGAATGCGCCCCACTGGGCGACTGCATCTCACGCGTTTGGCGGATGGTGCGGCACACAGCATCCGGCACACTCAAACCATGTCATTGGTCTTGGCGCTCATCGGACGGACGTTCCGGAACCTCGTCGCAGGGTTCGTTCTTGCTGCCATCGGCATCATCATGGTCCAGAACGCTCTCGCAGAAACCCACGCGATCAGGGAATACGGCCTCTTTGGCCTCCCCGAAACGAACGCCCAAATGTTCTGGTGGGGCATCACACTTGGGCCGGTCCTTGCACTCCTTGGATTCGGGATTCTGCTCGCAAAGCTGACGGGGCGAGGCGAAGGAGCCTTCTCGGCACTCGTCGCTGGCGGCACGCTCTTGATCTACAGCGCGCTCGTGCTCGGCGTGAATCTCTACGCGATGGGTCAGCTTGCCGGTGACACGAATGTCAACCCCGACTTCATTGGCAACCTCATCCTCGGAGGGGTCCTCGCTCTCATCGCCGTTCTCCTCCTCTTGGTGGGATTCGTTCTACGGAGAGAACTTGGGCCTTACGTACAGAAGATGTCACGCGACCAGAGCTGGCGCCACCGCGGCCCGAACTCATAGGTCTAGGCGCAACACGTCCGCCTTCGGTGCTGGGACGTGTTGCGCCCTGTGTCAGTTGTGCTGCTTCTGCGAGTTCGAGGGACCGCTCAACCGATTTAGCGGCGGCCGCCGCCGAGGAGATCCCCGAGGACACCACCAAGAATGTCGCCGATGCCGCCGCCCTGAGCTCCGCCGCCCTGCGGGTCACGCGGAGCAGCACCGCCGCCCATCTTCTTCTGCAGCTGCTGCATAAGGAACGACAGCACAATCGGCGCAAGAATCGGCAGGAGCATCTGCAGGAGCCCCGAGGAGCCGGCACCGTTCAAGCTCAAGCGTTCAATCACCTGGTCGCGGCGCGGACCAAACACGTGCGAGGCGATCCTGTCACCGTCCGCGGTGTCGATCTGGTTCGGGTCAACGCCGCCCTCCACGAGCGCCGGATCGTGCTGCTCGAGCGCTTCAAGGATCGAGCACTCGCCGGCGGGGTCTTGTGCATTGGCCTCGAGGCCCGAGAGGAGCGTCGGGATGTGTTGATCGCGCGCTGTATCTCCTCGGGTGACTCGCCAATTTGGGCGCGATCTGATTCGTCGGGATCTGCTAGATGAGGCTCTGAAGCTCGGACATAGTCCGCCTTTCGTGTCAGCCCGGTCGGGGCGCGTTCCACCCAGGACACCGCATCGGTCTGGACAAGGCTGGCGGGTGCATGACAGAAATGGTCAGAAATCGGGGGTCCGAGCAACATATGGGCGCGAAGGTCCGAACACTGACCAATTCTGGAGAGGTGCCGTTGCGGATGGATGGCGAAAACTTGGCAGATCGCGGTGGTTCGAGCCACATATGGCCTCGAGGGTCCAAAATCTGCCAAATTTCCGGAGGCAGGCACCCGCATGACGCGTTCTGTTACGTCATGCGACGACCTGAGATGCCGATGTCGGGGGTCCTTTCTACGCTGGAGCCATCGCCCGGAGTAGACCCGTAACTCCGGCCACCGAAAGGATTTCTCTTGTCACGTTTTGCAAAGGTTGTGGCCGCCGCCAGCGCACTCGCGCTCGCTTTCGGCCTCTCGGCGTGTAGCGCGGGCGGCAACGAAGGCACCCCCGGCGTTGACCGCCCGGTCCGCATCGGCGTCACGAACGCATCCGACCCCTACTGGGAGCACTACAAGGAGGCCACGAAGGCGCAGGGCATTGAGGTCGAGCTCGTCGACTTCGCCGAGTACTCGCAGCCGAACCCGGCACTCGCGGCAGGCGAGATCGACCTCAACGAGTTCCAGCACCTCATCTACCTCGCCCAGTACAACGTGAGCGCTGGCGACGACCTCACCCCGATCGGCGCAACCGCCATTTACCCGCTCGGCCTCTACTCGCAGACGTACAAGTCGACCGACGAGATCCCCTCCGGTTCCGAGATCGCCATCCCGAACGACGAATCGAACCAGGCACGTGCCCTCCTCGTCCTCCAGCAGGCAGGCCTGCTCAAGCTCAAGGACGGCGGCTCGCCCTTCTCGAGCCCGGACGACATCATCGCCGCCGAGTCGAAGGTCACCGTTCGCCCCATCGAGGCATCCCTCACCGGCACGACCCTCCCCGACGTTGCAGGCTCCGTCATCAACCAGAACTTCCTCGACGAAGCTGGCCTGAAGCCCACCGACGCGATCGCTCAGGACGACCCGAACGCCGACACGGCAAAGCCATACATTAATGTCTTTGTGTCGCGCGCTGAGGACAAGGACAACCCCACCTACCTCAAGCTCGTCGAGATCTTCCAGAACGACAAGGCCACCACCGACGGCCTCGTTGAACACGCGAACGGCGCGGCAGAGCCCCTCACCACTCCCACCGCGGAGCTGCTTGAGGTGCTGCAGAAGACCCAGGCCGACTACGAAAAGGCAGGCAAGTAGGCATATGCCTCTCATTGAGTTCCGGGATGTCGTCAAGGAGTACCCGGCTCCCAAACGCGGCGTGGAGCCCATCCGCGCCGTTGATGGGGTGACGCTGGAAATCGAAGCAGGTTCGGTCACCGGCATCATCGGATACTCCGGCGCGGGGAAGAGCACCCTCGTTCGCCTCATCAACGCCCTCGAGCCCGTCTCGAGCGGTGAGCTGATCGTCGACGGCACCGACATCACCAAGCTGTCCGAGCGGGGGCTGCGCAAGCTCCGTTCCGGCATCGGCATGGTGTTCCAGCAGTTCAACCTCTTCTCGTCGCGCACGGTCGCAGGCAATATCGCCTACCCGCTGCATCTTGCGAAGTGGCCGAAGGCTGAGCGTGAGGCGCGCGTCGCGGAACTCCTTGAGTGGGTTGGGCTTGCCGACAAGGCGAACGCCCACCCCGACCAGCTCTCGGGCGGCCAGAAGCAGCGCGTGGGTATTGCCCGTGCGCTCGCCACGAAGCCCGCGATCCTCCTCGCCGATGAGGCGACAAGCGCGCTCGACCCGCAGACCACGAGCGACGTGCTCGAGCTCCTCAAGCGCGCGAACGAAGAGCTTGGCATCACAATCATCGTCATTACGCACGAGATGGATGTCGTGAAGCGCATCGCCACCGATGTTGCGGTCATGGAGAAGGGCCGCATCGTCGAGTCGGGCAAGGTGTTCGACGTGTTCTCGAAGCCAGAGAATCCGGCCACGGCGCGCTTCGTGGAGACGATCGTTGAGGGCGTTCCGCAGGGCGACTCACTGGCGCTCTTGCGGGAGCGTCATCCGGGGCATCTTGCGACCGTCTCGTTCCGCGACGGGGATGTCGACCAGCGCGACCTGTTCCGCCGCTTCGGTGCGGCGCGCATTGACGTCGAGCTCGTGGCCGGCGGCGTGCAGGACATCCGCGGCCGCTCTTTTGGTCACCTCACCTTCGAACTGGAGGGTGAATCGGATGCCATCGAGCGCACGCTCCGCGAAATTGCGGAGGTTGCGACGGTGACCTACCTTGGTGCGGCTTCAGCCGGTGCCACGATTCGTGAAGGGGGAGCGGAGTAATGGATTACGACCAGCTCGGACCAAAGCTCGCTGAGGCTGCCTTCCAGACCCTCGGCCTCGTGTCGACGAGCCTCCTCTTCGGCGGTATCTTCGGCCTCCTTCTCGGCATCGCGCTCTACGTGACCCGACGCGACGGGCTCTACCAAAACACGATCGTGCACACGGTGTTGAACCTCATCGTGAACTTCTTCCGCCCGATCCCGTTCATCATCTTCCTCGCCGCTGTCCAGCCGCTCGCGCGCATCGTGGTCGGTAAGGGTATCGGCGACCCGGCCATGATCTTCGCGATCTCGCTCGCGGCAACCTTTGGTATTTCGCGCATCGTCGAGCAGAACTTGCTCACGGTCACTCCGGGTGTCATTGAGGCAGCTCGGGCTGCGGGTGCGGGACGCTTCCGCGCGCTCTGGTCGGTCATCCTTCCGGAGGCGCTCGGACCGCTCATCCTTGGCTACACCTTCATCTTCGTGGCCCTCGTCGACATGTCGGCGGTCGCGGGCTATGTCGGCGGTGGCGGCCTCGGTCAGTTCGCGATCCAGTGGGGTTACCGACAGTTCGATCCGATCGTCACCTGGTCTGCGGTGCTCGTCATCATCGTGCTCGTGCAGATCGTGCAGTTCCTCGGCAACTGGCTCGCCCGCCGCGTCATGCGCCGCTAGGGCCTCGCGCTCGCCGGTTCTGGCCGCTCGGGCTGCACGCCCGACCTGCCCCCACTCCCAGCAGCCTCCCCGCCGTGCCTCGTCGCGGCGGGGAGGCTGCTGTGTGGTGGCGTTGCGTGGCGTGGACCCCGAGCGGCCGCCCCACCGGTCAGCGGTCCTCGGTCCTCAGCTCTCGGCCCGCAGCCCCCGACTTTTCTGTGCCAAATGGTCGGTGCGGCCTCACATTTGTGGCAACACCGACCATTTGGCACAGATTTTGGGTGGGTATGCGGAGCGGGTGCTGATCAGGCGGCAGGAAGCCGGTAGACGATGTCATTTGGGAACATGAGTTCCTCGGTTTCGACTGGAAGCGGTGGATCTGTGATGCTGTTTTCGACAAAACCGAGCCGCTCGGCGAGGCGCCGAGAACTCGCGTTTGACGGTGCAACGACTGCAACGATCGGTAGCGATGGGTGTCGGCGACGTGTCCAGTCGATGGCCGCGGCTACCGCTTCACGTGCATAGCCGTGGCCGTGAAACTCTGGGATGAAGCGATAGTACGTATTCAATACAAGCTGTCCACCGAGTGCGGAGTGACGCAGACCGCAGCATCCGATCACTGTGCCCGTCAGTTGTTCAACGATGAAATAGCCGCAGCCATCTTCGTTCCACGAAGCATCCCAAGACAAGAAGAGTGACATTGCATCCTTGCACGATGACATTGCTAGCTCGGGTGCATGTGCATAGGTGCGTGGGTCGGAATGAATAAGAAAGAGGGCATCAACATCGTCGACTGTTGGACGCCGAAGGCGGAGTCGTTCAGTTTCAAGCATGCACGTCACAATATCTGTTGGATGCATCGGAATGAATGCTCTTCCATGTGACGGAAGTCCGAATGGGGCCTGACATCTTCAATCTCTTGGCCCTTTTACACGCGGAATCACTGACAGGGACTGTCGCTCTCGTTGTTTTGGCGCGCACGCCCGTCGAGTTCGCGAATGAACGCGACAATCTCGTCAGGATTCCCTTCCGCCACGAAATGTCCGCTGGACGTTGATTGGTACGTGAAGTTGGGTGCCCACGCTCGCCACAGCGTTGCGGCGTCGAACACGAGTTGTCCACCCCAATCTTGTGAGATGACGGCGACTGGCATGGTGAGCTGTTTTCCTGCTTTGCGGTCTGCTGTGTCCATGTCCAGGGCAATGCCGGCGGTCGCACGAAAGGCAGCGACGATCGAGTTGGTGGCCTGGATCGAGCTTTCGATGTAGTAAGCACGCACTTCGGGTGTGAACGTCTTCCCCCGTGGGGTCCCACGCGTCCAGGAACGAGCTGTAAAACTCTGGGGCGACTGCCGCGATCATCTTCTCAGGCAGACCGGCTGGCTGGGCCATGAGATACAAGTGCCAAGCAACCTTGGCGTGGACCCCTGCAAGACTGCCCAGGCGTCGAGGGTTGGCAAGACATCCAGAATTCCGAGGAAGGTGATCTCCTCGGGATGATCGAGGCCAGCTCGGACAGCCACGAGGGCTCCGCGATCATGCCCGACGACACCGAAGCGGTGAATGCCGAGGGAACGAGTGATGTGAACAATGTCATCGCCCATGGTGCGTTTCGAATAGGTAGCTGGGTCATCAGCAATGGGTTTGTCACGCTTCCCGTATCCGCGGAGGTCAAGTGCGATAACGGTGTGATGTGCAGCGAGAAGCTAAGCCACGGTACGCCACATGTAGTGCGTCTGCGGGAATCCGTGTAGCAGCACAAGGGCAGGTCCTTGACCCCCAACTGCAACGTTGAGGTTCACATTGTCTTTGCCTGGAATCGGTAGGTGAAGTTGTCGATGGTGAATGAGGTCGCGGGAGCTCCTCGCTAGCTGCGTCTGTCGTGGAGTCGGGATGGCCTGAGAAGAGGCCCGCGGGGAGGTTTGTGTGATGGTGTGAGGTGGTCAAGGCAGGGAGGACAACACCATCGACAAGTGCCTCAAGGTACTGGTGATCGAGAGCGAGTCCGTTCGCATGTCGAAGGAGAAGAGCGGCGCCGACCACTTCTTCGTATGCGAATGGATGAGCTTCTTCGCTGAGCTCATCTCGCTGGATCGCCGCGTCGATGACTTCGCGCGGAAGCCGCGCAGCGGTGGGACCCATGGTTTGCTCAATAGCATCACAGAGTTCGGGATCTTCAAGGCCTGCGCTGAGCAACATGAAGGCTGTGTTCGCGTTTGATTCGGTGAGGGTGTGCTTGAGCCTGTTCATGAGCGCCAAGAGGTCGTCGCGCAAGCTCATGCCCAGGCTGAACGGAGCAGATGAATGTTGGGCGGGCCCATCTTTGATGGAGGCCAACACCATTTCGCGCTTTGACGACCAGCGTCGGTACAACGAAGTCTTTGAGGTCTGACAACGTTTTGCGACGGCTTCGAAGGTCAGTTTCTCGTAGCCCTTCTCGCCCAAGAGTTCGAGGACGGCCGCGGTGATTCGACGATGGAGCTCTGGATCGCGGGGACGCCCGCGGGTCGGTGACTTGTTCCATTACGACACGTTGCGTGTCGTAATGGAGGGTGGGCCAATCATCAACGTCGCTCCTGACTCTTATGAGTCTGTGTCGACGACGCGCTCGAAGCCGGGGACGCGGCGGGCGAGGTCGCGCTCGAGGCGCTGGTGCAGGGTGATGGATGCTGCTGAGCAGCCGCGGCACGCGCCGTGCATCCGCACCGAGACGACGCCATCCCGGGCATCCACGAGCTGAATCGATCCGCCGTGGACGGCCGCGATCTGACCGATCGGACCCTCAAGAAGCTCCTCGGCGACCGAGCGCAACACACCGTCCGCATCAAGCACGACGGCACCCTCACCGGGAACCCAGCGTTCGGGATGCGAGAGCGCCGCAATGAGCGCCTGCCGGATGCGTTCGCCCTCGCGCCGCCACGAACACCCCTCGGCGAGGGTCACCAGCACCGAGCCGGGGACCGCCTCCAGTCGAGAGACAACGTCGTGAAGCTCAGCGAATCCGGGCGCTGAATCGATCAAGCCCGCAAAGGGCACTCGGTCAAGCGGCGCTACCCAGCGCAGGGTCTGCGGATCATCGGTCGGTTCAGGATGCAGCGGGATTGCTCCCGTGGGCACAGCCATCAGCGGCCGCCACCCGACATCCACGTCACGACCGTGTGCCCGAGGAACCCAGCCGTCCAGCCGAGCACGAGCATGTATGTGAAGGCGATGCCCGGCCACTTCCAGCCGCCGGACTCGCGTCGCATGACCGCGACCGTCGACATGCACTGCAGCGCGAAGGCGAAGAACAAGAGCATCGCCGTGACCGTGGCCGCAGTGAACACCGGTTCACCCGCGCGCGGACCATCCGTGTAGGTCCACGTCTGCAGCTGCTCGGCGACACTCGACTCGTCCTCGGGGTCGCCTGCTGAAGCGATTTGGCCGAGCGTTGACACCGCCACCTCGCGGGCCGCGAGCGAACCCACGATCGCGATGTTCACGCGCCAGTCGAACCCGAGGGGCGCGAACACCGGCTCCATCGCCTTACCGATCGCGGCAGCGGGGGAGTGCTCAATCGTGCACTGCGCGACGGCTGCCTCATCCGAGGCATCCACGTCCGCCTCAGCAAGTTGCGCACTCGACGGCACCGGCAGATTCGTGAGCGCCCAAATTGCGATCGTCGCGACGAGCACAATCGTTCCAGCCTTACGGACGAACGCCTTCGTCGGCTCCCACATCGCGATGCCAACCGAGCGCGGGGTGGGGAAGCGATACGGCGGCAGCTCCATGTAGAAGGGCAGCACGTGACCGGACCGGTCGGTGATTTTCTTGACCGCCCACGCCGCGACGAGCGCCGAGATGCCGCCGAGGAGGTACATGCCAAACATGACGAGGCCGCGGCCAGAGACCGGGCCGAACCAGGCATCCTCGGGGACGAGCATCCCCACAAGCAAGAGGTACACGGGCAGTCGCGCCGAGCAGGTCGCGAGCGGTACACCGAGCATCGTTGCGATGCGGTCGCGGCTCGAAGGGATCGTGCGGGTCGCCATGATGCCCGGGATGGCGCAGGCGAACGAAGAGAGCACAGCGACGAAGGCTCGCCCTTCCAGACCGGCGCCGCTCATGATGCGATCCATGAGGAACGCGGCACGGGCCATGTATCCGACTGAGTCGAGCACGGCGAGCAGCAGATACATGAGGAGAATCTGCGGCAAGAACACGAGCACGGCACCGACACCGCCGATGATGCCGTCCGCGACAAGGCCACCCCAAGTCGGGTCGGGGATGGCGTCTCGGGCAGCTCCCGAGAGGGTCGAAAAGCCAGTCTCGATGAGGTCTTGAACCGGTGCAGCCCAGGTGAAGAGCGCCTGGAAGAACACGAACATCGTCGCAAAGAACACGATCGTGCCCCAGAGCGGGTGCAGGAGCACGGAGTCGATCCGCTCCGTGTGGGGATCCGGCGCTGGCGAGGAATAGCCTGCCGCCTGCAAAATCGATTCAGTCCAGCCGCTGAGCTCACTCGCATCGCTCGGCGGGTCGAGCGGCGGCTCGCTCCAGCGCTCCCATTCGGTGATGAGGCGACGCAGTTCCGGCACACCGATGCCGCGGTTCGCGATGACCGTGATGACCGGGGTGCCGAGCGCGCGCGAGAGCGCTGCAGCGTCCAGGCTTCCGCCTCGTCGTCGCAGCTCGTCCGTCATCGTGAGCACGAGGGCGGTCGGTTCGTGGCGGCGCAGCACTTCGGCAAGTAGCACCAACGATCGGCGAAGTGTCGTCGCATCCGCCACAACGAGGAGCGCGTCCGGGCGGTCGACCCCCTCAATGCGGCCATCGAGCACATCGGTCACGACCTGCTCGTCGGGCGACATCGGCGTCAAGGAATAAGAGCCGGGGAGGTCTTCCACGAGGAAGCGCTTGCCGGCGACATTGAGTGTGCCGACGCTGCGCGTGACGGTCACGCCCGGGTAGTTGCCGGTCTTTGCGCGGAGGCCCGTCAGGTGATTGAAGAGCGAAGTCTTGCCGCAGTTCGGCGCACCAATGAGGGCGATCGTGCCGTCAGCGGATGCGGTTGCACGTGCCGTGCGTCCCTGGTTCGGGGCGTTGCTTGGGTGGCAGCTTGGATCGAGAATCGACACGGGCGGAGGCTAGGCGGTCGGCGCCTGGGACACCGTGATGAGGTTCGTCTGGGCGCGGCGCAGGCAAATCTGCGCATCGCACACGCGCACCACGACGGGGCTGCCGAGCGGGGCGCGGCGGACGAGCTCCACTTCGCGGCCTTCGACAAAGCCGAGCTGACGCATCCGCTCCTGCATCTGCGTATCCCCGAGGGCGGCCATGTTACAGATGACGCCGCGTTCGCCACAGCGAAGCTGCCCGAGCGGACGAGCGTCCGCGATCTGGGTGGTGGGAACTGCCGAGAGCGTCTCAGCGGTTGCGGTCATCAGGGCTTCTTTCGAAGGGGACGCGAGCGGGGCCCGCGATTACTTAGGTAAGCCTAACCATCTCTCGCCCCTCGCGAAAGTCCCGGATTGCTGAAACGTGTTAGCCCGCACGGTTCGCAGTATCCGAGGGGATGCGTGCGGACCGTGCGGGGCTGACGGGGGAGTGGGTGCCGACTTGGTGAGACGTCGCGTGCCTTAGTCGTCGAAGTGGACGGCCGGAGGCCGCTTCCTGAAGCCCTTCGTGATGATCGCCAGGTAGGTGAGGCCGATCGCCACCCACACACCACCGACGGTGAGCGAAACGCCACTCAGGCTCGTCCAGAGCCACAGCGTCAGGCAGAAGCCGATGACTGGGAGCACGAGGTGACGGATGAGGGAGAGTGGATCGCGACGACCCTCATCCAGGACGAAGTGCTTGATCGCGGCGAGGTTGACGAGCGAGAACGCGGCGAGGGCGCCGAAGCTAATGATCGAGGCGATGACATCCAGGTCGAGCACGAGCGCAAGGAGGCCAAACACGGCCGTCACGAGGAGCGCACCTACTGGCGTGCGGAACCGCGCGTTCACACCACCGACGATGCGGTTCGGGAGGATGTGGTCGCGGCCCATCGAGTAGAGCAGTCGCGCAACCGAAGCCTGCGAGGCGATCGCCGAGGAGAAGGCACCCGAGATGTAGGCCGAGAGGAAGAAGATCTCGAGGAACTTCCCGCCGACGCGCGTCATGACATCCATCGACGCCGTGTCGAGGTTCGTGAAGTTCTGCCAATCAGGGAAGACCATGTGGCCGAACCACGAGAGCACGGTGAAGGTGAGGCCGCCGATGACGGTCGTGAGCACGATCGCGCGCGGGACGGTGCGCTTCGGATCGTTAGCTTCTTCCGACAGCGTCGAGACAGCGTCGAAGCCGAGGAACGAGAGCGCCAAAATCGATGCACCAGAGAGGATGCCAGCCCACGACATATCGGCCGAGATGAACGGCTGAATCGGTTCAACACCCGGGGCAAAGTTCGCAATGCAGAGGGCAATGAACACCGCGATGAACACCGTCTGCAGCGCGATGAGCGCGAGGTTCGCGGTCTTCACGACGTGGACGCCAAGGATGTTGAGCGTCGTCACGATGATGATCATCGCGAGGGTGATGCCCCAGGCGGGAAGCGCCGGGAACTGCGCGTTGAGGTAGATGCCGATGAGCAGGTAGTTGATGACCGGCAGGAGCAGGTAGTCGGCGAGCAGCGACCATCCCGAGAGGAAGCCGACGTGCGGGCCGAAGGCCTTGCGCGTGAAGACGTAGGCGCTGCCCGAGATCGGCAGAGCCTTTGCGAGTGACGCGTAGGTGAGCGTCGTCGCAAGCATGGCCAGGGTCGTGATGAGGTACGCCATCGGGAGGTGGCCCTGGGTGGTGTCAGTCACGATGCCGTACGTGCTGAAGACGGTGAGCGGCACCATGTACGACAGACCGAAGATGACGAGTGCAGGAGTGCTCAGCGAACGCTTCAGCGTGACGGGCTGCTGCGTGGGAGCGGTGGGGTTTGCGGTGGCGAATCGGGTTTCCGTGATCGTGGTGCTCACGATGGCCTCCTCGGGATGGGCGCTCCACCTCGTCGTTGAAGGGACCGCGACGTCGTCGTTGACGTTGCCAGAGAAGTTAGCGGAATCGTTTTAGCAAATCAAGCAATCGGAATGAACTCACGGCGTGATCAAACGCTGGCCCGTGAGGTAGATCTCCATGTTCAGGCCTTCACCGCGCGTCGAGGAACGGACGTTGAGAGAGATCGGGTGATTGAGCGTGCGGGGCTTGGAGTTGGCGCTCGCGGTGCCTGCGCTGGAACCAGTCGCAGCCCCGCGAATCCGTTGCAGCAACTCCCTCGTGCAGCGTTCACCGAATACGTGCGGAGTGAGGTCAAGGGCCGTCACCGACGGGGTCGTGTGCTCGAGCAAAATCGAGTCAACAGCGGATGCGACGAGGAAGTCCTTGCCGATCGTGCGGCCGTGGGCGAGGGCGGTCGTGATGGCTGTGAAGACCGTGCCGTCCGTGAGCGTGATGACGCCGTCGATCTCGGGAACCTGCCGCAAGAGATCATCGGTGGCGATCTGAACCTCGTCCGGCTTGCTCGGAAAACTCGTGTCGACGATCTCGACCGGGATACCTCGCTGGCGGCACCACTCCTGGTAGCCGCTGCGCGTCTCACGCGTCCACGCGGTGGTCGCATGCGGCGCGATGAGTGCCGGGAACGTGCATCCGCGGGCCTCGAGGTGATTGAGCAACTGCTGGATACCAGCCCGGTGATCAGAGGCGATCACGACATCGGGAGCCGGCAGCAGCGCCGGTGTCGCTTCGCCCGCGACGACCGGGAGCGAGCTGCTGAGGATCGTGGCGAGGCTCGGGTCGTTGTCGGTCGCATCCACGACGATGACGCCGTCGACCTGGAGGAGTGCCTGCTCCACGTGCTTCGGATCAGTCGGCAAATGCACGACGAGCACGCCCTCTGCGCTCGCGGCATCCACGACGCCGCCGGTGATCTCCGAGTAGTAAACAAAGCTTGAAGCGTCGGGCGGAAGGTGCAGCGCAATCATGCCAAGACGTGCGCCTCGGAGGTTCCGCGCCACTGTGTTTGGCGTGTAATTGAGCTTGCGGGCGGCGTCGTGGACCTTCTTGATGGTCGCCTGGGACACCCGGCCGCTGCCGTTGAGCGCGAACGACGCTGCGGTCCGCGAGACGCCCGCGAGGGACGCGACATCAGTGAGGGTCGCCCGTGAGTTTCGTGGAGTGCCGTTCATGCCGTGAAAGGTAGCAACTTCGCCGGGATGTCGCGGGATTTCTCCACAGGTAGCTTGACCGGGCTGTGGAGAACCCGGTACCTTCCCTTGCTAACACGATTTAGTTCTCGCGATGTCGTGCCTGTGCCATCGCGGACTGGTCAACGATGACCGCAGTGCAAGGAGTCGCCGTGTCAGCAGCATCCCGTGTCCTTTACCTCGCCGAGCGCGTGTGGATCCCCACGACCACCGAAGGCCAGGAAGGTGAGCAGGCAGGCACCCTCATCGACGGCGGCGCCGGCGTGCTCGTCGTCGACGGCGTTGTTCGTGCCGTCGGCCGCGCGCGAGACCTCGCACCGGCTGAAGCGAGCGTGCACGTCATCGACTTCGGCGACGCGACTCTGACGCCGGGGCTCATCGACGCGCACTCGCATCCGATCTGGGGTCTCGAGATGATCCGCGGCTGCGATCTTGCCGGAGCGGACACGCTCGAGGAGGTCATCACTCGCCTGCGCACCGAGCAGGAAGGGCTGGCGGATGACGAATGGCTTTTCGGCTACGGCCTCGACCCGGCCGTGTTCGACGGACCCATCACGAACGACTTCCTCACCGAGGCGGCAGGCGCATCCCGCGCAGCGTGGGTGACGATGTTTGACGCGCACTCAGCGATCGTCTCGGATGAATCGCTCCGCATCGCGGGGGTCACCGCGGGGGTCACCTTCGCCGACGGCTCCGAGATCACCTCCCGACCAGACGGCCGCCCAAGCGGATACCTCCTCGAGTTCTCGGCGATCGACACGGTTCGCCCCTTTGCTCCCACGCCACCCATCGAGGAACAGGCAGAACGCCTCTCGGCCCTCTTCGACGAGATGGCCGCGACCGGCATCACCCAGGTGCACGCGCTGGACCTCCGCACCCCGAACGCCCTCGAGATGCTTGAAACGATTGAGCACGAGCGCGATCTTCCCGTGCGCCTGCGCATCTCGCCGTGGTGTGAACCGCGACAGTCCGACGACGAGGTGGACGCGACGATCGCGAAGATCGGCACGCACGGCCGCCGCTGGCGCGTGGAGGGCATGAAGTTCTTCATCGACGGTACGATCGACGGCGGCAGCGCCTGGCTTGAGCACCCCGACTCGCAGGGGGAGTGCCTCGGTTCCACCTGGTCGGACCCGGAGCTGTACGCACGTCGCATCCGTCAGTGCCACGAGGCCGGCATCGCAACTGCCACCCACGCCATCGGCGACCGCGGCGTGCGCTACGCAGCCGAAACCCTTGCCACGCTCGATGGCTCGATCACTCACCGCATCGAACACCTCGAGGTGGTTGCCGACGAGGTGATCGAGCTCATGGCCAAGCACGGCATCGTCGCAAGCATGCAGCCGACGCACTGCACGCTCTACACGGATCCCTACCGCCAGGACACCTGGTCGGAGCGCCTTGGCGATGAGCGTGTGAACCTCGGCTGGCGCATCGGCGATGTCCGCCGCGGCGGCGTCACCGTCGCGCTCGGTTCTGACTGGCCGATTGCGCCCTTCGACCCGCGCGGAACCATTGCGGACGCTGCCCTTCGCCGCCGCCACAACGAACCTGACTCGCTGCAGATCGGCCCCGAGCAGGCGATCTCGGTCTCGGCGGCGATCGAAAGTGCGAGCCACAACGGTGCCCGCTCGATCGACTGGAACGGCGGATCGCTCGAGGTGGGCAGCGCGGCGGACTTCACGGTGTTTGCGGGCGACCCCTTCGCCATTGATCCGCAGGCATTTGCCGACATTACCGTCATGGCGACGGTGGTCGAGGGACGCATCGCCTACCGCCGCGGCTAGGCGATGCTCACTCGCGGCTGCGCCCGGCTGAGTGGGCGTCGACGAGCAAACGACGCAGCGCTCCCACAGCGCTGTCACGATTCAGCACCCGAAACACCACGGTTCCCACGCATCCACCCGAACACGACCGCATTCGGGATGACGTTCACCCATCGCCCGGTACGATGAAGTGTTTGGTACACATCGCGGAACGGGGATCGAATGCGTGTTCGGCTTGCCGCATATGGCGTGATCACCCGAGGCGATGAGATTCTCCTCGCGCACTGGAACGAGCGCGGACGCTCCGGATGGACGCTCCCCGGCGGTGGCGTCGAACCTGGCGAGGCACCGATCGAGGCGGCCGTGCGTGAGATCTGGGAAGAGACCGGCTACCACGCATCCATCGACGAACTGCTCGGTATCGACTCCCGCATCATCCCCGCCCGCGACCGTCGTTCGCGCTCGCCCATGCAGGCACTTCGTATCGTGTACCGCGCCTCAGTGAAGAGCGGCGAATTGCGCTACGAAGTCGGCGGCTCAACCGATCAAGCAGCCTGGATCCGCATGGACGAGATCGCTGAACTGCGCACCGTATCCCTCGTGGACGTGGGGCTTCGGATGCTTGCCGAGCGCCCCGCCAACGGGCAGCTCCGCTAGCGGTCTCCGGCGTCGCGACGTCTCGCGACCCAGCATCTACGCAACCCTCGCGTCAACGCCGCGCCGACCCACGTCCCGCATCCCCATGCGCCGACGCACAATACAACGGCGGGGCACCCGGTATTCCGGATGCCCCGCCGTCAAGCGTGTGTGCGCTGAAGCCTTACTTGTCGGTGACAGGCTTCTGGACGTCGATGCCCTCGCCCTCAGCGTGCTCGATGGTCGAGTGGCTGGGGATGGCGTCCTCTGCGGAGCCGCCGAGGTGCTTCGGCTGTGCGTCCGAGACGGTATCACCCTCCGAGATGCGCGAGGCGTCGGCCGGCTTCACCGTAGTGATGGGCGCGTCGAGCTCTTCGTCGGCGATCCAGAGGTCGTCGTCTGCGCGGAAGGTCTGCCAGAGGGCGTAACCAATCGCGGCGAGAGCTGCAACACCGGCACCGATGGCAACCCAGCCACCTGCACCGATGCCGCCCTTACCGGTCTTGCGGTTGTACTCCTTGACGGCAGCCTTCGCGTGATGCTCAAGCGCCTTGCTCGTCTTCTTTGCGGTCTTCGCGGTGTCCTTGAGGCCGAGCTCCTTGTGCTCCTTGTTGAGGGCAGCAAGGCCACCGGCGATCGAACCGGCGAGCGTTGCCGCGGCCGGGAGGACCTTGCCGTTGAAGCGGATGCGGGCGTCGTCCGCGGCGTCACGAGCAACTGCGAGGCCGTGCTCAAAGCCGGGGCGCAGGTTTGCGTCGTAGGCACTCTTCACTGCCGGGATGAGCTCAGACTCACCGAGGACAACGGCCTGGTGCTTCGCCTTACCGAGCAGTTCAGCGGCGCGCTCGTTGACCGCCTGCTGCTCCGCCCAGAGCTTGGCGGCGTCCTTGCGCAGGCGCTTGATCTGGCGCTGGTTCTTGCGGGACAGGTTCATCTCTACCTCCGAGACGGTCAGTTCGTGCCTCAATCCTGACACGAGCAAGGTGGGCTGAAGCTGAGTCCAAGCCCAGCGATCGCCTGGGACACGAGGAATTCACCCGTTGGACAGAGCGGTACCACGCGCGCGTGCGCGTGCCTATCCCTTTCGGCGAGGGGATGCCTTCCGAAACGAACGGCATTCTCAGCTGGGGCTATGGGAGAATCTGGGCATGTCCATCGCAACTGCACTCGCGACGATTCACACGAACCACGGCGACATCAAGGTCGAGCTCTTCGGCAACCACGCGCCGCACACCGTGAAGAACTTCATCGGTCTCGCCTCGGGCTCCCAGGAATGGGCCGACCCGCGCACCGGCGAGAAGAAGAACACGCCCCTCTACGACGGCGTCATCTTCCACCGCATCATCCCCGACTTCATGATCCAGGGTGGCGACCCGACGGGCACCGGCATGGGCGGCCCCGGCTACACCTTCGACGACGAAATCCACCCGGAGCTCACCTTCCAGAAGCCCTACCTGCTCGCCATGGCCAACGCCGGCAAGCAGCTCGGCAGCGGTACGAACGGCTCGCAGTTCTTCATCACGACCCAGCCCACCACGTGGCTCCAGGGCAAGCACACCATCTTCGGTGAGGTTGCCGACGAGGCTTCGCGCGAGGTTGTGAACAAGATCGAGCGCGTCCGCACCGGCGCCAATGACAAGCCGGTCGAGGACGTCGTCATCGAGCACATCGACATCGACACGATCTAGTTACTCCCTTTTCAACGCAAGCTCAACAACACGGTGAACGACGGCCCCACGACATCCACTGGCAGCACATGGAACGCCAGCCGCGATGACTACTGCTACCGTCACGCCGACCGTCTGAGCTTCGTGCTCTGCCAGCGGTGCACGCGAACCGTGTGCCCGGAATGTCAAACGCCCGCCCCCGTGGGTGTCCTCTGCCCCGACTGCATGGCCGGTCGGGAGCCGGGGCAGTCCGCGGGTGGCGGGCGTTTGCGTTCCATGTTCGGCGGCAAGGACAGCAGTGACTCATCCTCGACTGGACTTGAGCCGGATGAGGACGGCGGGTTCAGCGAGTTTCTGCCGCCGGTGGGCCGCCCCACCTCATCCCGCTTCCTCGAAGCGAGCGGGCCCAAACCGAAAAAGCAGCGAACGTCTCGCCGGTCGAGACCGCGCAGCGGCTCCTGGTTTGAGCGCCTCGTCGGGCCAAAGCTTGCTGCTGAGCGCGCGTACACGTGGTCGATGCTGCTCATCGGTGCTGTCACGATTCCGCAGCTGTTGCTGTCCTTCGTCCTGCCCGGCGACCCGATTGGCGACGCGCTCCTGTTCCGCGTCGACCGGGTCATCGTGCCGTGGCTCGGATTCGAACTCTGGCGATTCCTCAGCTACGCCTTCGTGCACGGCGGACTCCTCCACTTCGCCTTCAACCTCCTGAGCCTGTGGATCTTTGGCCGGGCGGTTGAAGAGGTGCTCGGTGGATGGCGCTACTGGATCATCTTCATCGTGACCGCGATCGGCGGTGCCACAGCGGTCGCCTTCCTCGCCCCCATGCACGCCGTCATCGGCGCATCCGGTGCCGTGTTCGGCCTCATGGGCGCGTACCTCGTCATCATGCGCCGCGCCAAACTCAACCCGACCGCGCTCATCGTGCTCGTCGCGATCAACCTCGGGCTCGGCTTCTTCTTCGGCGGCTCCTCCTGGCAGGCGCACCTCGGTGGATTCCTCGTCGGCATCCTCGTCGGCTGGCTCATGCTCCGGGATGTGGATAACTCACGCGGCAAGCGCATCGGATCGGGTGTGTGGCTGTCGATGCTGCTCGCCATGGCGCTCATCGCCGCCGTCCAGTTCATCCCGCTCGCCTTCACCGGGATGACGGCCGTCTAACGGTCGAACTGCCGCGTGTTCATGCGGAACACGTCGGTTTCGTGTGCCCGCTTGTGGGTGCGTGGATGCTGACGCTTCGCATCCCTTCACCCAGCTCCCAAAGTTATCCACAGGCTTATTCACATTGGGGAGAACTACACGGTGGTAATTCAGTGGAGAACTGGGGAAGAATGCCTGAGTTGTCCACGGTTCTGAGTCGCGTCACCTGAAGGTTGAAGGTTGGGGTGGCGGCAGCGCAGCATCCTCTCGCCTTCCGTCGCAGCGCATCCGCGAATCGCATCCCACCGAAACGCGAAACGGCGTCCCGAAGGACGCCGCTTGCGTGGGATGCCCGGTTGAACCGGGCGAAGCTATTTCCAATTTGTGGTCATCACGAAGCCGACGAAGGCAATGCCGAAGCCGACGAGGATGTTCCAGGCACCGATCTCCTGAACCGGCAGGCGGCCGTTCGAGAGGTAGTACACGAGGATCCACAGGAAGCCGATGATGAGGAAGCCGAACATGACCGGCTTGAACCACGGCGCGTTCGTGTTCGGGTCGCGCGGCGGCTTCTGACGCTTCTGCGCCTTCGCAGCAGCAGCCATCGCGGACTCCGCCGAGGAGTGGTGCTTCTTCGAGCCGGCCGGAGTCTTCGCCTTCGCAGCGGACTTCTCGGCCTTCGACGTTGCCTTCGAACCCTTGAGCTTCTTCGAAGCCTTCTCGGTGCTCGTGGCACCAGCGGCGACGTCAGCTTCTGCCTCGACCTCGGTCTCTGCAGCCTCGTCGCTCAGCGCCTCGGTGTCCTCCGAGGCAGCATCCACCGTCGACTCGTCGTCAACGGTCGTCGGGTCGATGTCGTCAGTTCGCTCGAGCTCAGTGTCCTCGGCGTCGGTGTGCTCACGGGGCATAGGGGACAGTGTACCTACACTGGACTTCATGGCAGCATCTTCGGGCAGCGAGCGCGGCGACTTCGACGAGCTTTTGGGACTCTCGAACTCGGACGACGCACCCCTCACGCGTCGGGATGCCCGCGCCCGAGCCGCATCCGCTGGAAGCGGGGGATCGGGACGCAGCCAGGCCGCAGCAAAGAAGGCACCGGCCACGAAGCGCCGCCCACGCATCACCGTCGTCGGCGTGCTCGGTGAGCTCCTCATGACCTTCGGCGTCATCATGCTTTGCTTCGTGGGATGGAAGTACTGGCTCAACGACATCATCGTCGGCCGCCACCAGAACGAGGCCTCCAGCCAGCTCAGTCAGCAGCTCGCCGAAAACGCGGGCGGACAGCAGGTTGATGCGCAGGGTGTGCCCCTCGGTGACGCACCCGTGCTCGACGCGCAGCGCTTCGCGATCCTCTACGTCCCCGAGTTTGGCGCCGACTACATGCGTCCGATTGCGCAGGGCACCGACTACTCCGCCGTCCTCAGCGACAACATCGGCCACTACCCGGATTCGGCGATGCCCGGCGAACCCGGCAACTTCGCGATCGCGGGACACCGCCTCGCGTACGGTGCGCCGATGCAGCGCATCCACGAACTCAAGCTCGGCGACGAGATCATCGTTGAGACGAGTGCCGGCTGGTACACCTACAGCTACCGCTCGAGCGAGTACCTGCCGCCGGCGGCGATCGATGCGGTCGCGCCGGTGCCGCACCATCCCGAAGCCACGCCGGGCGAGAGCATCATCACGCTGCAGTCCTGCAACCCTTACTGGTCGACCGCGGAACGCATTATGGCGTACGGCACGCTCGAGAAGTTCACGCCTCGAGTCGACGGGCCGCCCGAGTCGATCAAACCGACCCTCGAACTGTACGGAGTGAAGTGATGTACGGCGCGATTTGGCGGGCCCTGCCCGGACCCTGGTTTGTGAAGCTGCTCTTTGCGCTCATCTTCATCGTGACCGCGATCATCGTGCTCGTCGCGTGGGTGTTCCCGTGGGCGGACCTCATGTTCCTGCCGCAGGATGTCACCGTCGGCGCGCTCGCCAAGACGGCGGTTCTGCCCCTGAGCTGAGGCCGGTGGTCTCGATACACCGGTTTCGCCGGCACTCGACCACCTCATTGGTGAGCTGATCGAGCACTGCCTCCGCGGACATACCGACGGTCGCGTCAAATACCGACGACGGTGCTCGGTATTTGACGCAACCGTCGGCAGATGAGGATGCGGGCCGACAGCGCCTCAGGAAGCGCGCAGGAGGCTACGGCGTCGCGGTGGGGGCTGCAGTGGCGGGGGCGGACGGCGCTGGGCTCGGCGTGGTTGTCTCGGCGGGCTTCGTGCAGTAGTTCAGCGTCACCTGTGAGCGCTGGGCAACCTCTCCCGGCGCCACCGACTGCGACGACACGGGCGACCCTTCAGCAGCCGGGCATGTGGCATCCTCGGTCGCAATCGCGATGAGGCCAAGCTGCTGCAGCTGCGCGGTCGCGTCATCCAGCGGGACACCCTTCAGGTCGGGCAGCGTCACCTTGCCGGTCGACACCACAAGGTTCACGCTCGAACCCGGTGCAATCTCCGACTCGCCCTCCGGGTCCGACGAGATGACCGTCCCCTCCGGAACCGTTGGTGAATCCTCGCTGCGCACGCTGCCGAGTTTGAGGCCGTTCGCCTCAATCGTCTCCTTGGCGCGCTGTTCCGTCATCCCAACCAGGGTTGGCATGACAACCGCCTTCGGGCCAGTCGACACGAGCACCGTGATGACCTGGTTCGTCGGCACATTGAGGCCAGCGCCAGGCTTCGTCTCGGTCACCGTGTTCGGCGGCGCCGTCTCAGAGGTCACCGATTCGCGCTGCGGCACGAGGCCAAGCCCGGTGAGGGTCGCTTCGGCTTCCTCCCAGGTCTGGCCCGTGACATCCGGCACCTGCACACCCGCTTCGATGAGCTCGTTGCGGCTGTTCGGCAGCGTGATGACCCAGATCGTGATCGCGGCAACCACGGCCACCAGCAGAAGGCCGATGCCCCACAACCACATGGCCGGCGGGCGGCGACGGGTCTGCGGTCCGCGGTCGTCTTCCTCAACCAGCGTGTTGAGGGCAGCTTCGGTGGCGCTCACCGAGCTCGGGGCGGCGCCGAAGAGTTCGGTCTTGTCGGCATCCCGCTCGAGCTCGTCGGCAAAGGCCGGGACGATGCCGCGGGCAGCATCCTCGAGCACGCGACGGAACTCGGATGCGCTCTGGAAACGATCGTCGCGGTTCTTCGCGAGGGCCTTCATCACCACGGCATCCATCGCCGGCGACACGTTCGGGTTGATCTCGCTCGGCTTCACCGGCACCTCGGTGACGTGCTGGTAGGCGACGGCAACCGCCGAGTCGCCCTGGAAGGGGACGCGGCCCGTGAGCATCTCGTAGAGGACGATGCCGGCCGAGTAGAGGTCGGAGCGACCATCCACCTGCTCACCGCGCGCCTGCTCGGGCGAGAAGTAGGAGGCGGTGCCGAGGATGGCGGTGGTCTGGGCGATCGTGCCAGCCGTGTCGGAGATGGCGCGGGCGATACCAAAGTCCATGACCTTGATCTCATCGTCCGGGGTCACCATGACGTTGCCGGGCTTGATGTCGCGGTGGACGACGCCCGCACGGTGCGAGTACTCGAGTGCTGTGAGCAGCCCCGACATGTACTTCTCGACCTTGTTGGCAGGCAGCGGACCCTCGGCAATGATGTCGCGCAGCTGCTGGCCGGGGACGTACTCCATGACGATGTACGGGACGATGAGTTCGTGTCCGTCGGGGCGGAGGAAGGTGTCTTCGCCGGCGTCAAACACACGCACGATCGTCGGATGCGTCATGCGCGCAGCAGCCTGTGCTTCGGCGCGGAAGCGCTGTCGGAAGCTCGGCTCCCCCGCGAGCTGCGTGTTCAGGAGCTTGACGGCGATCTGACGTCCGAGGCGAGTGTCCTGACCGAGGTAGACCTCAGCCATGCCTCCTCGGCCGATTCGACGTCCGATCTCGTAGCGATCAGCGAGCGTGCGGTCACCTGGCTGCACCTCGGCGCTCCTTCCAACAGATTCATTCGCCACGGGGGCGAGACATCAGCTCAGAATACCCGCCGCCCACATCCAATCGGCTATTCGAGTGCTCGAATCCGCCCCTCGAGGGAGGGATGTCATCGAATCGAAATACAGCGTTACGGCTTGCCGTTGTTGCCGGAGCCGGAGTTTGACGAGCTCGTCACCTCAACATTCGAGGTGGGCGAGTCAGGGCTGGCGGTGCCACCACACACTGCGCGGTAGGAGGCGCTCACCTGCGTGACGCCCTTGTCCAGCTTGAGTTCCACGTTCGTGCCGTGGACCTCCGTCTCGTTGGCCTTCGCACCGTTGACGGTGACCTCGTAGTAGTCGACCGTCATCCCGGCCGGGCACTGCGTGTACGGATCCCACGACATGGTCGCGCTCTTTGCGTCGTTGACTGCAATGTTCGGGCCGGTTGCGGGGGCGGGTGGATCCTGCGTCTGCGTGTAGACGGTGAGCTCCACCTGCGCGCCCGGCTCGAGGTTGCCGGTCGGATTCACCGAGGCAACCTGTCCGACCTGCTCCTTCTTCATCGCAGGCGAACCGTCGACACGGACTGCAGTGAGGCCGAGGTCCTGGAGCTTCGCGGCGGCGACGTCGTAGTTGAGCCCGACATAGTCGGCGGCCTTGACCGAGACGGTGGAGGGCTGGGCCGGGGTCGTGGCAGCAGCTTCTGGTGTGGGCGCGGCGGCACTGACGGTCGCACTCGGCGTCGCACTCGCATTCGGGTCGTCCTTGCTCGAGAGCACCGCGAAGGCGAGGAAGGCGAGCGCGATCGCAAAGAGGAGGATGGCACCGATGAGCAGCCAGCGCCACACGGGCGTCTTCTCGGGCTGCTGCGTCGCGAGAGCGTTGCGTCGGCTGTGCTCCTGCGTGTGTTCGCTGAGGAGCGAGCCGGAACCGTACTGCTGGGTCTCTTCCTGGAAGTAGCCGTCAGCACCCTGGCCAAGCACGGTCGTGGGTTCGCCGTCGTCACCCTGCGCGGCACGCATCATCCGCGTGCGCTCCATGGGAAGGGTCTGGTTTACCTTGCCGCTCGCACCGAGCACGGCGGGGACGATGTTCGCGGCGCGCTGCACGTTGCCGTCGCGGAGGGCGGCAGCGGCACGACCGAAGGCGTCGGCCGTCTCGGGGCGGTCGCCGGGCTTCTTCGACAGGGCCGAAAGGACGAGGTTGCGCACCGGCTCCGGGACCGTGACCGGGAGGGCCGGGGGATTGTCGTTGATGTGGGCCATCGCGATCGCGACCTGCGATTCGCCCGTGAAGGGACGACGTCCCGCCAGACACTCGTAGGCGACGATGCCGAGCGAGTAGATATCCGTCGCGGGCGTTGCCGCGTGACCCGAAGCCTGCTCGGGCGAAAGGTACTGGACGGTGCCCATCACCTGGCCGGTCGCGGTGAGCGGCACCTGGTCGGCAATGCGGGCAATGCCGAAGTCGGTGATCTTCACGCGCCGGTCGGGCGTGATGAGAAGGTTGCCGGGCTTGATGTCGCGGTGGACAAGGCCCGCCTTGTGGGCGGCATGGAGGGCGGATGCTGTCTGGGCGACGATGTCCATGACCTGATCTGCCGGGAGGACGCGCTCGCGTTCAAGGATCGTCGAGAGCGCCTCGCCCGGGACGAGCTCCATGACGAGGTAGGCGGAGCCGTTCTCTTCGCCGTAGTCGTAGACGTTTGCGATGCCCTCGTGGTTCACGAGTGCTGCGTGGCGGGCCTCGGCGCGGAAGCGCTCAAGGAAGCCTGGGTCGCCCATGTACTCGTCCTTGAGGATCTTTATGGCGACGGTACGACCGATCACGAGGTCGGTCGCCTGCCACACCTCGCCCATACCGCCAATCGCGATCCGGGACGACAGTTTGTACCGATCGCCAAACGACACACCGGGGGCTGGTCTCACTGCTCAAGCACCGCCTTCAACACTTGCTGGCCGATCGTAGCTGCCAGGACATCCTGGGAAGCAGAATCGACTCCGCCACCCTTTTCGACCATGACCGCAACGGCAACGTGCGTGTTGCCACTAGCTGCATAGCCTGTGAACCACAGCGTGTGGGGTTCATCTGGTCCGTTCTCCGCCGTACCCGTCTTACCACCGACATCGATGCCGTCAATTCTGGCACTGCCAGCGACACCGTTGCTGACCGAGTACAGGAGGAGCTCATTCATCGTCTTGGCGGTCTCTTCGCTCATGACGCGGCCGTACTCGGACACCTGCGGGCCCTGCAGCTGGTTGAGGTCAGCTGAGACCACCTGGTTCACGAGCTGCGGCTTCATGAGCACGCCGCCGTTTTCGATCGCCGCCGACACCATCGCCATCTGCAGCGGCGAGACACGCACGTCGAATTGGCCGAAGCCGGTGAGACCCACCTGCGCCTGGTCCATCGCCTCAGTCGGGTAGACGGACGGCGTCACATCGAGCGGAATCTCGAGCGGCTTATTGAAACCAAACTTTTCGGCCTGGGCACGAATTTTGTCGGCGCCGAGCTGGATGGCGAGGTCAGCGAAGGGGATGTTGCACGAATACTGCAGCGCGATCTTGAGGTTCGTCGTCTCACCGTCGCCACACTTCTGGCCGTGGACCGGGTTGTAGACGATCGAGCTGGTGCCGGGAAGCGTGTACTTCGGCGGGTTCGGGAGCGGCGTATCCGCCTTGATGAGCCCGTTTTCGAGGGCTGCCGTGGCGACAACCACCTTGAACGAGGAGCCCGGGTGCTGGAGGTTGCCCCCGATGGCGCGGTTGAAGAGTGGCTGCGAGTCGTCCTCGAGGAGCTCCGTGTACTTGTCGAGCACTTCCTGCGTGCTCGGGACGACGAGCTCGTTGGGGTCATAGCTCGGCTTCGACACCATCGCGATGACTTGGCCGGTGCGCGGGTCCATGGCGACGACCGAACCCTGCACATCGCCGAGGGCGTCGTAAGCCTTCTGCTGCACATCCGGGTCGATCGTGAGCTCGACGGCAGCACCCGCCGGCTTATTGCCGGTGAACAGGGCGGTGAGTCCCTCAAAGAATTGCGCGTCGGACTGACCGGAGAGCTCGGCGTTCATGGCCGACTCCATCCCGGTCGCGCCCTGCGTGTGCGTGAAGTAGCCGGTGAGATTCGCATACAGCTCACCGTGTTCGTACACGCGCTGGTACTTGTACTCGGTGTCCACCGGCGTCGAGTAGGCGATTGGCTCACCATTCACGAGGATCGGGCCGCGCTCGGTCTCGTACGACTGCAACAGCGTGCGCGTGTTGTGCGGGTCTTCGCGGAGCTCGTCGAACTGGACAACCTGCACCATCGTCGCCGCGACAAACAGCGAGAGGAACATCAACAGCACACCGAGTGAGGTGCGACGGATGGGTGTGTTCACGCCTCCACCTCCTTCGGTTGGGTACGGACGGTATCGCTCAGGCGCAAAAGGATCGCGACGATAATCCAGTTCGCGAGCAGGCTCGAACCACCTGCCGCCATGAACGGCATCGTGAGGCCCGTGAGCGGGATGACGCGCAGCACGCCGCCGGCGACGACGAACACCTGCAGCGCGATCGCGAAGCTGAGACCCGTCGCGAGGAGGCGACCGAAGTTGTCGATGCCCTGGTGGCCGATGCGGAAGCCGCGCGCAACCAGGATGAGGTAGAGCGAGAGGATCACGAACAGGCCCGAGAGGCCGAGCTCTTCACCGAGCGCGGCGAGGATGAAGTCACTCGAGGCGAGCGGCGTGATGTCGGGGCGGCCCTGGCCAAGACCCTGACCGAGGAGGCCACCGTTCGCGAAACCGAAGAGACCCTGCACGAGCTGGTAGCTGCCGCCGCTGGCCTCGTACATCTCCTGCGAGAACGGGTCGAGCCACGCGGCGACACGGAAGTGCACGTACTCGAGGGTGTTTGCGGCGATGAGGCCACCGGCAATGAAGAGGCCACCGCCGACGATCACCCACGAGATGCGGGAGGTGGCGACGTACATCATCACGAGGAAGAGGCCGAAGTACAGGAGCGAGGTGCCGAGGTCGCGCTGGAAGACGAGCACGCCCATGCACGCAGCCCAGACGAAGAGGATCGGGCCGAGGTCCTTCATGCGGGGGAAACGGATCCCGAGCACGCTCGGGCCAACCGTGCCGAGCTTTTCGCGGGCGGTCACGAGGTAGCCGGCGAAGAAGATGGCAAGGCAGATCTTCGCGATCTCGCCGGGCTGGAACGAGAAGCCAGCAACCGAGATCCACACCTTCGCGTTCGCCTCCACCGAGAGGAACGGAACGAGAGGAAGCAAGAGCAGTACGATCGCCGCGACCATGAAGGTGTAGGTGTAGCGCAGCAGGATGCGGTGGTTCTTGAGGAACAACAGCGTCACGATCGCCGCGAACACGCCGAGGCCGGTGAGGATGATCTGGCCGGTCGACTGGGTGAAGAACACGCCCGCGTTCTCGGGGTCGGCGAGGTCGAGGCGATAAATCAGCGCGATGCCGAGGCCGTTGAGCACGGTTGCGATCGGCAGGATGAACGGGTCAGCCTGCGGGGCGCGGAAGCGCAGCACAATGTGCACGCCGACGACGAGCGCCGCGACGATTGCGGTGAGTGTGAGGACGTTCGTCTCGAAGGTGCCGGTGACGCCGAGCTGCACGAGCAGGATCGCGGCGAAGACGATGCCGACCGCGAAGATGAGGAGGATGAGCTCCATGTTGCGCAGCCCCTGCGTCGAGCGGGGCTTCGCGCCGGGCACCGTGACACGCGGCGAGGACGAGTTGGCGGTTGCCGTCAATGTGCCTCCCGCAGTCGATTCACGAGCTGGTGCGCATCTTCGAGGGTACCGGTGTTGATGGTCTGCTCGACTTGCTGCTGCTGGTAGACGGAGAGGTCTTCCACAACAATGTCGGTCTCTTCGACGAGGTGGTGCAGCTCGACCGGTCCGACACTCTGCTGCACACCCTGGTAGATGGCGACGTGGCCGTTGGATTCGCCGACGAAGTACTGCTGCTGCGTCCACGAGTAGGCCAGGGCACCCGCACCGAACACGGCGATGCAGATCATGAGGATCGCGGCGAACCAGGAGAGGATGCGGATCTTCTTGCGGCGCTTCTCTTCGCGGATGAGCTGCTCGAGGAACGCGTCGCTCGGCGGCACATACTCTTCGTTTTCGGGACGCGTCGGGACGACCTTGCGCAGCGGGTCGAGCATGGACGACATGCTGCGGCCGCGGCGGCGCGAAGGCTGACGGCGTCCGAAGTGCACCTCGTTGGCGGCCGAACCGACGAGCTTTGTTGCGAGCGGCTCGAGCGGGTGGGTGCCGATCTCGAGGACGACGACCGTGACGTTGTCCGGGGCGCCGTTGTCGAGCGCAAGCTGCACGAGGTCGTCACAGATTTCGCGGGAGGATTCGCCGCCGTGCGCGAGGGCGGTGTGGATGTCGTCCTCGTTGACGTAGCTCGAGAGGCCGTCGGAGCACAGGAGCCAGCGGTCGCCTTCGATCGCGTCGTAGACGTAGGTGTCGGCATCCGGCTTCGTTTCCACATCACCGAGCACCTTCATAAGGACCGAGCGGCGCGGGTGAACTTCGGCTTCGGCGGGGGTGATGCGGCCAGCGTCGACGAGCTTCTGGACGAAGGTGTGGTCCTTCGTCTCCTGCGTCATCTGGCCGTTGTGGAGGCGGTAGATGCGGGAGTCGCCGATGTGGCCGATGACGAGCTTCTCGCCGCCGACGAGGGTGATGAGGCTCGCGGTCGTGCCCATGCCGCGGAGTTCGGAGTGCTCGGCGACGGTCTCGACGAGGGCCGTGTTCGCCTCGACGATGATCTCCTTGAGGCGCTGTTCGGCATCCTCGACCGTGTCGAAGGGGGCGTCATGCTCGGCGAAGTGCTTCGCGGCGATCGCGCTCGCGACGTCACCGCCCGCGTGACCACCCATGCCGTCAGCAACGAGGTACAGGTGCTCGCCAATGAAGCCGGAGTCCTGGTTGTTCGACCGGACTCGGCCCACGTGCGAGACAGCACCCGCGCGGCTGACGATGAGGGTCATTGGCGCAGCTCGAAGGTGGTCGTTCCGATGCGGACGGGAACGCCGGGGGCAAGGGGCGAGGAGTGGCTGAGGCGGTGACCGTTCACGTAGGTGCCGTTGGTGGAGGAGAGGTCTTCCAGCAGCCAGCTGGCGCCGTTCGGGACGAGGCGGGCGTGGTGCGTCGAGGAGTAGTCGTCCTGGATGACGAGGTCAGAATCCGGGTGGCGGCCGATCGTGACGGGAATCGCGCCGAGGGCGACTTCAGTGCCCTTGCGTGGGCCGGAGGTGATGATGAGGCGGGTGGCGCGGGATGCGGCGCGGAGCTCGTCGGTCGTCGGGCCGCTGGTGCTGCTCGAGCTGCTTGGGGCGGTGACGTGTTCGGTGGGGGCGTCGTCCGCGTGCTTGACCGGGGTCGGGGCAGGCATGGCGGGGCGAGCGGGGGTGCTGTGGGCGGCACCGGCGCTCGCGGCTGCGCCTGCTCCTGCTCCTGCGGCTCCCGCTGCGACGCCCATCGTGACCGGGGCGCCCGCGTCGTTCACGGCTGCGCCGAAGGTCTGCTGACGCGACTGCTCGAGCGTGCGCTGATATTCGTCGGAACGCTTGCCGAAGAGGTCCGAGCGCAGCGAGTAGATGATCGAGAAGACGAACACCCACAGGAAGGCGAGAAAGCCCAGGCGTAGTACGAAGAGTGTGAGTTCACCGGTCATCGCTGGCCTCCGATCCGGGGGATGTATCCGGTTTCGTCGCTCGGGTCGGATTGCGGGATGACCCGGAAGATGAGCTCGTGGCGGCCGATACGGATGATCGAGTCCGGCTCGAGGGCCGCCTGCGCGACGGTGCGGCCGTTGAGCTTGGTGCCGTTCGTGGAGCCGAGGTCACGCACGCCTGCGCGGCGGCCATCCCACACCACTTCTGCGTGGCGGCGGGAGGCACCGGTGTCGTTGATCGTGATGTCGGCGTCGGAGCCGCGGCCGATGACGGTGGAGCCGATGCCGAGGCGGATGCGGCGGCCTTCGACGTCGAGGACCGGCGTCCAGGCGACCTGGCCCTGCACGGAGCGGGAGGTGACTTCGATCTGGCCCTCGGTGAGGGTCTCGTCCTCGAGAAGCTTGATGGAGAGGCCGCCGGCGAACTGGTAGCCGTTGCGGGCGGCGTGCTCTTCGACGACGCGCATGAGCTCGTCGATGAGGGACTGGCCCTGGCCGCTCATGCGGGTGTAGTCGGCGGGGGCGAGCTTCACGTGGAAGCGGTTCGGCACGAGAATGCGGTCGCGTGAGACGACGGACGCCGTCGTGTCGAGTTCGCGTTTGAGCGCGGCTGAGATCTCGACAGGCTGCAGGCCTGAGCGGAACGTCTTCGCGAAGGCGCCGTTGAAGAAGCGCTCGAGCGTGCGTTCGAAGCTGTCGAGGATGCCCACAAGACTCCTGTGGTTGGTGTGCAGTTCAGGGCGCGGGCGGGATGTGGCCGCTGTGTTGGCCGGACTCGCTCGCGGCGGGTTTCGCGCATGGGACGCGGCGCCCGCGGAAAGGCGTCGCTTGCATCGTAGTCGGCACTTGCTTTGATCGCGGTGTACCAGGGGAATCTTCGGGAAAGTTCCCTCGCTGGGTGGAGCGATCCGCCGCCCGGATGGAGGTGCTCCGGGGCGGTTGAGGTGCTCGAGTGCCTGGGTTGAGGTGCTCGAGTGTCGCGAAGCGGTGTATCGAGAGCACCGGCGGCGGTCATGCGGCGGGCCACCTCCGGAAATCTGGCATCTGAGGGCTGCTCGCGGCCATATGTCGGCTGAAGGTACCCAAAATGCCAAATTTCCGGAGCTCGGCCGGGGAGTGGTTCCAGAGTTGGTCAGTTTTCGGGGGTTCGTGACGCATATAGCCGTATCCCCCCGATTTCTGACCAATTGCGGAATCGCTCGGCGGTCCGGCCCCGACGCTGAGGTGCTCGAGCGCCGCGCAGCGGTGCATCGAGAGCGCAGGCGGCGGGAAGAGCACCGGCGCACGAAAAAACGGCGGTGGCTCCGGACCGAAGTCCGAGGCCACCGCCGTGTCAGCGCGGGCAGCGCTTAGTTCGCGGCCTTGTCCTTGAAGCGGATGAGCTTCTTGTTGACGAAGTCCTGGATGCCGACGGGGCCGAGCTCGCGGCCGTAGCCCGAGTTCTTCACGCCACCGAAGGGGAGCTCAGCGGACTCGCCGCCGACCTCGTTGATGTAGACCATGCCGGTGTCGAGCTTGGCTGCGACCTCGAGGGCGAGGTTCTCGTCCTCGCACACCATGATCGAGCCGAGGCCGTAGGGCGAGTCGTTGGCGATGCGGATGGCGTCTTCGACGTCCTTCGCGCGGTAGACGGTGCCGACCGGGCCGAAGAGCTCTTCGCGGTAGGCGGCCATGTCCGGCGTGATGTCGGTGAGGACGGCGGTCGGGAAGTGTGCACCGTCGCGTTCGCCCTGCTTGGTGATCTTGGCGCCGTCGGCGACAGCCGACTCGACCTGCTTCTCGAGGCCTTCAGCAGCCTTGAGCGAGGAGAGCGGGCCGAAGTCGCCGCCCGCCTGCGACGGGTCCTTGGCCTCGTTCTGGGCCATCATCTTGGCGGTGAACTTCTCGACGAACTCGTCGTAGTACTTGTCGAGGACGATGCAGCGCTTCGAGGCGTTGCAGGCCTGGCCCGAGTTCTCCATGCGGCCAGCGACAGCCATCTCGGCTGCGGCATCGACGTCGCTCGTGTCGAGGACGAGGAACGGGTCCGAACCACCGAGCTCGAGGACGCACTTCTTGAGTGCGCGGCCAGCCTGCTCGGCGACGATCGCGCCGGCGCGCTCCGAGCCGGTGAGCGAGATGCCGCGGACGCGCGGGTCAGCGATGAGGGTCGAGATCTGGTCGTGCGAGGCGAAAACGTTGATGTAGGCGTTCTCGGGGATGCCTGCCTCGTGGAAGATCTTCTCGATGGCGAGTGCCGACTCGGGGCACTGCTCAGCGTGCTTGAGGACGATCGGGTTACCGACGACGAGGTTCGGGCCAGCGAAGCGGGCGACCTGGTAGTACGGGTAGTTCCAGGGCATGATGCCGAGGAGCGGGCCGAGCGGGTCCTTGCGGATGACGGCGTAGCCACCGGTGGCGGCCTCGATGGGCTCGTCCTCGAGGAGCTTCGGGCCGTTCTCGGCGTAGTACTCGAAGATGGCGGCCGAGAACTCGACCTCGCCGATAGCCTGCTCGACGGGCTTGCCCATCTCGCGGGTGATGATGGCGGCGAGCTCTTCCTTGCGCTCGTTGAAGATCTCAGCGACGCGGCCGATGATGGCTGCGCGCTCTGCGGGGGTGGTCGAACGCGACCACTGCTCGTATGCCTCGAAGGTCTTGGCGGCCGCTGCCTCAATCTGGGCGTCGGTGGCCGTCTCGTAGGTCTTGATGACCTCGCCGTTGGCGGGGTTGGTGACTGCGTAGCCGGTCATGGCTGCTCCCTTGCGTCGTTGCGTTCCGGGTGGATTCGGGCGGGGTTCGTGCGCGATTGCGCTGCCCGTGTCCTACTGAACGACATTAGTTTGCCGTATTTCGATTGGTGCCCGCTGAGTGAACGAGCTGATCGAGTAGCCGCGCAGCGGCGTATCGAGATCACGCGGCGCAACTTGAGTCGACCGAGCCGCCAAACTGAGTTGACCGAGTAGGCCCGGAGGGCCGTATCGAGATCACACGCCGCGGCACTGCGCTTCCGCCGGTGCTCTCGATACACCGGCTCCGTCGGCACTCGAGCACCTCGGCTGGCGGACTTGAGCACCTCGGCTGGCGCGGTCGAGCCGCCGAGTGGTTCCAGAACCGGTGAGAAAACGGGGGCATACGGCCATGTGTGGCACGAAACCCCGAAAACTGACCAATTGCGGAAGCGCTGGCGTGGTCGACCTCCGGAAATCTGGCATCTCATGCACCTTCAACCGGCATATGGCCGCGAACGCTCCCCAGATGCCAAATTTCCGGAGGCATCCCTCCGCACAGCTCCGGCGGGTGCTCTCGATACACCGGCTCCGCCGGCACTCGAGCACCTCAGCTGGCACACCCGAGCACCTCTCGGTGGCGCATCGGCTCGGCACGGGGTAAACTTGACTAGTTCGCTGTACTCAGGTGCAGCGTGCACGCGCGCAAGTGGCGGAATTGGCAGACGCGCACGGTTCAGGTCCGTGTGCCTTCGGGCGTGGGGGTTCAAGTCCCCCCTTGCGCACACCCCTTGGGAGCGAGGCCCCGGTTCGAGTAGTCGAGCCGGGGCCTTGTGGCGTTTTCAGGACGGGATGCGGTCAAGCTAGTGAAGACTCCCGCTAGACGTTGATGAAGTAGACACGCTCTCCCGGGGTGATCACACGCTTGTGACCCGAACTTTGACCCCAAGGTAAGCAAGCAGATCGTACTGCTTTACGAGATTCACCTTGGTGAAGCTAAATAGTGACTGCACGGAAACTGGTTGTTCTTGCCCAATGGCCAAGATCACTTCGTCAAGCTGAGCATCCTGGACCACATCCTTTGATTCATCAGCTATTCGTTTTTTCCAAGCTGCACGTGCATGATCATCACGCGCCAAAGCGTCGGCCGAGACTAGCGCCTGTGCAAGTAGATGGCTGAGATCTGCTGAACTTCGACCCCGCTTAACATGAATGAGGATCCCGGGAGGGACGAAAATGTCGCAAGGCTCAATTCCTCCACGGGAGTGGAGTTCGGTCCTAATGAGCTTCCGGTCAAGGCAATAGCCGCCGCACGCTGAGGCAGCCCGGGCGTTGTACTCGGCTTCGTGTTCGCTACCCCATGGGGGGAGTTCCAAGGATGGCTTCTTTGAGAGAATTTCTGAGATTCGCGAATCGATTCTTGCTAGATACTGGTTATCCATCCGATACCAGTTGCCATCGTGTAGGCAGAATCGCTGATTGGACTCTTCGATTTCGAAGGCTAGCCACCTACGCAGGGGCACTGCGGATGAGATTAGGGTGCCCACTTCGGGTTCCGCTTCACTATGAAGTTCGATTCTTACTTTTTTAAGTTTGCTGGTCACGGACTCGGGAGGCGTGTCTTTGAACCATTCGATAACCTGGTTGATATCGGGTATCTGTTCAAATACGCGACGCTTGTGGTCGCCCAAGCCCGTAACCTTGACACTCGCCACAGTGCCGTGAATGTCGAGCCTCTCATGGGGCCAGGACATGCCAAGTTTCGTCGCCTCCCCTGAGGTAAGGGTATCCGCAAGTCGCTTCTCCAATTTGGGGACCAGGCTGTTCTTGGGTTTTATTGCCACAAGCTGTTCGAGTCCTTCAAGGCCTGCCAATATGGGTTGTCGACTCACTGCCTGGATGGTTGCCAAATCCTTGACGAGGGCCTTTGGTGATCGTGCGAGGGGTAGGTTGAGGGATTCTGCTGCGCGTAGCTGGATGACTTTATCGCCCACTGTGAGGCCACTAATCTTTGCCTTCGCTTCGATTCGGCTTACAACCTCCCCGTACCCGTCCACACCGAGATCCCGCAACGTGCTCCCGTTTGGTGTTGAACTTCTGTCTACTCGGGCTCTATGGTCAAGAACTGTCTTGGTTAGAGATTTTAGTTCAGTTGGTAGGGCGGATCGGGCAACGATGCCAGGCCCAAATGAAAAATCAATGTGTTCGGCGTCGAGCATGTGGTAACCCGTGCCCCAAGTGAGAGCCCATATTGTGGGAGTTTTATCCTGAATGAGCAGCACTGCGCCGGGAACGATGTTCGTGAGAGTCTCATCGTGACCAGTTAGTGCTGCGATGTCGGATGCCCACTTTGCCTGCGAGTTCGATCCACCGATCGCGAGGCGTGCTGGAAGACCGTTGACGGTCAGGTCATGGGTCGTGAAGGTCCGGCTGCTGTTCGCCTTGGGTGTGAGCAACGCGGATTCGAACGAGCTTTCTTCGATGAGCCTATAGAGCGTCATCCGCTTCGTCGGCGTCTGTTTTGCCATAGTTCTTGATACCACTCAGCGGTGTCTCGTTCCGAAGGCGGCTGCTTCTGCGGACCTCCTGCATGTGCCCCGGCTCGTGCGTTTCGCCTGGCGAGTTCACCAGAATGTCGGTGGTGGTCGATACGCTGATCGCGTGATGACGGGTGAGGTGTGGCCACCTTGTGGCTGCCGCTGTGGTTCCAAACTGAAGCAAGGCCAGACTGTTGGCCTTCGACTCGCGTGCGAGGGCAATTCTGATGACCGCTGAGCAACTCACTGCGTACCAGGCAAAGTACTTCGCGCACGAACTGCAGCGAAGCTACGCGAATGATCACGTTGGCAAGCTCGCCGGCCTCCTCTTCGACGCTCAGGTCGAGCCGAAGCCGCACCAGATTGACGCAGCACTGTTCGCTCTGCAAACCCCGTATCTGCGCGGTGTCATCTTGGCCGACGAGGTTGGCCTTGGCAAGACAATCGAGGCTGGCATCGTCATCACCCAGTACTGGGCGGAACGCAAGCGCAGCATCCTCATCGTTGCCCCTTCGAGTCTCCGCCAGCAGTGGAAACAAGAACTCTTCGAAAAGTTCTTGATCCCGGCAGAGATTCTTGACAAGAAGTCCGCCGCTGGACTTCTTAACAGGGGATCAGCAAGCTCCGTTTCCGTACTCATTTGCTCATACGAGTTCGCCCAGCGCAACGAACATATGCTGCTGCGCTCTTGGGACCTCGTCGTTGCAGATGAAGCGCACCGACTTCGCAACCACTGGACCGGCAAGGGCAAGGCGGCAAGCGCAATCGCCCGCATCGTGGAGACTTCCCGCAAGACCGTCCTACTCACTGCGACACCGCTGCAGAACAAGCTTGAAGAGCTGTGCGGTCTCGTGTCGGTCTTCGATCCGGACTACTTCTCCTCGCTCGAAGCATTCCGAGAGCGATACATCAAGGGACAGAACGAGTTCCTCGCCGACGATGACCTTGCTGAACGTGTGTCAGTCATCTCGAAGCGCACGCTGCGTCGTGATGCGCAGAAGTACGTTCGCTTCACCGAACGCATGCCGCTGACTGTCGAGTTCACCCCGTCTGAAGATGAGCTTCGTCTGTATGACCTGGTGAATGAATATCTGCAGCGTGACGATTTGTATACCTTTGCTGGGAGCCAGCGGCACCTGTCGGCGCTCATCATTCGCAAGCGTCTTGGCTCGTCCACGTATGCCGTGGCAGGCACCCTGGAGAACATCGCGAACCGACTTGCCGACGAGCTTGCGGCGGGTCATCGCCGAGACGGTCGTGGCGGGCTTCTCATGGGGGCGCTCTTTGACGACGAAATCACGAGCGAGCTCCTGGAAGAAGCGGAAAACGCAGACGCCGAGGCCGCTGTGCCGTCGAGTCCGCGTACCATTGTCGACCCGGCAACGCGGTCCGGAATGGAGGCTGAGATCGCAGAGCTTCGCAGCTTCGCTCAGCTTGCGCGCTCAATCAAAGAAAACCAGAAGGCCATCAAGCTCGGTGAAGCCCTTGATCGTGGTTTTGAACGACTCCGTGAACTCGGCGCGCCGGAAAAGGCGATCATCTTCACTGAATCGACGAAGACCCAGCAGTACATCGCGCAGGCCCTGACAGACATGGGCCGTGGCGAGGGCCTGGTTCTTTTCAACGGTTCCAATGATTCGCCTGCTCAGACCGAGATCTACCGAGCATGGCTCGAGAAGAACAAGGACAGCGACCTTGTCACCGGCATACCTGCAGTTGACCGTCGCAAGGCCCTTGTCGACTACTTCCGCACCGACGGCACGATCATGATTGCGACCGAAGCAGCCGCGGAGGGCATTAACCTGCAGTTCTGTTCGATGCTCGTGAACTATGACCTCCCGTGGAACCCGCAGCGTGTGGAACAGCGAATCGGGCGTGTTCACCGTTTCGGTCAGAAACACAACGTTGTTGTCGTGAACTTCGCGAACAAGGGCAACGTCGCCGAAGAACGAATCCTCGAACTCCTGACCAATAAGTTCCAGCTGTTCTCGACCGTGTTCGGCGCGAGCGACGAGGTGCTCGGGGCGATCGAGGACGGACTCGATTTCGAAAAGAACATCAGCAGCATCCTCACGAACTGCAAGACGGCGAGCGAACTCGACGAGGCCTTTACTCGGCTTGAAAATGAGTACTCGGCAGAGATCTCGAGGGAGATGGCGAGCGCCAAGGCGAAGGTGTTTGACAACCTCGACCCGCACGTACAAGACCGCTTGAAGTCATATGACGCGCAATCGGGTGCGGTGCTCAACAAATTCGAGCGGCTGCTGCTTGCCGTGACAAAGCACGGTCTCCGCGACGACGCGACGTTTGAGGGTGACGGACGCCGGTTCACGCTGCATCGGTCACCCGTTGAGGAGGCTCCGACGGGCCGATACTTCTTCAAGTCAAGGCCGCAAGACAACGCGCACCAATACCGATACTCGAGCCCGCTGGCTCAGCACGTGCTGGATGAGGCGCGTGATGGCGCAACGCCAGCCGCCGAGCTTGTGTTTTCGGTCGGAGCATCTTCACGGGCCAGCACTGCCGTGAAGAAGCTCGTCGGCAAGCACGGTGTGTTGACTGTCAATCTGTTGACATTCACGATGAAGGCCCGTGAGGACGACATTTCTGAGTCGTACATGTTGAGCGGTGCCCTCACCGATGATGGTCAGTGGCTGGATGATGAGTACGTGGCTGACCTGCTCGATTTGCAGTGTGTTGAACAGCGCGAGATCTCACCGATCGACGACAAGGTCTTCTCGCAGCAGCTTGCCGAGCGAACCAGCGACTTGCAGCGTGAGGTGCAGGGTCGGAATAGCCGCTACTACGACCAGCAAGAGGAACTGTTGTATCGGCAACAGGAAGACCGCAAGGCTGAGCATGAGGGCAAGATTCGCGAATTCAAGGCGAAGGAAAAAGACGCCCGGAAGCGCGCCAAGAATGCCGACGATCCAATGGAGCAATTGCGCTGCAAGAAGGAGGCTCGCAAGTGGGAACAGCGGGCTGAGGATGCAGACGAAGACTTCAAGCAGATTCGCAAGCAGCTGCGCCGTGAAGCAGACGACTACCTCGAGCTCATTGAGCAGTCGCTTCGCGGCCAGAAGACAACAGAATACCTCTTCACGATCCGATGGCGAGTGATCGCATGACCGTGGATAACAACGTATACAACGGGGAGCGCACCATGAACGAGGAGACCGACATGGAGTACGAAATTCACGAGACGCCGTCATCGACGCCAAATTTTCGGACGGAGCTCGCGGCGCAACTCGCGAAGCTGATGCCCGAGGCGATTGCTGACGGCAAGGTGGACGTCGAGAAGATTAAGGAGCTTCTCGAAGACGACGCTGCCGACTCCACCGAACGGTTTGGGCTCTTCTGGCCAGGCAAGAAGCGCGCACTCCGTGCTGCACAGGAACCCACGACGGCGACCTTGAAGCCAGACTTCGAGAACTCGAAGGACTGGGACACGACGAAAAATGTGTTCATCGAGGGAGACAACCTCGAAGTGCTCAAGATTCTTCAGAAGCACTACCACAACAAGATCAAGATGATCTACATCGATCCACCTTACAACACGGGTAAGGACTTCGTTTACCCAGACAACTTCAAGGAGGGTCTTGACACCTATCTTCAGTGGACTAAGCAAGTCAATGAGGAAGGTAAGAAGCTCAGCACTAATGCGGAAACCGATGGTCGGTATCACTCAAACTGGCTGAATATGATGTATCCGCGTTTGAAGTTGGCGCGGAATCTGCTGGCGGACAATGGCAGCCTGGTGATCTCGATTGATGATCATGAAATTTCGCATCTTAAGAAGATGTGTGATGAAATCTTTGGTCCCGATAGTGTTGAAGTAATGGTGTGGAACAAAGAGGCTCATGGGTCCTCGGGAACCTTGAAGGCGGTGAAGACGTTCCGCCGTGTCCATGAGTACATCGTGGTTTGCCACAGGACTACCGACTGTGTCTCTTGGTTTAGGGTTCGTGAAGCGCTTGAGGGCAGGGAGCACGAACTCCAGACTGCTAATCTTGCTGTAAATCAAAGTAATGAGCGGTGTGACCATGAAAATTACTTCACAATTGAAAATCCTAGTGGTATGAAGTTTACGAGGCAGTGGAAGTGGGGGAGGGAGGAAATAAATCGCCTAATTGAGGAGGGGTTGATTTATTGGGGTTCGGACGGCAAGAAGCAACCTCGCCTTATTATTCCGACTGATGAGCGACGGACAACTTATCTGCGATCAATTCTTGATTACGGGGGAACGACCGCTGGTCGACGTGACTTTGAAGAGCTTTTTGGTCGTGACGTTGAATTTTCATACCCGAAGCCTGTTCTTCTACTGAAGAAACTTGTGCTTGCGATGACTGCCAAAGATGACGTAATTCTGGATTTCTTTGCTGGTTCCGCTACCACGGCGCATGCGGTCATGGCTGCCAATCGCGATGATCTGGGTGCGCGTCGATTCATGCAAGTGCAGATTCCAGAACCCACTGCTGAGGGATCCGTCGGGCGTAGTTCGGGATACATGACGATTGCAGACATTGCTCGGAAGCGTATCGTGTTGGCTGCCCGGCGCTTTGAGGGTGATGATGCGGGTCCAGAGGCTGGTTCCTCGTGCTATTCCTTTGATGACGGATTCCGTTCGTATAAGTTGGCTGACACTTGCTTCGCCAAGTGGCGCATGTCGAGCGATATCGAGGAGGGGTCCCTGGAGGAAGTTCTCATAGGCCTTCGGGATAGTGCGATGAATGAGGCCACGCCAGCGGACTTGATGACAGAGATCTTGCTCAAGCAGGGATACTCGTTGTCTGACCAGCTTGCATCCACTGAGGTAGCGGGGCTGGATGTTTGGCTCGTGCTCCACGCGGACAGGGAAGTTGCTGTGCTGGCTTATCTAAATGAGTATGTTAAGCCATCCTTCGAGCAACTGCGTGCGCTTGTTGATCAAGCACCGCCACGGATAATCGTGCTCGAGGACGCGTTCCACGGCGATGATGAACTTAAGACCAACCTGTTCCAGCTCTGCAGGAGCAAGGGCATCGAACTTTGGACGGCATGATGAGCGGCTCCGGATTCCAATTTAATCCCAGCCAACAATATCAACTGGAGGCAATTGGGTCTGTCGTTGATCTCTTTGAAGGTCAGCCGAAAGATGTAGAAAGACTCCTGACGATGCTACGAGGAAAAGTAGTACTGCCGGCGATGAGCGAGGCTGTGCTCGATATTGATCTCAGTCAGGAGGTCGGCGCTGTCGGAAACAGTCTGGTGCTCGACCGTAACCTAATTCTCACCAACCTGCAGCGGGTGCAGGATAGGAACGGTCTTGAAGTTTCGTCGCAGCTCGCAGGTGACAGCCTCGATTTCGACATCGAGATGGAGACGGGCACTGGCAAGACCTATGTCTACCTCCGTACGATCTTTGAGCTGGCAGCCCGCTATAACTTCACGAAGTTCGTCGTTCTTGTGCCGAGCGTTGCGATCCGTGAGGGTGTCAGTACGAGCATTCGTCTGATGCGTAGTCATTTCGAGAATATGTACAGATCGCAGGGCGTTACCTTCGATGCCTCGGTATACAGTGGCAAGAGTGCTGAAGGTGTGCAGGCATTCGCGACTTCGACGAACGTGCAAATCCTTGTCATGACTATCGACTCGATTCGAGGGAACGACACCCGCGTTATCCGTCAGTCTCTCGACAAGTTGACCGGTCTTCGGCCGATTGACTATCTGGCAGCCACACGTCCCGTGGTCATTATGGATGAGCCGCAGAATATGGAAACGAAGCTCGCCCAGTCGGCGATCGGTGACATGAATCCGATCTGCACCCTTCGCTACAGTGCGACACACAAGAAGCAACGCAACGTTGTGTATCGGCTCGACCCGGTTGACGCGCACAAGCTCGGACTCGTGAAGCAAATTGTCGTCGCCGACGTGCGACAAGAAGGCTCGGACGCATCACCCCACATCAAGCTTGTTGAAGTTAAAAACACGCCAAAGTGGGTGGCGAAACTTGAGCTGTCTGTTCGAAAAGCTGACGGCACCTTGCAGCGCAAGACGGTAAACGTACGACAGCACCAGGAGTTGTCTGACCCCCGGCTCACGGATAACAGTGCATACGAAGGCTGGCGTATCAACGAGATGCGGCTCGACCCTCCGGCAATTGAGCTGACGCGCCACGGCGAGCTCCAGCTTGGTGAAACCATTGGTGAGCAGACCGACGCGATCTACCGAGAGATGATCCGCGAAACGATCCGAGAACACCTCCGCAAAGAACTCGTCCTTCGAGGTACCGGCATCAAGGTGCTCAGTCTCTTCTTCATCGACAAGGTCGACAACTTCCTCGGGGACGGGTCAAACAACACTGACGCGAGTGGTCAATTCGTGCAATGGTTTGACGAACTCTTCTGTGAAGAACGTGCACGAGTCACGGGAGTGGAAAACATCTTGCCATACGAGCCATCAGAGCTTCGGCGAGGCTACTTCTCGGTCTTGAAGGGTACGAAGGGTGCGGCCGACAAGTTCAAAGACACGTCGGGGACAACGAAGGCAGACGACGACGCCTACGAGCTGATCATGCGAGACAAGTCGCGTCTTCTTGACACGTCCGAGCCAACCCGATTTATCTTCAGTCACTCGGCACTCCGCGAAGGTTGGGACAACCCTAATGTGTTCCAAATCTGCACACTGCGAGAAATGGGCGTTGAGACCGAACGTCGACAGACGCTGGGTCGAGGCTTGCGTCTGCCCGTGAGGCAAACACCAAACGGATACGAACGCGTCAGTGACCGAAGCATCGCAACACTGACCGTCATCGCTAACGAGTCTTACACCAAGTTTGCTGGCGAACTGCAGCGCGAATACAAGAAGTCTGGTGTCGAGGTCGGTGTAGTTCGCAGAAGTGAGTTCTCACGATTGCCAATGGTCGACTCGAACGGTCAGGCTACCGACGAGACACTCGGCTTCAGCAAGTCACTCGAACTCTGGGAGCACCTCCGTAAACAAGGCATCATCGAACAGGACGGCACCGTCACAAACAAGTTTCGGCCGAACGAGATGGGCTTCACCCTCAACCTGCCGGTTGACTTCGTTGCGCTTGAGGTGCCGATCATTGAACGCATCGCCGAGGCGAGCCTCGAGAAGCACATCCGCCCAATCAGCAAGCGTCAGTCACGCAAGTTGAACAAGCAGCTTTACTCGACTCCCGAGTTCGAGGAATTCTGGGAGACGATTGCGAGCAAGACGACCTACCGTGTTCGGGTCGACCGAGACGAGCTGATTGCGAACTCGGTGAAGGCGATTCGTGAAGCACCCGCCATCGAGCCTCTGCAGATCAAGATCACACGGACAGGCGTGACCATGGGGCGCGGGGGTGCGAAGGGGCGTGAACTGGGGGAGCGTTCGGCTGAGCTGCGAGGCACCTACGCACTTCCAGACATCATCACGGAATTGCAGGAAGCGACATCGCTGACGAGGAAGACGATTGTCGACATCTTGCTCAAATGCGACAAGCTCCACCAGTTCATCGGTAACCCGAACGACTTCATCGCCATGGTGAAGCGAATCTTGAAGACAGAACTGGCAAAGATTGTTGTCGACGGGATCCAGTACGAAAAGATCAAGGGCTACGTCTACGAGCTGCGAGAACTGCAGCAGGACGGTGCGGCGGAGAAGGACCGCTTCCTTGACCAGATGTACAAGGTCGAGAACGAGCAGAAGACCGACTTTGACTACGTCGTCTATGACTCGACCGTCGAACGAGAGTTTGCCGAGCTGCTAGACAGCCGCGAGGACATCAAGCTGTTCATGAAGCTGCCGCCGAAGTTCAAGATTGACACGCCCGTTGGTCCGTACAACCCCGACTGGGCGATCATCAAGCAAGAAGACGGCGAAGACAAGATCTACATGATCCGCGAAACGAAGTCGACGCTTGATGACTCGAAGCTGCGGCCGTCAGAGCTCGCCAAGCTCAAGGCCGCGAAGAAGCACTTCGAGGCGATTGGTGTCGGTGACTACCGGCGGGCTGTGCCTGGGCGATGGGGGCTGTAGACGAGAAATCGCAGTCGTCTCGCTAGGACATTGGTACGTCGTGTGATCGAATTCGGAAGCCCCGAAGGGTAGCTAGCCCGGGTGGAGAGCGAGCGCATAGTTTGCAGCCTGTACGAGCGGGAACGACGCCCGCAACTCTCGGAGTAAGTCAAGGGGAGGGGGATGGGGCCTCCTAGCCCCATCCCCCTCCCCTTCGTGCGCTACTCGGTCTTGCTCTTCAGTACTTCGGTTGAGATGGGCGTGAACTTTGCATCCACGAATGACTTGAACCGCCGAGTGAGGTTGACCCCGTCGTCGCCTGCGTGGACAGCCGTTCGAGTGATGAATGCGCGTGAACAATTTACCGTGGGGCGTCGTCGGAGGGTGTCCTTTGTCGGCCTAAGGATCTTGTCGGTCCCCAGCGCAATCGTCGTCTCTCGTTCCTGCAAATAGCCCAAAATGGTTACGTCGAAGTACCTCTGAGCGTTCATGAGGATTGTGGGGCGGGCCCAATTTCGGGGTACCAAGAGCAGAGGTGCCCCGAACGCCACGGGCAGATCGATCCCGCGTTCTACCCATGCCCTTCCTTGGTTGTCCCAAACTTGTACGGTGACTCGCTCGACTTGTTGATTTCCCGCTGAGAACTCGGGGAATTGCTTGAGCATCTCTCCTGTAAACAGGGCAAGTGCCTCGTAGACAATCCTCGTTGTAAGATCGGAGGTGATGTCGTTGCCCACTCCGGAGACAAACAGTGGGATGTCCTCGAGCTGAGTGCAGATGGCAATTCGTCGGAACGCATCGCTATTATCAACAAGGGCTTGCCAGATCCAATGGCCAACCTCGTCAGAGCCGCCATGTCCGTTAAACCCAGCTCTGGCTAGCCCGAGACGGGTCTCCCTTGGCTCCCTGAATGCTTGGAGGAGTCGAAGTCCTTCGGCTTGGCTTTGCTGGTCTCCAAACAACACATGGTTAGAAACCGTGTTGAAAAAGCTCGTCATGTCGGCTTGAGCAAGGTGGGCATACGGCCGGTTCGATCGATCAAGCCGAATGGCTCGTGGGTCGACGAATAGGGCGCTGTCTCGTTGCACATTGACATCGACGAAGGGCAGCGAAGGGTCGTCGGTGATTCCGTAGTACTCGGTTACATGCATTGCGCGCTCCATTTCTGATGCCTATAGGGCATCCATAGGGTTGCGCGCCAGTCACTGCCGCCTAGCCATGGGGCCAGAAGACGTGAGATAGACTTGGTGCGTCCGTCCAAAGACACGACTGAGCCTCTCCCGGACCCCCCTGGGAGGGGCCTTTTCGTGGCTGGCGCTGTTCGCAAGAGACCCCGGCAATTGGGGATGTCTCCGGCGTCTACTGGGCATCGTTGGCATGCCCATGAGGGTGTTCGTTCTTGACCTGAATCTGCTTCTCGAGCTGATCTGGGGTGGCTGTGGGGAATTGCCTGGCACGATTGCGGTTTGAGATCACCGCCGTACCCTCGATCTTCCGGTCGATGACGAGCATGCCATCGCGAAGTTCAGGAGTCCACCGGCGTGCTTCCGAAGTGTCCATTCCGATGAAGCGCGTGAACATCGAACCGGCAATCAAAATGGGCCCCGATGACTTCTTGGACTTGTTGGCAGGTGATTGGCGCCGAGCGGGGTAGCCATTCAAGTCGCTGGAGTCGGTGGCGCGAAGTGCGATCAATCGCTCGTCTGCGTCGTAGAGAAACGTAATGAACTCTGGCTCGCCGAGGAGCTTGTATGCGGCATCGTTGAGGCTGAACAGTCCGCGTTTCTGAATGGTAACTGCCGGTACTGAGGGAGTGGGTGCGCTCCCCTTTTCGAACACCTTGAATGCCACGTCAATTCCAATCCGAGTCGATCTAGCTGTCGTTGGCAGTCTAGTGGGGGGAGTGCTAATTGCGCTCGCTATGAGTGTCTTGTGTCTGGAAAGTTTCTGTGAGGTGATGGAAAATGTCGAGAAGTGCTCAGGTTGGGCTGAGCTGCGCCACTGCAGTAATCGAAGCGAAGTGACGCACAGTAGACGCGGCCCATCGCGCGGGGCCGCGAAGCTCATGGCATCCTTCTACCAGTTCTTTGGGCTGAGTGCGGTGGAGTCGGGGCTGAGCGTCTGAGGCTCGAGAGTCCTGGGAAGTTTTCGGACTGTCGGTGGTGTCGATGATGATGTGGACATGACCGATTCAGTCTTTCGAACCGTCACCTACGAGCGCTTCGAAGTGCCCGATCGCTCAGTGCTGGCCCCGATCATGCGCGACCGGGGCCCGGGCATCTATTGCCTCGAGTTTGCGAACGGTGAGCGGTACGTCGGCCAAACGGTGAATTTCACGCAGCGCCTCGGAACCCACATCCACGGAAGCAAGCACCACGAGGCGTGGACGGATATTGTCGCGGTCAACATTGTTGAGTGCCCGCGACAGTCGCTCGACGAGATGGAGCGCTATCTCATCAGACGAGAGCGGGAAACCGGACACAAGCTCCGAAACAAGACTTTCAACTTCGGGTTCGTTGGGCCGAGCAACCTTGACCAGGTCATCCCGGTCATCGAGCAACAGCACTGGGCGACCGGGCACGGGAGCTTCGACGTCAACTCGATCGTCGAGGCATCGCGGCGACGTCCCGGACCGCCGAAACTGTTGCAACACGCAAAAACGCAGCAGCGACTTGAAACTGGTTGCACCTTGGGCGACGCCGTGATTGCAGACCTCGCAAGCGCCGCAGCCAACTGCATCCCGAATCTCGTTGAACTCGAGGGCGAGTACTGGACAATGAGTGATCTCCCGGGCACATCAGGTGGCCGATTTGCGACGCTTAACGTTGGCCGAGTCGAGTTCTTGTTTCATCCTCGGCGGCCCATTGTGTGGGAGTGGGAAGACGGCACAGTTACCGACATCGAGTGGCCAGCAGTGCTCAACTTGCCGCCGGGATTCGGCGCCGAAATCCTTGGCCTCGAACCCGACGGATATGAGCCTGGCGATGAGTTTGGGCTGGATAGTAACTCGATTTCGGCCGTTCTTGCTTTGCAATCGGGCAAGTATCGGTTGACTGCGGTTGACCAGCTCATCGTGCCGACAGGATCGGTTGGCCAGGTCATGTGGGAGCTTGAATTACTTGACCGGCTTCGGCTTTTCGTGCTCGACATCATGAGAATGGGTGACGCATCTGTGTGGCGTCGCTGGCATTCCAAGCAGCTTGCAAACCGGGTCTATCGGTCAATCGCCAAGGCGGTTTCAGGCGATGAGTAGCGCCTTGCTCACAAGGCAGACGACTACCGTCACACGCATGACAACCCGCATGGTTCTCGTCCCCGGTTTCTGGCTTGGCGCTTGGGCGTGGAATGAGGTGATCCCCGCACTGAACGGTGACATCGACGCGGTCGCCGTCGACCTCCCCGGTCAGGACGGCAAGCGCGGCGAAGCACCCGCCCAGGTGAGCCTCGCCGACCAGGTTGCCGCGATCGAGCGTGCACTCGAGGCAGAGCCGGCCGACCGCCGCATCCTCGTCGTCCACTCGGGGTCCGCGAGCCCCGGCACGATGCTCCTCGACAAGCGTCCCGAGCTCGTCGACCACATCGTGTTCGTCGACACCGCCCCGCCTGTCGACGGCCTCGCCTTCAACGCCGACGCCACGAGCGACGCAACCCTCGACGAGATGCTCGCGAACGAGCAAGAGCAGTACGCATTCCGTGACCTCACCGACGAGCAGCTCGAACGCTTCAAGCAGCGGGCCACCGTGCAGCCGAAGAGCCTCGTCACCGAAGCTGTGACCCTCACGAACGACGCCCGCCACAACGTGCCCGTCACCGTGATCTGCTCCTGCTACACCGCCGAACAGTTCCAGGACTTCGCCGACCAGGGCATCCCCTACCTCGCCGCCCTCAACGACTACGAGTCAGTGCACTACATAGACCTGCCCACCGGCCACTGGCCCATGTGGTCCAAGCCCGCCGAACTCGCAGCCCTCCTCAACGAGGTCGCAGTCGACGAATAGGCGGTTCCACGTGGCCTGTGGATAACTTCTCTCGAATGTCGGTGGTGGCGGATACCGTGCGACGCAGTGAGCGCAGGGGGCGCTCCACGATCTAGGGGGATCACATGTCACGACGAACGACCGCACGCGTGCTCGGGGTAGGGGCCAGCTTGGTTGGGCTCCTCAGCCTCACCGGCTGCCTCGCACCGATTGCCTTCGTTGAAGGACTCGCTGATGGAACTGCCGACGGGCTGGCCTCGTACTCGCCGACACCACGGCCAACAGCGGCGCCAACGCCTTCGGGCGCCTTCAAGTCGGACGAAGAAGCACTGAATGCGGTGATTGAAGCAGCCACGCGCGGGGCTGAGAAGTCGGCTGAACTCATCAACAATCCGGATTTCAGCACTGACGAGATGGCCGAAGTTGCCAGCGGCAGTTATCTGGAAGTAGCCACCGCCACGATTGAGCAATATCGCTCGCAGAATGTCCGCTATGACGGCGCAGTGTCATTCGAAGGCGTCGAGCTGTTGAAGAGCGAGCAGGATTCGAGCGGCGTTCGGCTCAAGGCGTACCTCTGCGTTGACCGGAGTTTGACTGCCGCCGTTTATCCGGACGGTGAGCGTGTCGAGCCCGATCCGTCCGTGCACCGAAAGCTCATGGAAGCCGTCGTGCAGGGCGAAACGGTCGACTCGCTCAAGGTTGAATCCATGAGCGGATTCGGCCCAGAGTTCCCTTGCTAGTACGTATCGGCCGGGATGTATGAACCCCTGAAATTGGGCCTGTGGATAACTTTCGAGACATGTCGACCGAATGCGATATCTTGCAGTCCGTGAGCGCAGGGGGCGCTCCATGATCTAGGGGGATCTCGATGGGACGACCGATGTTGGCGCGCCTGCTCGCAGGAGCGATGGCCACCGCTGCGATCGTTACCGTGAGCGGCTGTTCGGGGGAGCAGCCAGCGCCAACATCGGCGCCTGTCGACACGACCACCTCGATGCCGACGCCTGCCGCGACCTTCGCCTCGGACGAGGAAGCGCTGGCAGCGGGGGTTGCGGCGGTGGAGCGTCTAAACGAAAAGTCAGCCGAGATTGTTCAAGATCCAAGCGTTCCAGTCAGCGACTTGGAGCAAGTTGCTTCCGATGTTTACCTGCAGACGATGACCGATTCGGTTACCAAGCTGCGTGAGGAGAAGATTCAACTCAAGGGAAGCCTGTCGGTTGAACCAGAAGAGTTGGTCTACCGCAAAGTGGATGAGGCAGGTGTAGAGGTTCAGTTCTACTTCTGCCTTGACAGTTCCAACTTTCAGAAAATCGATTCGCAGGGCAAACCAACTGATGCTTCTGGTGGAGATAAGCGCGACTACATGATCGGGACTGTCCGCGGCGAGGACAACGAGTCGCTCAAAGTGAGTGAGGTGCAACTGTGGTCGCGCGACAAGGACTGCTAGTCCTTTCTCTGCTCACTGCTGCTGTGCTGGCGCCTCTGCCATCTGCTGCAGCATCTGGCCTTTCATGCTCGGTTTTGAACCCGGGATCATGCACCGACATCTCCGTCGGTAACGGCGGCTCAGGCGTCGACGTCGGCGTGACGACCGAGCAGGTCGTCGGGGGCTCCGACGCACCAGCATCGGGATCCGGAGACGCTGGTGACTCCGGCTGGTCCGGTGACGCGCCGGGCACCGTCGAGCTTCCCGCCGTCTGGCGCTACGACCCGATTACCGGGAAACCGATCTACGCGAGGATGCGTGCGCCGCGCGGCACCACACCCGCGGCACCCGCGCCGGCAACCCTCCCCACCGTCATCCAAAGCTCCGACGTCGCCAACGTCGCCCCGAAGCCGGGCAGCCTCACCACCGAGCCGAACGGCTGGGCGATCATGAACACCCCCATGAACGCCTACGTCACCGCCACGAACCACACGGCGACGAGCACCATCAACTCCATCCCGGTCACCGTCACCTTCACACCCGAAAGCTACGAATGGACCTGGGGCGACGGCACCGTCACCACCACCGAAGTCCCCGGCGACTCGTGGGCAAACCTCGGCCAACCCAACTGGAGCGAAACCGCCACCAGCCACAGCTACAGCGAACGCGGCACCATCACCCTCTCCGTCCGCATCAAATACAGCGCAACCGTCTCCGCCAACGGCAAAACCATCCCCGTCACCGGACTCGTCACCGGCCCCGCAACCTCATCAGCCATCCTCGTCGTCCGATCCGACGCAGCCCTCGTCGCCAACAACTGCATCGACGCCCCACACGACCCCGGCTGCTAACCCGACACGGCCCAGCACAGGACTACAGTGGAGGCCTCCCCAAACCCGAGAGGACCACGGTGACCGAACCCGCTGCCGAGCAGGAACCACTCGACCCACAACTCGACGAACTCCACACCCTCCTGCAGCGCATCGGCGTACCTGTCGGCAACTGGCCACTCATCGACCGCATCGTCCACAAACTCGATCTCAGCGGATTCCGCACTCTCGGCGGCTGCGTCCGCGCCAGCCGACCCACCAAGGGCATGGACGTCCGCTTCTTCCGCGGCAACACCACCGGCCTCACCGAGACCGAAGCCCACAGCTTCACCGACCCCGGCGACACCCCCGGCGCCATCTCACCCCGCGCCTGGACCAACCCCGAACGCCCCGTCATCTGGTGCGTCGACCACCCCGTCCAGCCCGCCCCCACCGCCGAAGAACTCGCACGCCGCGCCGCCGCCGAAGAACGCGCCGCCGCCGAAGCCGAAAAAGCCGAACGCCAGCGCGAAGCACGCCGCGCCCGCGCTGAAGCCCGCGCAGCCTCCAAGCCCGCCAAGACACCCAAGGCCACCAAGCCCCGCGAAGCAAAGCCGCGCAACCCCGCCACCCTCGCGCCCGGCGACGAACCGCTCACCATCTGCACCGACTGCTTCACCGCAAAATCCGCGACAGGAGAGTGCCTCTGCTAGACCGCTGAGGTGCCCGCAGTCTGTCCGGTTTTCGCTCTATAGCTGTTATCTCGCTCACCGGGAGGGATACGAGCTATATAGCGAAAAACAGACACGGTTTCCGGTGGCGTGATCTCGATACGCCGCTGCGCGGCTACTCGATCAGCTCGAAGGGGGAGGCGCTCGAGATCTCGATACGGCCTGCGGCCTACTCGATCCCGCGGTGCGGCCGAAGGCCGTGTATCGAGAGCACCGGTGGACAAGACCCTCTCACATGCGTTTGCCACCGAAACGGACATTTGCCACCGGAAAAACGCTGGCAAATGTCCGAATCGGTGGCAGAAGCGCGACACGGTTTTCGGGGCGGGTGATCTCGATCAGCTCAGGCTGCGGGGCTAGGCGAGCAGCGCGGCGAGCTCGGGGGAGCCGCCGAACATCTGCACGGTCGCGCGGGCGCTCGGCGTCCCAGCATCCGCATCCGCACCCGCCTCAAGCAAGAGCTGCGTCGACTCCACATCCTGCTTGAACACCGCGCAGCTCAACGCCCGCTGCCCGCGATCGTTCGCGATCTCCGGATCCGCGCCGCGCCCCAAGAGCATCCGAACCGTCTCCGGATGCGACGAATACGCAGCCAGGTTCAGCATCGTGTCGCCCTTCGCGTTCTGCATGTTCACCGGCGCACCCGCGTCAATGTAGGCGGCAAGACGCTCCGTCTCACCCTCGCGCGCCATCGCAAACAACGAATTCGCGAGCGCAATCGCCTCCTCCGACGGCGCAGCCTTCGCAAACTGACAGGCCTTCTCCTCTAGGGTCGAACCCCCGTCCGGCCCCGCCGAAGCGGCACTCGCGGCAGGCTCGGTCATAGGCTCGAATGCTGCAGCGTCAAAGCTCGTCATGCCCCACATCCTGCCAAGCAGCCCCCTGGAAAACCTTCGCGAACGATCACCTCGTGTTCACCCCGCGTTGACGTCAAGGAGGCACAATCGCATAGCTGCGGTCGCGATGGGGGAACCGTGACGACCGCCCGATGTCGTCCGCGCTGCAGCGATCTGCATACCGGAACCAGGGGGATCCCGAGTGACGACTTCGTCCGCAATCAAGCGCGGCACCCTTCAGCGAGCCCGCATGTTCACCGCAGCGCTCGGCCTCGCGCTCATCGCCGTCGTGACGCCATGCGTCGTGCCCAGCGCCACCGCGGCCGACTTCTCGGGCGGCAACAGCACCCCCACCCCGACCCCCACCGGCGAGCCGAACACCGAACCGAGCGCCACGACACCGCCGTCGAACGAGCCCGCAAAACCCAACAACCCGGCCCCCGGCAAGCCCGAAGAATCCAAGCCTGCCGAGCCGAAGCCCGAAGAAAAGCCCAAGGACAAGACCCCCACCTGGGATGAAGTCAACAAGGCCGCCGAATCCGGCAACACGGCCGCTGCGCAAGAGCTCATCGCCTCGATCGAGTCGCAGATCGCAGGCCTCGAATCCTCCGTCGCCTCCGCCATCGCTGCCACCGAAACCGCCGGCGCCGAATACGAGAAGGCCCGCACGGCCGCCGAAGAGCGCCGCGGCGAAGTCGCAGCCCTCGACGAGCAGATCAAGGATGCTGAGGAACAGGCCGAGGCATCCGCAGCCTCGCTCGGCACCATGGCCGTCCACCTGCGTAACCACACTGCAGGCTTCGAGCCCGAAGTCATCACCTTCTTCAACTCCGACCCGGGCGAAGACTTCCTCTACCAGCTCACCACCGTGAACCGCTTCTCCGACAACGAGTCGGCAATGCTCGCGCAGGCCGAAGCAGACCAGGTGACGCTCGCGGCGCTCCGCAAGGACGCCGAAGTGAAGCTCGTCGAAGCCGAAGAGCTCGAGAAGGAAGCCGAAACCCAGCGCGACGCCGCCGTCGCCGCCCAGGTGCAGGCACAGGCGCAGCAGGCCGCCGCGGTCGAAGCGAAGAAGCAGCTCGAGGCCATGCTCGGTGTCCTCGGCGGCGAAGCTCCCTCGCAGGACGACCTCAACAACGTCCTCGCCGCGCAGCAGGCCGCCTACGAGCAAGGGATGGCAGCGCTCGCGGATGCCGGCATCGACGTCGGCTCGCTCACCGTATCCAGTTCCGGCGCCTACGCCCCGCTCTTCGACGCAACCATGACCGACGGCTACGGGATGCGCGTGCACCCGGTGCTGAAGACCATCGGCATGCACTGGGGCAGTGACTACGTCGTCTCGAACGGCGGCACCTGCGGTGCACCGCTCTACGCCATCAAGGGTGGAACGGTCGAATACGCGGGCCCGATGGGTGGCCTCGGCAATGTCGTCCAGATCAAGCTCGAAGACGGCACGAAGATCCTCTACGGGCACATCCTCGATGGCGGCCTCGGTGTTGCGACCGGGCAGACCGTGACCGCCGGGCAGCCGGTGGCGCTCGCCGGCAGCACGGGGTACTCGACCGGATGCCACCTCCACCTCGAAGTGGAGCAGAACGGGCAGCACGTCGACCCGCACGCTTGGCTGATCGGGCTCGGGGTCGCGAGCTAGGGGCGCTGCGGGGGCGGTGGTGCGCCGGTGGTCTCGACACGCGGGCCTTTGGCCCGCACTCGATCACCTCAGGTTGCGCACTCGACCACCTCAACCACTCCAGCCGCGGCGGGCGCTCAAGCAGGCTGTGCGCGAGACTAAGCCGCTGCGCAGCCGCGGCGAGTAGCCTGTCGGCATGAAGGCGCTCCTCCTCGAGAACATTCACCACGACGCAGTCCAGGCCCTCGAATCGCGCGGGATCGAGGTGGAGACGCGCACGGGAGCCCTCGACGAGGCCGAACTCATCGAAGCCCTTGAAGGCGTCGACCTCCTCGGCATCCGCTCGAAGACGAAGGTCACCCGCAAGGTTCTTGAAGCCCACAAGAGCCTCATGGCCGTCGGTGCATTCTGCATCGGCACCAACCAGATCGACCTCGAAGCCGCGAACGACACCGCCACGGCCGTCTTCAACGCCCCCTACTCGAACACGCGCTCGGTCGTCGAACTCGCCGTCGGCTGCATCATCTCGATGGCTCGCCGCCTCTCCGACCGCAACCAGAAGATGCACGAAGGTATCTGGGACAAGTCCGCCGAAGGATCCCACGAGGTCCGCGGCCGTACCCTCGGCATCGTCGGCTACGGCAACATCGGCTCGCAGCTGTCGGTCCTCGCCGAACAGCTCGGCATGCAGGTCTACTACTACGACATCGAAGACAAGCTCGCCCTCGGCAACGCCCAGCGCTGCCGCTCGCTCGACGAGCTCCTCGACACCGTCGAAACCGTCACCATCCACGTCGACGGCCGCGCCTCGAACCGCAACTTCTTCGGCGCCGAACAGTTCGCCAAGATGCGCCCCCGCTCGATGTTCCTCAACCTCGCGCGCGGCCACCTCGTCGACATCGACGCCCTCCACGACGCCCTCGCCTCCGGCCACCTCGCCGGTGCCGCCGTTGACGTTTTCCCGGAAGAGCCCAAGCGCCGCGGCGACGCCTTCCAGACCCCGCTGCAGGGCCTCTCGAACGTCATCCTCACCCCGCACATCGGCGGCTCTACCATGGAAGCCCAGGTTGACATCGGCCGCTTCGTCGCCAGCAAGTTCCTCGACTACACGGGCACCGGCTCGACCACTCTCTCGGTGAACCTCCCCACCGTGCAGCTTGAGAAGGACATCCGCGGGACACGCCTGCTCCACCTTCACAAGAACGTCCCCGGCGTGCTCGCCCGCGTGAACGGTGTGCTCGGTGACCACGGCGTGAACATCGACCGCCAGCAGCTCGCCACCCGCGGCGAGGTCGGCTACGCGGTGACAGATGCGAGCGACCTCACGCAGGAGGTCATCGACGCCATCCTCGCCATGCCCGAAACGATGCGCCTCGCCACGATTAAGGGCGACGCATCCGGCCACAACGAGCACAATCTCGACGCGGTCGACACCGGCGAAGGCCACGCGCAGGACTAGACACTGCATGAACTGAGCGCTGGGGCGGCATGGGCTGCCTCAGCGCTCAGTGCGTTGTTGGGCCAGGATGCGGCGGTCGAGTGCTCGGCACGCCGGGCGCGGCTGACAGCATCCCGCGGTGATGGGAGGTGTGCGGATGCGAAGCCTCTCGCGCTAGATCGCGCGCAGCTGCGCGGCGAGCGCCTGCGCCACACTAAGCGAGGAGTGCTGCAGCGCCTCCGGAGCCTCCGACGGCGACTCGTCGATGACCGTGAGCAGTTGGTTGCCCTCGGCGTAGTGGGTGATACCGACAGCCTTAATCTCAAGCTCGGCCGAAGCAGACGCAAAGATGCCAGCACCGTCCGGCTGCAGCTTGTAGGGGCGAGCCTCTTGCGGGTTCTCGCTCACGGTGAGCTCCGTGAACGACGACTCAACCGGGTACTCGCCCGGCGCGAACGTGCTGATGTAGACCGTGCGCACGCGGTCGCCCGAGGTCACCCAGGTGCAGGCGTTCTTCGAGGCCATCTGCTGGTAGCCGTACTGCTCGGGGCGAAGGACGTCGTCGTAGGAGAGGATGTCGACGACGTCCGTCATCCGAGGCGAATCACCGACCATGGTTGCGAGCTGAACGCACTGCGTCGGGTCGTCAATGCTCGTGAGCGACCACTCGATGCCCTCGTCGACAAGGAGCTCGTATTCGGCAGTCTCGGTGCCGGGGGCCGTCTTCGACACACAGCCTGTGAGGCCAATCATGAGGGCGAGCGCGCTCGCGAGCGTCAGGGTTCTTCGATTCGCGATGCGCATGCTCTCTCCTTCACGGCGTCACCTCCCATTCTGCCAACTCCCGGCGTCTCGCGGCGCCCGCGAGGTCAGGATTCCGACTGCGGTCTGACATCCGCATCCCCGCTGTCATCTCGAGGGTGAACAGGGATCGATGGGGATGGAGGATCGGCTCGCGCGCATGTGTCGCTTACCGGTGTCAGGTACCGTGCTGGGCATGTCGACTGACCGCTTCCAGCAGCCCGCATCCCGCCCGCACGGACAGGACTCGCTCGCCGAGCGATTCCAGGCCCAGCACACGAATGAGTCCCAGCCTGAGGCAGAGCAGGTGCAGCCTGGTGCAGCGAACGCGCCGCGCACCCACGATGCGGTGTCGCAGAGCGCATCTGCTGAGCAGGGGAGCGGATGGGGGAACCCGGATGCGCCGCAGCCCGCATCCCAGGCGGCACCGTCGCAGTATGCGCCGCAGCAGCCGCAGGCTCAGGCCCCGAACTTCGGCCAGCAGCCCGCCGCCCCGGCACCCGGCCAGGCTCCCGCCGCCCCGGCATTCGGTCAGCAGACGCAGCCTGGCTTCCCGCAGCAGTCCTATGCTCAGGGCGGCGTCCCGCAGCAGGGCCAGCAGAACTACCAGCCCGGCCAGAACGCTCAGCCCGGCGCGGTCGCCACGCGCTTGGGCCTCATCTCCCTGGTGCTCACTGTGGTCACCAGCCTCTTCGGCATGGTGGGCCACTTCGCGCTCTCCCTCGCCGACGTCGGGCCCCTAAGGTACAGCGTCCTCATCGCTGTCGAGGGCATGGCTATGCTCACCGCACTCGGACTTGCGATCGCCGGCCTGATGAACCTCCAGAAGAGCAATACGACTCAGGGTGCGCTCTGGGTCGGCCTTGGCCTCGGAGCCGCTGGCATCCAGCTCCTCTCAATCGTGTTCGGCGCACTGATGTCGCTCGTGTCCTAGCAGCGCTGCACATCCGCGCCGGGCATGCGTCCCCCCCCAACGACGGGACGGATGCCCGAACTGCATCCCCGGCAAGCTCCTCCCAGAAGCGCAAACACAGGCTTCGATAGACTGCAGACTCGCGCAAGGCGGCGCGGCCGCCCTGCAACCACGGCCACCCTGCCCCTCCATCGCCGCCCGCGCGACCGATGGAAGGAACTGCCCTGACTGCTCCGAACAGCCCCCACCCGAAGTCTGCCCCGGGCCACAAGGTTCCCGCCGAGCACGCCCGCTCGTGGCTGCTCGTCCCCGCATCCAAGCCTGAACTCTTCGACCGTGCTCGCGACTCCCGCGCCGACGTCGTCATCCTCGACGCCGAAGACGCGGTCGACCCTCGCAAGAAAGACGAAGCGCGCGCCGACGTCATCGCGTGGCTCCAGCAGGGCAACCGCGGCTGGGTGCGCATCAACGACGTGACGAGCGACTTCTGGGAGGACGACATCGAGCAGCTGCGCGGCATCGACACCCTCGAGGGCGTCGTGCTTGCAAAGGCCGAAGCACCCGAGCAGGTCACCGAAACCTTCCACCGCCTCGGCGGCACGACTTGCGTTGTCCCGCTCATCGAGTCCGCCCTCGGCCTCGAAGACGCGACGAACATTGGCCGCGCCGTCGGCGCCTTCCGCCTCGCCTTCGGCTCCGGCGACTTCCGCCGCGACACCGGCATGTGGGCAAGCCGCGAAGCGATGGCCTACGCGCGCTCGCGCCTCACCGTCGCCTCCATCGCAGCCGGCCTCCCGGGTCCCATCGACGGCCCGACCACCGACGACTCGCTCCGCGTCCTCCGCGAACAGGCCGAATGGACGCTCGAACACGGCATGACCGGCAAGCTCTGCCTCCGCCGCGAACAGGCCGCCGTCGTGAACGAAGTCATCTGCCCGCAGAACTCCGATATCCTCTGGGCACGCGACTTCATCGAGGACTTCGAAGCCGACGGCGGCGTCGTGCGCGACGGCTCCGACATGCCGCGCCTTGGCCGCGCCAAGAAGATCCTCGGCCTCGCGAAAGCCTTCGGTATCGAGGTGGCCTAGTTGGCGGCAGGGCAAGCTGCGCGCGGAAGTGCCGATCGAGCCCTTGACGCCATGATGATCCCGAAGCTCGACCGCTCGCGCCTCGACTGGGAATCCGGCGTCCGCGCGCTGGTGTCGACCGTCGCCCCGCTCATCGTGCTCGCCTCGATGGGGCGGCTCGACCTCGGCATTTACGCATCCTTCTCGGCCTTCACCGGGCTGTACGGGCGCGGCGAACCATACGGACGTCGTTGGCTCACGCTCCTCGTCGCCGCGCTGAGCCTGTTCAGCTGCGTGGTTGCGGGCGCGTGGGTGCAGAGCATCGGGGAACCGTACTGGATCGTCACGCTCGGGCTGCTCGCGGTGATCGCGGCGGGCGTCCTGCTCACCTCGATCCTGCAGTGGATTCCGCGAGGCGCGATTTTCTTCGTGTTCGCGTTCCTCGGATGCTCGATGAAGCCGCTCGGGGAGGCGACGCTCGCCGAAGTGGTGCTCGTGTCGTCGCTCTCGGTTGGCTTTGCGTGGGTCGTCGGGATGAGCGGATTCCTGCTGCGGCTCATCCCCTCGGTCCGGGATCGGCTTCGGCCCTTGAACCGCACGCCTGCGCGGCGGATTGGGGCTGCGTGGAGCCGCGCGAACGTTGCGCTCATCGTCATCTCGACGCTCGCCGCACTCGCCTCGATGGGGGTTGCCAGCGTGACCGGCGTTGCCGCGCACCAGTACTGGTCGGCGGTGACCGTCGTCGCGATCTTCTCGGGGCCAGCGGCGCTCGTGAGCTTCGACCGGATCGGACACCGCATCGTTGGGACGCTCGTCGGCGTGGGGGTGGCTGCGGCGCTCCTCGGTGGGCAGTCGAACCAGGTGTATCTCATCTGCGTCATCGCGGCGTGCAGTTTTGTCACCGAGCTCGTCGTGGCGCAGCACTACGGGCTCGCGCTCGCGTTCATTACGCCGCTCGCGCTTGGCGCGACGAACCTCGGACTCACGCAGGAGTGGGAGGCGCTCTTCGTCGACCGAGCGCGCGAGACGATCCTCGGCGGGCTCGTGTGCTTCGTGATTGTTGTGCTCGCGCGGAAGTACTTCGAGCGCCGCGGCTACGAACTGCCGGCGTAGCGTCGAGCCTCCGCCGGTGGTCTCGATACACCGGGCTGCGCCCGGCACTCGACCACCTCGGTCGAGGCTAGAGGCCGAGGATGTGGCGCAGCTCCGTGGACGAGGTCGCGACGTACGAAGCGCCACGCTCTTCGCCGAGCTCCCCGTATCCCCAGGTCACGTAGCAACTCGGGACCCCGTGCACGGCCGAACCCTGCACGTCATAGAAACGGTCACCGATCATGAGCACATTGCTGAGATCGTGGCCCGCCTCACTCAGGCGACGCAGCGCCTCCGCCACAACATCAGCCTTCGCGCTGCGCGACTCGTCCTCCGTCGCGCCGGTGATGAACTCGAGCTCCACATCCAGCCCGAACCTCTCCAGGATGCGGCGGGCCGAGGGCTCCGGCTTGCTCGTCGCGGTCGACTGCGGAATCCCCGCCGCGTGCACCGCGCGGATGAGCTCCGCCATCCCCGGGAAGAGGATCGTCTGCCCCTCGCCCTCCTCGCGGTAGTAGTCGCGGTACATCTCCATCGCATGCTCGAGCTCGACCGCATCGTCGAGGCCGTTCCGGCGGAACGAGTCGAGGATCGGCGGGCCCACGTAGCTGAGCAGCTCGTCGTGGCTCGGCACAGGCAGGCCGAAGGTGTCGAGCATCTTCGCGATCGCGGTGGTGATGCCGGGCGCCGAGTCGGCGATCGTGCCGTCGAGGTCCCAGAGCACTGCGGTGAAGGGGCCGATGCCGCTGCCGTGGGCGTACTCGAGCGGTGTTGCCTCAAGCTTCGCGGCGGGCTGCTGGCGGGGTGCGATGTCGGCGGCAGCAGCGGTGGTCGTGGCGGGGCCAAGGGCCTGGTCCGAGGTGCTCATTTCGCGCATGGTAGTGGCCGGAAGTGACGGGGAAGATGTCAAGAATGCACTCCTGGTGAGCTATCCCCTCGTATGCGAGGGGATAGTACGCTCACGGTGCAATGTTGGCGGGCTCACTAAGCGAGTCGAGCTAGAACAGGCGCGTGTGTCCCACATCCACGCCGCGCATCTCGTCGTAGTCGAGCACGACGCAGCGAATGCCGCGGTCCTCCGCGAGCGTGCGGGCCTGCGGCTTGATCTCCTGCGCCGCGAAGATGCCTTTCACCGGGGCGAGCAGCGGGTCGCGGTTCATGAGGTCGAGGTAGCGGGTGAGCTGCTCGACACCGTCGATCTCGCCACGGCGCTTCACCTCGATCGCAATCGAGCCACCGTCGGGGTCCTTCGCGAGCAAGTCCACCGGGCCGATCGCCGTCATGTACTCGCGGCGAACCAGGCGGTGGCCTTCGCCGAGCACCTCGATCTGCTCCGCGAGCAGCTTCTGCAGGTGCGCTTCGACACCGTCCTTCGTGAGGCCCGGGTCGACACCGAGCTCGTGCTCCGAGTCGTGGATGATCTCGAAGATGCGGACGATGAGCTGGTCCTGCGTCTTCTTCTGCGTCACACGCCAGAGCTCCACGACACCAGCCGAGCGCTGCTCCTCGTCGGGCTCTTCGGTGCGGAAGGAGCAGGGCGGGCTCATCCAGTTGAGCGGCTTGTAGCTGCCGCCGTCCGAGTGCACGAGGAGCGAGCCGTCGGCCTTGAGCATGAGGAGGCGCGTCGCTTCGGGCAGGTGGGCGGTGAGGCGGCCGGCGTAGTCGACGCTGCAGCGGGCAATCACAAGACGCATGACGACGAGGGTAGCGGGGGAGGAGGTGCGGGGAGGCGCGGCGGGCCGGGAGTTACTGCATCCACACGTCCGAGCGGGCACGAAGCCCGAGCACGACACCGCGTGCGCCGAGGAACACGACGGTAAAGCCGAGCCAGATCCAGGTGACCGCGGCGACGCCGGCGAGGTGCGCGGAGGCGACGGCAGCGAGTGCGGCGAGCGTCACGAGGGCCGGGATAGTGCCCCAGAACGCGAGGTAGCGAACGTCGCCCGCGCCGATGAGGACGCCATCGAGGGCAAAGACGAAACCCGCGATCGGGGCAGAGATGGCGAGCACGACGAAGCCGAGGGGGAGGAGCTCGAGCACGCGCGCATCGCTCGTGAAGATCCCGCCCGCAAAGTTCGCGAGGGCGAGTCCGACGACGCCGCAGAGGATGCCCGCGAGCACCGACCAGCGCACCACGCGCTTCGTCGTGAGGCGCACCGTCGCGAAGGCGCCCGCACCGAGGTCGTGGCCGATCATCGACTGCGCCGCGATTGCGAGGGCATCGAGCGCAAAGGCGAGCAACGAGAACGTCGTGAGGAGCACCTGCAGGGCCGCGAGCTCCGCGACGCCCGCGAGCCCGCCGACGAGCACGACGGCCACGAGTACCGCGCGCAGCGACACCGAGCGCAGCAGCATGAGCGAGGAGTCGACAAGCGCGCGACGGACGCCACCAACACCGGGCGTGAGGCTCGCGCCCTCGCGCCGGGCGGCACGCACCGCGATCACGACGTAGACGAACGCCATCGCCCACTGGGCAATAGCGGTGCCGATCGCGGAACCGAGGACGCCGAGCCCGAAGCCGTAGATGAACACAGCGTTGAGTGCCGCGTTCGCGAGGAAGCCGAGGCCCGCGACCACGAGCGGCGTCTTCGTGTCTTGGAGGCCGCGGAAGAGGCCCGCCGCCGCGATGACGAGGAGCATCGCGGGGAGTCCGACCGCGCTGGCGGCGAGGTAGTCACGCGCGAGAGATGCAACCGCCGGGTCGCTTGTGAGCAGGAACGGCGCGGGGGAGGAAGTCACGGCGGTGAGGATGCCGAGGAGGACGCCGACGCCAAGCCCGAGCCACATCCCCTCCACACCCGCTCGAACCGCGCCACGGGCATCGCCAGCGCCGAGGCGCCGGGCGACGCGCGGGGTCGTCGTGTAGGCGAGGAAGACGCAGAGGCCGACGAGCGTCTGCAGGATCGTGGAGGCGACACCAAGCGCCGCGAGGGCTTCCGCGCCGAGGTGGCCGACCATCGCCGTGTCGGCGAGGAGGAAGAGAGGCTCTGCGACGAGGGCACCGAGCGCGGGGACGGCGAGGGCGAGGATGCGGCGGTCGATCGCGCGAGGGTCTGGGGCGTCGCTGCGCTCGCGGTCGGAGGTGTTCGGCATCCACTCCAGGATGCCAGGCCGCGAAGCTGCTTCCGCAATTGGTCAGAAATCGGGCCCACGTGCACATCTGTGGCACGAACCCCCGAACACTGACCAATTGCGGAATGCGTCGCCGCTCAAGCCCGGCCCAGCCAGCTGCAATTAGGGTCGAAGCATGGCTGAACGCACCTCTGGCATCAACACGAGCGACCTCAACGCGGAGATTCGCCCCCAGGACGACCTCTTCCGGCACGTCAACGGTGCCTGGATCGAGCGCACCGAGATTCCGGACGACCTGCCCGCCTTCGGCTCCTTCATCGAGCTGCGTGAAGCATCCCAGGTCGCCGTCCGCGCCATCCTCGAAGAAGCCCAGACCGCGCCCGAAGGCAGCGAGACGCGCAAGCTCGGCGACGCCTACGCCGCGTTCATGGACGAAGACCGCCTCAAGGAGCTCGGCCTCGACCCGATCGCGGGCGACCTCATGCGGGTGCTCGTCATCTCCTCCATCCCCGAATTCCTGCAGGTGCTCGGCACGCTCGAGCGGGTCGGCATCGGCGGCTTCCTCGGCGCCTACGTCTACCCCGACCTCGGCAACCCCGACCGCTACGCCCTCTACCTCACGCAGTCCGGCCTCGGCCTCCCCGACGAGAGCTACTACCGCGAAGAGCAGCACGCCGAACTGCGCGAGCAGTACGTGGCCCACATCGAGCGGATGCTGAAGCTCGCCGAAGTGCCGCACCCGGACGAGCGCGCCGCCCGTGTCATGACGCTCGAGACGGCGATCGCGAAGGGTCACTGGACAAACGTCGAAGCCCGCGAGGCCGACAAGACCTACAACCCGATGACGTGGGATGAGTTCGCCGCACGCTTCCCCGGCATCGACCTCACCATCTGGCGCGACCAGCTCGGTGCCCCCGAGGGAGCGTTCAATGAGCTCGTGCTGCGCGAGCCGAGCTACGCCGACCACCTCGCGAGCCTCCTCACCGAGGAGCATCTGGACCAGTGGCGCGACTGGCTCGTGTGGAACATCGTCGCCGGCAGCGCCGCGCTCCTCACTCCAGAGCTCAGCGCCGCGAACTTCGACTTCTACGGCAAGACCCTGCAGGGCACGCCCGAGCAGCGCGTGCGCTGGAAGCGCGGCGTCGGCCACGTCGAGGGGATGCTCGGTGAAGCGATCGGTAAGGAGTACGTGGCCCGCCACTTCCCGCCGAGCGCGAAGGCCCGCATGGAGGAGCTCGTCGAGAATCTCTACGGCGCCTACCGCAGCTCGATTTCCACGCTCGAGTGGATGACGGAGGACACCCGCAAGGCGGCGCTCGAGAAGCTCGAGAAGTTCGTCGCGAAGATCGGCCACCCGGACCGCTGGCGCGACTACTCGGCGCTCGAGATCAAGGCGACCGACCTCATCGGCAACGCCCGCCGCGCTGCCATCCACGAGGCTAACTTCGAGTTCGCGAAGCTCGGCGGCCCGATGCGCCGTGACGAGTGGATGATGACGCCGCAGACAGTGAACGCCTACTACTCGCCGGGCGAGAACGAGATCGTGTTTCCGGCCGCCATCCTGCAGCCGCCGTTCTTTGATGAGCAGGCGGATGACGCCGCAAACTACGGCGCGATCGGCGCGGTCATTGGACACGAGATTGGCCACGGCTTCGACGACCAGGGCTCGAAGTACGACGGCGACGGACGCCTGCGCGACTGGTGGACGGATGCCGACCGCGAGGCGTTCACCGAGCGCACGAAGAGCCTCATCGACCAGTACTCGGCGCTCACGCCGGAGGGCCTCGACGTGCAGGTGAACGGCGAGCTCACGATTGGCGAGAACATCGGCGACCTGGGTGGCCTCGGGATCGCCTGGAAGGCGTACGTGGCGAGCCTCGGTGGGGATGTTGCCTCGGCGCCGGTCATCGACGGGCTCACGGGTGTTGAGCGATTCTTCCTCGCGTGGGCGCAGGCGTGGCGTTCGGTGCAGCGGCTTGAGTTCAAGCGGATGCTCGTCGCGGTGGATCCGCATTCGCCGGCGGAGTTCCGTTGCAACCAGATCGTGAAGAACATGGATGCCTTTGCGGAGGCGTTCGGCGTGCAGCCGGGCGACGGTCTCTGGCTCGACCCTGCGGAGCGCGTGAGCATCTGGTAGCTCGCAGGCGGTTGGGATGTCCGGTTTTCGTTCTCTAGCGGCTATCCCCTCTCCTGGAGAGGATGACCGCTATATAGCGAAAACCGGACACCGGGGTGAGCAGCGCTACGCGTGCTCGACGGGGCAACCGCTCGCGCCGGGCAGCTGTGCGATGCGCGGTGTCGCGGGCTTGGCCACCTCGATGCCATACAGCGTCTGAAGTGCGGCCTCAAACTCATCACGGCGACCCTCGCGCGCCATCTGCTTGCCGCGCACCATCGGGTCGTGGAGCAGCGTGTTCCCGAGGCGACGAAGCGCCTGCGCGGCCACACCCGAATCCTCGCGGCTCGAGATTCGCTCAATCTCCTGGTTCACGAGCGCGTGGATGTGCTCGCGGAGCGCCGAGAGGGCGGGCGCAAGATCCGACTCTGCCTGCTGACCCGCAAACTCCGCGGCTGCCCGGGCGACAATGCAGCGCGCCTCGTTTGTCGAGTCGAGCTCCTCGATCGGGGCGTGGATGCGGAGGGTCTCCAGGTCGAGGAGCTCCACGCCATCGAGGGCCGCCACGTTTGGGTCGACATTGCGCGGCATGCCGAGGTCGATGATGAGCTGTTTCTTCACCGTGCCGGGTGCCGAGCGGGCGAGCTGCAGCTGGTCCTGGGTGAGGACGAGCTCGTCCGCGTTCGTGCAGGTGACGATGAGGTCGGCGTTCGTGAGCGTCGGCAGGTAGCTGTGCTCTTCGACGGGGACGACGCCCTCGCGCTCAGCGAAGCGTCCCGCGCGGCCCGACGGCGAGTACACGGACACCTTTGTGACGCCGCGGTCGCGCAGCGCTTTGAGCGTCGCGCCCGCGTAGGCGCCGGTGCCGACGAGGAGGACGCGCGTCGACTCCCAGCTCTCGAGCTGCGAGGTCGCGAGGTCGAAGGCGAGACGCACGAGCGAGCGTCCGAGCTGCCCGATGCCGGTGTTCGACTTCACGCCCTTCGAGGTGTTCGCGGCCTGCTGGAAGAGGCGCTCAAGGCGGGCGGTCGTCGTGCCCGAATCCTGTGCCTGCTCGAGGGCGCGGCTCACCTGGCCGGAGATTTCGCCCTCGCCGACGGCGACGGATTCGAGGCCGCTCGTGACCGAGAAGAGGTACTCCGGGACGTCCTCGTCGCTGAGGATGCGGAGGTTGTCGGTGAGTATCTGCACGGGCGTGTCGAGCACTTCGGCGAGGTTCGTGAGGATGCGGGCGCGCAGCATCCACTCGTCGCCGAGCGGGTTGAGGTCGAGGTAGAGCTCGTATCGATTGCACGTCGAAACGCACACGCCACCCCGGAGTTCCGGGATTCGTGTGCAGAGTTCGGCGACGGCAGGGGCGTCGCTCGCGCTGAGCCGCTCAAGCATCGCGAAGGACGCGCTGCGATGGCTCGCGCTGAGACAGAGCAACATGGGGATCGAGTTTACCCCCGGTTCATCAGACGCGCTCGCGGAGCGGTGGTCGAGCGTCTCGCCACCACCGCGACCAAATCATCTCGAGTGGATGACAATAGGGGAGTGACTCAGATGATTTCGCCCCACCCGGTCCCGCTCTCCGACGAGCATCCCCTCGTTGACGGACGCACCGAAGGCTCCTCGCTCGTCCGCGCCTCCCGCGGGGAACGCGCCGAGACGCTCCCCATCTGGTTCATGCGCCAAGCCGGCCGCTCGCTTCCCGAATACCGCAAGGTGCGCGAGGGCATCCCGATGCTCGACGCCTGCCTGCGCTCCGAGCTCGCCGCCGAAATCACGCTCCAGCCGGTGCGCCGCCACAAGGTCGACGGCGCTGTCTTCTTCAGCGACATCGTGGTTCCGCTCAAGCTCATCGGTGAGGCCGTCGACATCGTTCCCGGTAAGGGCCCGGTCTTCGAGCACCCCGCCGGCACCGCCGACGAAGCCCGCGCTTGTGCCGCCCGCATCCGCGCCCGCCTCGACGACCCCGAACTCTTCGCGCCGGTCGAAGAAGCCGTCCGCCTCACGGTTGCTGAGCTCGGCAACACGCCGCTCATCGGCTTCGCCGGCGCACCCTTCACGGTCGCCGCGTACATCGTCGAGGGCGGCCCCTCGAAGGATCACCTGCGCACGCGCACCGCGATGGTGAGCGACCCGGAGGCGTGGCTCGAGCTCGCGGATGCCGTCGGCGACCTCTCCGCAGCGTTCCTCGAGGCGCAGATCCGCGCTGGTGCAAGCGTCATCCAGCTCTTCGACTCGTGGGCAGGATCCCTGAGCCGTGAACGCTACGAGCAGTCGGTGGCCCCCTCGAGCTCCCGCGCACTGCAGCACGCGCGCTCCATTCGCACCCCCGGTGGTGAGCGCATCCGCGCCATCCACTTCGGTGTCGGCACGGCCGAGCTGCTTCCTTCGATGCTTGCCGCGGGCGCCGATGTGCAGGGCATCGACGACCGCCTCCCGCTCGACGAGGGCATCAAGCGCATCGGCGGTGCCACCCCAGTCCAGGGCAATATCGACCCGGCCGTGCTCGGTGCGCCGTGGGACGTCATTGAGGCGCACGTGCGGGAGGTCGTCCGCCGCGGCGCCGCAGCACCCGCGCACATTGTGAACCTCGGCCACGGCGTCCCGCCGCACGCCGACCCGGAGGTGCTCACCCGCATCGTCGAGCTCGTCCACTCGATCGAGCAGCCGACCATCGCGGCCCCCGCGACGCCTGCCGCTGCGAGCCCCGCAAGCCCGGTCGCTTCGCCCGCCGACGCCCCGGCCACCACGGTGGAGACCGAGCGATGATCCTTCCGAGCGACGACGCCATGCCCGACCTCATCGTCATCGGCGCCGGCATGGCGGGCCTTGTCGCCGCGAACCGTGCCGTCCGCGCCGACGCGAGCGTGCTCGTGCTCGAGGCAGGCCGCACGATCGGCGGGATGCTGCGCCCCGCAACCCTCGGCGGCGTCCGCATCGACATCGGCGCCGAAGCCTTTGCCACGCGCGGCGCGGCGCTCGACCCGCTGCTTGCTGAACTTGGACTCGACGCGGACGTCGTCGAACCGAACCAGCACGGCTCCTGGGGCTACTCGGACGGCACTGCGTACCCGCTCCCGAAGGGCGGCATGCTCGGCATCCCCGCCGACCCGCTCGACGACGACGCCCGCGCGATCCTCGGCGAGGAGGCTGCCCAGCGCGCTGCCGCCGACCTCGAACTCGGCCCCGAAGCCGGCATGAACGCCGAACACCTCGCCGACTTCGTCGCCGCGCGCATGGGGCAGATCGTTGTCGACCGCCTCGTGACACCCGTGTGCCGCGGCGTCTACTCGCTCGACGCGCGCGAGCTCGACCACCGCGTGCTCGTGCCCGGCCTCGAATGCCGACTGCAGGGGGAGGGATCCCTGCAGGGCGCGATTCGTGCGATGCGCCGCGGTGGCGCCCCCGGCGCGGCCGTGCGCGGTATCGCGGGCGGTATGCACCGCATCCCGGAGCGGCTCGCTGAAGCCATTCGCGCTCGCGGTGGCGAAATCCGCTTCGGTGACCCGGTGCGTCGCATCGTGCCGCAGGACGACACCTGGCGGGTGGAGCTCATGAGCGGCGGATCCTTCGAGGCCCGCAACGTCATCGCCACCGTCCCCGTGGACGGCGCCATCGCGCCCGGTACGGATGTCGAGGCCCTCACCGCAGGCCCTGTTGCTGAGACGGTGGCGCTGCGCCTCCGTGCCCCCGAACTCGACGTGGCACCGTGCGGCACCGGCATCCTCGTCGGCGAACCGGCGGGCGAGGTCGCCGCGAAGGCTGCCACGCACGCGAGCGCCAAGTGGCCGTGGATCGCCGAGGCGCTCGAAGAGGGCGAGCACATCGTCCGCTTCTCGTATCCGCCGCGCGAAGGCGAAGGGATGCCGCTCACGGCAGGCCTCGACAACGACGCCCTCCGCACGCGTGCCCTCACCGACCTCGCGCTCCTCTTTGGCATCGAGGTCCAGCCCGAATCCGTGTGCGCGATGACCCGACAGACCTGGCACATGCCCGCTCCTGGGGCGCGCCTCGGAAGGTCTCAGGAAGTTGCCGGACTTCGCGTCTGGGCTGAAGATCAGCCGGGACTCGCGCTCGCGGGCACCTGGATCGACGGCACGGGGCTCGCCAATGTCGTCCCCGGTGCAGAACGCGCTGCGCTGCGTCATCTCGGGCGATAGCGGGGTTCCGGAGGCGTCCGGATGATGGCTCCGCGTCGCGTCGCCAGATTCGATAACAATTCGGACACCACGCGCCGTTTCCTCCGCGAATCCGCTGCGAATGCCCGTCTTTTCAAGGATCAATCAGGATGCCGCTGGAAAAGTTGATGTCGGCCGCACACCGCGGCCACCACATGTTCAGGAGGACACATCCCATGAAGAAGCTCAGCTTTGTACTCGGTGCAGCGGTCGGCTACGTCCTCGGTACCCGTGCTGGTCGCGCTCGCTACGAGCAGATTGCAGCTCAGGCCAAGAAGCTCTGGCAGAGCGAACCCGTTCAGGCCCGCGTTGACGAGGCTGGCGAAGAGGTTCGCCGCCTTGCCCCGAAGCTCGGCACGCTCACGGTTGAGGGCGTCAAGCAGGTCCAGAGCCTCGTGAAGAAGAAGACCTCGAAGGGTGCTGAGGCTCCGAGCGGAACGGTTGGCAACCCGGCTGAGTAATTCAGCCCACCGTTCCCAACGTCGAGAAGAGGATTCCCCAGATGTCGCATCAGTCCGAGCAGCCGCAGCAGCCTTATCGCGGCTCGTTCCCCAACCCCGCCCCCGGCGCTGACTCCGTGTTCGACAACACGAAGAAGCAGCAGTCGATCGGGCAGCTCCTCGCGGACACCCCGCGCCTGTTCATCGCCCTCGCCAAGGACGAGGTCGAGAGTGCCAAGCGCGAACTTGTCGGCAAGGGCAAGAAGATGGGCGTCGGCGCTGCACTCCTTGCGGTCGCCGCGTTCTTCGCGCTCACCCTGTGGGCAGTGCTCGTGACCGCGGCAGTGCTCGCATTTAACCTCATCTTCGAACCGTGGGCATCGGCGCTCATCGTGGCCGGCATCTTCCTGCTGCTCACGATCATCCTTGCCCTCGTGGGAATCTCGTCGCTGAAGAAGGCTGGCAAGCCCGCCCCTGAGCGCACCGTTGCCAGCGTTCAGCAGGACCTCAACGCACTGAAGGGAACTGGTCAGTATGAGTAACACGGACCACGTCGAGCCGATCACCGAGCACGGCCACCGTTCGCCCGCACCCGCGGTGCCGGCGCCGAAGAAGCCCGAGCAGCCCGCGAAGCAGAAGGACACGCGCAGCGACGACGAGCTTCGTCGCGACATCCGTGCCCGCCGCGACGAGCTCGCCCGCACCCTGGATGCACTCGAGTACAAGCTCGACGTGCCAGCGCGCGGCCAGGAGTTCGTTCACCGCGGCAAGCAGAAGGCGCTTGGCATCTGGGACGAGAACCCGGTGCTCGTGGCCGGTGCAGCTGCCGGTGCCGTGCTCACGCTCGTGGGCGGCATCGTCGCTGCAGCGCTGCTGTCGCGTCGCAACTAGCGTTTCGGCTCCTCACCGAGGAGCGTTTCGCGGGGTCAGGCAATCGCCTGGCCCCGCGTTGTCCGTGCTGATGCTGTCCACATTGCACGCTCTGGGGGCATGGATGCTCCCCACGCATCCATTCCCCCAGAGCGTGCAAGTCAGCTACCGCCCCGAACCCGAAGGGGCGGCATAGACTGGCAGGTATGAACGCCGACTCGACCGCCAGCGCGGCCCCCCAGCCCCGTCCCGCCGAGCAGCAGCAGGCCAACGCCGACGCGCCGCTCACGCAGTACACGATGTTCTCGGTCTTCCGTCGCGACCCCGCGAACGAGCTCGAACTCGCGCGCCACGACATTACGCGCGCGATCGAGGAGCTCGACGCCGTTGTCGCCGGGTTCGACCCCGAGTCGATCACCCTCCGCGGCTTCTACGACGTCTCAGGCTTCCGCCACGACGGCGAGCTCATGGTGTGGCTGCACGGCCCGGAGCCGCAGGACCTCCAGTGGGGTCTTCGCCAGATCCGCCGTACGCAGCTGTTCCGCTACCTCATTCCGAGCTGGCAGTGCGTCGGTGTGCACCGCGCCGCCGAGTTCAACCCGCGCCACATGCCGGCCTACATGCTCGGCAAGGAGCCGCAGCAGTGGGTCACGGTCTACCCCTTCGTGCGCTCCTACGACTGGTACCTCCTCCCCGAGGACGAGCGCCGCGAGATGCTCGCCGATCACGGCCGCCGCGGTGCCGCCTTCCGTACGACCCTCGCGAACACGGTCGCAGCCTTCGGCATCTCGGACTACGAGTGGCTCCTCGCCCTTGAGGACAACGACCTCATGAACCTCGTCGACATGATGCGCGACCTGCGCCAGACCGAGGCTCGCCTCCACGTGCGCGAAGAGACCCCGTTCTACCCGGGTCGCCGCATCGAGACGGCCGAGATCCCCGAGGTCCTGCAGTAATGGCGATCGAGCAGCTTCCTTCGACGGGTTGGACGCCGGGCACGAAGCCGCCGGCTGCGACCTCGGCGCCGCTCGCGCCGGGCGCGGTCGTCTCAGCAGCCTCGGAGCCCGCGCAGTCGGGCCCAGAGACGGTGGAGACGCCGGTTGCCTACGACGGCATCCTGCTTGCATCATTCGGTGGTCCGGAGGGGCAGGATGACGTCATCCCGTTCCTGCGCAACGTCACGCGCGGCCGCGGCATCCCCGACGAGCGTCTCGAAGAGGTTGCTGTCCACTACCGCCACCACGGCGGCGTGAGCCCGATCAACGAGCAGAACCGCGAACTCAAGGCTGCACTTGAGGTAGAGCTCAAGCGTCGCGGCATCGACCTCCCGGTGTTCTGGGGCAACCGCAACTGGGTGCCCTACACGCCGGATGCCCTCCTCGAGGCGAAGGAAGCTGGCTGCACGAAGCTCATCGCGATCGCGACGAGCGCCTACTCGAGCTACTCGAGCTGCCGCCAGTACCGCGAGGACTTCGCGGATGCGCTCGAGGCGACGGACCTGCAGGGCGAGATGCAGATCGACAAGGTGCGTCAGTTCTTTGACCACCCGGGCTTCGTGACCCCGTTCATCGACGGGCTCCGGGATGACCTCCTGAGCCTGGCCGCAGAGCATCCGGAGCTTGACCTCGCGAACGAGGTTGAGGTGCTCTTCACGACCCACTCGGTGCCGACGAGCGACGCCGCAAAGTCGGGCCCGGCTGAGCGCGGCTTTGGTGAGGGCGGCGCCTACGCGGCCCAGCACCTCGCGGTTGCTGGCGTCGTGGTTGAGGCCGTGCTCGAGGAGCTCAAGGGCGAAGCGAGCATCGCACTCAAGGCCGAAGAGCACTCGCGCGTGCCGGAGTCGCTCTCCTGGCAGCTCGTCTACCAGTCGCGTTCGGGTCCGCCGAGCCAGCCGTGGCTTGAGCCGGACATCAACGACGTCATCGAAGAGCTCCCTGCGAAGGGCAAGAAGGCGGTCGTAGTTGTCCCGGTCGGCTTCGTCTCCGACCACATGGAGGTGCTCTGGGACCTCGACAACGAGGCGAAGGAGACCGCCGAGGAGCAGCAGCTCGCGTTCCGCCGCACCCCGACCCCGGGCGTGCACGCCGAGTACGTGAAGGGTCTCGTCGACCTCATCCTCGAGCGCCGCGACGGCACCCCGCGTGCCGAGCGTCTGGCCCTCACTGAGCTTGGCCCCTGGTACGACATTTGCCGTCCGGGATGCTGCGAGAACCAGCGACTCGGCTTCAAACCCGCAACGGCAGGGCTCGCCCCGTAATGACTGAGTTCTCCAACGAGACGCGCGCGGCGGCTGAGGAATCGGCCGCCGCGCCCGCATCCGGTCCCATCCGCATCGGCACGCGCGGTTCGCAGCTTGCGGTCACGCAGACCACGTGGGCTGCTGAGCAGATCGCGGCCGCAGCAGGACGTCCCTTCGAGATCGTTCGCGTCACGACGCACGGCGATGTGAGCCGAGCCTCGCTCTCGAGCCTCGGCGGCCAGGGCGTGTTCGCGACGGAGCTGCGCGAGGCGCTCCTTGCCGGTGAGTGCGAGCTTGTCGTCCACTCGCTCAAGGACCTCCCGACCGCGAAGGCACCCGGCATGGAGCTTGCCGCGTTCCCGGAACGTGAAGACCGCCGCGATGCGCTCTGCTCCGCGGGCGGCGCGAACGGCCTCGGGCTCATGGAGCTGCCGGCCGGCGCGAAGGTCGGCACGGGTTCGCCGCGCCGCGTGGCCGAGCTCAAGGCCATCCGTCCCGACCTCGACATTCACGATCTTCGCGGCAACGTCGACTCGCGTCTTGGCCGCGTCACCTCGGGCGAACTGGATGCCGTCATCCTCGCCTGCGCGGGCCTGGAGCGTCTTGGCCGCACGGATGCGATCACCGAGCGCCTCGACCTCGACCGCTTCCCAACCGCGCCCGGTCAGGGATGCCTCGGCATCGAGACCCGCGACGGTGAAACCGCGATTGCCGCGATGATCGACAACCGCAACTCGCGCCTCGAGGTGCTCTGCGAACGTCAGGTGCTGCGCACGCTCGACGCAGGCTGCTCGGCGCCGCTCGGCGTGAACTGCCACGTGAACGGCACCACGATCGAGTGCGTCGCGAGCGTGTTCTCGCTCGACGGTACCCGCCGGATTGACGCCCGCGGAAGCCGCGAACTGAGCGCTGATGAAGCTGCCTTCGCCGAGGCCGAAGCGCTCGGCGCGGAGCTTGCTCGCGAGCTGTTGTCGGAGGGCGCGGGTACCCTGCTGTAGCGGCGTGCTGTGCGTGCCGTCCACACACGATCACTGAAGTCGCGGCGACGCGAGGGAGGAGGCACCGATGACATTCGAGCGTCCGCTCAAGGGATGGAAGATCCTCGTGCCGCGCGGTGGTTCGTGGGGCGGCGATGTCGCGGATGCCGTGCGCGCTCGCGGTGCCTTCCCGATTGTCGCGCCGCTCATCAACTTTGCGAGCCCGCGCGACGAAGACGCCCCGAAGCTGCAGACCGCGCTCGAAGAGCTCGCGGCGGGTCGTTACGACTGGCTTGCTGTGACGAGCGCGACGGCTGTGGATGTCATGCACTCGATGGGTGCTGTGCTGCCCGAGTGCACGCTCGTCGCGGCCGTCGGCGAGACGACCGCCGCCGCGCTCACGGCGGCCGGCTACCGCGTCGATTTCGTGCCGAACCACGACAACTCCGCAAAGGGACTCCTCGTCGAGTGGCCCGAGGCGCAGCGCGGGAAGCCGCCGATCAAGGTGCTCTGGCTGCGCAGCGAGGTCGCGAAGCCGGTCTTGAGTGATGGCCTCGTGCGGCGCGGGCACTCGGTGGATTCGGTCATTGCTTACCGCACGGTTGGCGTGCCCGCGGCTGAGTCGATCCGCTACGACATCCGGAACTCCCGCATCCGCGCCATGCTCGTGACGAGCGGCTCGGTCGCCGAGCAGATCCTCAACCAGTTCGGCGAGATGCCGGGCGAGATTCGCCTGGCTGCGATTGGCCCGCGCACGGCCAAGGACGCGCGCGAGCTTGGCCTGCGGATCGATGTTGTTGCGCAGGAGCGCAGCGTGGCATCCCTCCTGGACGGCCTCGAGTGGCTTGCGCGCGGCGCCGAAATGCCGGTCACGAGCGCGATCGACCTCTCCGAGCTGCGGGCGCTGGAAACCGAGGCTGCCCTCGATGCTGAGATCGACGGGGCGAACCTGAATGCTCCCGCGGCGCAAGCGACGAGTGGTGCCTCCTCGGCTGCGTCCGAGAGTGACGAACCAGATGTTGACCCGGATGCCGACGCCGTCGACGGCAAGAAGTCGCATCGGATGCCGTGGTTCCGGCGTCGCGCGTTCCACGATCCCGCACACGAGATTCCCGTCGTGGATGAGCCACGACCTGTCCAGCGAAAGGACGACGAGAGATGACGAAGGCCGAGGGCATCCCCGAGACTCCAGGTGCGGTTGGCGGTGCGAGTTCGGGCACGGCGCTTGCCCGCGCTGGGGCCCCGATCGTTCGCCCGCGTCGCCTGCGCCAGTCGGCTGCGATGCGCCGCCAGATGCGCGAGCTGCGCGTCGACCCGGCCGAACTCATCCTGCCGATGTTTGTCCGCGAGGGCATCGACGAGCCGCGCGAAATCGGCTCCATGCCGGGCGTCTTCCAGCACACGGAGGACTCGCTCCGTGCGGCAGCTGAAGAAGCCGCATCGCTCGGCGTCGGCGGCATCATGCTGTTCGGTATCCCGGAAACGCGTGACGAATACGGTTCGGCCGCGACGAGCCCCGACGGCATCCTCAACCGCGCCACGCGTGCGCTCGCTGCCGACCTTGGGAACGACATCGTCATCCAGACCGACCTCTGCCTCGACGAATTCACCTCGCACGGCCACTGTGGCGTGCTCGCAGCCGACGGCTCGGTCGACAACGACGCCACCCTCGAGCGCTACGCCGAGATGGCGATTGCGCAGGCGGAGGCAGGCTCGGCGCTCCTTGGCATGTCGGGCATGATGGACGGCCAGGTTGCCGTCGCTCGCGCTGCACTCGACGAAGCAGGCTTCGAGGACGTCCTCATCCTCGCCTACTCGGCGAAGTACGCGACCGCGCTGTACGGCCCCTTCCGCGAGGCCGTCGACTCGCAGCTCAAGGGCGACCGCCGCACCTATCAGATGGACCCCGCCAACCGTCGCGAGGGCCTGCGCGAAGCGATGCTTGACGTCGAAGAGAGTGCCGACGTCGTCATGGTGAAGCCCGCGACGTACTACCTCGACGTGCTCTCGGATGTCGCCGAGGCCTTGCCGATCCCGGTGTGGGCGTACCACGTCTCGGGCGAGTACTCGATGATCGAGGCTGCCGCACGCAACGGCTGGATTTCCCGCGAAGCTGCCGCGCTCGAGGCGATCACCTCGATTCGCCGCGCCGGCGCAGACGCCGTCATGACCTACTACGCCGTCGAGGCCGCTCGGTGGCTGCGAGCTGAAGGAGGCCTTCGATGACCCTCAACGAACAGCACTCGAGCGAGTGGTTCACGCGCGCTCAGGCGGCGATCCCGGGCGGTGTGAACTCGCCCGTGCGCGCTTACGGTTCGGTGGGCGGCGTGCCCCCGTTCCTCGCCTCCGGTAAGGGCGCCTTCGTCACGGATATTGACGGCAACGAGTACCTCGACATGGTGTGCGGCTGGGGCCCGATGCTCCTCGGTCACGGCCACCCTGAGGTGATTGGGGCTGTGCAGGAGGCCGTCTCGCGCGGACTCTCCTTCGGTGCTTCCTCGACGGTTGAGGTTGAACTCGCAGAAGAAATCGCGCGCCGCGTGGAGCCGATCGAGCAGGTGCGCCTGGTCTCGACCGGCACCGAGGCGACGATGACCGCCATCCGTCTCGCCCGCGGTTACACGGGCCGCGACCTCGTCGTGAAGTTCGCTGGCTGCTACCACGGCCACTCGGACGGCCTCCTCGCCGCAGCAGGCTCGGGCCTCGCCACGCTCGCGCTGCCGGGCTCGGCGGGTGTGCCCGAGGCGATCACCTCGCAGACGATCGTCGTCCCCTACAACGACCTCGACGCCGTGCGCGCCGTCTTCGCCGAGCACCCGGGCAAGGTTGCCGCCGTCATCACCGAGGCAGCCCCCGCCAACATGGGCATCGTCGAGCCGGATGCTGGCTTCAACCGCTCGCTCGCCGAGATCGTCCACGAGCACGGCGCACTCCTCATTTGCGACGAGGTGCTCACCGGTTTCCGCACCGGTCCTGCTGGTTGGTGGGGCGAGGAGCAGTCGGGTCGCAGCCTCGGCGGCCCGGAGGTTTCGGGTGGCTGGACGGCCGACATCTACACCTTCGGCAAAGTCATCGGCGGCGGCATGCCCGTCGCGGCGCTCGGTTCGACGCGCGAGATCATGGCGAAGCTCGCACCGCAGGGCCCCGTCTACCAGGCGGGCACGCTCTCCGGAAACCCGATCGCGGTGACGGCTGGTCTTGCCACGATGCGTCTTGCGGATGCGGGCGTGTACGAGGCCGTGGATGCTGCCGCGAATTCGATTGCCGGGATGGTGTGCTCCGCGTTCGACGAGGTTGGGCTCGCGTATTCGATGCAGCGCGTCGGCAACCTCTTCTCCTTCGCGTTCGGTGACGGGGAGGCGCTTGGCTGGACCGGCACGAAGGGCGGCCCGCGCAACGAGGCCGAGGTGAAGAAGCAGGAGACCTGGCGCTACCCGGCGTTCTTCCACGCCATGCTCGAGGGTGGCGTTTCGCTGCCGCCGTCGGCGTTCGAGGCGTGGTTCTGCTCGGCAGAGCACGGCGACCGCGCGATGGAGCGGATGGAGGCGGCGCTTCCGGCTGCTGCTCGCGCTGCTGCCGCCGCGACGGCTGCGTAGGCGCTGCGCGTCCCATCAAATATCGACTGTTGCATCACATACCGAGCGTTGTCGTCGGTATGTGACGCGGCAGTCGGTATTTCGCGTTGAGGATGCCGCCAGCTTGGCATCCCGCGTCGAGCCGCATCCCGGTACCCTCGCTGTGTGAAGTACTTCCTTCGAATGCTCAAGGTGTGGCTGCGCTCGCGTCGAGAGGGCGCTCTCAGCGTGGGCGAGGTGTGCCGGACGCCGCTGCGCGTGAACCTCGGCGACCTCGACATCTACCGCCACGTCAACAACGGCACCTATCTCACGATTGCCGATCTTGGCCGCTTTGAGTGGATGCTGCGCACGGGCCTGTGGCGTCGCTTCGGCAAGCGCGGCTGGTACCCGGTAGTGGCCGCCCAGACGACGACCTACCGCAAGTCGCTCGAATGGAACCAGCACTTCATCCTGGAGACGCGCCTGCTCGGCCTCGACTTGCGTGACTTCTATCTCGAGCACCGCTTCGTTGCGAACAACGAGATCTATGCGCGCATTTACATTCGCGCCCGCATCATCAGCCGCAAGGGCCGCGTGAACATGGAGGACGTTGAGCGCGCCGTGCCGGAGCTGCAGGAGCTGCCGCACCGCGTGCCGGAGTGGATCGACGTGTGGCACGAGGCGACGCGCCTGCCGTCGACGCGACAGGATGCGCCGAGCGTGTGGGACGACGAGGGATTCACTCGATAATTCATCGCTGATCGGCGGAAACGCCGCTGGCCGGTGGTGGTGAACATCGAATGTCGGTGGTCTCGGTGAGACTGCCTGCATGACCACGTCCACGCTTCGCGCAACGCGCGCTCCAGCCCCGTCGAGGAGCGGTGATTGGCGTGCCCGCGAAGGGCGGATGCCTGCGCGCGGCGAGGTGCGCGCCGGGGAGGTGCCGTGGCGAGGTCGGCGAGTCGAGGCGGTCTACGAGCCGCGCGAGCCGGTCGATGTCGGGCTCACACTTGGGGTGCTGCCTCGCGGCACACACGACCCAACCATGTGGAGCAATCCCGCCACGGGGGATTGGTGGCGCGTGACGCGAACACCGGAGGGTCTTGCCACGCTCGTCATCCGGCCCACCCGTCACGGCGCGCGGCTCGTGGCCTTCGGCGATGGCGCCGAGCGTGCCATCGCCTCGGCGCCGGAGTTGCTTGGCCGTGGGGACGACTGGTCGGGGCTCGACCCTCGCACGCTGCCGCCACCGCTCGCCGAGGCGTGGCGTCGGCATCCGGGGCTTCATTTGACGCGCACAGGTGCTGTGTTTGAGTCGCTTGCGCCCGCGATTCTTGAGCAGAAGATCACGACGCTCGAGGCTCGGCGTGCGTGGCGGTATCTGCATCGGCGCTTTGCTGTGGCGGCGCCCGGGCCGGAGGGGCTCGTCCCGCGGCACCTGCGCGCGCCGCTGAGTCCCGAAGAGTGGCGGGCGATTCCAGTGTGGGAGTGGCATCGCGCGGGGGTTGATCTCTCGCGACGATCAACACTGCAACGTGCGGCGGGGGCGGCAGCTGGGCTCGAGCGGACGCTCGAGCTTGGTCGGGGGAGTGAGGAAGTCACGGCTCGGCTCCGTAGCATCCCGGGCGTCGGCGTGTGGACGGCGGCCGAGACGACCCAGCGCTCCCACGGCGACCCAGACGCGCCCAGCTTCGGTGACTACCACCTCGCCGGGCACATCACGTGGGCGCTGAGCGGCGAGATCGGCGACGACTTCGCGGCGGCAGCCTTGCTTGAGACGTGGCGCGGGCACCGCCAGCGTGTCGTGCGGCTCATCGGCCTTGCCAGGGGCGGCAAGCCTCGACGCGGTCCACGGATGACGGTGGAGGACCATCGTGATCGCTAGGTGGATGCGGCGGTGCGCGCCACGCGAAAACATCCCGTCACCGCTTCGTGTGAGAATCCAGGCATGGCCGCACTCACTGCACGACGAGACCACGCAGCAGGGCTCCGCGCACCCATCGCGGTCATTGGCGAAGCCGTCATCGAAGAGTTCAAGGCTCGGCACGCGAACGATCGCGTCCTGCGCACGGGCGGTCCTGCGTTCCGTATTGCCCGCGAGCTTGCGCTCCTTGGCCACGCGAGTGCCCTGGTCGGGTCGCTCGGGCAAGACCACGATGCAGAACTCCTCACCGAAGCGCTCGAGGACCTCGGCGTTCGTGCCTTCTGCACGCTTCGCGAAGGTGAGGCGACGGGACGCCTCCGCCTCACGCAGAAGAAGCACCGCGTCAAGCGCAAGGTCGAGCATCCCGTCACCCAGCGCATCGGGTTCGACCAGCAGCAGCTCGACACGATCGACCACGCGCCCCTCGTGGTCGTGGCCGGCTTCGCTTTCCACGACCGCAAGCAGCACCGCGGCCTGCTCGACTCGGTCCTGCAGCCGCAGAACCGCCTCATCCTCGACGCGAAACCGCCGATCGGTGCCGAGGACGACCTCGTGCTTGTGCGGGAGCGCATCGAGCGTCACGCCTCGAGTGCCCTCCTCGTGCACCTGTCCGCATCCGACTCCGAGCTTCTTTTCGATGCGCCCGTCGATGAGGTCACGAGCTACCTGCTCGATCTCGGCGCCCGGAATGTCCTCGCCACCGAGGGCTCCCTCGGCGGTCGCTGGGTCAACCGCGAAGGCCTCGACGTGCACGAACCCGCCGCCGAGCTTGCGGGTCCCGTCATCGACACCGTGGGTGCTGGTGACCTCGTCACCGCCCTCGCCGTCGCTCAGCTCATCGAGCACCGCGAAGACCATGGCCCGGATGCTGCCGTCGACGAAGCCTGGGCCCGCAGCTTCCTGCGCCGTGCCATGCATCTCGCCGGACATCGGATCCGCGGCATCCGCCAGCCCGCCAACCCCAGCCCGGCCGCCGAGTCCTGACGCGGCGGATCCCCCTGGGGCGCGTGGCGTTGAGCCTTGCTGCCGGAGGGATCGTTACGCTTCCACCATGGCCGACACCTCGCACTCTGGAGACACCCGCGACGAGTCTGCACGGCCACAGCCCGAACGCCGTCGCCGACTCGAGACGCGTGACCTGCAAGAGGTCACCGCGCGCCGCGTCGAGCGCGCAGAACTCGTGCGTTCGATCCGTGCCAAGCAGGCACGCGAAGCCCAGGGCCCAGCCGATGCTGATGCCGAGCAGTCCGGCCCGCAGCAGGGCGTGGCCGACGTCGCCGCGCTCGACCGCGACGCCCTCCAGGCCGCCGCCGAGGCCGAGGTCGCACCCGCTGCTGAGGCAGCCGGTATCCAGCCCGCCGAAGGTGAACCCGCCGATCCGGAGCAGTGGCAACTCGTTGACGACCGCACTCCACGCGCTCAGCGCGAAACGGATTCGGATGCCGACGCGGGTGACGACGTTGAGACACGCGACGCCGCAGACGTTGACTACGACGACGAGGCAGAACACCACGAGCACGACCACGAACTCGGCGACGCGCAGACATCCGCCACCGACGAGCCGAGCGACGAGACAGCATCCCCCGCCGAACCCGCCGACCACAGCGAACCCGCCGACCCACCGACCGCACAGCTCCCGATCATCGTCGACGAGCCGACCCGCACTTCGGTCGAGGACGTCCTCTCCGGGGCCATCGAGCGCCTCAACCGCTGGCGCGAAGCCGCCGACGAAGCACAGCGCGCCGGCGAAACGGCCGTCTTCGAAGCTCGCGGCGTGCGCCAGCGCGACGCCGTCGACCCGACCCCCGAACTCGATCGAGCCCTCCAGGCACCCGGCGGAGACACCTTCCTCGCGAACCTCCTCGACGACGTCATCCGCCCCCGCGACTCTCTCGCAAGCGGCAACGGCCTCGGCGACCTGCGCGAACACTTCCCGAAGACCCTGCGCCGCAGCACCCGCCGCGCCCTGCAGCTCGGCGCCTTCGCCGGACCCGGCATCCCCTGGATCGCAGTCCGCGCACTCGCCCGCACCACACGCGGCATCTTCGGCGACGAAATCCTCGTCAACAACGATGAGCGCGACGCACAGCTCGAGGCAACCCGCAGCGAAGGCGCCCGCATCCGTATCGCCCCGCAGCACGCCACCACCCTCGGCGAAGGTGCACTCCAGGCCCGCATGGACGAGCTCGCGGACCTCGCCAAGAACCCGAACATCGACGAACTCGACATCGACGTCGACTCACTCGAACCCTTCATCGACCTCTTCGACTTCGACGGCGTCGTCGAACGCGTCGTCGCCCGCATCACCCCGATCGCACGCCTCGCCCTCAACAGCGAACACCCGGCACTCATCATGCTGCGCGTGCGCCACTCCGAGCACCTCGACCTCGGCGTGAGCGTCATCCAGCGCCTCGCCGACGTCGCCGAACTGCGCGACGTGCCGCTCGGCATCGCCATCCCCGTCGCCTTCCCCGAATCCATCGGCCTCGTCCGCCGCCTCGCGGGCATCGCCCACATGCGCCGCGAAGACCTCGGCGGCCCCCTCGTCATTGCCGTCACCCGCGACGGCGAAATCGCCCGCGAACGCATCGAAGCCGCCAACCACGGCTGGCAGCTCGCCTCCTTCACGAACGGAGAAGACATCGACGCGTCCATGGTGCGCGCCCTCGAAGAACTCCTTGCACCCGAACACCTCGGCGCCGTCCGCGCCGAAGTCGACTCCCCGCTCTGGCGTGACCACGCAATGGCCCTCGCCCTCGCAGCAGGGCGCCACCTCGGGCAGCGGCCCCGCGTCGTCGTCCCCTGGGGCGAATGCGACACCGCCATCGAACGACTCGCTGACGATGCCGACATCATCGTCCGCGCACCACTCTCGCCCGACGAGAGCCTGCGCGAAGCCGTCCCGTACCTCATCCGTCGAGTCCGAGCCCGCCGCGACGCCATCGCGTCACTCGAGCGCACGCGCATCGTCCCGCGCCGCGCAGCCGACGGCGTCCACCCCGACGACGCCCGCCTGCTCGACGCTGCCGCCCGCCGCGGCTTCATCGCCGTCGACCCCTTCCGTCGCCAAGAACGTGTGGATGCGGACGACGCCGCCACCATCACCGCAGGCATCGAACTCGACCTGTTCCCCGAGAACATGTTCGATGACGACGACGGCAGCTACGAGACGATCCGCGCCACCGGCGGCCGCGAAACTACGCCCCGCGCCGAGCACACGAGCGCCGCAGCCGCCGCTGCAGCCGCCGCACCGAGCGCACCCGCCGACGCCCTCATCGAAGACTTCGAAGACGACGCACCCGCTGCCTCCGGCTCGCGCCTCGAGACCGAGCCCTACAACCCCGCCGAATCCGGCCCCCTCCCCGGCCTCACGCAAGTGGTCCTCGGCCTTCGCCGCGGCCGCATCCTCCGCAACACCTTCCGGCACGCACCCGCAACCGACCCGACCATCGCCCGCAACCGCGAATGGGCTCGCCGCATCCAGCGCCGCATCACCCGCAGCGAACTCGGGCTCGCGGATGCCGAACTCCACCGCGTGCGCGACGCCGAACGCATCGAAACGCTCCTCGTTGACGCCCAAGCCGCAGCACAGCCGTGGGGTGTCAAGGCCGGCTGGGAACGAGCCGCCGTGCTCGAAAAGATCGCGAAGGCGCTCGAAGCAAACCGCGCCCGTCTCATCGAAGTGATCATGTCCGAACAGGGCACCCCCTTCAACGAGGTCGACCACGAAGTCAGCCGCGTCATCGACTTCGCGAACCACTCCGCCCACCTCGCCCGACAGCTCGACCGCATGCAGGGCGCCGACTTCGACCCGATCGGCGTGAGTCTCGCCGTCCCAACCGGCGTCGCCAATCTCTCAGCCGGAGCCGTCAGCGTCCTCGGTGCCCTCGCTGCCGGATCCGCCGTCATCCTGCAGCCCGAACCGCGCTTCGCGCGCGGCTACGCCGTCTTCTCGCGCGTGCTCTGGGACGCAGACCTCGACGAGAAGCTCATGCAGCTTGCTGTCTGCGACGACGACCGTTTCACCGACGAAGCCCTCTCGCGCGAACTCGTCACCGACACCCGCATCGAACGCGTCCTCCTCACCGGCGACTGGGAAGCCGCCCGAGACATGCTCCGCTGGCGACCCGAACTCCCGCTCATCGGCGGCGGCAGCGGCAAGAACACGATGATCGTCACCCCGAGCGCCGACCTCGAACAGGCCGCCATCGACATTGTGCGCAGCGCCTTCGTCGGCACCGGCCAGACGCCCGGACACCTCAGCAACGTCATCCTCGTCGGCACCCTCGCCCGCTCCGAACGGATGCTGGAACTCATCGCCGACGCCGTCGCCTCCATTCGCGTCGGCTATCCGAGCGACCCGAGCGCCCACGTCGGCCCCCTCGCGGAACCCGCAAGCGGGAGCCTCCGCTACGCCCTCACCCAGCTCGGCGAAGGCGAATCGTGGCTCGTTGAACCGCGCCAGCTCGACGACACCGGGCGCCTGTGGACCCCGGGCGTCCGCCTCGGCGTCCAGCCTGCCTCCTACACGCACACGACCGACTTCGCTGGCCCCGTGCTCGGCATCATGAGCGCCCTCACGCTCGACGAAGCCATCCGCATCCAGAACTCCACCCCGTTCGGCCTCTCAGCGGGCCTCCACTCGCGCGACCGCGCCGAGATCGGTGAATGGATCCGCCGCGTCGAAGCCGGCAACCTCTACGTCAACCGCGACCTGCTGCTCAACCAACCGCAACGGATGCCGTTCGGTGGCTGCAAGCGCTCCAACATCGGCACCCGCTACAAGTCCGGCGGCCCGAACCAGGTCATCTCGCTCGGCTCGTGGACACCAAACCACGGCGAGCAGTCGCAGACCCTCCACCTGCGCGGCCTCGACCCGCGCGCCCGCGCCCTCATCGAAACCGCACAGCAGCACATGCCGTACGAGAGCTTCGACATCGTGCGCCGCAGCGCCCTCTCCGACCAGATCGCCTGGAACGAAGAGTTCGGTGAAGCCGCGGATGTCACGAACCTTGCCTTCGAACGCAACCTCATGCGCTACGTCCCCGTGCCGGTGAGCGTGCGCGTGCAAGAGGGCGGCAAGCTCGAAGACCTCGTCCGCATCATGGTCGCTGCGCAAATCGCCCGTGCGCGCAAGATCGACCTCTCGAGCGGCATCGACATCCCCGCCGCCATCGGTGATCTGCTCCTGAAGTGGGGCGTGAAGATCCGCCTCGAAACAAACGAAGAACACCTCACCCGAATCAAGACCGACGGTGCAGATGCGCTCCGGATCCGCCTTATCGGTGGCGGTCGCGCCGCTGTGTGCGCCGCGCTCGGTGCGGATGCTGACGCCTCCGTGTGGTCGAACCCGGTCACCGCAGCCGGACGCTTGGAGTTGCTGCCGTTCCTGCGCGAACAGTCCATCTCCCTCGCCGCCCACCGCTACGGTGAACCCGAGGACATGGTCGTTGAGCTCTTCGCCCACGAAAAGCTCGTCGACCCGAACGCCCCCGCCTCCGACCCCGGCAACCCCCTCCTCGGCGAGTAGTCCGGGGCGCATCCCGTGGATCCCCTCCGGACGAAATACCGACGGATGCGTCACATACCGACGACAACGCTCGGTATTTGACGCAAGCCTCGGTATTTCCCGCGGGATGGGGCGTGCGTCGGCCGTCAGGACGCGCGACTACCCTGGTGTTATGTCAGACAGCGTTGTCACCGAACTTCAGGCCGCCCTCGGCCCCCGCCTCGACTTCGACGAGGCCGCCCTCGAAGCCTGCCGCACCGACCGATCCGGCATGTACGCTACCGGCCGCCCCCTCGTCATTGTGCGCGCCGAATCGATCGCCGACGTCCAGGCCACGCTCCGCATCGCACACGCCCACGGCACCCCCGTCGTCACGCGCGGCGCCGGCTCAGGCCTCGCAGGCGCCGCCATCGCTGGCGACGGCGAAATCGTCCTCTCCACGGAGCGGATGCGACAGATCCACGAGATCTCCGTCGACAACCAGCTCTGCGTCGTCGAACCCGGCATCCTCAACGGCGAACTCAACGCCGAACTCGCGAAGCACGGTCTCTGGTGGGCACCCGACCCCGCATCCAAAGCCATCTCGAGCGTCGGCGGCAACATCGCCATGAACGCGGGCGGCCTGCTCTGCACCAAGTACGGGGTCACGCGCGAAGCCGTCCTCGCCCTCAAGGTCGTCCTCGCCGACGGCGAACTGCTCGAAGTCGGCCACCGCACTGTGAAGGGCGTCACCGGCTACGACCTCTGCGCGCTCATGATTGGCTCCGAAGGCACTCTCGGCGTCATCGTCGAAGCAACCCTGCAACTCCGCCCGCTCGTGACCGGCGTCGTCCCCACGATCGGCTGCTACTTCCCGAGCATCGCGGATGCCGCCGCTTGCTCCGCCGAGATCACCCGCCGCGGCCTTCAGCCCGCCATCATGGAACTCCTCGACCGGCACATGCTCCGCGCCATTACGAACTACAACGGCATCGACTTCGCGAGCCGCGGCGAGGCCTACCTCCTCATCCAAACCGATGGCCATGCCGCCCTCGACGAAGCCGAATCCATCGCTGCCCTGGCCCGCGAACGTGGCGCGGACGTGGAAGTCACGACTGACCCCGAAGCCGCCGCAAGCCTCGTCGACGTGCGCCGGAACGGCTTCCTCGCGGTCGAAGCAATGGGGCAAGCGATGCTCGTGGAGGATGTCGCGGTGCCGCGCGACCGGATGGTGGAGATGTTCGACGCCCTCGACGACATCGCCGAACGCTACGGGCTCTTCATCGCCACGCCGAGCCACGCGGGCGACGGCAACCTCCATCCGACGATCGTGTTTGAGGGGAGCCTGGATGACGTCCCCGAGCACGTCTGGCAGGCGGCCTCCGAGATGTTCACGAAGGCGCTCGAACTCGGCGGCACGCTCTCCGGAGAGCACGGTATCGGGCTCCTCAAGCGCCGCTGGCTCGGCGAGGAACTCGGCATGCGTCAGTACGAACTGCAGCAGCAGATCAAGCGCCTCTTCGACCCGAAGGACATCCTCAACCCCGGCAAGGTCTTCGCCCCCGAACAGTAGCGGCACCGCCGTGCTGCGCGCCCGCGTTGAACGCGCGGAACGCTACGGGCGCGGGCTGGCGGTCAGCTGCGGGCGGTCGTCGTTGTGGCCGCCGGTGGTGCCGTTGTCGTGCGTGGAGCCGCCACCGCTGTGTGAGCCCGAACCGCCCTGCGTGTGGTTCGGCTTCGGGCTGTTGCCGCCATCCTGCTGGCTCTGGTCGTGGTCGCCGTCCTGGTCGTTCTGGCCAGGCTCAGGCGATTCGCTCGACTCGGGTGCCTCGCTCGAGGTGCCGTTGAGCTCGTCGCAGGCCTGCTGCTCGCTCTCGGTCGCCTCGCCCTCGGCACCTTCAGTGGAACACGTGACCGGCGTGGCCGTCTCGCTCGGCGCAGGCTCGTTGCCGCCGTTGAGGCCCGCGAGCGCCGTGCACCCTGCGAGCAGCGGCAGCACTGCCACGGCCGCGGTGACCGCAACGAGTCGCTCGGTCATCTTCGTCGTCTTGAGATCGATCACGCTTCCACTCCCTGGATTGCTGGATGCCTCTATCTCAACAGCCCGAGCCGAGCAGAACATCAATCGAGCGCGTGACCTTGCCTCCGTTTCTCGTCGCGTATCCGCGTCCTCGTGCGCCAGGAGCGATCACGGGCCCCGGGCGAAATCGGATGTCGGTGGTGCGGCGTAGGCTCGAAGCATCCCTGCAACGGATCGTCCGGTACGTGCCTACCGGCGGGAGAAGGAGTCCCATGGCCAGCGTCACATTCGATCGTGCGAGTCTTGTCTATGCGGGTGCTGAGCGCCCCGCGGTCGACGAGTTCTCGCTCGAGATTGCCGACGGCGAGTTCCTCGTGCTCGTTGGCCCTTCGGGGTCGGGTAAGTCCACGGTGCTGCGTATGCTCGCGGGTCTCGAAGAGATCTCGAGTGGTGAGATCCGCCTCGATGGCAAGGACGTCACGGATGTCGACCCGAAAGACCGCGACATCGCCATGGTCTTCCAGAACTATGCACTCTACCCGCACATGACGGTCGCCGAGAACATGAGCTTCGCGCTCAAGCGCAAGAAGTTCCCGAAGGATGAGATCCGCCGCCGCGTGCACGAAGCCGCCGAAATACTCGACCTGACGCCGCTCCTCGACCGCAAGCCGAAGGAGCTCTCCGGTGGCCAGCGTCAGCGCGTTGCGATGGGCCGCGCCATCGTGCGCGAACCTGCCGTGTTCTGCATGGATGAGCCGCTGTCGAACCTCGACGCAAAGCTTCGCGTGCAGACCCGCACGCAGATCGCACGTCTGCAGCGCCGCCTGGGTGCGACGACGGTCTACGTCACCCACGACCAGGTTGAGGCGATGACGATGGGCGACCGCGTCGCGGTCTTGAAGGACGGCACGCTCCAGCAGGTTGCCCCGCCACGCGAACTCTACGAGCGTCCCGCGAATGTCTTCGTCGCGGGATTTATCGGCTCACCCGCCATGAACCTCCTCCAGCTTCCTGTGACCGAGGACGCCGTGGATTTCGGCGGCCAGCGCCTGACGGTGCCTGCAATGGATGCTGCCGAGGTCACGCTCGGCATCCGCCCGGAGCATCTCGAACTCGTCACCGAGGGCGGCATCGCCCTCCGCGTCGACATGGTCGAAGCGCTCGGCGCCGACGCCCACGTGTACGGCACCGCCGAGATCGCAGGCGAGGAGCGGCAGATTGTCGCGCGCGTGAGCGGCGCGCAGCGCGTTGCCACAGGCGACGTCCTGCACCTCGCGGCCCGTGCTGACAGCATCCACTGCTTTGACGTTGCGAGCGGACTCCGCCTCGACGCCGCCACGAACGAGGTGGCCTCACCGTGACGAATCCCTACGTGCTGCCCACCATCGCGCTCCTCGCGCTCGTTGTCGTTATGTTCACGAGCGTCGAGAGCTGGCTCTGGCGCTACCGCACGGGCAGCCTCCCGCCGGTTCGTGAGCGACTTGGACGTCATCCCATGACCCACGAGCAGCGCGCTCGCGGTCTGCGCACCTTCCGCGGCTGGCTCTGGGCGGGCTGCATCCTCATCATCTCGGGCGTCGCGCTCATGTGGTGGTTCGATTCGATTGGCCTCATAGCCGACGGCTACGGGCTCATCATGGCCGTCATTGCCTCGGGCCTGCTCGCCTGGACGATCGGTGGCGGCATCGGCGTGGTCCGCGCGAACGACCCGCCCGAGGGGCCGGGACGACGGATGCCTCCACCGACGGAACGCGAGGTCATCCCGCCGCACGGCAGCGAGTGGCACTAGTCGGGCACGCTCGGTAGGGCTGTTGTGCCGGTCACGTCGAGGACTACGCTGAGCAATCATGAACGCGACCGCAGCACGTGAGCGCCACGCTTCCGAGGCGCGCGGGTTCACCGACTTCGAGATCCTGCGCACTCGCGAGGGCGACGAAATGGTCGTCCACACGCGGCTCGTCGAGGCGCCGCGCGGCACCATCCTGCTCGCGCACGGCGTCGGCGAACACGCCCGACGTTATGGGCCGCTCGCAGCGCGGCTTGCCGGCGCCGGGTTCAGTGTCATCGCGCCGGATCACCTCGGTCACGGACTCACCGCCGAACGTGGACGCGGGCTCGGCAGGGTCGGCCCGGGGACGAATTTGCGGGCGCGGCGCGCACTGAGCGATGTGGCTCGCCTCGCGCGATCCCGTGCAGAGCAGAGCCCCCTCATCCTGCTTGGTCACTCGTGGGGCTCGCTCCTCGGCCAGCAGCTGCTCAACCACTCCGGGCATCTCTTTTCTGCCGCTGTCTTCACGGGTACGACCCTGCCCGTGCCGGGCCTCATCAATCCGGGCAAGCTCAATGCCGCCTACGCCGCATGCGACGACACCGGACTTGCCTGGCTGAGCCGCGACGAGGAACAGCGTGCCCTCTTCGCCGCCGACCCCTACTGCTTCGACACGGCGAAGCAGCCCGTGTGGTCGAGCCTGCAGGCAGTGCAGCTTCTCAGCTTCCCGCGGCACCGCCTCGACCCGAACAGCCCCGGCGACCTCCCGATCCTCATCCTTGCTGGCAGCAACGACCCGCTCGGCTTCGGCGCTCGCGGCCCGAAGATGCTCGCACGTGCCCTCCGGCGCTGGAGCGGATGCTCGGACGTGACGCTCCGCATCTACCCCGAGGCCCGCCACGAAGTCTTCTTTGAGCGCAACCGCGACGAAATCACCGAGGGCCTCATCGCGTGGCTCCACGACCACTTCCCGGCCCGCTAGGGCACCCTCAACCTCATCCCCACACCATCCATTCGAGGAGAACCCCATGCACGGCGAATACAAAGTCCCCGGCGGCAAGCTCGTCGTCGTTGACCTCGACGAACAGGACGGCCGCATTGCGAACCCGCGCCTGGCTGGCGACTTCTTCCTCGACCCGGATGATGCGCTCGAGGTCATGAATGACGCCCTCAAGGGCCTCCCGATTGACAGCTCCGCTGAAGACATCGCCCGTGTCATCTCGAACGCCATCCCGGAGGGGACGACGCTCCTTGGCGTCACGCCCGAAGCGATCGGCATCGTCGTCCGCCGTGCCATTACGCGGGCGATCGACTGGCGTGAGCTCGACTTCCGCATCCTCCGCCCGGGCGTGCTCGCCCCGCGCGTGCACGTCGCCCTCGACCAGGTGCTCGCCGAACAAGTTGGCGCGGGCCGCTCGAAGCCGTTGCTGCGCTTCTGGGATTGGGATTCCTCGGCGGTCGTGCTCGGCTCCTTCCAGTCGGTGAAGAACGAGGTCGACCTCGAGGCGGCGAAGCGCCGCAATGTGGATGTCGTGCGCCGCATCACCGGCGGTGGCGCCATGTTCATGGAGGCGGGCAACGTCGTCACCTACTCGCTCGTCGTTCCGCTTGACCTCGTGCAGGGGATGTCGTTCCAGGAGTCGTACGCCTTCCTTGACGCGTGGGTGCTCGACGGTCTCCACGAGCTCGGCATCGAAGCGGTCTACCAGCCGCTCAACGACATCGCGAGCCCGAACGGCAAGATCGGTGGTGCCGCGCAGAAGCGTCTCGGCTCGGGCGCGGTGCTGCACCACGCGACCCTCAGCTACGACATTGACGCGGATGCCATGGTCGACGTGCTCCGGATCGGCCGCGAAAAGCTCTCCGACAAGGGCACGACGAGTGCGAAGAAGCGCGTGAGCCCGCTCCGCACGCAGACCGGTATGGCCCGCCAGGACATCATCGACTCGCTCACGAAGACCTTCATGTCGCAGCACGGCGGCACCTTCGACGAGCTGCGTCCGGAAGAACTCGCGCGCGCTGAAGAGCTTGCCGAGTCGAAGTTCAACTCCAAGGAATGGACCTACCGGGTGCCGTAGCCGGAATGTCTCGGGATCATGGCATGCTCGGTACGCGCAGCGAACGGTGGAGGAATCTCAAATGAGCGACGGGCAGCACACGGGCCACGGCACGGAGGGTGCGAAGGCATCCCGCGGGATCGACCCGAGCTGGGCTGACCGCTATGTCGAGCCCGATATCTACGCCGATATCGACATTGAGGGCGCCGCCCCCGCGCGTCCCGCACGCGCCGCGAGCGCTGCACCAGCATCCTCGCGTCCCGCCAGTGGTGACACTGCAGCCCTCGACGAGACGCGCGTGCTCCCGGCCGAGGCAGCGCCGGAGTCGCTCGTTGACGAGGAGGCCGCTCCCGAGCCTTCTTCAGCGGATGTCGTCCCCGCCGCTGCGCCCGCGCCCAATACAGCCCGCAGCCAGCGGGCCGCCCGCAACACTCGTCGTCGTCGCCTCATCCTCGCTGGCGTGGTGCTCCTTGTCCTCGCGGCACTCCTCGCCCTCCTCATCCCGCAGTTCTTCCGCGCACCCGAGCCGAACGGCTGGACGAACCACACCCAGCAGCCGAGCGTGGCACCCGAGGGTGCAGCGCCCGGCGAGCAGCAGGATGCTGGCGCGAATAGCGATGCAGGTGCCGAAGCTCCGGTCGATGATGGCACCCAAGCGTCGGCACCCGGCCAGCCGCTCACGCTCGACCAGACCTCGCCCGACAGCCTCACGGTGCTCGTGAACAAGCTTCACCCGCTCGAGCCCTCCACGTACGAGCCGAGCGACCTCGTCGACCTCTCCACCCTCGGCGTCTCCGCCTCCAACGGTCACCCGATGCGCAGCGAAGCCGCAACCGCGCTCGCCGAGATGTTCGCGGCAGCCCGCGCGGCCGGCTACGAACTTGACATGACGAGCGGCTACCGCCCCTACGCCACCCAGGAAGAGCTCTACAACGGCTTCGTGCGCTCGCTCGGGCAGGAGGGCGCTGACCTCACCTCGGCACGCCCCGGCTACAGCGAACACCAGACGGGTCTCGTCGCTGACATCTCCGAGATCGGCGGCACCTGCGTCCTCGACACCTGCTTCGGCGACACCGGTGCAGGAGCCTGGCTTGCGGAGCACTCTTGGGAGTACGGCTTCATCCTCCGCTACCCGAACGGGCAGACCGAGGTGACCGGATACGAGTACGAGCCGTGGCACTTCCGCTACATCGGCCGCGAGGCAGCCACCTCGTACCGCAACAACGGGGCGACGAGCTTCGAGAGCTTCCTCGGCTCAACACCGGCGCCCGACTACGCGAGCTAGCGTGAGGCCTCGCGGCCCCTCACCACTCGGTGAGGTGGGCAAACTCGGGATGCCTCCCGAGCCATATCCGCACGTAGCTGCACGCCGCCACGACCCGTTTCGGTGATGCTTCGGCGAGCGCCGTTAGTCCCTCGCGGACAAGCTGTGAGGCGACGCCCTGTCCCTGGAAGCGTGGATCGACGATCGTGTGGTCGATGACGATCGCGCCCGCATCCTCGCGGTAGCTCATAAAGCCGATCTCTTCGCCGCCGTGAATCGCGACGACGCGAGAACGCGCTGGATTGTGGGCAATCGTGATGCCGGGCTGCGAGTCCATGCGGCGACGTTAGCGGCTCTTCCTGCGGCCTGGCGCAAGGCGGGAGGCCGCGCAATGTGGTTGGCTGAAGAGGTGACGAGTGAACGACGCGCAGCATCCGGACGCCCAGCCTCCAGCACGAGTGGGCGCCGTTCGTCGCCCGTGTCGTGGATCGTGACGAGCATCCTCGCCGTCGGTGCCCTCGCGGTGTCGTGGATGGGTGTCAACCAGATTCTCCACGGAGCGCCTGCGGCCCCTCAGACCGCGCCTGCGCAGAGCGCCGCACCGAGTGAAGCGCGTCCGACGCCGACGCTCGCCGCCGATGTGGATTCCCCGGATTCACTCTCGGTCGTGGTCGGCCCGAAGCGTCCGCTCGTGCAGCTCGAATACGCACCGGATGACCTTGTCGCGCTGGCGGATGTCGGGGTCGACGCCCCCGAGGGCGCGCAGCTGCGCCGTGACACGGCAGATGCGCTCCTGCAGCTCATCGCGACCGGCTGGCACACCTACGGCTACAGCATCTCGGCGGGGAAGGCGTACGTCGCCGCGAGCGACCAGGCTGCGCTCTACGAAGAGGCCGTTGCGGCCAAGGGTGAAGCTGAAGCGAAGGCGACGGTCGGCCAGCCCGGCCACTCCGAGTACCAGACAGGTCTGCTCGTGAACGTCACGCTCGACAACAACGAATGCTCGGAAGCCGCCTGCTTCTCGGAAACGTCGCAGGGCTCGTTCATCCTCGAGCATGCCCACGAGTACGGCTTCATCGTCCGCTACCCGGCGGGCGCCGAGGCTGAGACGGGCGTCTCGGCGCAGCCCTGGGTGCTTCGTTACGTCGGCAGTGAGATGGCCGCCCAAATCAAGCAGTCCGGCAAGGCGAGCCTCGAGAGCTACCTGGGCTTGCCGCCGAGCGCGTAGCCTGAGCCTCTGCGACCAGCGGGGGAGTACCTCCATCTGCATCATGAAATGTGTCCCTTCGAGGGCACGATTCGGTTGCGAGGCGGTGTGCCCGGGGCTGGCTTCAAGCCTCATCCTGTAGGCATGAACGAGCGCAGTTGTTGTGCGCGCAATCTGGAGGTTGTTCATGAGGTCGTGTCCCACATGCGGTGCTGAGGTCCGCGAGGCACAGAAGTTCTGTGCGGAGTGCGGTTATCGACTCGTGGCGCCCAAGACTCGACTCGGTGGCCTCTCGAATGCTGCGCAGGGACGCTTCGCGGAGGGCATCCGCCTCGGCGACCGCGTGAACGAGGCCGAGCTCAGCGACTCCGGCGCCGACAACGCCGCCGATGAGCAGGCTCCCGCGCCCGTCCCAGCACGCCGCGCTACCGAGGGCTACCGTTTCAACGCCTCCACGCCGCGCACGAACGATGAGCTCGCGGATGACGACGCGCTCGCGGTGGGTGACGCCGACGACTTCTTCTCGCGCTACCGCCGCAAGGGCACTGCCGCCGAGAGCTTCGACCTCAACGGCGACCCGCACAAGGACCTGCCGCAGGAAGTCCCGATGACGCGTCGTTCGCGCCGTCGCTTCAACCCCGACCTCACGACGATTTCGCCGATGGAGCAGGCGGCTGCCCAGAACGCGGCACCGGCTGAGGAAGTGGCGCCTGCCGCCGAGTCGGTGAACCAGACCGACGCTTCGGTCGATGCGCCGAACGAACAGCGCGAGCCCGCGACCAAGCAGCTCCCGGTGCAGGATGCGGCACCCGAGCAGGCCGAGGAACGCGAGAGCGCCCCGGCTGCTCCGACCTCCACCCCTGCGCCTGCCGCCGAACCCGCAGCCGAGCCCGCAGCCCGCCGCGCGACGACGCCGGATGCT
>NZ_BCSO01000002.1 GCF_001570905.1 [Zimmermannella] alba NBRC 15616 | reverse complement strand
GGAGTGCTTGCGAGGGCACGAGCTCATCAGCGACATCGGGGGTCGCAACAAGCGGATCCACCGCGAGCGAGCCAAACGTTCGCTGATCCACGAAGGCGATATCGAATCGACCCACGGGCCCGTCCACGCCAATGCGGATGCGCAGGTGCCGGTCATCCACCGCGCCAGGTTCGCGCAGGAGCATCTGACCACTCATGCCGAGGTGCGTCATGAGCGCCCGAGGCACAGGGCGAGACACACCAGCCGACGACGCATCCACAGCAAACGGCACCCAGAGAAACTTCCCACGCCGCCGAGGCTCAGCGAGCACCGCGCCCTCAAGCTGGGCCGCAAAATCTGCAGCGCCTGCCGGATGCCGGGTGAGACCGCGCTCGTCGAACACCTCGACACGCGTCACGACAGCGTCAGTCACCGCCGGTGCAAGGCCGAGACGGACCACCTCAACTTCGGGAAGCTCAGGCATCCGCTCCCCTAACGTTCGCGGCCCGAGAGCTCCTGCCAGGCGCGCATGGCCGCCTCAAGCTCGGCCGCCTTCTTGCTCGTGCCTTGGCCCGTCGCCTCCGCGAGCACGCGCGTGCCCTTGCGCGAGGTGACAACGACACGCGCAACAAAGGAGCGGTCGTGGTCGGGCCCAGTGCCGGACAGCTCGTAGACGGGAGCCTGCCCACCGCGCGCGGCAGCAAGCTCCTGCAACGCCGTCTTCGGATCAAGCGCCGCACCAAGGCGCGACACCTCATCAAACTTCGGCGTCACCAAACGCAGCACGAGATCCCGCGCCGCCTCAGGTCCGGCAGACAGGTACGCGGCACCAAAGACCGCCTCCATCGCATCCGCGAGCAGCGAATCCTTGTCGCGGCCACCCGTGCGCTGTTCACCCTTGCCAAGTCGCAGGTGCGCGCCGAGGCCGATGCCCCGCGCAATCTCGGCGAGTGAGACGGTGGACACGAGCGCATGCGTGTACCGCGAGAGCATCCCCTCGTCGTCATCCGGGCAGTGCTCGTAAAGCCAAATCGCAACCGCCTGACCGAGGATGCGGTCGCCAATAAACTCGAGCCGCTCCGAGTGCTCGCCACCCTGCTCAAACGCGTACGAAGTGTGCGTGAGTGCAGTCTCAAGCAGCGACGGAACGAAATCGACCCCGAGTTCACGTGCCAGCTCAGCCAGCGACGTGGACCCGGGGTCGATTGCAGTCACTCGAATTCGTGAATTCGTGCAGCGTGAAGGACGACGCGATTTACGCGTCGGCGACCTTCTTGCCCTTGTACTCGTAGTGCAGGGGCGTGCCAGCAGCGTCCTCAACGAGCTTCGCGCGGTGCGGGAGGCTGTAGACGACCTTGCCGTTTTCAACGGTCTTCACGAGCGTCGGAACCGACGCCTTCCACTGCGAACGACGCGAGCGCGTGTTCGAGCGGCTCATCTTGCGCTTGGGGAGAGCCATGGTGGCTACCTCTCTTGAATATTTTGGGTCTTGGGGTTCCGCGGCACCGTTGAGTGCCTGGCGGAGTGTGGGCTAATCGTCGCCCTCGGACGTGTTGCCCTCGCGTCCAAACTGCTCGAGCGCGGCCCATCGCGGATCAATCGACTCGCTCGGCTCAGGAAGTGGTTCCGTGAGCTTCTCCCCCGTTGCTGGGTCGAGGCCGAGGCAATCCGGTGTGCAGACCGGCTGGAAAGGCAGGGCAAGCACGACCGCGTCGCGAATCGGAGGTTCAAGGTCGACCGTGTCGTCGTGAACCAAATATTCGAACGCTTCGTCCTGAGCATACGCGAACAGCTCAGCAAAATCGACCTCGAGTTCTTCCTCGATGGGGTCGAGGCAGCGGACGCACTCGGCGGTCATGGTGCCGCGGGCGGCGCCAGACGCAAGGATGCCGTCGTGCAGCGTCTCGAGCTTGAGGTCGATTTCGAGGGGCGATCCCTTGTCGAGTTTCGCCACGCCCTCACCCATCCGCTCGGGCAGGTCGAGGTCGAGTTCGAGCTCGCGCATGGAACCGGGCTTACGGATGATGGTCGCGACATTCACGACAAAGGGGGACGTACTCACCCTGCGAGTCTAGCGATCTTGATCCGATCACTTGCCGAGTTCGATGTGGGGGTCCATGCCACCTTGGAGGAAGTCCTTCACGACCTTCGGCACGTACGGCCCCACATCCCCACCGAGCGACGACACCTGCCTCACGAGCGAACTCGACACGTGTGCGTGCGCCGGATCGGTGAGGAGGAACACCGTGTCGATCCCGGCAAGGTTCTTGTTCACGATCGACATGGGGGTCTCGTAGGCGACGTCCTGCGCAGATCGCAGCCCCTTCACGATGACGTCCGCATCAACCTGCGTGCAGAAGTCGACGAGCAGGCCCATCGCCCACGACGCCACACGGACGTCACCGGGAATCCCCGCCTCGGCGATCGCCGACTGGATGAGTTCCACGCGGCGAGCGATCGGCAAGAGCGCGTGCTTGTCCGGGTTATGGACGACGACGACGTGCACCTGATCGAAGATGGTCGCCGCACGAGCGATGACGTCAAGATGGCCGAGGGTCACCGGGTCAAACGATCCCGGAAGGACTGCAACCTTGCTCATGCGGGCAGCCTACGAGACATGGCTGATCATTCGAAGAGCGCCTTCCCTGGGATCTCACCGAGTTCCCCAAGTCCTGGAATCGCGAACACGGCAGAACCAATCGGCGTCGTCCACGTATTGAGGAGGTCTGCTTCGGCGAGCCGCGCCTGCATGGGCGCGAACTGCTTCTCAGGATTCGCCTGATAGGCCGCAAAAATGAGACCCGAGTCGTTCACCTGGGCACCGCTTCCGGCAGCGCCCGAGAGCGCGGTGTCGTAGTTGTAGGGACGACGCAGGATCCGTTCGGCTCCATCGCCGCGAGCCCGGCGGATGTGCGCGGCCGGCCCGATGACGTGGAAGCCCTGCGGGGTGCGCGCCTCAAAGTCGGGCGCGTCGTGCTCGGTCGTGCCCGTGAGTGGGGCGCCCGAGTCGAGCCGTCGCCCGATCGAGGCTTCGCGGCCGGGGCGGTCCACTTCATCCCAGCGTTCGAGGTCCATGCTGATGCGGCGGATGACGAGGCTCGAGCCGCCGTGGAGCCACGCAGGCTCCCCCGAATCTGAGCCGATCCACACGACCTGGCCGAGGTCTTCGCTCGTGCGTGGGTTCACGGTGCCGTCGAGCTGCCCGAAAAGGTTCCGCATCGTCGTCCCGGTGACGCGGGCGCCGCGAGCGCCAAGGAAGCCGTCCTGCACCCAGCGCACCGTTGTGAAGGCGCGGGCGTCCTTGAGGAGTACGCGCCGCGCGTGTGCCAAGGTGATCGGGTCGTCGGCGCAGATCTGCAGGAGGAAGTCGCCGCCGCTCCAGCGGTCCTCGAGCTTGTCGATCTTGTAGCCCGGGAGCGACTTCAGCCAGCTCGGCTTCGCCACCGGGTTCACGCGGTCGACAAGGCCCGGCCCGTATCCCATCGTGACCGTGAGCCCGGCGGGATCGCCCGCCATTTCGGGTTCCTGGTCGGCGATCGGTGCCGTGCCCGTCATGAGGCGCGCACTGTCGTCAGTGAGGATCTGCAGAAGCGCCTTGATGCGGGATGCTGTCAGCGAGGCATCCAGATCGAAGGCGATGAAGCTCGCGTGCGCCTGCTGCGGCGTGGCGATACCGGGCTGATGGCCCGATTCGATCGTCGCGGTTTCGAAGGCGAAGGCTGCCGCTCGAGCAAGCTCGTCAGGGCTCGGCGCGGATTGCTGCGCGACGGCATCCACTGCGGCACGGCCGCCGAGGGCAGCCGTGGCACCGGCTCCGCCCCATCCCAGCATGCGGACGAAGCCGCGGCGGCTGAGCGAGTGCTCAGCCACCGCAGACTCGTCGACACGGGTTTCGTCAGGGCTCACGCCATCCACACCCGTGGCCTCACTCAAGATGCGGGCGTCTCGCTTGCCATGTCACCGTGGCCAGCCATGTCGCCGTGGCCGTCGTGACCAGCCATGTCGCCGTGGCCCTCGTGACCTGCGCCGTGGCCGCCGTTCGTGAGGCTGCCGTCGGGTGCGTAGCTCTCCTGGGCCCCCGTGTACTCCTTGGCGATGGCGGTCATGGTCGTTGTGCTGCCGTCGTTGAAGTGGATGGTGAGGTCGTAGCTGGCGCCCACTTCGATCGGCTTCGAGAGGTCCATGAGCATGATGTGGTTCGCGCCCGGTTCGAGCTTGAACTCACCGCCAGCAGGGATCGTGAAACCATCTTCAGCGGGCTGCATGACCGAGGAGCCGTCCTGGCCGATGACCGTCTCGTGCAGTTCGACCTTGCCGGCACCGTCGAAGTCGACGGCCTCAATCGTGAGCGGGGTATCCGAGTTGTTCTTGATCGTGCCGAAGACACCGGTCATGTGCCCGTCGGTGGCCTTGATCCAGGGGTCCGTCACCGTGACGGTGGCGCCGTTCTCCTGGTGGCCGACAGCGGCATCCGTGTTCGACGTCGTTGCATCGGCGGCCGGTGAGACCGGGGCATCGCTCGCGCAGGCGGTCACGCCGAGGGCACACACGCTCGCGAGGGCGAGGGCTGCTGCGCTGCGGCGGATCGAGATCGGGAAGGTGTTCATGTTCTAGTTCTCTTTCGTGTCATCCGAGGCCGGGCGTTCTGCCTGACGGCTCTCGGGTGCGGTTCGCAGGGGAAGGTCATCCTGGTGGCGGCCCTTCATGACGAAGGCGATACCGGCGCCGAGGATGACGATGAACCCGATGGCCGTTGCCGTGATGGCGAGCGGCATTGGCAGGCCCGCGACCGTTCCGTCGTTCGGCTGCTGCGACGCGTTCGCATCGCCCGCGGGGGCGGTGCTGGATGCGTCAGGCGCCGTGGATCCTGCCGTGGTGGCGGCACTTGTTGCGGACGGCTCCCCCACCGTGACGGTGAAGGGGATGCTGCCCGAGATGGGGTGTCCGTCACTCGAAACAACGCGCCAATTGGCCGTGTAGTCGCCCTTCGCGAGCGCGGGCACCGTGAAGGTGACACGGTCGCGGTCAAAGGCGGGCTGGCCGAGGGTGATCGTGGCACCGTCGGGGCCGACAAGAGCCGCCTCCGAGCCGACGTTGAGCACCTCGTTGTTGAAGCGGAGCGTCCATTCGGACGGCGCCACATCCAACTCAGATCCCTCCACGATGCTGCTCTCGAGGAGGACATCGTGTGCGTTCGCTGGTGTTGCGGGGACGCACGCGATGAGAGCGGCAAGCCCCAGCACGAGCGCGGTGAGGGTCGCGCGAAGTCGGGCAGAGTACAGACGCAAAGACGTCGACATTGGGTCTCCGGGTGTCGTGGGTTCAGGTGTAAGGTCACAGCTCCCCATCGTGGGGAGGGTTCGAGCCGTGCGGCCTCGCAGGTGAGCGCGCGCACGAGTCCACGTGTTGTGGTTAGACCAGCACCGGTGGGCCACGGAGTCCACCAAGACGTGGGGCGTGCACGGTCGGCCACCCCGTCGAATTCGTCGCCACCGGCAGCATCCGGGCCGCCGAGATGGGGCGGACCGGGGTGAGAAGCGCCACGAGGCGGGCGACGACGTTGAAGGCCGTACTGAGGATCGCGCGAGCGAGACGCTCGGCGTACCAGAGGGCGGCAAGTGTGAGGACGGCCGCGGCGAGGTGGCCGAGGAGCATCAGGAGGCTCGGGGCCACGACCGGCTGGGCGTGCTCGGCCATTGCGGCGAGTGTGTAGGCATCCAGGCCGGTGCCGTGATGTGCGTGGCCGGCGACGTCTGCGAGCTGCAAGGGTGAGCAGTGTCCGGCGATCGCGAAGAGGCCGTGGAAGAGGGCCTGGGAGGCGAGGACTGCCGTCGTCATGCGGAGCTTCGAGATCCGGCGCCCCACAAGCGGCACACACACGCACGCCGCGAGCACGAGTGCCACGGCGAGCGGCAACGGCGCGACAGCGTGGCCATCTGCGAGGCCGTGCGAGAGCGCTGCGGGGCTCGTGGCCGCGAGCGCAGCCAGCCATCCGCGCGTCAACTGGTGACGCGCGCTCCGGGACTCAGGCTGCGCAGACATTCCCTCAAGGATACGTGACGATGAGACTCACGAGTGGCCGTCAGGAGGCACCGAGGAAGGCTCGCTCGCTCGAGCTCACACGGTTGATGGCGGAGCGGAGTTCGGGGTGGTTCTCGAGCGTCGGGTCACCTTCGAGCACCTCGGCGGCGCGGGCCCGTGCCTCGATGATGGTCTCTGCGTCATCCACGACGCGCAGGATGCGAAGCGAACTGGCACCACCAGATTGCGCGGCGCCGAGGACATTGCCTTCCTTGCGGAGGCGAAGATCTTCTTCGGCGAGGAGGAACCCGTCGAGCGTGCTCGCGACCGCTTCGACGCGTTCGCGCGCGGGAGTGTCCGGGAGCGCGTTCGTGACGAGCAGACACAGGCCCGGATGGCTGCCGCGGCCGACGCGTCCGCGCAGCTGGTGGAGCTGGGAGACACCGAAACGGTCGGCGTCGAGCACGATCATGACGCTCGCGTTCGGCACGTTGACGCCCACCTCGATGACGGTGGTGGCGACGATGACGTCGATGCGGCCCGCGGCGAAGGCCCGCATCCGCTCGTCCTTCTCGTCGGCGGAGAGCTTGCCGTGGACGGCTTCGATGCACTTGCCCGCGAATCGCGGCATCGCACGGAGGAGTTCCACGGTGTCTTCGACGGTGGCTGGTGGCGGGAGCGGCGCTGCCTCATCCTGCTCGGTCGGCAGTTCCGGTTCAGCGTCCGTTTCTGACTCGTCGCGGGAGATCGCGGAGCACACGACGAAGGCTTGCCGTCCAGCATCGAGCTCTTCCACGACGCGATCCCACGCGCGCTCCAACCAGTGCGGTCGCTCTGCCGCGGCGACCACGAAGCTCTCGATGCCCTGGCGGCCGCCCGGAAGCTCGGCGATCGTCGAGACGTCGAGGTCACCAAACACAGTCATGGCGACCGTGCGCGGGATGGGCGTCGCGGTGAGCACGAGGAGGTGCGGCGGGTGCCCTGCGCGCTGACGCAGCGCCTCACGCTGTTCGACGCCGAAGCGATGTTGTTCGTCGACGATGACGAGCCCGAGGTCTGCGAAGCTCACCTTCTCACCGAGGAGCGCGTGGGTGCCGATGACGAGTTTGGCGTCGCCCGAGGCAATGCGAAGGAGCGCCCGACGTCGCTCGCTTGTGGGGAGGGAGCCGGTGAGGAGTGTCGGCAGGAGCTTCGTGCAGAGCTCTGGCCCGAGGGATTCGATGACTGAACGGTAGTGCTGTGCGGCAAGCACCTCGGTCGGCGCGAGCAGCGCGGATTGGCCGCCGTCTTCCGCGGTTTGCAGCATGGCTCGGATCGCGACGAGCGTCTTGCCCGATCCGACCTCGCCCTGCACGAGTCGCTGCATGGCTTCATCCTGGGCAAGCTCGCGGGCGATCACCTCACCGGTCGTGCGCTGATCGTTCGTGAGCTCGAACGGCAGGCTCGCGTCGAACTGGTCGAGCACTCCCCCACCGCGGCGACGCCTCGGGAAGGCGGCGTTCTGACGCAGGAGCTGCCGCTGCTCGAGGAGCGCGGTCTGGAACACGAAGGCCTCGGTTGCTCTGAGGGCCTCCTTCGCGGCGGCAACGTCGGAGAAGCGGACCGGCTGGTGGATGCGGCGAAAGGCCTCGTCGAGGGTGAGCTGACCGTTCGAACGACGCAGCTCCACCGGCACCGGATCGGGGATGTCCGTGACCTCGCCGAGGACGAGCTTCACGGCCTCCTGCACCTGCCAGCTCTGCAGGCGCTTCGAAGCGGGGTAAATGGGGATGAGTTCATCCGCCCACCGCTTTGCGCGCGCATCGCTCGCATCCAATTCGAGCTCATCAAAGAGCTCGTAGTCGGGGTGGGCGAGCTGCGCGAGGCCCTTGTATCGGCCTACCTTGCCGGAGAAGATGCCGCGCACACCGGGCTGGAGCTCGCGGGAGCGCCAGGCCTGGTTGAAGAAGGTGAGCGTGATGTAGCCGCGACCATCAGTGATCGTCGCTTCAAGGAGCGAGCCGCCGCGGGATCGCATCCGCCGCTCGGTCACCTTGCGTACTTCGGCGACGATCGAGACGTGGTCGCCGACGGGGAGCTCGTCGAGGGCGGTGAGTTCCCCGCGCTTCGCGTAACGGCGTGGCGTGTGCCAGAGGAGCTCGTCGATGGTTGTGATGCCGAAGCTCTTCGCAAAGGATTCCGCGGCCCGTTCCCCGAGGAACGTCGAGAGCGGGGCGTCGAGCACGCTGGCGGATGCGTTCATCGGCGTCGTCTCCGCTGCATCCTGCGCCAACTCCGGCGAAGACGTTGCCGGAGACGTGGGCCCTCCGTGTTCGGCGGCATGAGCATGGCACGTCGGGCGGCCTGCGGGCCTGCGATCTCAGCGAGCGCCGTGCGAACGCATTCGACATCTGCCCAGGCTGCCTCCCCCGCGCCCTCGGTTCGCTGTTCAGGGCGGGCAAAGCGGGCACGCTCGGTGAGCTGCTGCAGGCGTTCGAGCGCGGCCTGCGCGACTGGGTGTTCCTCGAGGAGTTCTTGGAGCCGTGCTGAGGCGAGCGCGGGCGTCACGCGTTCAAGCCGCGTCTCCAGCTGCAGCTCGCTCGCGCGATCGGTCACGGCTCGCCACGCGGCCTTACCGGGTGTCATCGCCTCATCGTGTGCATCACCCAGGACGAGCGCACGCAGGCGTCGGAGACGCATCGCTCGGCGGATGCCAGGCAACGCGACGAGCAGCGCGAGTGCGAGGACGATGCCGACCAGGGTGAGGATGACCGGCATCGGCAACGCGGCAGGCGCAGCCTTCTCTGCCGGTGCGGGAGCAGCCGCACCCTCGCTGTCGCCGACCTCAGTCGCGTCCGGCGTCGGCGAGCCCGCGGGCACCTCACTCGGCGTGGGCGTCGCGGTCACGGTCTGCGTGACGGTCGGTGCGGGCGATTCCTCGGGAGCGTTCGGGTCGGTCGCGGTGAGCGTGCCCACGCCGTCGGCGGGGGTCGCCTCGTAGGGCACCCAGCCCATGTGCGGGACGTAGAGCTCAGCCCAGGCGTGGAAGTCCTTGCTCGAGACCTGGTAGAGCGTCTGGCCTTCGCTGTTCTCGCCCGCCCGTTCACCGGGCGTAAAGCCGACGACGATGCGGCTCGGGATGCCGAGCAGGCGCGCGCTCACCGCCATGGTCGAGGCGAAGTGCACGCAGTATCCGGACTTTGCGTCGAGGAAGGTAGCGATACCGGCAAGGTTTGAACCATCGTATTCCGAGGAAACGGGCGCTGTCAGGGAGTACCGGAACTCGCCGCTGTTCGCGAGCCACTGCTGCATCTCGAGGGCACGCTCGTAGGGGTTCGCGCCCGGGGTCGTCGCGCCGTCAAGCGCGGCCTGGATGGCCTCGAGTTCAGGGCTCTCGGGAAGCGTGGTGTAGGTGGCAAGCTCCGGCGGCACCTCGAGGGCTGCGCCGCTCGCCAGTGTCGGGCTGCCGAGCGGGAGTTCCGAGCGCACCTCAAGCACCTGCGAGGGAGCGTCACCATTCATCTCGTGCGTGTCACCGCTCGCAGCATCGAGAAGGTACTCACCGTGAAGCCCGTCGATGACGCGGGGATTGCCGGGGATCGGGAGGTATGCGCTCGTACCGCGCTGAATGACAAGGCCCGTCGTCACGGTGGCTGGTGCCGCGCCCGGGTCAAGCTGCGCGTCGCGAGGGAGTTCCTGGCCGCTCTGCACCGTGATGGCGGTGGCCGGGTCAGGCTCGCGCGGGCGCCATTCGCTCGCGTCATCGGGAAGATCCCCGAGCGTCACGAGTGAGAAGTACGGCAGCTCGCCGCTCGTGGTGGTCGTCGCGTACTGGAAGACGTTGACCGGGGTGGGTCGGCGCAGATCGTCACCCAGGTCGATGATCGGATTCACACGGTTTGAGGAGAGCGAGCTCGGGCCCTCTTGCCGGAACATCGGCAGTCCGCTCGGGGCGGGCAGCAGCTGCACGCCGACGAGACCCGCGACGATGGCCGCTGCGGTGAGCGCGATCGCACCGCCAAAGCCGGCAACGCCGCGCCCGTCCACGAGGAAGCCTTCGTCAGCGAGGGCCGCATCCGCGATCCTTCGACGCCACATCTGTGTCGTGACGAGGTAGAACGCGAGCGCGACGCTCAGGACAACGAGCGGCGCTGCGTCGATCGGCGGGACGGGACCACTCGCGCTGGCAACCAGCGGCACCGCCAACACGAGCAGCACCGGTGCGAGGGCTGCCGTGCCGAGCACTGCGCCGAGCGCCAGGAGGTCGACGAGCGTCGCGACCACCACGATGAGGCTGTGGAGGATGAGTCTCGTGCCGGGTGTTTCGCGCAGCGGTGGCGTGTCCGAGAGCAGCTGCGCGCCCGCCGCGGCGAGGGCATTCCCCCAGTCGAGTGGTGACCCGGCCCCGCCGTCGAGGGAGGACACGATCCACAGGCCCACGAACCCGGCACCGAGCGCCGTGAGCGTCGCAGTGAGCGACGAAGCGGTGATGCTGCGTACGAGCGCGGCCACGGCGAGCACCGCGACGAGGAGACCGATGCCCGGCGCGAACCAGGCGTCACCGCTGAGCACGGGGCGGATGACGACGAGCGCAGCCCCGATGACGAGGCCGGCGGAGAGCTCCACCATCCATGAGCCGCGTGCTTCCATATCGTCCGCAATCCGCGTTCGCGTGGCGGGCGTCTTCGTGTGGCGGCTCATCGGAGATCACCTCGTGCCGTGTGGGATCCGGTGCGTACCGTGGTCGCGCTCGCGCGGCGCTTGGCAGCTGTCCGCGCGCCCGGGTAGCGCGTCATCGAGGCCCACGGGTTTCGGGCGCGTGCGTGCACGAGGAGGACTTCCCATCCTTCATCGAGGAAGGGCTGCAGCGGCAGGCTGATCGGCCCCTCAGCGACGAGGATGAGCACGCCCGGGGTGGCCTGCGCGCCAAGGCGACTCAGCTGCGCCGTGTGTTCGGCATCCATCGCACGGTGCACGACGAACACGGGCGCCTTGCCGATGCGGGCGGCCCGCGATTGGATCTCGTCCAGCAGCGGCTCGGCACCGGATGCTGCATCCGCGGGCTGCACGCCCATGAAGTGGTGCATGACCGGCTCGATCGGATCCTCCGCCGCAGTTCGAAAGGACGCGCTCCCCTCGCGCTCGGTCTCCCACTCGTGCGTGTGCAGGAGTTCCGTCTCGTAGCCGCGCGCGTGCAGATGCGCGACGAGGCTTGCCGCGATCGAGACCGCCTGCTCGAGGGCGTGGTCAATGGGGGCCTGTGAGTCATCGCCCGCAGCATCCATGATGTCGAAGAGCGTCGCGTCTTCCACGCGCGCGGGAGCCTCCGGGTTCGGCGCCGTGTCAAGGATGACGATCGACGACACTTCTGCGTGGTGTTCTTCCTGCCGCACACGCAGTTCGCCGCTTCGAGCGGTGGCTCGCCAGTGGATGCGACGCATCGGGTCGCCGTGGCGGTATTCACGGGTGAGGACGTCATCCGAGTCTCCCGCGAGCGCGATGCCCGTCTCGACTTCACCGCCACTGCGGATCGCCGGCAGCTCGAGTTCGTCGAGCGGGTGCAGGCGCGGCCAGACTTGAACAGTAACGGGCTCGCCAATTTCAATGACGCGTCGGGTGAGACCGAGTGCGTCGACGTTGTCGAGGTAGAGAGGCCCCACATCGTGGACGCCTCGGCGGAGCGAGTCGAGGCTGAAGGCGATGCGACGGCGACGTTTGTTCGCGTTGGGATGCCAACGTCCGGCGATGCTGGGCAGCACACCACCGACCGCGGAGCGGCGGGCTCCCGGGGTGAGGTCGAAGTAGGAGACAGGTTCGAGCGAGATGAAGGCCCGGTTCTGCAGTTCTTCGACCACGCGAAGGCGGTCACCAACCGCGATCGTGCGCGGGAAGACAGTGCGTTCCAGCTCGATCTTGGGTCGGAACACGGCACGAAGGGCGAGCGCGAGCAGCGGCAGTCCGATGAGGAAGAGCCCCACGAGCAGCAGCATCTGCCGCCCGATGAGGTAGGCGATGAGCACGCTCATGAGCCCCACGACGAGGAGCCCCCAGGCTCGTCGAGTGGGCCGCAATCGGCGGGCCATCGTGCGAGTGGTCATGCTCGCCTAGGCGCTCGTGGGCGTCGGGATCTGCTGAACGATCTGGTCCATGACGCGGGCAGCCTCGGCGGTCCCGATGGCGCCACGGACGCTGCGCGAGTTGAGGACGAGACGGTGCGCGAACACGGCTCGCGCGAGCGACGTGATGTCGTCCGGGATGACGAAATCGCGGCCCTCAATGAGCGCGTTCGCCTTCACTGCCCGGAGCAGGTGGAGGGTTGCGCGAGGGCTCACACCGACGCGAATATCGTCGTGTTCGCGGGTCGCGCGGGCAAGCTCGACAATGTAGCGCTGCAGCACCGGAGCGAGGTAAACGCTGCGCGCGACCTGGATCATGGCCCGCACTTCGGCTGAGCTCACCACCGGGCGCAGCTGCGTGACAGGGTCGCCCTGGTCGCGGCGCTCGACCATCTTGAGTTCGGCGGCGAGACTCGGGTAGCCCATCGACATCCGGGCCATGAAGCGGTCGCGCTGGGCCTCTGGGAGGGCGTAGGTGCCTTCCATCTCGGAGGGGTTCTGGGTGGCGAACACGGTGAAGGGGTTCGGGAGGGCGTGCGTCACGCCGTCCACCGAGACCTGGTGTTCTTCCATGCACTCGAGGAAGGCCGACTGGGTCTTTGGCGAGGCGCGGTTGATTTCGTCACCGATGACGATGTTGGCGAAGACGGGGCCCGCCTGGAACTCAAACTTCCGGGCGTTCTGGTCGTAGATGGCGACACCCGTGACGTCGGAGGGAAGGAGGTCGGGCGTGAACTGGATGCGATTGACGCTCGCGTCGATGGAGGCGGCCAGCGACTTCGCGAGGACGGTCTTGCCGACGCCAGGCACGTCTTCAACGAGGAGGTGGCCTTCGCCGAGGAGGACCACGAGGGCGAGGCGAATCTGCTCGTCCTTACCTTCAATCACCTGGGCAATGTTCGCGCGCACACGGTCGATGCGCTCGCGTGCGGCGGCCACGTCGAGCTGGACAGCAGCGTGTGCGGGCAGGCTCGCACCGGGCGCCGTCGAGGCGGTGGCCGTGTGGGGGAATTGCTCGGTCATGTGGATACCTCCGACCAGAAAGTCTCCCATGAGTGAGCCGAACGCCCGGTGAGCGCGAGATTCGTCGACGCATCCCCGTAGGCTGCTGGCATGACGCGGATCATTGCTGGCGACGCTCGTGGCGTGCTCTTGACGGTGCCGAAGAGCGGCACGCGCCCCACCTCGGATCGTGTCCGCGAGGCGCTGTTCTCGACCCTCGAGTCGATGAACGTCATCGACGGTGTCGAGGTCCTTGATCTCTATGCGGGCACCGGCGCGCTCGGCTTCGAGGCGCTCTCGCGCGGTGCCGTCTCGGCGCACTTTGTCGAGAAAGCGCCGAAGGTTGCCTCGCTCATTCAGCGGCACGCCCGTGCGGTGGAGGATGCCGTGAAGCCGCGCCAGATCCGCTGCACCGTCGAGTCCCGGAGCGCCCTGCAGGCGGTCGCGGGGCTCACACCGGGGCTCGGGCTCGTCTTCATTGACCCGCCGTACGACGTCCCAGGTGCGGAGGTCACCGCGTTGCTCGCGGCGCTCGCCGACAAGCTCGAGCCGTGGGCGATCGTCGTACTCGAGCGCTCCTCCCGCGACCCGCTGCCGGAGCTTCCGGCAGCGTTCCGGCTTGAGCGCACGAAGCTCTACGGCGAGACCGCGCTCCACTACCTCGAGCTTGCCTCCGAGGAGGATGCGGCGAGCTAGTTCGAGAAGGGATCCCAGCCGATGGGTTCCCGCCCCTCGTCGTCGAGGAGGAGCCGAGATGGCTCGGGCGGCAGCACCTCGCCGATGCGGGTGAATGCCTCGGGCAGCACGACGTCGACGGGGAACGTCGCGAGCAGTGCATGATCTTCTCCCCCGCGGAGCACCAGCTCGAGCGGATCGTCCGGCAGGCCAGGAGATTCGGAAAGCTCGCGGGCAAGCCGCTCGGCGAAGGGTTCGAGGAGCGCCCGCTCAAAGCGCATCGTGACGTTGCTCGCCTCCGCCATGCGGTGTGCGTCGAGGAGGAGACCGTCGGAGACGTCCATCATGGCGCTCGCAGCGGCACGGGCCGCGGCCGGGCCTGCCGCGATGGGCGCGACCGGGCGCAGCTGTGCGGCCACGAGTGCCGCGCCACCCGGGCCGTAGGATTCGCGGAGCTGCTCGAGCGGTTCGTCGTTCGCGTAGGCGGCGAGGAGGGCGAGGCCCGCTGCGGATCGACCGGCATCCCCCGCGAGCGCGATGACGTCGCCCGAGCGAGCACCGCTCCGGACGAGGGGAGCGCGCCCCTCGAGATCGCCGAAGGCAGTCACCGAGATCTGGATGCGCTCGGCGGTCGCGAGGTCTCCCCCGACGATGCCGACACCGGGCGCGCACTCGTCGAGGGCACAGCTCAGGCCGCGCGCGAACTCTTCAACCCAGGCAACCGGGAGCGAGCCCGGGAGGGCCAGTGCGATGACGAGCCCGGTCGGGCGTGCACCCATAGCCGCGATATCGGCCAGGTTCGAGGCGATGGCTTTTCGCCCGAGATCTTCACCGCTCGACCAGTCGCGACGAAAATCGGGTCCCTCGTTCATCGTGTCGACGGTGATGACGACCCTGCCATCGGGTGCGTGGAGCACCGCAGCGTCATCTCCCGCGCCAAGCTCCGCATCCCGGGATGCCGGGATGTTCGCGAGGACGCGTGTGAGCAAGCCCCGCTCCCCGAGCTGGGCGACGGTGGTCCCTGTGGATGGCATGCCTCAACGCTATCCTGGGAGCGATGTTCACCGCCCGCACGCTCCGCCGTTCCGCCCTCACCCTCACTGGTGCGAGTGTGCTGGGGCTTGCCCTGGCTGGATGCCAGACGGTGCCGATGAAGCCCGCCCCGACTGCGCAGGCTGTTGAGTGCGCTTACGTGACGCTCGCACTGCCGGATGACGTGGCGGGGCTCCCCAAGCGCGGCACGAATGCGCAGGCCACGAGCGCCTGGGGGAACCCGGCTCGCATCCTCTACCGCTGCGGTGTCGACACGCCTCCCCCGAGCTCTGACGGCTGCGTGAGCGTGAACGGCGTGGACTGGATTCGCGACGACAGCGAAGCTCCCATGTACCGCTTCACCACCTACGGCCGCACCCCCGCGGTCGAGGTCATGATCGACGGTTCGCCGGAGGCCGGTGTCTCGGGCACGACGGCACTCACCGACATCTCGGATGCCGTGACGAAGATCACTGCGACGGACGGCTGCGTCGGCGCGGAAGAGCTCCAGAACGCGACGCCGACGCCAACCCCGACGCCCTAGCGTCCGTTCTTCGGCGGCACGTTCCATCCCGGGATGTGCGGCGCGTCCGGGCGGTCGTTCGTGCCCGGCGCTGCCGAAGGAGCCTCGGGACGCTGTTGCCTCGCGGGCTGCTGCGTCGTCCCCGGCCATCCAGTTGCTTGCTTCCAGGGGCCCTGGGTTGCGGCGGGCTCGCCCGTCGAGGGAGCTGCTGGCGGCGCGGCGGGGGCTGCGGTGTGCGCCCCCGTGCGCCACGGGCTTCGCGCAGACTCCTTCACCGGTGAGGTCGCCGCGGCAGGAGGCTGCGGCGTCGGCTGCGACTGCGGCTTCGCCGTGTTCCACACACTCGACGCCGCCGAGGAGCTCGTGTTCCACACCTCGATCGATTCCTTGCGCTCCGCGGCTGGGACGATTGCCCCCTTCGCGTCTTGGGCTGACTGTGTGCGGTTCGTCGCTGTCTCGAGCGCCTCGAGGAGCGTCGGTGTGGCCTCAGTAATGTGTTCGACAAGCGTCGCAAGCCGTGCCTCTTTCGCACCTGCGCGCGGGAAGACGACAAGATCCGCTTCGCCCGGACCGAACTCGGGGCGCACGATGAGGAGGAACTGCCCCTGCAGTGCGGCGGGCAGCTTCGCGGGCACGGCGCGGACCCCCTGCGCGGTCTCCACGCGCGAGAATCCGGGCATCCCGGGCATCCGTGAGGCGCGCGAACGAATCGTTGCGTCGCCGAGCCGAATGAACCGGACGCCCTGGTGCGAACCCGGCACAGCATCCTGTGCTTCGTGCTCGTGAATCTTGAGGGGCGCGCCATCTCGGCGAAGGGTGCCGTCATCGAAGCGCACACGCGTGCGCAGCATCGCGAAGGGCTTGGCGGGGACGCGAGCATTCCAAACGCCACCGGCCATGAGGATCGCGATCGGGACGAGCAGGCCGATGAGCAGGGCCGCCGCCGTGCCAATCCAGAGCGGCCACCCTTCCACGGGCTTGTGGGTCTGAGCCGTGAACTCCACCGGCACGACAATCTCGTCACCGGAACCGTCCGCGGCACCGATCGAGACAGGGATCGTGCCGCTCAGGGCGCCGGTCGCCGGGTATTCACTGCGGATCTCGAACCCAAGCCGCGCCTCACCGCCGCTCACGCAGTGATCCGGTCCGGTCGCCGAGCTCGACACGAGGAGCCTGCCAAGGCCAGCCGGGCCGGATGTGATGTCGACCTCGGTGCCGCTCGGAATCCAGGCGCAGCCTTCGCCCTTCATTGGGATCGAGCCCTTGAGTCCCTGTTGCGCGTCACCCGGTTCGATCGTCACCGTCCCGAGCTCCGGGTAGCTCGCCGGAGCAAGGATCTTCACCGGGATCATGACAAGTGAGGGTTCAAGGCGGGTGCCCTGCACCTTCGTCCCGTCGGGACGTTGGGCTGAAGCAGTCGTCATGTCGAGGCGCAGCACGAGTTCGCCGTCACCAACCGCGGCCTCGGAGAGGTCGATGCGGTGCCCCCTTCCGACATCCGCAAGATCACTCGTCGCAAAGATGGGATGCTCGGCCCCCTTGCCGTCAATGATCGTGCCCGAGTACTCCATCGAGCCGAGGAACTGTTTCGGGTCGAAACGGTCACCACCCGCCCGCGCGATCGAGAACACTTGGCCTGCGAGGGATTCGCCTGCGCGGAGCACCGCTTCGCTGCGGGTGTCCCACGCGGGCTTGAGACTCCCCGAGAGGTGCACATTCGACTTCGAGGTGCCGTTCCCGCCGACGAAGGCGAAGCGCCAGTAGCCCTGCCAGAGCGCGAGCTCCATCTTGTCCTTCGCGAACTCGATGGAGACGGTGCGTGGGGATCGCCACACTGCGGTACCCGTCATCCCATACTTTTCGAAGGAGATCGCCTGCCCGGCGGGCTTTGCCGGGATGGGGATGCCTGTGCCGTCGGGGAGCTTGAGCTCTGCCGACAGTCCCGGGGACGTCACGGTCGCAAGGATGCGCACCTCGGGCGTTGCCGTGTCGAGCACGAAGCCGTGCGCCTTGTCGTCGCAGAAACCGCTCGGGCACACGTCGGAGCTCTGCTGCAGCGGAGGCTTGCCGGGGTTCGAGATCGCGTCGAAGGCGAAGAGCATTTCGTCCATGTCGGCGGCCGTCGTGAACTCACCTCGCGGCCCGCGGCTCGTCGTCCCGCAGGTCGTGCCGGCCGAACCCTTGCCCGTCATGATCGCTTCGAGGAGGTCAAACTCGGTCTTGGGCGTTCCCGCTGGCGCGAGACCGATGCCGAACAGCGCCGTGTTGCTCGAGCCGAACTGATCGGCCACACCGCCTGCTCGGCAGAGGTCATCCTGAGCAAGCTTCGTGGCCTGCTCCACCGCGCCCGGGCTCCCCATGTCGAGGCCCGGAGCGTAAGGCTTTGTGACACCACCGCGCGGTTCGAGCGAGAGCTTGCCGTCGGAGAAAAGCACGATACCGCGGCAGCGTTCTGTGTCGGGGGTGGCGGCCTGACGCTCATCGAACATCTTGCGCGCGCCATCGAACGCGAGCCAATAGTCGGTATCAATGCCCTGGGTGCGGTTCTTGAGCTCCTGCACATCCGCCGACAGATCGCCGAGGCTCGTCGAGTCGAGGCGGGTCCATGGGCGAATCGTCGTCACCTCGTGCCCAAACGTTGCGATCGACACGTCGAGCGGGAGCTTCGATTTCTCGGCACTGTGCGCGAGCGATTCGAGGAAGAACCCTGCACTCGCCACACGGGCACCGTCCGGGTCAGTGACGCCGAGCGAGGTCGACTCGTCCACGAGCAGCAGCAGGTCTGCCTCGCCGCCACCGGCAAGACACGAGCCAAATCGCTGCGCGGGAGTCTGGGCACCAAGGCCGGAATACTGCGGCGCGGGCAGGACGGCGGCAGCCTCCGTGGGCGACATCATCGGGACCGCAGCTGCCGGTGCCACCGACGCTGAGAACGGCACGAGAACGCCAGCGCACGCGGCAATAGCGACCATGAGCGCCGCCAGCATCCGGCGAAGGCGAGTACCAAACATCCCAAACACGCCTACCACCGCGCCACCCAGGGTCCGAGAATGATCGCGCACGCGATCGTGGCGAGGAACATGGCGATGAGCGCAATCACGTGGAGACGGTCGGCCACGCGCGAGGGCACGAAGCGAGCCGAGGCGGAGCGCGTGAGGTTGATGCGCCGGGAGACGACGATGAGCACGGCCGCGAGCGGCCCCGCGAGCACCCAGCCAATGATCGCGAAGAGCATGAGCGCCCGGCCGTACACAATGCTCATCCCTGCGCCGGCAAGCGCCAGCAGGAGCGCCATCACGGCGAGCACGCCGCTCGGGTGGATGACGAGCGCCTGGCCCGTGTTGCGCGAGCTCGACACCGCGCCTTCACCGCGCGGAAACAGCATCGGAAGCGGGGTCTCCCCCGTATCGGTGCTCTCCCTCCCGTGATCGCGAGCGTTCTTGCCCATGTGCCTGCCTCCCACGGCATTCCCTTGCTTGAAGCTAAGGGACTATGGTGCGGGGCGCGGGTGAACAGCGGCTAACGAGCCGCCACGCCCTATCGCGCGGCGAGGCTGCGCTCGCGGCGGGCGAGCTGCTCACGGTCGTGTGCGAGGGCGACCTCGAGCAGCTCGGTGATGAGCTCGGGGTAGCTGAGGCCCGAGGCCTGCCAGCACTTCGGGAACATCGAGATCGGCGTGAAGCCGGGCATCGTGTTCACCTCGTTGATGACGAAGCCGTCCTCGGTGAGGAAGAAGTCCACGCGCGAAAGGCCTGCCGCGCCGAGCGCCTCGAAGGCGCGGATGCCAAGCTCCTGCATTTCGGCGAGCTCCGCATCCATGAGTGCTGCCGGGCATTCAAGCTCGACGCCGGGACCATTGAGGTACTTCGCGGCGAAGTCGTAGAACTCGGCACCCGAAAGCTTGATCTCACCGGCAACAGATGCACGCGGACGCTCGCCCGGCATGGACTCGAGGATCGCGATCTCGACTTCACGACCAATGACGGCCTTCTCCACGAGCAGGTGGTCGTCCTCGAGGAAAGCGACACGGAGCGCCTCGTCAATCTCGGAGGCGTCATGCACCTTCGAGACGCCGACCGAGGAGCCTGCACGTGCAGGCTTCACGAACATCGGGAAACCGACAGCGTCGATGAGCTCGGCACGAACTTGCTCCGGCTCGTGCATCCAGCGACGCTCCGTGATCGTGACGCCGTCAGCAACCTTGATGCCAGCGTGCTTGAGGATGAGCTTCGTGTAGTGCTTGTCCATCCCCGCCGAAGCAGCGAACACCGACGATCCCACGTAGGGCAGCCCCACGAGGTCGAGCATGCCCTGCACCGTGCCGTCTTCGCCGAAGGGGCCGTGGAGGATCGGGAACACCATGTCGATGACGCCGAGCGAGCGACGCGCACCGTTCTCGTCGACGAACACTTCACGGCTGTTCACTGTGTCCGGGAGCATAATCCGCGTGCCGTTGTCGACGATCTCTGGCAACGACTCAGGGTTGAGCTGGAAACCCTCCGGGTCGTCCGCCTCAAGCACCCACGCGCCGTCACGCGTGATACCGACCGGGATGACCTCGTAGCGGTCGCGGTCGATCGCGCCGAGGACACCGCCCGCCGTCGCGCACGAGATCGAATGTTCACTCGAGCGACCTCCAAACACGACCATGACGCGGGTGCGCTGGGTGGCGGGCTGGTTCATGTCACTCTCCTCGAGGGGTGTCGTCGTCTGTCGCCAAGTGCGGCGCAAGATCAGCGGGCTTCATTCGTCCATGCAGCACAGCATCGATCTGCCGAGCGATCGGCATGTCAATCCCCTGTGCTTCCGCGTGATCAAGCACGGGACGCACCGAGCGCAAACCTTCGGCGGTCTGCTCCATTTGCTGCACCACATCTTCGAAGACGTAGCCCTGGCCGAGCAGTCGCCCCGCCGTAAAGTTTCGGGAAAGCGGGGACTCGCACGTCGCAATGAGGTCGCCGAGTCCCGCCAGGCCCATCATCGTGCTCGCTTCCGCGCCCATCGTGAGCGCGAACTGCGTGATCTCGGCGAGACCGCGCGTCATGACGGCAGCCTTCGTGTTTTCCCCGTAGCCGACGCCATCCACGATGCCGACGGCAATCGCGATGAGGTTCTTCAGGACGCCGCCGTATTCGGTGCCGACGACATCCGTGTTCACAAAGGAACGCAGGTAGCTATTGCGCGCGATGCGGGCAACACGGTCGGCGGTCTCACGGGACTCGGACGCGACGACGATCGCGGTCGGTTCCTCGCGCGCGATCTCCATGGCAATATTCGGCCCCGAGGCCACAGCGATGCGCTCCATCGGGATCCCCGAGACTTCGGCAATCACTTCGCTCATGCGAAGACCGGTCGAGCGCTCAACACCCTTCATGAGGCTCACGAGGATCGCATCCTCCTTGAGCATCGACCGCATCTCTTCGAGACGTTCACGCGCCGCCTGCGCGGGCACCGAGAGGAAGAGCACATCCGCGCCGATCACGACAGGTTCGAGCTCGTGGTTCGCGGTGAGCCCGAGCGGCAGGTCGATGCCGGGCAGATACTGCGTGTTGCGGTGCGCGTCGTTGATCTCGACGGCCTGTTCAAAGCGGCGAGCCCACAGCGTCACCGGGCGACCACCGTCGACGACAACCTTGGCGAAGGTGGTGCCCCAGTTGCCGCCGCCGATAACGGCGATCCGCTCTGTTCCGGGCTCAGTCATGGCGCTCAGTCGACTCAGTCTGCGTCGCCTGCTCGGTCTGCTCCTTCTGCTCAGCAGTCGGCTCAAGCTTGGCGACGTGGTGGATGTAGAGCTCCTCGGGCGGGGTCTCCCCCGGACGAAGCTCGGCCTGGAGTTCGACGATCCGCTCCATCAGGCGGTCGGATGCCTCCTGCACGATATGACGGTCCTTCGCGTCGAGCTCAAGCTCGCCAAGATCCATCGGCTCGCCAACGTTGATAACGATCGGCGTGCGGAAGCGGAGCGTCGGACGCTTCGCGTAGCGACCGTAGACCGCTTGCGTCCCCCAGTGCGCGAAGGGCACGAGCGGGATGTTATGGGCTGCCGCGAGGCGAACCGCACCCGACTTGCCGCGCATCGGCCACAGCTGTGGTTCCCGCGTGAGCGTGCCCTCGGGGTAGATGATGACGCCGCCACCGGTCTCCATGAGACGCTCGGCAGCCTCAACAGCTTCGCCGCCGCCGCGGCCACGCTTGACCGGAATCTGGCCGGAAGCGTTGAGTAGCCACTTGAGCACCGGGACGCGGAAGAGCGAGTCCTTCGCCATGAAGCGCGGGATGCGCCCCATCCTCCACACGCCGTAACCGATCACGACCGGGTCGAGCTCGGACAGGTGGTTTCCGGCGAGCACGAAGGGCCCGTTCTGCGGAAGCTTGCCACGAATCTCGTACTTGAACAGGATCGAGAACAGCGGCGCCACCATGAGGTAGATGAGCCAAAAAATGCTCGGCTTGCTGCGCTCACCCGAGCCGCGCGGCTTCGTGCGCTTCGTCTGTTCCTCGCTCACTAGCTTTCAACCGTGAAGTCGGCTCCGAGGTCGTGGAGCTTCTGGATGAAGTTCTCGTAGCCGCGGGCGATGATGCCCACGTTCGAGACGCGCGAGACGCCATCCGCTGCGAGTGCTGCGATGAGGTGGCTGAAGCCACCGCGCAGGTCGGGCACCTCAATGTCGGCACCGTGAAGCTTCGTCGGGCCGGAAATGACGGCCGAGTGGAGGAAGTTGCGCTGACCGAATCGGCAGTGCTCCGAGCCGAGGCATTCGCGGTGGAGCTGCACGGTCGCACCCATGTCGACGAGCGCGTCCACGAAGCCAAAGCGCTGCTCATACACGGTTTCGTGCACGATCGACACACCGTGCGCTTGCGTGAGCGCCACGACGAGCGGCTGCTGCCAGTCGGTCATGAAGCCCGGGTGCACATCGGTTTCGATGACGACCGGCTTGAGGTCGCCGCCGGGGTGGTAGAAGCGGATGCCGTCCTCTTCAATCTCGAACGCGCCACCGACCTTGCGGAACACGTTGAGGAAGGTGAGCATTTCAGCCTGACGTGCACCGGCCACGAAGATGTCACCCTTCGTGACGAGCGCGGCGGATGCCCAGCTCGCGGCCTCGTTGCGGTCGAAGATCGCGCGGTGGCGGTACCCCTCGAGACGGTCGACACCCTCAATGCGAATGACGCGGTCCGCGTCAACCGAGATCGAGGCGCCCATCTTCTGCAGGATGTTGATGAGGTCCATGATCTCGGGCTCGATCGCGGCGTTGCGCAGCTCGGTGCGACCAGTTGCGCGAACCGCCGTGAGGAGCACCTGCTCAGTGGCGCCCACCGAGGGGTAGGGCAGCTGAATCTTGGCACCCGAGAGGCCGTCGGGGGCGCTCATGCGGATGCCGTCGGGCAGCTTCTCGATGACCGCACCGAAGTTGCGCAGCACCTCAAGGTGGAAGTCAATCGGACGGTCACCGATGCGGCAGCCGCCGAGGTCCGGAATGAACGCCTCACCCAGGCGGTGCAGCAGCGGGCCACAGAAGAGAATCGGGATGCGGCTGGATCCTGCGTGCGCGTTGATCTCGGCCATGTGAGCCGATTCAACGTTCGACGGGTCGAGGTGAAGATCACCGGAAGCATCGTCGCGCTTGATCCGCACGCCGTGAATCTCAAGGAGCCCCGAGACAACACGCACGTCCGAGATGTTCGGGACGGCCTTGAGCAAGCTCGGCGTCTCGCCCAGCAGCGCCGCGACCATCGCCTTGGTGACGAGGTTCTTGGCACCACGAACCTCGATGCGCCCCTTCAGCGGTTGACCACCACGGAACGTGATCGTGTCTGCGGTCAGGCCAACGGCGCTGCCGTGAAGGGCAGCATCCTGCGTGAGCGAGTTCATCTGAGGGGGAATCCTTCCGTTGAAAGCGCGTTAGCGCTGCAAAGGAAGCGTACGCGGCATCCACCCCGGACGGCGGGATTCAAACTCCAAGATGTCTGACTCGTTACGAAGCGTGAGGGCAATATCGTCGAGACCCTCCATGAGGCGCCACCGCGTGTAGTCGTCCACGTCGAAGGGCAACACGAGCGCGCCCGCGGTCATCTCGCGGCGCTCCAGATCGACCGACACGCTCATGCCGGGGTTCGCGAGGAGCGTATCCATGAGGCGTTCCGCGTCGGTTTCGGCGAGCTGAGCGGCGAGGAGGCCCTGCTTGCCCGCGTTGCCGCGGAAAATCTCACCAAAACGGGCGGAGAGGATGACGCGGAAGCCGAAGTCCCGCAGCGCCCACACCGCGTGTTCGCGGCTCGAGCCGGTGCCGAAATCGGGGCCCGCGACGAGCACCTTCGGGTTCGCGTATTCGGGGCGGTTGAGGATGAAGTCTTCATCGCCGCGCCAGCCAGCGAAGAGGGCATCCTCGTAGCCGGTCTTCACGACACGCTTGAGGTAGACGGCCGGGATGATCTGGTCGGTGTCGATGTTCGAGCGGTTCAGCGGGACGGCGACACCCTCGATCTTCGTGAGCGGTTCCATTACTTCGTCTCCTTCGTGTCGTCGTTGACCGAGTCAAGGTCTGCCGGGGTTGAGAGGGTGCCGCGGACGGCGGTTGCGGCGGCGACGAGCGGCGAGACGAGATGGGTCCGGCCGCCCTTACCCTGGCGTCCTTCAAAGTTTCGGTTCGAGGTGGAGGCGCAGCGCTCGCCAGGCGAGAGCTGGTCGGGGTTCATGCCGAGGCACATCGAGCAGCCCGCAAAGCGCCACTCGGCGCCGAAGTCGGTGATGATCTTGTCGAGGCCCTCGGCTTCTGCCTCGAGGCGAACGCGGGCAGAGCCCGGCACGACCATGACGCGCACGCCCGGTGCCTTCGTCCGCCCCTTAATGACGCTCGCGAAGGTGCGGAGGTCTTCGAGACGAGCGTTCGTGCACGAGCCCATGAACACGGCATCCACGGGGATGTCCTTCATCGGCGTACCCGGTGCGAGATCCATGTATTCGAGGGCGCGTTTGGCCGCCTGACGGTCGGTGGCATCCGTCATCTCGGCAGGGTTCGGCACACATTCGTTGAGGCTCACACCCTGACCCGGGTTTGTGCCCCAGGTCACGAATGGCTCGAGCTCGTTCGCGTCAATGAAGACTTCTGCGTCGAAGGTGGCGCCCTCATCGGTGGGGAGCGTCTTCCAGTAAGCGACAGCCTCATCCCAATCGGCGCCCTGAGGCGCGTGCGGGCGGCCCTCGAGATACTCGAAGGTGGTCTCGTCCGGAGCGACCATGCCGGCTCGGGCACCCGCCTCGATCGACATGTTGCAGATCGTCATCCGGCCCTCCATTGAGAGCGAGCGGATGGCAGAGCCGCGGTATTCGAGGACGTACCCCGCGCCGCCACCCGTGCCGATCTTTGCAATGACGGCCAGGATGATGTCCTTCGCCGTGACGCCCGGGCGCAGCTCCCCCTCGACATTGACGGCCATCGTCTTGAAGGGCTTGAGTGGCAGTGTCTGCGTGGCGAGGACATGCTCCACCTCGCTCGTGCCGATACCGAACGCCATCGCACCGAAGGCACCGTGCGTGGAGGTGTGCGAGTCACCGCACACCACCGTGATGCCGGGCATGGTGAGGCCGAGCTGCGGGCCGACAATGTGCACGATGCCCTGTTCGGTGTCACCGAGCGAGTGAAGGCGGATGCCGAACTCCTTGGCGTTCTGGCGCAGCGTGTCGATCTGCAGGCGGCTCGTGGCGTCTTCGATCGGCTTGAGGATGTTCACGGTCGGGGTGTTGTGATCCTCGGTGGCGATCGCCAGATCCGGCCGCCGGACGGGGCGCTCTGCCTGGCGCAGGCCGTCGAAGGCCTGCGGGCTCGTGACCTCGTGCATGATGTGCAGGTCAATGTAGATGAGGTCGGGTGCACCGTCTTCGCCGCGGCGGACAATGTGGTCTGCCCAGACCTTTTCGGCGAGGGTTCGAGGCGTGTTCGTCGCAGTGTGGGTGTGCGTGTTCATCAGTGGGCTCCATTGCATCGTCGATGGTTCAGGCACGCAGTGGCCTCCGCGACGGGGAGCGCCTGAGGCTAAATCCCGTCGCGGCGACGAAGAAGTCGGAGCGAGAACATGCTCAGCACCTTAGCAGGAGGCTCCTGAGAGAGGTCTTGGCGCTAGTTCGTGGCTTCGACCACGATCGGATACTCGCCGAGCTGGATGATGTCGCCCGGCTGCGCAGCGAGGGGCGTACCCGGATCCACGGCGCGCGCCTGCTCGAGGGATCCGCCAGGAAGCACGGCAACGCCGTTCGTGGAGTTCAGGTCGTCGACCTTGACCACGCCGTCGACGGCGACGACGCGAGCGTGCGTCTTCGACATCGTACGGGTCGGGTCTTGCAGGGCGCGGACGATTTCGCCGGGGAACTGCTCTTGTGCGGGGTTGCGGCCGAGCACCATGGCACCGGTCACAGGGATGCGTTCCCCATCCGGCAGAGCCAAGACAAGGGCTGCCTGCTGCAGCGCGGGCGTGGGCTGCGCCGCACGAGTGACTGGCATGGCCGGCGCGTTCGGCAGCTCGACATCGGCAAAGCGCGGGAAAGGCGGGAGTCCACCGTTCGACGCGTCGTAGCGAAGCGGCACGGTGCCATCGGCGACATGGTTCGAGAGCGGAATGCTCGAGTTCGGGATCGGCTCAGCCCGCGGCGCGGCGGGAGCAGCCGGTGCTGCCTGTGCGGGCAGCGAGGAGTACCCGGAGGCGGAGTCAACGCGCGGGCGGGGAGGCTCCGGCTTTGCGGGCGCCTCATGCCCCGTCGGCATCGGCGGGGGTGCTGGCGCGGCTACTGGCTGCTGCGTCGCCGACTGGGGTGCGGGAGCAGGCGGCTCGTTCCGCGGCGGTTCCGGGAAGGACGGCGTCGACGCCGATTCGGCAGGTGCCGCGTGGGCTCCCGCTGGTGCGGCGTCATCCGGGGCCGCAGCTGGCAGCGGGGCAATCTGCGGCGAGCGCTCTCGAGGAGTCGACGTCGACGGGCCGAACAATCCGGGCGGGGGCTCGATGAATCCTGCGTTTGCCACGAATGCATCCTAAGTGAGTGAGCTGGCCTAGAACGACCCGAGCGGTATTCACAGGCAAGTGCAAGGGGCGGTGGGTCATCCCACCGCCCCTTGCGTTTGCCTCGCGAATTAGATGAGCGAGGTAGCAGCCTGCTGTGCAGCCTGCTCGCGGAGCTCGATCGCAGCCTGCTCCATTTCCTGGATGACGCTGTCGAACTTCGGACGGATCTCCGAAGCGAACTCTTCAACAAACTTGTCGGCGTCCGGCCCGTTCCAGATGTCTGGAATGAGCGAGTCAACCTTTTCCTGAAGCTGGTCGCGTGCGGTCTCAACTTCGCCGCGCTGCATGTCGATCACGCCAGCAACACGCATCATGTCTACCGGGTCGCCACCCGACATTCCGAACATTGTGGACCCTTCCCTCTTGTCGCGCTACCTACAACTCGTCTTCCGGAGACACCAACGCGGAGCCGCTCCTCACGGAACGACTCCGCGTTCGCGTTCGCAAGAACTAGCGAGCCGAGGTCTCTTCCTGCTCGTTGATGTTGCGGAGGAGCTCCGGCGAGATGTCTTCCGAGAGGCACTGCGTGGCAGCCTCGTAGGCCTTGTCAACCGTGTCCATCCAGTCCTGCTGGTACTGGTCTGCGTCCTCGCCCCACCAAGCCGACTCAACGAACTCGATGATCATGTCGTTGGCGTCGCCGCGCGACTGCGTGGTGCCGTCCTCGACCTGGTCGACGGCGTCCTTCTGAGCCGTAACCTCGTCGATGTTCATACCGTGCGTGAATGCCATGATGCCACCTTTGCTATGTCGTGTGTTTCTGCGTCCCACTCCCTGTAGGAACGCTTCCACTGTAGGAACGGCATTGCGGGTACTCAATGGGGAGGAGTACCCATCCCCTCCCCACCTCTTCCCCCACACTGAGGGACGCAGTAAATCCCCTGATCACCGCGATATTTTTTACTACTCAAGTGAGGACTCAACGGTACCCAATCATGGGGACTTCTCCCCTCTGATTCGACTTCTGACGTGGAATGACATCTCGGGTGCGGCAAGTGAGGTGATGCACGCCCGCACCAGGCTCACCACGCACACTTCGACGGCATCCACGTCAACACCCCAGTCGACCGCCGGCGGTGATTCGACTCAGGCGCTGTAGAACCCACTGCCACCTCATCGGAGACGCTGACCGCCCGAGCCAGCAGGTCAACGATCGCTGCCCGACACAACGAGAGCGGGTGCGGAACCCGATGGTTCCGCACCCGCTTTGCGAGCGTCGAGACGCGGCCAAACTTACTGGGCCGAGGTCTGCTCCTGCTCGTCGATGTCCTTGTCGAGCTCGGTCTTCTTCGCCTCGAGAGCCGACTTCACAGCCTCGTAGAGCTGGATAGCCTCGTCGAGCTTGCCGTCCATCTCAACCTGGTCCTGACCGGCCCAGTTCTCCTGAAGAGCCGACTTGATGTCGTTGAGCTTCTGGATGTCGTCGTCGATCATGTCCATGCGGACCTGAATCTGCTGCGAGACCTCGCGGCCGCGCTCAATGTCCATACCCTTCATGCCGTTACCACCCATGATGCACACCTTTCCTTGCTCTGGTTTTGGCGTCCCACTCCCTGTAGGAACGCTTCCACTGTAGGAACGGCATTGCGGGTACTCAATGGGGAGGAGTACCCATCCCCTCCCCACACCACTTCGATCCGCGGAAGATCCGGACAGCACCTCATCCAGGCAGCCGAGAAAACACCTCTGATCTGGGAAAGCATTGTGTAAACAAGGACCGAAACATGGAACGAGCTGCAGCGCAAGGCAAAGAACTCCCCATCCCCACGACACACCCGCGTGACCCGGAGACGAACGGTGGCCGCCTCCTCATATGAGGAAGCGGCCACGCGTCGTCGCTCGTGCAGAGCTATTCGACGATACCGACCTGCAGCTTCTTCGCCTTGGCCTGCGCGACATAGAACCCTCGACCAATCGGCAGCGAGTTGCGCTTAATGCGGCCAAGCGGCGTCGAGAGGATGTTGTCGGCTTCACCTTCAGACGGCTGCATGATGAGACCGCGACGCTTCGATTTGAACGCGCCAGCAAAGCCGTGCATCTGGTTCCACGTCTGCAGATCGTTCTCGGCGATGACGAATTGCTCTTGCTTGATGAGCGTCTTCACGAATGGTTCGAGCGGACGCTCCAGCGGTGTACCGCTGAAGTCGGCCACGTACTCGAAGAAGATCGTGATGTCGCCCGGCGAAAGCTCGCCGTTCGCCATCTCCTCCTGGATGTCTTCCATGAGCTCGAAGATCTCGTCCTGATCGTGTGTCGCCGTGGACCACACGGGTGAGTGCGCGATCGTCGAGCGTCGACCCGAGATGAGGTAGATGCGCGTCGTCGGCTTTGCGAGCCGGACGGCGGTCGCAATCGTGAGCAGCGCCGTCGTCTTGCCACCACCGGGAGGGCCCGTCACCATGAGCGGACCAATCGGTTCGATCTTGAGCGGCTCGAGGGTCTCGTCGGCAATACCGATCGAGATCGTGTCGGGGCCCTGAGGACCAAGCTCCGCGAAGGGGACGTGGTCGCTGAGTGCCTGCACGCCAGGAGCTTCCGGGATGCCCGCACGTCGCATGGACGCCGCGAGCGCATCCACCTTGCGCGACTGGACAGCAACCGAGGGGTCGCCGCCGAGCACCGCGATCTGTAGCTCGAGACCGTCCACGACGCAGCGCCCTGGAGGCGACGCGGGCGTGAGGATGTCCTTCGGCACACCCGCAGCGTTGTAGTCGTCGCGGCTTGGCAGGCGCATGACGATGCGGCGCTGAATTGAGGAATTGAGCGCCATCGGAATACCACCGACGCGGTCTGCCGTGAGGATGACGTGGATACCGACCGCGCGACCGTCACTCATGATCTGTTGGAAGAGCGGCCACAGCGGCACACGGAGGTTCGACTCGTAGGTATCGCGGAAGAGGCGGAAGCCGTCGAGCATGAGAATGATGCGCGGCTCGTTCGGCTTGTTCACGATCGCTCGATATTCGGCGATCGTCGCGGCACGGGCGTCAGCGTAGCGCTGCACACGTGCGTCGAGTTCCTTCGCGAGCGTGCGCAGGAGTCGAGCAATGCGGTCCTCGTCGTCGGAGCTGATGACGGCGCCAACGTGCGGGAGCGATTCGAGCATCGCGAGACCGCCACCGGCGAAGTCGAGCCCGTACACGTGCACAGGCCCGCCCTTGACGGTCACGGCTGCCGCAACGGCAATCGTGCGGAGCGCGCCAGACTTGCCCGAGCCCGAGGTGCCCATGATGGCGACATTGCCCTGACGGTCCGGGAAGTACGACATCGTCGGCTGCGACTGCTCGCTTGGCTTGTCGCAAACACCGAGAAGGAGTTCGACGTCGGTGCGCGGGTTCGGCAGCTCTGCGAAGTCGTACGTCGCCTGCAGCTCCGGCAGCCACGGCTTCCGCAGCTCGGGGATCTCGGCGGCTTCGGCGGCCCGGATGACGGTGCCGACGATGCGCTTCATGTCGTTCGGACGCTTCGCGAGCTCTTCCTTGCGTTTGGCCGCGTTCGGGTCCTTCGGGGACTCCCATCCCTTCGGGCGGCCAAAGCGAAGCTCCTCCACCATGACGCGGCTCGGCTCGGGTTCGTTGCTCGTCCAACCACCTGCGTAACCCGACTGGAAGGCACGGATGCGACCGGGACCGGTCTTCGCAGCACCGCGACCCGGGGTCGAGGAGTCGAAGTGGGCGGCCATCTTGGTGCCGAGGATGTCCTTCGAGTCGGCTTCGTCAGCCATGCGCAGCGCGATACGAAGGTTCGTGTTCGCGCGGAGGTTGTCCTTGATGACACCAGCCGGTCGCTGCGTCGCGAGCACCATGTGGAGGCCGAGCGATCGACCACGCTGGGCGATGTCGACCATGCCGTCCACGAACTCGGGCACTTCGTTCACGAGGGCCGCGAACTCGTCGACGATGATGATGAGGGTCGGCGGCACCTCGCTGTCACCCGAGCGTTCGAGCTCGATGAGGTCCTTCACCTTCTTGCGGTTGAACAGGTGCTCTCGGTAGTGGAGTTCCGCGCGGAGCGAGGTGAGGGCGCGGTACACCATGTGCTGCGAAAGGTCGGTGACGATGCCGACGCAGTGCGGCAGCTTCGTACACTCGGCGAAGGCCGATCCACCCTTGTAGTCGACGAAGAGGAACGAGACACGCTGGGGCGAGTGGGCGGTTGCCATGCCGAGCACCCACGCCTGTAGGAACTCCGACTTACCGGAACCGGTCGTACCACCCACGAGCGCGTGCGGGCCGTCTGCTCGCAAGTCGATCGCGAACGGTTCACCGGGGGCCATACCGAACACGGCACGGAGCGTGGAGCGCTGCTTGCCGATCTGTTTCGAGGCCATCGGGCCGGTGAGGATGGAGTGCGTCTCGCCCCAGCGGTCAAGAATCGCCTGCTCGCTCTCACCAAGCTCCGGCCCGACGATGGAGAGGAAGTTGATCGCGCGCGGAAGGTCACTCGAGTCATCAACTCGCGCACCTGCGTCCTCTACCGGGCTCAGGCATCGAGCGAAGGCTTCCGCACCGAGATCGTCGACGAGGTCACACACGACCGGTTGCACGCCAAGACCCGTGCGCACGTAGCCTGCGACTGCGTCACCAGATGCCGGCGAGAGCTCAAGGTAGGTGCGGCATGCCGCTGGGATACGCGCGAGCGAACCGGCGACCCAGAGCAGGTGGATACCCAACTCCGGCCCCTGCTCGGCGAGCTGGATGAGGCGGGCACGCTCGATCGGGGTGTCGTCTTCGATGAGCACGACAATGTTCGGCATCGTGCCGACGGCATCCTCGTCGCTCGTGCCGGGCTTGCCCGAATCGCGGCGGAGCGAGAGCAGGTCTTCGAGGGCGCTCACGAGTCGGCTGACGGGTTCGGTGCCCGCGGCGAGCGGTTCGGCCGCAACCGGCGAGTGGCCGCCATTGACGTGGGGCAGCCAGCGAAGCCACTCCCAGTCGCGAGCGCTCTCGGTGGATGCCGTGGCGTGGACAACGAGTTCGGCTGGTGAGTGAAGACCGACCAGCTGGATGAGGAGGTTGCGCGCCACACCGACTGCGACGGCACGCTGGCCACCGACGCCGATGTTCCCGCAGTCGCGGAAGTTCTCGACAACGGGCACATCGTGGACGATAACGCCGTGCTCTTCGAGACGGCGAAGGTCGCGCCACATTTCCGGGATGCCCTGCTTGTTCGTGGGCATCTTCATTTCGATACGGCTCGGCATTGTGCCGATACCGAGGCGGAGCTTCAAGAAGGCATCATGCTCGGGACGACGAGTCCACAGCAGTGGCCCACGCGCGAAGGCGTCGTCAATAACCTCAGCAACGCTTGGTGCCTCACGCAGGCGGCCTTGCCGCTCGACCGCATGTTCTTCGTCAATTTCATCCGCCGTCGCGTCGATGGCCGCCGCGAATTCGATGCGGGCTTCGCGCCATTCCTTCTTCTGTCGGCGCTTGGTGTCGAGCCACATCATCAGCGCCATGAGCGGCATCATGATGATGAAGACCATGGCGTACGGGCTTCGACCCATCATGAGCATGATCGGGCCCATGATGAGCGGCATGAAGATCACGCGGATGGGGAATGGTTGCGGGCGCGGGCGCTGCGGCGGGTCGGGCGCGATGATCTCGCGGCCCTCGTACTGCGGGTCAAGGCGCGGCGAGCGGTTGAGCGAGACGACGCCGCCGAGGTTCGTGCCGGCGCCGAGCGCTTCGAGCTCGATCATGAACGACGTCGAACCGACGGTGACGACGTCGTTTCGGGTCACATTCGCTCGGGTGACCGGTTCCCCGTTGACGCGGGTACCGTTCGCGGAACCCATGTCGATGATTTCCGCAACGTCAGAAATGTTGAGTCGTGCGTGCGCTTTCGACACGAGTGAGTCGCTGAGTCGAACGTCCTGGTCGTGGTCGCGACCAATGGTCGAAGAGCCGTGACCGAGCGAAATCTCACGGCCCTCTTCCGGCCCCGAAAGGATCGTGATCTTCGCTGCCCCGTGCCGCTTCGACTCGTGCCCCTCGCGCGCTTCGACCGCGTTCGCGAGCGAGACATATGCGCCACCTGCGATCGGCGAATCGGCGAGCGGCGTCGCGTAGTCGATGACCTCACTCGTTGACCGGCCATCAGCATCCGGTGCGCTGTGCAGGCGGAGGCTGATCTTGTCGCTTGCGAGGAGCGGTTCGCCCTGCCGTTCCGGGTCGGCGTTGTAAATCTCGCGAGCGATGTCGACAATCGGGGTGGTCGGTTCGGCGGTTACCGTGAGATCAACCATCTGATTGCCGGGGCGAACCAGCGTCAGGCTGATCTTCACTGGCGCTCCTCCCCTGTCGGTTCCTCATACGGTGCGACGCCGCCGGGCTGCACTGGAACCGCCACCGGGCTCACGCCCTCGACGCGTGCGATGGCCTCGTAATCCGGGAGGTCCGCGCCACGAGAGCGGAGGACACGGTTGCGAAGCTCGGCACGCTCAGGCGTCATGCGGCCCTCGCGCGTGCGACGAATCTCGCCTGCAATCCCACCGGAGCGACGGTTCACGCGGAACTTCGCAAGCTGGCGACGCCAGGGCTTCGCGTCAAGCCCGGCCTGGCGAATAATGCGCTGCGACTCTACCCAGACGGCGGCGGCTTCAGTTTCGGGGAGTTCTTCGCCACCGAAGACAGCACGGTCTGCCATGTGTGCCACCGGGACAAGTTCGGGATGGAGTGACTTCGCCACGACGGGTCGCGTTTCGCGCTCCGGGATGGCGTAGCCGAGTTCCGCAAGGCGGTCGATGGTTTCATCCCACGCACCCGCGACTTGCTGATCACTCGAGCCACTGCGGCGAATTCGTCGGCGTCGCGCACGCAGAAGCCAGAAGATGAGGAGCGGCAGGCAGTACAGCACGATGGGCACCGCAAGCGAGATGACGAGCACAATGGCCCAGAGCGGCCAATCTCCGCGGTCTTCCTGCGGGTCGTCCGCGGGTCGGTCGGCCGCGGTGATGAGTTCATCCGGCTGCGCCTCGGTCTGCGGAGGCTGGCGGACCTGTGCTCGCGGCTTCGTTTGCGGCTGCTCGGAGGTGTTCACCGGAGCATCCGTCTGGTCGGGCGTCGGGTCGAAGGCAACCCATCCGAAGCCTTCGAACGGCACCTCAACCCATGCGGTGACGTCCGATCCGCGGATCTCGGTACTCGCTCCCGTGACGGACTTCGGCGCGAAACCGACGACGACGCGAGAGGGGTAGCCAAGTTCGCGGGCCATGAGCGCCATCGCGGAGGCATACTGCTCTTGGTCACCGATCATGTAGGTGAGGTCAAAGAGCTCCTGCATGCGGTCGAGGCCGTGGCCAGCTCGCGAGGGAGCCTGGTCGCTCGCGGTGCCGTGGCTCAGATATCCCTGGGCTTTGATCGCTTCTTCGATGGCACGCAGCTGCAGGTACGGCGAAGTCTCTTCGGCCGTGAACTTCTGCATGGCTTCGACGAGCGCGGCGGGGGCCGGTTCTGCTTCAGGGAGCTCGAGATCGGCCACCGGGACGTTGTCGAGCTGGCCCTCGAGCGGCACGTTCTGCAGCTGAGCGCTCACCCGGTAGCTATCGCCTTCTCGAAGGCCGCCGGTCAACACGCCAGTACCGGTCTTGCCGTTAAAGCGCAGCTCGGAACGCCGTGGCGCGAGGGCACCCTGGGTGAGATCGAGCGAGGTGGCGCTGCCAATCGAGGGGAGCCAAATGTCGTTGTACCCGTTGATGTACACCTCGATGTCGCGAGTCTGTGACGCCGTGATGAAGTCGTTCCGGGGCACGTCACGACCGACGAGTGAGTAGGCGCCCGAGTCGGCACCCGCGTCGCTCGGGCTTGGCGCCTGCCACTTCTTGCCGGAGTAGTCATCGAGCGCGGCGAGACGAATCTTGTCGCCCTGCTGGAGGCCGTTGACCGTGAAGAGCGTCGTATCGTTGAGGAGCTTCGTGTACTCACGGAAACCGGCGAGCGGGCTCTCGTAGTTGTACGGGTCGAAGGGTGGAGTGAGCTCTTCGCGCAGCACGAAGCGGTTGCCGTCAATGGCCGGGTTGGTCACGAAGCCGAGGATGCCGGTGACCGCGACAGCCGCGCCGACGAGGATGGCAGTACCGGTGAGACGTCGACGCTCAAGACCCTTGCGTGCCTCAGCGCTCGCGACGTTGTCGAGGCCTCGACGCCAGCCGAGCCACACGATGGCGAGCACGGCGAAGAGGATGCCGCGAACGAGGCCGAAGAACGGCTGCGGCGTACCCACGAGGAGCGTCGTGAGGAGAACGACCAGCGCGGGAAGCGCTGCCACTGCTGCTCGAAGCGAGCTTGACCGGTGGTGCGGCAGCCAGCGCAGGGCGAGAAGCCACGAGATGAGACAGGCGATGATGGCCGCCATGTAGGGCATGACACCCATGTAGTCGGGACTTTCGATCGGCGTGGAGATCGTGACCGAGTCGCGCCACGAGAAGATCGCGCCGCGCGCGAGTGCCCAGAGCGTCTGCAGCGTCGGGAGAACCGCGAGGAACCCCTGGCCGGTGAGCGCGAAAAGCGTACCGAAGATGAAGTATCCGGCAATGGCGACGAGCACCGAGTTCAGGACGTTGAGACGGAAGCGGTACGCGAAGAGCGCCGCACCGCCACCGATGAGGAGACCGCCACCAGCCGCGAGGAGGAACATCCACGAGCCGAACGGCGCGTAGAAACCGAGCAGGGCGATGACGAGCAGCGCAAGGAGCACGCCGAGGTCAATCCATTGCGCCTTCGTGAAGCGGCGAACGCCTCGACCAGTGTCAGTGTGTGCCGTGGCGCCCTGCGCCTCAATGATCTGGGGGGACGTCATGCTGCCACCGCCTTCGGAAGGTCGTCGAGTCGAGGGATCGTGCACACCGTGATGTCGTTCGTCTGCGAGCGCGCCAGCGTCGAGGAGGTGTCACAAATGATGCCGGTGACCTGCACCTCGTGAGGGAACAGGCTCGAGACGGCGCGCAGCTCGGAACGTGAGAGGCCTCGTCCACCGACGATGACCACGACCGAGGGCGGAGCGAGACGACGCGTGGCGTTGAGCGTGAAGGCGCGCAGCGACTCGTGCTTGCCATCCATCGCCTCGAATCGGCTCAAGTCATCGAGCATGGCCACGAGTGAACGGGTCGGGGTGACCCCGCGCTCGGTCGCGATATCAACAGCCACGTCATCGCGGATGGCCTGCTCGCCGAGCGAGGCGACCACGCTGATCGCCATCTCGAATTCGTCTTCGTTCGCGTAGAACTCGCGATCGAGCGACTGAATGATCGTGAGGTGCGACTTTCGAGTCTCCTGGAACTGACGCACCATGAGCGTTCCGGTGCGTGCACTCGTGCGCCAGTGGATGTAGCGGCGGTCGTCGCCCGGCTCGTAGGGTCGCAGCGCGTGGAAGGCGAGGTCGGCATCCGTGATCTTGTTCGAGACGACACCCTCGAGGTCGCGCAGGAGTCCCGCTGCGCCCGGCGCCAGGTGCACACGGCGCGGGTGCACGAAGAGTTCGATGACGCCCGTCCACTTCACGGTGCGGCGCAGAAGGCTCAGTTCGTCGCCGCGGATGCTCATTGCGGGGCCGGCAGGGATGACCGCACGGCGGGAGGTTGGCACGGCAAAGAGTTCTTCGTGCGGCTCCCCCGGTTCCAGACTCGGGATACCGAACTCTGCGCGGCCAAGACCGACCGGGAACTCCATGCGGGTGGGGAGCACGCGCTCATCGCCAGCGTTTCGCACCATGAGGCGACCGAGCGCGCGGTCACCGACCGTGACGCGGCGCGGGTTGAGCTCGATCTCGACCTCGTACGAGGCGCGTCCGAGGGCGAAGGGAATCGCGGCGAGGAACGCAATGAGGAGGATGCCGCCAACGGCAACCAGCTCGATCCAGCCGCAGAAGAGGCCGACGGCGAGGCAGAGTACGGCGAGCGCAAGCACCGCCCAGCCGAGTCGGGTAACGACGGTGAGGACAGGACCGATGACCTTCCAAATGCGCCCCCAGACCGCTCCGAACCACGTGCGTGCGTCCCGGAGAAAGGCGCGCACGCCGTCGAATCGGCCCTTGTTGGGCTCGGTTGCGGGCAGCGCCTGGGCATCCTCAGGCTGTGCCGAGTCTGCCAGTGGCTGCTCGTGTGCGTCCTGCTCGGCAGGACGATCTGTTTGGAGGGTCATCGTGTCCGTTGTCCGTTGTCCGTTGAATCGTGTCCGGTGGCGCGGGCTCGCGGCGTCGAGCGGGCTACTCGGCGCGGTACTGCGGCGGGGCGACGTCCAGGAGGATGCGTCCGATGATGTCTTCGCCGCTCGTGCCGTTGAACTCGACCTCGGGGTCGACGATGATGCGGTGCGCGAGCACCGGCACTGCGAGGTCGCGCACGTCATCCGGGATGACGAAGCCGCGGCCCTGCGAGATCGCCCAGGTCTTGGCCGCGCGGGCGAGTGCGAGCGCACCACGGGTCGAGACGCCGAGCGCAATGTCGCGGTCGGTGCGGGTGGCCTGCACGAGCTGCGCGATGTACTCCATGATCGAGGCGTCAACGTGCACGTTGGAGGCGAGCTCCTGCATCGCAACAACGTTCTCCGTGCGAAGGATCGGCTCGACGAGCTCCGCACGCTGACGGTTGGCGGCTTCCATGAGGAGTTTCACCGTGGTCTGGTGGTCCGGGTAGCCGAGGCTCGTCTTCATGAGGAAGCGGTCGAGCTGAGCTTCCGGCAGCTTGTAGGTACCGGCCTGCTCGACGGGGTTCTGGGTCGCGATGACCATGAACGGCTTCGGCACTTCGTGGCGTTCGCCATCGACCGTGACGCAGCCTTCTTCCATGACCTCGAGGAGGGCCGACTGGGTCTTCGGCGAGGCACGGTTGATCTCGTCGGCGAGGACGACGGACGAGAAGATCGGACCCGGGTGGAACTCGAAGGCACCCTTCTGCTGGTCGTAGATCGTGATACCGGTCACATCCGAGGGCAGGAGGTCAGGGGTGAACTGGATGCGCGAGTTCGAGCCGTCGAGGGTGCGTGCCAGTGACTTTGCGAGCACGGTCTTACCGGTGCCCGGGTAGTCCTCGAGGAGCATGTGGCCCTGACTGAACAGGGTTGCGAGGGCGAGACGGATGACGCGCTGCTTGCCGAGAATCGCCTGGTCGACGTTCTGCACGAGACGCTCGAAAGCGTCAGCAAACCAGCTGGCCTGTTCTTGGGTGATGCTCATGTGGATTCTTTCTATTGCGGGAAAGTCAATGGGCGAGAAATTGAAAGTGTGGGATACGAATCACCATTTGCCGTGCTCTGCGTAGGCGACTTCCTGTCTTGTTTCGTCGTAGACCGTGATGCTGTAGTTCGGACGGTCTGAATAGCACTCGCTGAATTCAGCCCTGCCGTTCAACCAGGTACCTGCCACCTTGATTTCTGGCCCATTGCCCTCGAGATCGATGGGGGCGCCGGTACCATGCCACGCGACGTTTTCACGGCAAATGACGTAGTAGATCTGCTCGTTCTTGAAGCCGTCTCCCTTGAACGCGAAGTGATACATCTCCTTCTTCGGGTCCTGGCTGTATTGCTTGCTCCCTGTCAGGAACATGAGTTCAGGCTTCGGTTGGAATGTCAGAACTCCATCCGCGGTCACCGACGTCTTACTACTACCACTCTTATTGTGAGCAGTCACGCTAAAACTGTACGTTTTCGAGTCATTGGCGATCCGGAGTCCGTCCACCGTATAGGTGTACTTCTGCACCCCGTTGACCTCTTGTTTACGGGGCTTCGACACTTCAAACTTTTGTCGCTCGTCGCGGGGGCTCTCAAGCGTCACGGTGTATGAGGAAATACCACCACCGGTCAGCTCTTCATTATTTTCATCCGGAATATTCCAGCTCACCAGCAGGGACCCCTCGTGAACGCCTGGCTTGGTGTAGTTGCTGGAGACGCTCACGCCGTCGGGCTGCCCGGGAGCCTTGGTCGGCGTGACAGATTCAGAAGCCTTTTTCGGGTCGCCCCAGTCAATCGCGTTGTGAGCGCGCACGCTTGCCGTGTAGGCAGATCCGAGGCGAAGAGCCTTTCGGTCGAACGTGTACGTGGAGGCGGGGCCAATCACCACGACGATGGGGGCTGCACCACCACCGGGGTTCAACGACACTTCATACTTGTCGATGTCTTCGCCGTTGGACTTGGGCGCCTCCCAGTTCACCGTCACGGCACCGCTGTCGGCTGCCGTCGTCGCGGTGACCTGAGGCGGTGCGTCGGGCTTGTCACGGAAATACACGGTCGCGTGTCCCGTGGCCTGACGTGTCTTGTCGACGGTGTCGTCTTGCACGGTGTACTGGACCGTGACAGGACCGATGTGCGAAGCCGACGGAGTCACCACGAGCTGATTGCCGGTGACCGAAATCTTGGCCCCGGTCGCCGCCGCGCCGACTTCCTTCGCGTCAACGATCTTGAGCGGCACGTCGGGATACGGGTTGAAGTCGTTCGCGACGACGTCGAGCGTCACCGGAGAGCCACGCAGGCCCTTCGCGGAGTCATCGACAACCCGGGGCGGCGGCTTCGGGCTCGAGGTCACCGTCACGTTGACGATGCCGGTCTGCTTGAACTCGCGGAAGGTGTACGTCACCTCGAGCTTGAGGATGTCACCGACCTTAGCGTGACGGCTCGCGTTGACGGTCACGGTGGTGCCATCGAGGGATGCCGTGACGGTGTCGCTTCCTCCGTGAAGGCCCGAGAACTGCACCTGGTCAATGACCTTCGCATTCGGGTGGCCCGTCGCCGTCTTCAAATCGACCGACTTCGACTCACCGATGGGCACCGACAGCTGCGGTGTTACGAAGGTGGGCGCGACGTCGTACATGTCTGGGTCACCGACTGTGATCGGCACACGAATCGTTGCGATGCCAGCAAGCTTCTCATCTTCGGCGTTCTGACCGTCCGAGACGAGGAAGGTGATGGAGGCAGGGCCACGGAAACCGGGCTTCGGTGTGAAGCGGAGCTTCTGGTCGCTCAGCACGATGGATGAACCATTGCCCTGCTCCGCCCATGCCGAATCCGGCTCAATCACGTGCACTGGCAAGCCGGATGGTGCGACAACGAGATCGTTCACGTTCCACTCGATTGGCGTGTCCACGCGTGTGGTCTGTGGCTTCAAATCAGTGCGCAGGTACGGCGACTGACGCTTCGATTCGCTGGTGGTGATGAGAGCCGGAACGAGCACAAAGGCACTCGCAGAGAGCTTGGTCTGCTCGTCAGTCACCGTGTAGGCAATCACCTGACGCTTGTCGCTCGGACGCAGTCGCAGCTTGCCTTCGGGGGTAATTTCTGCGCTCGACGCGTAGACGCCGGCGGCTGCAACCTTGAGGTCTGCGGTCTTGCCCGAGGGATTCCAGGCACCGTCGCGCAGCGGAACGTCGACGTGATCCACACCGTCAAAGTCTTCGCGAGCGACAACATGGTCGATCGCGGTCGGAACACGATCACGTGCCTCCGGCGTCACCGTGACGTGAATATAGGCGTCATCCACACCGCCATTTCCGTTGGTGATCGAGTACGGAATGCTGAAGAACGGCTCGTCCTCCGGCACTCGAATGAGGATCGCATCGCCATCGATCGCAGGTTCGTACACGGGATCAATCTTGGAGAGATCGTCGACGATCTGAACCCGGTATCCGTTGGGGTCCGAGTCATTGCGCAGCACCGGCACCGAGACGATGGTGTTGGGCCGGGCTTCGAGCAGGTCGTCAACAGCGACCGGTGGCTGAGTCTCCTCCGGGCGCGGAACCACACCGACCTTGATCGTGCCGGTGCCGCGCACACCGTAGGCGTCCACAACCTCATATTTGAGCTCGTCGGTGCCCTGTGCGCCTGGGAACGCTTCGTAGAGGAATGAGGTTTCATCCTGCGAACGAACCGAACCGAGATTCGGGTGCCCGACGATGCCGTTGAAGGTCACCGAGTCACCATCCGGGTCGACACCGGTCAGTGGCACATTGACGCGAATCGTCGCTCCTTCGAACACGCGGGCGGTCTGGCTGTCGGGTTCGGGCGGACGGTTCGTTGCCTCATCCAGGCCGGTCACCGTGAAGGTGACGCGTGCGCCACCTTGCTCGCCGTTTTCGTCCCGAATGATATATGCGAGCGAATAAGTACCCGGCTTGTCCGGAGCTTGGAAGCGCACCTTGTCGCTTGCGACGAAGGCAAACCCACCGCCGAGTTGGAGGTCGGTGAGATTCGCATCAAGCGACATCGACGCACCGTCGGGATGCACGTCGTTCTTCAGCACGTCAACCGTGGCATAGTCGCCAGCACGCACCGTGCGCAGGTCGTCAACTCCGACCGGAGGGTGGTTCTCAACGGCAGGCTCGACTGGCATGACGACGATGACACCGTCCGCCGTCTCAGCACCATCAGTCACCGTATAAGGCAGCTCGATGGGACCAAGGAGTGCGTTCTGGGTGGAGACACGAACCCTCGTGTTGTCGAGCAACTCAACCGAGAGACCCGCGATGCGAGCTTCGTCGGTCGTCTCCACCGACTGCACCGAGAGTACCTTGTCGGTCGTCGCCTGATCGTTGAGCAGTGGCGAGACGCTCGATTGGTCGCCCGGGCGCAGATACAGCGTGTCACGGACAGGGATGATCGCCTTGTCACTCGTCTTCGGATCCGCGATGTGGAAACGAATGAGACCCTTCGTATCCTTGGCACCCGACTTCACCGTGTACTGCACGTAGTAGTCGCCCGGTTGGTCCGTCTCGTAGCTCACCGTCTGCTGGTCGGCGTTGTAACTCGAACCACCTCGACCGCCACCCGTGCCAAGTTCAATGATCTCAATGATCTGCAGTGCGGCACCGGCAGGAGCAAGGTCGTTCTCAAGTGGACGCGCTGAAACGGTCGCGCCAGCAAATCCTTCGGCATAGTCAGGTGTAGCCACCGGCGACAGCGTGCCGGGAGCAGCAACCTGAACCTTGAGCTCACCCGTCGTCTCGTTCATGCCGTCTGACATGACGTAGCTCACCAGTCGATCACCCAATTCTGCACCGAGCGCGTGGAAACTCAGCGTGCCATCTGGCGAGGTCGTCACACTCGAACCACCCGGCTGGGTGGCCGACACGAGATACATCGGGTCGCCCTCGAGGTCCTGCCAGTCCGGCATGACGTTGTAGCGGATCTCCTGGCCGGCCTCGACCGTCACAGTCGAGACGTGCTTCTGTGTCGGAGCCGTATTCTCGGCCGGGTTACTGATGACGCGAATATTGACGCGCGCCTGCGCGAGACCATTCGGACGACCATCTGTGCCCTTGTACGTGACGGTGTATTCACCGGATGCTTCCGGGGCTGCGACGAACTGGAGTGCACGTCCGTGGTCAACGATGTTGAGCGTTCCGACCGAGGCGGGGATTTGACCCGCGAGTTCGGTGATCGAAATGAGGTCGCCGTCCGGGTCAGTGTCGTTGTCGAGCACCGGCAGGTAGGCGGATCCGCCTGCACGAACACCAAAATTGTCATCGAGCAGCTCCGGCGGGTGGTTCTCATCCGTGCGTTCGGCGAGCGTGTCTTCGAAGGTCTGTTCGGTGGCTTCCTGGTCGCCGTCCTCACCTTCCGAGTCTTCGGGCGGAACCGTGTCTTCCCAGTTCTCCACGAAGCGGAGCTGATCCTGCGGCATCCAGACGTTTCCGGTCGCGAGGTCGTTAAGGACGACAACGTTGCGGTTCACGCGGAAGACGAGTTCGCCCGCTTGGTCACGTGCCGGCAGCGGCTGCACCTGCACCGGCATGTTCGGGCACGCCGTCACCGTCTGGTCCATCGAGGCCCAGGCGCCGTGGGCGCAGCCGCTCACGACGACGGGACGGGCGACCGAGAGCGCGTCGGTTGCTGTGCCGTTCGCACCATCCCAGCCGACGTGCGTCGGTGCGGCACCGCTCAACGGCACGTAGATGAAGTCCGAGGCTGAGGCGACGACAACGTGATCGGCGTCGGGGCCCGCATCCTGAATGTGCACGCCGAGCGTGTCGAGGCTGACAATCTTCTCACCTTCGAGCAGCACGCGGTTGCCCGAGCGGTCAAACACTGCGGCCTGGTTGCCTACTGCGGTGAGTTCGTAGTCGGTGAGGCCACCGTCACCGATCTTCGACTTCACCGGCTCAGCGCCGAGCTTCGGGATGCGGTAAAGCTCTCCCGACTGCGGGCTCACCGCCAGCACTTCGCCACCGTCGGTCACGACCACCTGGGCACCAGCGCCGAGCGTCAGAGCAGGGCTCGCACCGGCAGCATCAAAGCTCAGCGGCTGCTCGGTGTCGAGGGTCCAGAGCTTGCCGGATGCGGCATCGAGGATCGCGAGCGTCGTGCCGTGAAACTTGACGATACTTTCGCTCGGGACGGCGATCTGTTCACGAAGGTCGGTGTACTTCGGATCAACGCGGCCAAGCGTGCCCGAGCCCTTGTCGTGGATGAAGACGTTGTCGCCGTCCTGCACGACGTCGAGCTTCTTCGAGTCGAGACTCACCGAGGCGTCAATCTCACTGATCTGAGCATTGAGACGGCCAGCCCGCTCGTCAGCGCCGTTCGTCACCCACACGTCACGGCCGAGCATCTCGACGTGCGTCGCCGGAAAGCCCGGGTGGACAGCCGCCAGCGTCAGCGGCACCGCAACGACGAGGGCCAGCAGGATGGAAGTGATCATTTGCCCACGTTTGCGCGGCAATCCCTTGCGCCACCTACGCTGCGTTCCCACCCGACACCACTCCTTGACGTGCCCTACACGAAGGGAGAATCCCCCCAAAAGGCAGATTCTGAGTGATCAGCGTGACGAGCGGGTTAACTCGTTCGAGAATGCCTCTCGATGAGCGGTGCCTCCTCTCCGGCACTAGTGCGCAGGCACCGCGTAGAGCAGGCCGCTCCCCTGGGCCCCGGTCTCCGGGTCACGAACCGTGTAGCGAACCACCCGGTACTGCTGGGCGGGCTTCACCGCGATCGTTCCGTCCGCGGCGAGTGAGATCCCCTCGGTTTCGCCTTCGAGGGCCACTTCAAGCGGATTCCCTGCGCTCGGGTCAAGGATCTGCTGACGGACATCGACGACGCTCGCCTCGCTCTGTCCGCTCTTCGCTTGCACGCTCACATCTGGCGCCTCGAGGGCGGCAATGGGCGCACTCGGGTCAATCGTGACATGCACGAAGGCTCGAGCCGTGCGGCCGTCCTCATCCACGACTTCATACGGGATGGAGAAGTAGGACACATCAGTCGGCGCCTGAATCGTGAGCGCGCCGCCGTCTCGAACTTGAACTGCGGCGTCAGCAGTATTCCGCTCGTCGACGCGGTGCAGGGCAAGCGAAGAACCGCTCGCGGAGGCATCGTTGACGAGCGGATGGACGGTCGCAATCTGCCCTGGGCGGACGCTCACTTCGTCGTCAGCGACGGCCGGATCGTTCTCCCGCACGGGCCGCGGCATGACAACAACACGGAGGGAACCAGTCGTGCTCGAGCCGTAGCTGTCCTCAACCGTCACCTTGAACTCTTCAACTCCCGTCGCACCGGGGGTCGCTGCATAGCGAAGACGGTCGGGGCCTTCCATCGTGAGCACACCAGCGCTCGCGACGCCCGAAATCTGCGTTACCCGGGTGAAATCGCCGTCGGGGTCGCCACCGGTCGTCGGGAACAGGATGTCGCTCGTCGTGCCTTCGAGAACGCGAACGGTGCGCAGCGGCGCCTCAGGCGCGTGGTTCTCAGCACCGATCGCGAGCACGTTGAAGGTAACGGTGGCGCGTGACTGACGCCCGTCAACATCCGTCACGCCATAGCTCGCCGTATAGGTACCAGCCTTTTCGGGCGCGACAAATCGCACCGTGTTGCCGCTCACGAAGGCATCGCCTTGCTCAGGCGACGCGAGCAGCTTCTGATCGAGTGTGAGCTCGGATGCCACACCCCGACCGCGACGCGACTCGTCATTCGCGAGCACGTCCACCGTGACCGTCGACATGGCCCGCACCGTGACCACGTCGTCAGACGCCTTCGGCGCAGCCTTACTCGTGCTCCGGGACACCGGCACGATGAGCAGCTCGCCCCATGCATCGCTTCGACCATCGTGCGCCGAGTACGGCACACTCACCGGCTCATTGAGGGCACCGCGCGAGCTGACGCGCGCGATCGCGCCGTCCCGCAGCTCGACCGAAAGATCCGGCGCAACCGCGTAGTCAGGGCGCACGAGTTCGCTCACGCCCACGACACCGCCACCGGGCGCGACGTCGTTCGCGGTGAGGTCAATGGAGGCACTCGCGCCGGGTTCAAGGAAGAGGACATCCTGCGCCGGCGAGAGCTCACCCGAAAGGTCATTCGGGTCGCGCACGTCGAAGCGGACAATGCCGAGGGATTCCTTGCCGCCCGCAGCGATCGTGTATTCGACGTAGTAGCTGCCGGGGGCCTGCGCCTCATAGCTCACAGTGCCGGTCGTTGCGTCAAAGGAAGCACCGCCGACACCACCGTCAAGCTCGCGGATTGCAGTCAAGCGGAGCGGATCCTTGGACCTCGACTCGTCGTTCTCCAGAACCTTCGCTTCGATGCGTTCACCAGCCCGGCCCTCGGACCGGTCAGCGGTCGCCACAGGGTTCAGGCTGCCCGCGGCGCCAACGTTGAGCCACAGGGTGCCGAAGGCGCTCCGCCGCCCATCGCTCACCTCGTAACGAACCGGCCGTTCCCCTTCCTTACCGCCATCGGCGGTCACTGTGAGCTGGCCGTCGGCGCGCATCTCGACACGCGTTCCCGCATCCGCGCTCGCGTTGACGATCTTCAGCGGGTCGCCATCGGGGTCGACCCACGAGTCGAGCACGTTGTAGCTCACGCTCTGCCCGAGCTCGACGGCGAGTTCATCACGCCGCGGAGTCTCGGGCGAACGGTTGGCATCGTGGTCGACGGCGCGGAGCGTGAGATCCGCCATCGAGACACCACCCGCGCGGCCATCACTCGCAATGTATCCAAGCTGCACCGAGCCTTCCGCGCGCTCGCTCGCGGTGACCTGCAGAGCACGGCCGTGTTCGATAATCTTCACTTCACCGAACTCCGGCGGCACTGCGCCACGGATGTCTTCAATCGAGAGGATGTCGGCGTCGGAGTCGGTGTCGTTGAGGAGCGGCCGCACGATGGTCGTCCTGCCGGGGCGGATACCCGCGACGTCATCCTCCAGCTGCGGCGCGTGGTTCTGCGCGGTACGGCCTGCGATGAGCTCGGCCAGGGCATCCGGCTGGAAGGCGTCGGCGCCCTTGGGCTCTGGTGGGACAAGCCCTTCCCATCCAGTGATTTGGCGAAGGTTTCGCTCCGGGAGGTACACGCGGCCGTTCGCGAGGTTGTTCACAACAACCTCGCTCGAATTGTGACTGATCTCGAGCGCGCCGCCGTCGAGCGGATCGACGATGTGCAGCTGCCGCGGCTCTTGCCCGAGGCACTGCGAGGCGATGGATGCCGTGATGCCCCAGGCGCCGTAAATGCAGTTGCCCACGCGAACTGGCTGACTCACACCTCGCGCATCTGCGGTGGCTCCCTGCGGCAGGTTACCGCCCGAGGAGAGGTCGTCCGGTTTCGGGTCGGTGCGGTTCCCACCGCGACGCTGGAAGAGCGGCTTCTGCGGTTCATCAAGCTCAATCTGCATGACCATATCGGCCGTCGCAATAAGCACGCGCTTGTTCTCGGGCCCGGGCACCTGCACGTGGAAGGCAATCACCGAGAGGGCGATCTCACGCTGCCCGTCAATGAGCAGGCGGTTCTCGCCGCGATCAAAGATGACCGCACGCGAGCCGACGGTGGTGAGTTCATAGTCGGTGATGTCGGGGAACGGGACCGGGGTGTGGTTGACCGACTTCCCTGGACCGTCCTGTCGAATGAGCATGCCCTGGCGTGGGCCGTAGGCCACGGTGTACCCCTTGTCGGTTGTCACCGCTTGCGCACCCGGACCGAGCTCCGCGATGGGCTGCATCGTGTGCGCATCAAACTCGAGCCGGCCGTCGGCGGGAATCGTCCACAGCTTGCCCGTGCTCGGTTCCAAGATGGAGATGGTGCCGGAGGATGCGGTAATGCGAGCATCCTTCGGCACGTGGATGCGGTCCATGAGCTCGGCGCGAGGCTCATCAATGCGCCCCAGCACGCCTCCTTCTTCGTCGTAGACGAAGGTGCGCAGGCCGTCTTGGATGAGCGAGCCACCCTTAGGCAGCTCGATCGACGCGTCGAACTCTTCGATCGTCGTGTTGACGCGCGCAACGAGCCCGGCGGCTTCATTCACCGCCCAAATCTGTGCGGGTTCAGGCTTGGGCCGGGAGCCCGCAAAACCGGGGTGAATGACAGCGAGCGTGAGCGGGGCAATGATGATAACGAGCAGGATGCCGGTGAGCACCGCTTGCGGAATGCGAATCCGCTTGGGCCATGACAGCTTCGGCGGCCACAGCTTCATGTCTCCCCTCCCTGTCTCGTCCGTCCTGCCCCCCGCAGGAGCGCTCAGTGTAGGCGAACCCGGCAACAGTGCGGTTGCCAGCGCGTGACGTGTGCCGCGGCTGACCTACGACCGGCTAGTTCGCGGTCGGCGCGGCCGGGTTGTCCTTGTCTGCGTCGTTGAGGTCGAGGAGGACCAGGTCGTCCATCGTCACGAGGCGGGTCGAGCTCGCGTACTCGACGAGGCGGGCGCGACGGTTGGTGGCGAGCTTGCCGCGACCACCGCGGAGGCCTGTCACGCCCATCTTGTCGAGCTTGTCGCAGACGTTGTCGAGCTTGCGGTTGAAGGTCGTCATGGACCATCCGAGCCGCTTGGCCGCTTCGGCCGAGGAAGGGATCTCACCGCGACCCGGCGCATTCTGGCGGAGCACGTCCTCGGCGAGGGCGACAACGAGCAGTCGTTGGCTCGAGGTGAGGTGCACCGTGTCGTGGGTCGTGTTCCCGGATGCGGTGATCGTCATCTGGGAGGTGTTGTAGAAGTCGGCCTTCGAGTGCACGGCGAAGTCGTACGTGGTCGATCCTGCGCTGAACATGACGTTCGTGTGCTGGAAGACAATCGGCAGCTTCGAGCCGGGCGCAAGCCACGACTGCACCTGACCGGATACATCTGAGATGGTTGCCGAGAGCGTGCGGCCGACATTCTGCAGCCACCACATGCCGTACTCGAAGCGGACGATGAGGAAGGTGCGGTGCAGATAGGGGTTCTCGTCGATCGTGAGGTCGGCTTCACGCCCGATCGTGAAGTCCTTCGTGGGGTCGAGTTCGTACCACTCACCGCAGAACTCGATCTGCAGTGCACCGGTCGTCGCCGCCTCGCGGGGGCCCGAGTGATCCGGCGTGGCCTGCTCGACCGCCGTCTCGTTCGCTACCTCAGCCTTCGACATGTCCGCTCTGCCCTCTCACATCCAATGTTGAAATCCAGTGGTGGAACGCGCTAGGAACCCTGCGGGTAGCAGGCCACGAGCGGTTCGGCGCTCGTCTTGCCGTTCCGGCGAATCTCCACGTCGATGCACACCTTGACACCTTCAGGTGACGGGCCGACGACGGCGGTCGGCTCATCCGTGGTTTCGCCCGGCTGCGACTTGTCGGAGACGCGCCAGTAGTAGGTGTCGCCGTTCTGCGGGTCGGGGTTCTGCCAGCGGAAGGTGATGTAGCCGTCTGGCGAGCGCACGACGACCGGGGCGACCGGTGCAGGCGGGAAACCCTGCTGGCCCACGGTGACGGGGCCTTGCCCAGCGTCGCCCTGGCCAGTCGGGGTGTCCTTCGGGCGGAACACCCAGCCGAGGACGACGAGCACCGCGATGAGGACGACGATGATGCCCGCGAGGATGCCGACGAGCAGGTTCGAGTTCTTCGGCTTGGGTGCGTCACCGTAGGGGTTCTCGTGGTCGCCCCGCTGGCGACCACGGTGTTCCATGCTCGAGGTCTGCGAGACGGTGCCGCGCGAGCGGAGCGCCGCAATGTCGGCACCGCTGGCGGTGTCTTCGGGCAGCTCAATACGCTGGCGTTCAAAAACCGGAGTGGATGCCCGTTCGCTGCCGCGGTTGATGCGCAGCTCGGGTGCCGCACCAAAGTCAGGCACCTTGTGGGCGGGTGTCTCGGGCGCACTCGCCAGGCTCGGGTCAAGCCTCGGGATCGCAGCTGCAGTCGTCGGCTGCTCGGCGGCTGCGCTCCATCCGGATGCGACCTGCGGTGTGGTGGTCTGCTGTGCGGCAACGCGTGCGATGGCGCGAGTCGAGGTGCGCTCGGCCTGGCTTGCGCGGCTGCCTTCGTAGGCGCCCTGCGCGTCGATGTTCTCAACGTGGCGGATGCTCGTCTCGTCGCCGTCAGGGGCCCCGGATCGGTCGGGCGCTGCAATGTGCAGCTTGGGAACATCGATCGGCGTCGGCGGGTAGCCGAGTTCGAGTTCGACGCGCTGCAACGCGCGAGCGAAGTCGATCGCACTCTGGTAGCGGTCGTTCGGGCGCACCGACATGGCGCGCTGGAGCACCGAGATGAGCGTGCGGGGCACGTCCGGTCGCGTGATCGGGGTGATCTGACCGCGCTCGATGCGGGCGATGAGCTCGATCGTGCCGTTCGGCTTGCCGGGCTGCTCGAAGGGCGAGTGGCCGGCCGCGATCGTGTAGATGGTCGCGGCGAGCGAGAAAACTTCCGAACGCACATCCGGGTTCGGGTCGTCGTCGAACATTTCGGGCGGCGACCACGGCACCGACATACCTGCCGAGGCACCAGCACCCTGCGCGGCATCGGCGAGGTCGTCGTCGACGGCGCTTGAGATACCAAAGTCGGTGAGGGCCGGCCAGCCGTAGTCGTTCGAGAGGATGTTCGCGGGCTTGATGTCGCGGTGGAGGATGCCGACCTGGTGGGCTGTGGCCACCGCGCTCGAGACACGCACGCCAGTGCGGAGGACTTCTTCGATCGGGATCGTCTCGGTCTTGTAGCGCTCCGAGAGGCTCTTGCCGGGGGCATACTCCATGACGAAGTAGGGACGCCCGTCCTGCGCAACGTCAGCGTGGAAGATCGTCACGATGTAGGGGTGCGACGACACCTGCGCCATGAGGTTCGCCTCACCGATGAACGCCTGACGACTCGTCTCGTTGAGGTCGTCACCACCGAGCAGCACCTTCACCGCGACGAGGCGGCGAGGCAGCTGCTGTTCGTAGAGGTAGACGTCGCTGAAGCCACCGGAACCGAGCAGACGCTGGAAGACGAATCCTGGCAGCTCGGGCGGCTGCGCAGGGGCGCGGCGCGTGGTGGACATGTCTACTTTCGGATGGTGAGGGTGATGCCATCGCCGAGATCGACGACGGTACCGGGGAGAACGGCGGTCGGCTCTCCACCGCGGAGGCGCTGCTTGGGACGCTCAGGGAGCGTGACGTCAGTGCCGTTACGCGAGTGGAGGTCGGTTACGACAATCACACCACCTTCGAGTGAAATCCGAACGTGGTTGCGGGAAATATCCGTCGAACCGTGCAGAAGAACCGTCTCTGGTCGGACATGTGCCAGCTGCGGCGAGAGTCCTGCCATCACTCCCGGGTGGTCGGCGCTCGGGGCACGACCGTAGATGATGACGCCCGTAAGAGGCCGCACATCACCCGAGGATGTCTCGACAACAATGCTCGCGGAGGGGACCTGTGCGGGCACCGCAGGTGGCGCAGCAATCGGTCCTGCTGCGGGTGCTGCGGGCTGATCTGCTGCGGGTGCTGCCGTCCCGTAGCGGGCGCGCAGGCGGGCCACGAGGTCAGCTCGGACGGTGTGACCATCGTGATTGCCGTCGTCAACGGCCGGCGCCTCGGCGATCTGGCTCGGGTCTGCGACGAGCGGACCCGCGTGACGGCCCGGCTGCTGGCGCCATGCGCGGACCTGGCTGCTCATGACGGTGTGGCCGTCGTGGTCACCAAGCTGTGCCTCGGCTGCTGTCGGAGGCTGCGGCAACGGCATCTCCTGCTGGAAGGCGGGGTGTGCCGGTGTGGGCATTGACGGCTGGGCCGCGGGCATCGCCGGTGCGGGCGGCATCTGACCGAGCGGTGCGGCAGGGGGCGCCGGTGGCACGGATGCGGCAGGGGGCGCTGGTGGCATCGCAGGCATCTGCGGAGCCGCGGGTGCGGACGCCGGAACTGCTGCCTCGGGGGCGGGTTCGGCTGCGGGTGCTGCCGTGGCCTGCTCCGCCGCGGCGCTGCGCTCCTTGGCGAGCTGGTTCACGGTAACCGTGCTGCCGAAGAGGAAGTCGTAAGCCGTCGGGTCGAAGTCGTCGTCGGCCTGCTCGGCCGCGGCGGGTGCCGCAGGCGCCGCGGGTGCCACCGAGGGAGGTTCTGCCGGGGGCACCCGCTGCGTGGGCTGCGCCGTTTGGGCGGGCTGTGGCGCGAAGTCGGGCGCGGCTGCCGCTGAGGCGGGCTGCGAGGGTGTGGTCTCTGCGCCGATACCCTGCGGGGCCTGGGACTGCTGCGCCTGCTGCGCCGCGAGCTGCTGCGGGTCAAGCTGCTGGCCGGCGAGCTGCTGCGGCAGAGCCTGCTGCGCACTTGCCTGCAGGGCAGCTGCTTGCTGAGCTGCGGCGAGTGCCGCTGTCTGTGCGGCGGCATCCGGCATGACCTGACCCGGTTGCTGGGGCGCACCGGGGACCGCAGCCTGAGGCATAGCCGTCTGTGGCTGTGCGGCCTCGGGCTGGGCCGGGTTCGTTGCCGTCTGCTGCACTGCTGCATCCGCCTGCGGCTGAGCAGGAGTTGCTGCGGGCTGCTCGGCGGGAGGGGCAGCCTCCGGGGCGCTCACGGGCGCTGCTGGCGTCGCGGTGTCGACGGACTCGCCTCGGGCCGCGGCAGCAGCGCGGGCACGTCGGGCCGCACGGCGCTCGGCGAAGCGCGCGCGACGGCGCTCTCGCTCGCTCATGTTCGAGGTGTCGACAGCAGGGGCTGCTGCGGGCGCGGCCGCTGCGGCCTGTGCGTTTGGTACTGCAGCGGCGGCAGCAGCGGCCGTTGCGGGAGCCGCTGCTCCCCCACCGTGCTGTGCGGCGAAGGCGGCAGCGCGCGCGGCCTCCTTGGCCTTACGCTCCGCGCGCCGCTTCTCGCGCTCGGACTTCTCGTCTTCAGTCGGCTCCGGCTTCGATGCTGCGGCACGTCCTCGGGATGCGGAGGCGCTCGCCTGCCAGCGGCTTGCGAGGGCGCGTTCCCGAACCTGTTTGTCACGCTCAGCAGCGACTGCGGCGCGGGTCGCCTTGCGTTCGGCCTCTTGCTTTTCGCGTTCCTTGTTCTGGGCGGCGGTCTTCGCCTTGCGCTCGGCCTCGGCCTTCTCGCGCTCTGCCTGACGGGCACGCTTTTGCTGATCACGCTCACGCTCGCGGAGCTTTCGGCGGGCCTGCATGATCTCACCGCGGACGTTGCGGACCTGCGGTCGGCTCGTGAACTCCTGGTTCGGGTCGATCCCGGCCTCGATGAGGAGCTGTTCCATCGTCGGGATCGGGCGCTTGCCCTGCAGCATCTCGATGATGTCGGGGGCGACGCCCTCGATCCCGGTGAAGTCAAGGTTGGGGTCAGCGTTCGGGTCGATCTGGCCCTTCGGCACGTCGGCGGAGGCAGCTGCTGGCTTCATCTCTTCGGATGCGGCGTCGTCAGACTTCGCGTCCTTGGATGGCTTCTCGTCCTCGGCCTTCTTGCCAGCCTCTGCCTTGTCATCGTCGGACGACATTTCGGACGCGGCCTTCTCGTCGTCAGACGACTTCTCGGCCTCGGCCTTCTCGTCGTCAGACGACTTCTCGGCCTCGGCCTTCTCCCCGTCGGACTTCGACTCGGCCGTATCGTCAGCCTTGCCTTCGGCCTTCTCACCGTCGGATTCCTCGCCGCCCTTTTCGTCGTCAGCCTTCGGCTCCGCGGTGTCGTTGTCGTCCTTCGGCTCAAGCTTCTCGTCGGACTTCTCATCATCCGACGTCTCGTCTGACTCCGACGCCTCGTCTTTCGTGTCAGCCTTCGCGTCAGACGGCTCCTCGCCGTCCTTCGCTTCATCAGCCTCGGCTTGAGGCTCAGACTCCTCAGATGTCTCCTCGTCCGACGTCGACACGTCAGTCTCCAGCTCGGGCTGCTCGCCCTCAGCGTCGAGTTCAGCCTGCTCGTCCTCAGCCTGCGCGTCGTCACCCGTCTTGTCATCAGGCTGTTCGGCGCCCTCGCCGTCGTCGGCCTTCGATTCCTCACTCGCGGGCACTTCAGGAGTCTCGTCCGTCTGCGCCTCGTCGCCCGTCGCAGCGGCAGCAACCGCCGCAGCCCCAACGGTTGCAGCGCCTGCCACCACAGCAGCGGCATCTTCGCCAGGTTCTTCAGCTTCCGACTTCGGCTCGTCGCTCACGACCGCCGACTCCGCGGCTTCCTCATCGGCCGACGGCTTCGCAGCCTCTGCCGGAGCTTCGATGACCTCAGGTGCCTTGCCAGGCTCAAGCGCGAACCACGCGCTGCCGTCAGCAGTGGATGCCTCCAGTCGGGGATCCGACAAGACAAGCTCAGCCCAGCTCAGTCGCCCGCCGCAGGCCTCAACCGCGCCGTCCACACGAACCGAAAGATCTGCACGCACAAAGGCGTGCCCCTTCGAGTGCGAGTTCTCAAGCAGCACGAATTCAGGAGCCCGGCGAAGCCCACGCGAGAGGATGGCATCGAGCACATCTTCGAGCCCGTCACTCGCCGCATCCTGGATTCGTTCCAGCTGGCGTGCGTGCGCATCCTCATCGATGAGGAGCTGAAGCTGGCCCCCCTCGACATAGAGCCACGTTCGACCGCCGAACTCGAAGGGTGATGACGTCATTCCGCTGTCCTCGGCGTGGTTTGTTCCTGCTCGGGAGTGAGGTTCGACTCGGCGGCCGGGCCCGCCGTTGCACTGATGTTGGCGATGATCTCGGATTCGACGACCACGACCGTGATGTTGTCGCGGCCACCGGCAGCAACGGCTGCCTCAACGAGGGCTTCCGAGAGCGTGATGGAGGGCTCTGCCTGGGTGCTGTATTCGGTCATCACCTGGGCGATCTGCGTGTCGTCGAGTTCCTTCGTGAGACCGTCCGAGCACAGCAGGAACACCTGGTGGCCGCGCGTGGGCATGAGCCAAATGTCGGTTTCGACGTGGCGCTCCGAACCCACCGCGCGCGTAATGACGTTGCGGTCAGGGTGGATGAGCGCGTCGGCGGGAGTGATGAGCCCCATCGTGACCATTTCCTGCACGGCCGAGTGGTCGACCGTGACCTGGATGAGCGAGCGGCCGTTCCAGCCGTACACGCGCGAGTCACCGACGTTGTAGATCATCCAGTGGAGGTCGTCGCCGCCGATCTCCTCGACATCAACGAGGGCGATACCCGAGAGCGTCGTGCCAGCAACAGCGCCGGGCCCGTCGTCTTCGGTGATGAGTTGCTGAACCTTCGTGTTCGCCTCGTCGATGAGCTCGAGCACGCGCTCCGGGCGAAGCGGCTCTTCCGAGTCAACGGCCTCGTCGAAGGTGCGAGCAACGGTCTGGCTCGCGCGATCGCCGTAGGCGTGGCCGCCCATGCCGTCAGCCACGAAGAACACCGGCGCCTTCGCGAAGAACGAGTCCTCGTTGATCTGGCGGACCAGGCCGACGTTGCTCGCGGCCGACACATGCAGTGTCAGCGAGCCGAAAGAACGCTCGTAGGTGGTGGAAAACTCTGCTTGCACTAGCTGACACCTTCAGGCCGGACGATGCGGACGATTCGCTCATGGTACGGCATCCGGGTTTCAGCTTGGCTCTCGATGAGTGGCGACAAGCTGGTGGAAACACCAAAGCGCCCTCCCGTTTCGGGAGGGCGCTTTTTTTGGTGACCCCAGCGGGATTTGAACCCGCGCTACCGCCGTGAGAGGGCGGCGTCCTAGGCCGCTAAACGATGGGGCCGGACTGTTGAGCGCCTGCGCGCTGACAACTCGACTACTATGCCACAGCTTTTGTACGCAACGCAACATCGCGACGAGCTCGGTGTGTCGCCCACGTTCTCGCGAGCACGCTACGCCGTCGAGCCGAGCTGGATGAGCACAACACCGCCCGTGATGAGCACAATACCGAGCCCCATCACCCAGGTCAGGCGCTCCTTGAAGATGAGGCGGCCGAGGATGGCCATCGCCACGACGCCCACGCCCGACCAGATGCCATAGGCGACACCAAGCGGGATGTCCGCGAGCGCCATCGCGAGAAAGGCGTAGGAAATGCCGTAGCCAGCAACGACGGCGAGATACCAGCGCTTCGACGCGGTTGCCGCCTGCTTGAGGGAAAGCGTCCCGAGGATCTCAAAGATGATCGCGAATGCGAGCCAGAGCCACGACATGGTTTACTTCCCTCCCGTCACGACAGGGATGGGACCGGTAGGTGCACCACCGAAGGCGACACCGTGCGGCGAATCCTCATCCTCATCCTTGAAACCGCCAGCGGCGCCAAATTCGACGCAGAGCACGCCGGCCGCAACGAGGACGATGCCGAGCCCCATCAGGGGCGTGAACGGTTCGCCAAAGATGAGCGATGAGCCGATGGCCGTGAGCGCAACATCGGTCGCACCCCAAATGCCGTAGGTGACGCCGAGCGGAAGCCCGGCCTTCAACACCATGGCGAGCAGGATGAAGGATGCAACGTAGCCGAGCACTGTCAGTGCGTACAGCCACGGAAATTCGAGTCCGCCCTTGAGGGCGAGTGAGCCACCCACTTCCGTGAGGATGGCAGCAATGAGCAGGATGGCGCGACGCATGTCGTGGAACCCCTTCCGCCGACGCTGGCGGTAGCCGTCAAAATGAACGCCGATTAGTTTAGCGGATGCGATCACGCCACAGCCGAGCAAGCCGAAGCGGGCCACTTGGAAGGCAACGAACCGCGCCGGAGCAACGAAAAAAGCCCCGGTCAGCGACCGGAGCTTTCGCGCTGGGGTACCTGGACTCGAACCAAGAACAACTGAACCAGAATCAGCCGTGTTGCCAATTACACCATACCCCAATGGTGAAGAACACCAGCGGATAGCCTAGGGCAATTCACCTCGCCTGCGCAAATCCGACTCGCCGGTGTGTCTTCGCTGCTCGTCGACCGAGCCGCGTTCGGCATCAGCGCGCGCATCTGCACCGCGCTGGCGACGCAAATCCGGGCCAAGGCCGAGCAGATCGCGGTTTACAGTCACTGCCGTGTGCGCTCCCATGCCTGCCGCCATGATGAGCATCTGCGGGCCCGGAGGTGTCACCTCGCCGGCCGCGTAGACGCCGGGCACCGAAGTGCGGCCCTCGTCATCCACACGGACGAAGCCCTCGGCGGTCACCGCAATGCCCAGCGTCTCCGCGAAGCCAAGCTTGACCTCGTAGTGAGGACGCACGAAGGCTGCGTCGACCGGGACGACGGAGCGTTCGCCCTCCGAGCATTCGATCGTGAGGCCAGTCAAGCCCGTCTGGTCCCCCACCGCCGCGACCACGTGACGACGATCAACCGTGATGCCGCGGTTCCGCAACGTCTCGGCCGTTTCCTCGTCCACCGAATCCGTGTCAGCGAAGAGGATGACGTCGTCGCTCCACTGCGTGAGCAGCACCGCCCGCTCATCAAGACGCGGCGCCCCGGAGTACCCGAAAAGCGCAATACGCTTGCCGCGGTGGTCCCAGGCGTCGCAGGCAAGGCAGGAGTGGATGGACGTCCCGTAGAAAGCGCGGAGGTTCTCGACCTCCGGCAGACGCTCGGAGATGCCAGCAGTGAGGAGCACGGACTTCGCCCGCACATCCTTCGGCGCAGAGCCGCGCACGGAACGCGACTGCACACGGAAGCGGTAACCCGCGCGGGCATCGTCACCGTCCTCCGGCAGCACCTCGATCGACGTCACCTCACCAAAAGCGACCTCGCCGTGCTCATAGTGCGTGACCGAGTCGCGACCCGCCTGACGCAGCTCGAACGGCGGGATGTAGTCGCGCGTCAAGAAGGCGTGCGCGGCGAGCGTCGCGGCATGGCGCGGACGATTCGAGTCGATGACGAGCGTCGGCCGCTGCATGCGCGCAAGCAGCATGGCCGCCTGCAAACCAGCGGGGCCGCCGCCGACAACCACGACGTCATAGTCGCCATGCTCTACCTCCGGACCCATGCGCTACTCCCCCGCAGTCAGCTGCGCCTTCAGCTGCGCAAGGCGCTCGAGCGTCACCTTGCGTCCGAGCAGCTCCATCGACTCGAACAGCGGCGGCGAGACGCGGCGACCCGAGAGGGCCACACGCAGCGAACCGAAGGCGACGCGCGGCTTGAGACCACGCTCCTCGATGAGTGCCGCACGAAGCACCGCTTCGATCGGCTCGGTCGACCACTGCTCGTCCGTGAGCACCTCAAGGGCGGCGATGGAGGCGTCGAGCACCTCGGGTGCGTCCGCCTTGAGCGTCTTGCGAGCGTCATCCTCGACGATAATCTCCGAGGTCGGGCGGAAGAGGAAGCCGACCATGCCAGGCGCCTCACCGAGGAGCGTCATGCGCTCCTGAACGAGCGGAGTTGCCTTCGCGAGGAGCTCCAGCTGCTCAGCACTCGGCTCAGCAGCATCCGAGCCAAAGACGCTCTCGCGAACGAGGTACGGGACCATCCGCTGCGTGAAGTCTTCCGGCGTGAGCTTGCGCATGTGCTCGCCGTTGATCGCTTCTGCCTTCTTGAGGTCGAAGCGGGCCGGGTTCGGGTTCACGTCATACACGTCGAAGGCGGCCGTCATTTCGTCCATCGTGAACACGTCGCGGTCGGCCGAGATCGACCAGCCGAGGAGCGAGAGGTAGTTGAGCAAGCCCTCGGGCAGGAAGCCGCGGTCGCGGTGGTGGAAGAGGTTCGACTCAGGGTCACGCTTCGAGAGCTTCTTGTTCCCTTCGCCCATGACGTAGGGAAGGTGACCAAAGCGCGGCACGAAGTCGGCGACGCCAACGGCCACGAGCGCCTGGTAGAGCGCGATCTGGCGGGGCGTCGAGGACAGGAGGTCTTCACCCCGGAGCACGTGGGTGATACCCATGAGCGCGTCGTCGACCGGGTTCACAAGCGTGTAGAGCGGCTTGCCGTTCGGACGCACGAGGACGAAGTCGGGGAAGGAACCAGCCTTGAAGGTGATCTCGCCACGCACGAGGTCGTCGAAGGAGAGGTCGACGTCCGGAACGCGCAGGCGCAGCGAGGGCTGGCGGCCCTCAGCCTTGAACGCCTCGCGCTGCTCCTCGGTGAGGTCTCGCTCAAAGTTGTCGTAGCCCTGGCGGGGGTCGCGGCCGTTCGCGATGTTACGGGCCTCGATCTCCTCAGCAGTCGCGAAGGACTCGTAGAGGTAGCCGGCTGCCTTGAGCTTCTCGATGACGTCCTGGTAGATCTCGTCGCGCTGCGACTGACGGTACGGCTCGTGCGGGCCGCTCACGCCAATGCCTTCATCCCATTCGAGGCCCAGCCAGCGGAGCGCCTCGAGGATCATCTCGTAGCTTTCCTCAGAGTCACGTTCCGCGTCGGTGTCCTCGATACGGAAGACGAAGGTGCCGCCAACGTGCTTCGCGTAGGCCCAGTTGAACAGGGCGGTGCGGACCATGCCGACGTGGGGCGTGCCCGTCGGCGAGGGGCAGAAGCGAACACGGATGTCCGCGCCGGTGGCGGTGGTTACGGGGGCATTGAGCGTCTCAGACATTGTGGCCCCATTTTACGCCGCGCAGTCAGCCCCGCTGCTTCACCCGCCCCGGTTCAAAATTGCACTCACAGTGACTTATCCCCCGATATAGGAGGGGATAGCTCACCAGGAGTGCATTTTTGACACGAGCACTGTGGATAACCGCATTTCGCTGTCACGGGTGCGCTGTCATGGTGGCGTGATCAAGCTGGAACTGGAGCTGCAACGCGGCCGGGGCGTAATCGCACGTCGCCGCCTCGTCGAGCTTGGTGCCAGCGAGAGATTTCGAACTCTTGAGGTGCGATATGGGTTCCGCCGGGTGCGAAATGGATGGTACGCAACGCCTGATGCCGATGAACGTGTCGTAGCTGCTGTCAAAGCTGGCGGGGCACTCACCTGCATGGATGCGTTGCGGCTGCCCTCAGTTTGGCAACCGCATGGCGTACCCGGTTCCGTCCATGTACGCCTCGCGCAGGCTCGAGACCAACGTGCGCGATGCGTGCCTCATGTTCTCTCCGGTCGTGTCCCGACGCATGTCCCGATCGACGACCCCCGCCTCGCGGTGAGTTGCCTCGCCCAGTGCGTCCCACAAGTCACCGCAGTACCTATCGTCGACAGCATCTTGCGGGCGGGACTCCTCACTCCTCATGAGGTCTCAAGTGCACTGTCGCGGGCAGGGCGTCGTGGCCTCAAGCTAGCGGCTGCGGTATCGCCATGTGCCGAATCGGGCATTGAATCTGCACTGCGGCTCATTCTTCGGAGCATGCGCGTCAAGTTCACAACGCAAGTTGCGATTCGGGGAGTTGGTCGGGTCGACTTTCTCATTGGCGACCGACTCGTCGTCGAGGCAGATGGGCTCGCGTTCCATAGCGGCGACTTCGTCCGCAAGGACCGTGCTCGTGACCTCGCGCTGGAACGGCTGGGGTTCAAGTGTGTGCGATTCACCTATGACGACATCCTCCATCGACCGAACGAGGTGAAGTCGCTCATCCGTTGTCTCCTCGCCCGAGGGGAACACCGTTGGTCCAGCCGCAATAGGGTGTGGGACATCGACCCTGTGCAGGGACGAGTGCCATCAGAAATTGAGAGTTCGTGGCGAGCATGTGCCGCCGAATTGGCAAATATGCACGCTCAGCAAACCACGAGTCCAAATACGGGCACATAGCTCACTGAGCGTGCATTTTGACGGCGGGCCTACTTCTTCGAGCCGATGACGGGGTTGCGGAGGACGCCCAGGCCCTCGATCTCGCACTCGACGACGTCGCCGTGGTTGAGCGGACCGACGCCGGCGGGCGTGCCGGTCAGCAGGATGTCGCCGGGCAGCAGCGTGAACACGCTCGAGGCGTACTCGATGAGCTCACCGACACCGCGCTCCATGAGGTTGAGGTCGCCTTCCTGGCGCAGCTCTCCGTTTACACGGCAGAGCACCGCACCCTCCGACGGGTCGAAGTCCGTCTCAATGAACGGACCGGTCGGGCAGAACGAGTCAAAGCCCTTCGCACGCGACCACTGGCCGTCGCTGCGCTGCAGGTCGCGGGCGGTCACGTCATTGCTCACCGTGTACCCGAAGATCACCTTCGAGGCGTCCTCAGCGGGGACGTTTCGGGCAATGTGGCCGATGACGACCGCAAGCTCCACCTCGTGCTCAACCTGCTCCGACTGCGGCGGCAGAATGATCGGCGCATCCGGGCCGATCACGGACGTGTTGGGCTTGAGGAACATCATCGGGTCCTCAGGCACCGTGGTGCCGTGTTCTGCTGCGTGGGCGGCATAGTTGCGGCCAAAGGCGATGACCTTCGAGCGGGGAATGAACGGTGCGAGAATCTGCACCTCGTCCACGGAGATTCGTTCTTCGGTCGTCTCGAACCCGACATAGAGCGGGTCGCCGTAGAGCTTCACCAGCTCGTTCGTTTCTTCGTCGAGGATCCCGTATCCGAGCTGGCCCTGGTGGTCAAAACGCGCAATCTTCACGCGGCCGAGTGTACGCACAAAAGGTCCGGGCCAGCACAGCGCTGACCCGGACCTTTGAGTTGGAAGGAGCTACTTCACGTCTTCGGCGGCAGCAGCTTCCTCGCGGAGCTTCTGCTGACGCTCTTCTTCCTCCATGAGGAGGGCGAACTCAGAGAGGACCTCGATCTGGCCGGTGTCGGCCGAGGTACCCATGCTGATCTTCTCTCCGCGGAAGAACGAGGGGTTGCGCCATGCGGTGATGAGCATGAGCACGACGCCAAGAAGGAGCACGCCCATACCGAGGATGAACACGAGGCCGATGCCGTCCTGGGCGACACCGTTCGCGTCGTAGCTCGTCGCGAACAGCGCCGAACCCGAACCGTACGAGGGGCTCATCGAGTCGATGAGCGTCTTGCCGAACATGGCGACGAGGCCGAGACCACCCATGAGCGGGAAGATGAACTGGAAGAAGATCGTGCGGGTCGACTTGAAGGCGGTCTTGCGGAAGTACCACACGCAGGCGAGACCGGTGAGACCGTAGTAGAAGCAGACCATAAGGCCTAGCGCGGTAATCGTGTCCCAGAGCGCGTTCTCGGAGAGCAGACGCGTCACGACGTAAAAGCCGATTGCGGCGAGCGCCGACGCCAGGGTGGCGACAGCCGGGGTCTTACGGACCGGGTGAACGCGGCCGAAGGGCTTCGGGAGGGCGCCGTAGTGACCCATCGCGAGGATCGTACGCGAGGGCGAGATCATCGTCGACTGCAGCGAGGCGGCCGAGGAGGAGAGGATTGCGATCGACATGAGGATCGCGACCGGCCCCATGATCGGGCCCGAGAGGACGGCGAAGATCGACTCTTGGTTCTCGGGGTTACCGGCCGAGAACTCACCGTCCGTCGAGATACCCGCGTACGAGAGCGTGGCGACCGTGACGAGCAGGTAGACGGCCATGATTGAGAGGATCGTGAGGAGGGCAGCGCGGCCCGGGGTCTTCTCCGGGTCCTTGGCCTCTTCGTTCATGGTGATGACGGCGTCCCAGCCCCAGAAGAGGAAGATCGAGAGCGACACACCAGCGATGACGACCGAGAGGTCACCCACGGCGAAGGGGTTGAACCATTCGGGCGAGACGGGCGTCGGGTCGAAGGCGGTGCCATTCGAAACACCCACGAAGGCTGCGACGATGTACCAGGTGAGGGCGATGGCCTGGAAGCCGACGAGGACGTACTGGAAGATCTTCGTCTCTTCAACACCTCGGTACGAAATCCAGGCTGCCACGGCGAGGAAGAGCGCCGTGATCGGGATGTTGATCCAGAGGTTACGGGTGAGGTCCGCGAGGTCCGGGTTGTGGAAGACCTGCGCGAGCAGGATGAAGAGGAAGTCGACGGCGACGGCCGCGAGGTTGGAGAGCACGAGAATCGTCGCCGTGATGAGGCCCCAACCGGTCATCCAGCCGACCCACGGGCCAAAGGCGCGCGTCGCCCAGGCAAAGCTCGTACCGGAGTCGGGCATCGCGTTGTTGAGCTCACGGTAGCCGAACACGACGAGGAGCATCGGGAAGAAGCCCAGCAGGAGAATCGCAGGCACCTGGTAGCCGACCTCAGAGATGGTCGGACCAAGGCCAGACGTCAAGGTGTACGCCGGCGCGATGCACGAGATACCGATGATGGCACCGGCGATCGAGCCCACCTTGCCGATGGAGAGGCCCTTATTGGAAAGGCCCGACGCGTTGACGGTCGGGATGGCTCCGGTCGGTGGCGACGGTGGTACAGGGATGACTTCAGGCATGGTCTGGGACTCCAATGTCCTCGTGTGTGGGGTTTGCTGCGGGCAGACGACGGCGGACGCCAGGAAGGCGCCCGCCGACGCAGAAACTGCAGAGCGAGTGCAGCATACTCCGACTCGAAGCTTCGCTGCGCAGCTTGGCACCCCCTGCGGATGAGCGTGCGAATGAGGCCATTCGCATCTCGAGGGTTTGCATGGATTGCACTCCTTCGGCGACGGACGCGTCGCCAATACGCAGGTTCGCGAGGCGGCCTCAGCCGCCGGTAAACAGGGTTCATTTACGCTATCGAGAGGACTTCGTTCATTCAAGGGTTACGCTCCCCTGGATTGAACATGACACTAATGAGCGACAGGAGTGGTCCTACCGTTGCACGAGTCCCCGGAGACGACCCCGCGCCGCCGTGTCGGACGGCCTTCCAAGCGCATCCTGTCGATGCGCCTCATCGTTGATCGGGCACTTGAGATCGTCACGGATGAAGGGCTTGACTCGCTCACCATGTCACGCCTGGCAGGCGCGCTTGAGGTGACCCCGGCGGCGCTCTACAACCACGTGTCCTCAAAGGATGAAATCCTCCGCGAGGTGCAGGACCGCATCATGGGCCAGCTGGATCTCGCCGGTTTCGATGAGGATCCGTGGCCGGTGGCGCTGCGCCGTTGGGCAGTGAGCTACCGCAACATCATGGCGGCCCAGCCGGACCTCATCGCACTCATCGCACTCATGCCCATCAACGGCGCACGGGCGACGACGGTGATGTACGAACGTGTCGCGACGGCGCTCAGTTCCTATGGCTGGCCGAAGGAGTCGATCGTGCCGACGATCGTGGCACTCGAATCCTTCGTCTTTGGTTCGGCGTATGACGCGCTCGCCCCCGCGAACATCTTTGAGCTTGAGGCGGATGCTGACGCCCCAGTTTTTACGGCGGCGAACCGTGCCCAGCTTGAGGCGGAGCCGGATCGCTCGGCGGCTGAGATCGCCTTCCATACCGGGCTCGACGCACTGCTCGAAGGTTTCACGAAGCGGATGGGTGTGCCGTGGCCCGCGGGTCTGTGTCACACAAGTTCAAGCACCGAGGATGAGTAGCCCACTGCAGGATGCTGTGCGGCCGCACAACCGGCATTAGACTGGAGCTATGCCCGCTTCAATTCGTTCACTCCTCAATACCTCCGAGTTTCGTCTCGAGCTCATTTGCGGTGAGGGTGAGCGACTGCGAGAGCCGATTGAGTGGGCAACGACCACGGAGGTTCCGGAGCCGGGGCCGTTCCTCACTGGCGGCCAGCTCGTCCTGACGACCGGCATGCGCTTGCAGACCCCGAAGGTGCAGCGCAGCTTTGTTCGCGCCCTCGTGGCGGCTGACTCCCGTGGCCTGTGTTTCAGTCTCGGTTTCGAGCATGATGAGATGCCCGAGGCGCTCGTCGATGAGGCGCGCAAGAGCGGTCTCCCGATCGTGCTCTTGCCCTACGAGGTGCCATTCAGTCGCATCGTTCGATTCATTTCGCAGGCACATGCCTCGGAACAGGTTGCAGCGATTGAGACGATGCACCGTCTGCACCAGCAACTTGTGCAGGCCATGCTCACGAACGGCGGCCTCGACGGGCTTGTCGCGCAGCTCGCCCACATCACGAACGCTCGTGTTGCAGTGAGCCGCTACGGTGAGGTGCTCGCGGGTGACGTCGAGGCGGGCGAGGGCCCGAACCACGATCCCGAAGAAGACATTGAGGGATGGGACACCCTCGCCGTGAGCGCAGGCACGAACATGCTTGCAACGCTCCACGTTTCGCGTCCCCGCCGCCACGAACGGGTCCTCAACTATGCGCGCTCACTTGTGAGTCTGCAGCTCACTGAGGAGTCGCGCCGGATTCAGGGCGACCGCGAGCAAGCCGGCCAGAGTTTCGCGGATATCGTCCGCGGTCGTGTTCCGGCCGAGGAGGCCGAGGTCCGTCTTGGTGCGCTCGGCGTGGCTGGTGGCCGCTACCGCGCGCTCGTTGTCGCGGCCGATGCCCGCCGTGGCCGCGGCCTCGGTTCGATGCCGCTGCCGAAGTCGCTCGAGCACGCCGTGGCGGCCATGATCGACGAGGAGCTCGTCGTGCTCGTCCCGGGCAAGCAGGATGCTCGCGCCGCCGCCGATTCAATTGTGGGTCTCGCCCGTGCGGCCGGCCTGCAGGTGCGCGTGGGTATCGGCGATGCCTACCCCGTGTCGCAGGCGCTTCGCTGGAGTTACTACGAGGCGCGGGATGCGCTCAGCCACCTCGAGCAGGAGGCATCCGTTGCCGAGGCATCACGCTTGTCGATCGCTTCGCTCATTCTCGCGAGCGAGGACGTGCCGGTTGAGGAGCTCGCGGCAGAGATCCTCGGCCCGATTGAGCGCGCCGACCGCGACCACGGTTCGGCCCTCGTCGACACACTCGACGCCTACCTCGCAGAGTCGGGCGCCGTCGCCACGGTGGCCGCGATTCTCGGCACGCACCGCAACACGGTCCGCTACCGCCTCGACCAGATCACGCAGCTCACGGGCCTTGACCCGCGCGTCACCGGCGATGCCGTGCAGCTCTGGCTCGCGCGAGCTGCCCGTCGCCTCGGCGGCCGCGGGTAGCCGCCGAGGAGAGGGTTCCGGCCACGGGCTTCGCGCAAGTTGTCATGCGATCCCGATGCTGCATACCTCGTTACGGCAGAGCACCGGACTATGCGCTTCGCAGAGGGCTATCCGTGCGTGCCCAGTTCACCTCCCTGCACAGGTTTCTCAGCGACTTGAGTTCACGCTCCACCAGCTACGTTGCTGTCAGTTCCCGGCTTCGCAGTCCGACGCATGTACTCACGGCAAATACGATTCGGCCAGCGACCCACACAAGCCACACGTTCACGGCCGTGAACAAGCCGAAATAAAGCAAGCAACACGACGCAGCGACAACAAGAACAAGACATACCGCAAGGCCAGCGACCGTCGCCGACGGCCCTTCAATCACCTTTCGCATCGTTGAGAGAAAGGCGCCGAATGGCTCGATAGTCATTTGCAAGGCAAGCAACAGAAAGAGTTCCGGCGACACACCCGATAGATGAATATCCAACATCGCGCATGCGACGAGGGCAATCGCAATGATGCTCAAAACAGCACACATGAGACCAACGTAGGAGGAGACCGCCCCCGCGCCTTGCAGCACAAGACGCCCACCTACCATGCCAAACTGTTTGAGCGGCAGCACAAATATGCGGGCAACATTAATGGCGAATGCAACCCCCAACGCCTCAGAATCACCCGCAATATGCGCCAACGTCAGAAGAACCGTGAACACAACCATCATCATGAGGCCGTCGGACGCGCCAAGCAGACTTGAGATCAAGTCTCGGACAACACCCCTGAGGCCAGCTACGCCAGGGGGCACTCGGCCAATTGTCGCACCGGCTCTCGACGCGGCGTATTCACGATGTAACACTGAGGCAACAACAACGAGACTCCACACAGATCCAGCAACCCCGAGAGCAACTGATGCGGCGCAACCCCGCAAAAATATCAGAGCCACTACAGGAGCGATTGCGATAAGTACCCCCCATACGAGATTCAAGCGCTCCAAGTCGAGCACCTGCATGACACCCGCCTGCCAGGACAAGAGAGGAATGCAACTCACCGCTACGCCCGAGGCTATTGCAAAAACCAATCCAGCCCCAGCCAATTCCTCGAGCGAGGCAAGAAACGCCACAAAGCCTGCATATACAGTTGCCGAAATGAGGGAAGCGCACCGAGCAAGCAAGCGCAGTTCGTGGAGTCGCACGCGCCATTCCGATGTTTTCGCCCCACATCGATTCACCACGAGTATGGTTACTCCAACAAATGCAACCGTCGAGAGACCGGCAAGCTGCAACACCAGGCCAACTCGAGAACCGCTCGATGCGCCATGCAAGAGTCCCGCAAGGGCCACCATCGCTAACGCCTGTCCGCCTGGCAGGATGGCAGCGAGACCAAGCATGCCCCCCTTCTTAAGAAACATAATCCGATTCTTAGCAAAAACAGCTGGCTGACCCAAAACACTCTTCATGCGCTTAGACAGCTTCCAAGAAGTCAAGATTCGTTTGACACACATCAACACGAAGCAAGCCAAACTCGGGATATCGTTTCGCAGCGAGACCCGAAATAAGGGACCACGAGGGCTCTTCAACGAGTAAGAACGACTCGGCAAGACTAGGCCGAACGGAATAGCCCAAGCTTTTTACACGAGCCTCGAGATCATTCTTGCAACAACGGAGTGATTCCAAGATAGTTCTGGCAACCCCACGACCAGACGGCGTATTGAACACTCTCCATAGAGCAGCTTGAAAAACGTCAATCCTCGAGACATCCAAAGACGGCGGAACCTGTCCGATTGGGCCAACTATCCCTCCCAGCCTGGCAGCAGCTACACCAAGCGTCTTGGACAGCGAAAAAATCACCAAGCCGCCCGATGCCACTACACGAGACGCCAGGTTCTCGAATTCCTCAGAGAAGGGGCAAAAATAGGTGGCATCTACAACTAGACCACTGAGATCCATCGATCGCGAACAGACAGCATCAAACCACGCGGGATCGACAGGGTTACCTGGATAGCAAACGAAAACCCTCGTATCCGGCTCCCCAAGGCCACGTGGAAATCCAGAGGGGTCATAGTAGCGAACATCAACACCGAGGCCCCGTAGCTTCAAACGATCATAACCCGGATAACACCCAAGAGGGACAACGACTCGCTTAACCGCTGCGGCCAGGAGCAGTATCGCTTCATCTGCCCCACGCGTCAGCACGACTACGTTATCTTTTACTGACGCGCCATCTAGAGATGCGAACGACTCAAATTCAAACTGTCCGTCAGCAATATACCCGTTCCAAGGCGAATCAAGTACGGCTTGGCAGACTTCGGCTTTAAACCAAGAAGGGAGCCTGTCATCCGGGAGGGCGAAACTGACCCCATCCGGCGGCAACCGATAACGAATGGACTCAACCATGCTTTCGAGTTGCTCGTAGCCGCGCTTCAAGTAGATTCAGCTGCTGACCCACCTTCCCAGGGACACGACAAGACGGAGCCTCACTCTGGCCCAAATCGTTGATTTCCTGAAGGGAGAGCCCCATTTCATTCTGGAGAAATACGACCACATTCCACGCCCGAGCAGCTTCACCGACGAATGGCCCAAAATTCTGAACATAGTCAGGAACCCATTGGACCCACTCACGCACAAAAGTATCATCACCGACGCGATCATGATACTCAACTGGAGTAATGGACTCATGATGAAGAAAATGCCCGCCGGGCAATTCTCGACACAGACGAGCATAAAGTCCCGTTTGCAGGATCAACTCATGCCACACTTGATCAGCTTCTTGCGTCAATGGGAAGCGACGCCCAGTTGACGCGGAAACGATTGCTAGGAACTTGAGCACCTCAACTATTTCAAGGTCGATCTGCTCAATAGATTGCCCCGCGATTCGGGAACGAATGTGTCGAACATACTGGTCTGAAATCACCTTGACCCCTTTGTCAAAGCTTGGCCGGAGACAAGCTCCGGCCAAGCGTTAGATTAGACCGCAGTCATGTTTGAGCAGCAATCCAAGTCGACGGCACGAAGCGCGTCGAGGTGCTCGCGACGAATTTCTTCGATCAGCTTCTCCATAACTAACCTCCTCGAACTCCATTGTTCGGAGAACAACGTAGCTCAATGTCAGGCATCCGCCAAGCCCCACTCCTGAGCGATAGGTGTGAATACACAAAGCCGCAACGAATCACCAGCTAGACGAGGCGGTGGAGCCAGCCGTTCGTGTCGGCCACGTCGCCGTTCTGTATGCCGGTGAGCTTGGCACGCAGCTTCATGGACACCGATTCGGCAGTCACCGGCGGGTTCTCGAGCGTGAAGTTCGGTGCCTTGAGGACGCCGATCGGTGAGACGACGGCCGCGGTGCCGCAGGCGAAGGCTTCGACGATCTCGCCCGAGGCAACGCCATCCCGCCACTCATCGAGGGCGATGCGGCGACGCTCCACACGGTGGCCGTCCTGCTCGGCGAGCTCGAGGAGCGTGTCGCGGGTGATGCCCGGAAGGATGGAGTCGGAGTCCGGCGTGAGGATCGTGCCGTCCTTCTTCACGAGGAGGATGTTCATGCCGCCGAGCTCTTCGAGGTAGCGGTTCTCGCACGAGTCGAGGAAGAGCACCTGTTCACACCCTTGGGCGTAGGCCTCCGTCGTCGGGAGAAGCGACGCCGCGTAGTTGCCGCCACACTTCGCGAAGCCCGTGCCGCCACGACCCGCGCGCGAGAACTGCTGCGAAAGCCAGATACTCACAGGGCGCGTCGGGTCAGCGAAGTACGAACCGGCCGGGCACGCGATGACGCAGAAAGTGGCGCGGTGGGCGGCGCGGACGCCGAGGAAGCTCTCGTTCGCGATGATGAAGGGGCGCAGGTACAGCGACATCCCTTCGCCGTGCGCGGGCACCCACTCGGCGTCAATCTTCACGAGTTCTTCAATGGCACCGATGAAGAGCTCATCCGGCAGTTCGGGCAGCGCGAGGCGCTTCGCGGACTGGCGAAGGCGGGCAGCGTTGCGTTCCGGACGGAAAGTGTGGATGCTGCCATCCGCGTGACGGTAGGCCTTGAGCCCTTCGAAGACCTCCTGGCCGTAGTGGAAGATCGAGGAGGCGGGGTCCATCTGGAAGGGGCCGTACGGGACGATGCGGGCGTCGTGCCAGCCTTCCTCAAGCGTCCAGTCGATGAGCGCCATGTGGTCGGTGAAGCGCTTGCCGAAGCCGGGGTTCTCGAGCACTGCGGCGCACTCTTCTGCGGAGATCGGCGTGGGGTTCTGTTCAATGCGGAATGCAGGAGCGGTCATTGCTTCTTTCCTGAGATGCGTGGGGATGCGTGTTGGTGCGCGCCTAGGCGGCAGGCTCAGCGTCAAGGAGCGCCACGATCGCGTCGCCGGTCTCGGCGGTGGTGCGTTCGATGCCGCTGCCACGGGCTGCGAGGTCGGCGCGGCAGGCAGCTTCAATGCGTGCGGCGGCGGCCGTGTGGCCGAGCGATCCGGCGAGGAGTGCTGCCGAAAGGATCGCGGCGGTCGGGTCTGCCTTCTGCTGACCGGCGATATCGGGTGCCGAGCCGTGTACGGGTTCGAACATGCTCGGGAAGGTGCCTTCTGGGTTGATGTTCCCGGATGCGGCGAGACCAATGCCGCCCGTGATGGCAGCGGCAAGGTCCGTGAGGATGTCTCCGAAGAGGTTATCGGTGACGATGACGTCGAAGCGGCTCGGGTCCTTCACGAAGAAGATCGTGGCCGCGTCAACGTGCAGGTAGTCGACGGTGATCTCGGGGAAGTCCTTCGCGACCTCGTTCACGATCCGCTGCCACATGTTGCCGGCGTGCACGAGGACGTTCTTCTTGTGGACGAGCGTGAGGCGCTTGCGTGGGCGGGCCTCAGCCTGCTCGAAGGCGAAGCGGACGAGTCGCTCGACGCCGAAGGCCGTGTTGACGCTCGTCTCGTTCGCGATCTCGAGGGGCGTGCCGGTGCGGATGGAGCCGCCGTTGCCGACGTAGGGCCCTTCCGTCCCTTCACGGACGACGAGGAAGTCGATATTGCCGGGCTTCGCGAGCGGGCTTTCCGCGCTCGGATAGAGCGTCGCCGGGCGGAGGTTCACGTAGTGGTCGAAGGCGAAGCGGAGCTTGAGGAGCATCCCGCGTTCGACAAGGCCGCCCGCGAGGCGAGGGTCGGACGGGTCGCCGCCGATCGCACCGAGGAGGATCGCGTCGTGCTGACGGAGCGATTCGAGGTCTTCGTCGTCGAGGATGCGGCCGGTCTCGAGGTAGTGACCGGCTCCGAAGGGGTACTCGTGTTCGACAAGCTCAACCTGATCGAGGGCGAGCGCTGCGCGAAGCACCTTACGCGCTTCGGCCGTCACCTCCGGCCCGATTCCATCTCCGGCGATGACTGCGAGGTTGAGCGTGTGTGTCATAGGGCGGCCCTTTCCGCGTGCTGTGACGCTCAATTCTAGGCTGCACCGCCTGGGTGCTTCCCCGCGCGGCGGCACGAACGCACTGGGCGCGATCACAACTCGAGATCGCGTGACCAGCGGCGTCCGTGCCACCCACGACGAGGAGTGCCGCGCCGAGCGAGCCGCCTCGAGCTCCGGTCGGTGAACGGTGTAGCAGTGGAAGTCGTCCGAGCCTGGCGTCGGGCCTGACGGCACGAGCACGTCAGTGCCCTGCATCTCGACAATGGCCTGCTCCAGGAAGGCTTCCGCACGGGGCCGACCAGCGCGGCCGGCACAACGTCCTTCCACGTCATGTCCACGTTCGTGCCAGCGGCGTCCGCGATGCTCCGGCAGCGGCGTTCGATGTCATCCTGCAGCTCGCTCAGCAGTGCCGTCTCGGCTGCTCGGACGTCAATACCTAGCTCACAACTTCCGGGGATGACATTGAGAAGACCGGTTCCAGCTCGAATCCAGGTCGCCTTCGCGGAATGTGGCACGAGCGGATTGGCGCGGACACCGCGCACCGCGGCCGTGATGTCCGCGGCGGTCTCGGCGGCGTTATTCCCCTGGTGTGGTCTTGCCCCGTGCACGTCCGGGCCAGTGATCCGCACTCTGGCGAATGCGCATGCCTTCGAGTGTGCCATGCCCGCGCCTGCGGCTTCCTAGCTCAGGTCGTACGCCTGCAGCCGCTTCTTCGCTTCGGCCGTGCCCTCGTTTTGGAGTGCGAGAAGCTCCGCGTAGAGTCCGCCCGAGGCGGCAAGTTCTGCGGGCGAGCCAACCTCGTCGATCCGCCCGTTTCGGAGCGTCACGATGCGGTCGACGCTCGCGATCGTCGAGAGGCGGTGGGCGATGATGAGGCTCGTGCGGCCACGCATGAGCTCGTCGAGGCCCGCCTGCACGAGACGCTCCGACTTCGTGTCGAGGGCGCTCGTAGCTTCGTCGAGCACGAGGATCGGGGCGTCCTTCAAGATGGCGCGCGCAATCGCGATGCGCTGGCGCTGTCCGCCCGAGAGCTTGAGCCCGCGCTCACCAATGAGCGAGTCGTATCCCTCGGGGAACTTTTCGATGAACTGCTCGGCATTCGCGCGGCGGGCGGCCACCACGATCTCCTCGTTACTCGCATTGGGGCGCGCGTACGAGATGTTCTCGCGGATCGTCCCGGAGAAAAGCGAAGCATCCTGGAATACGACCGCGATGCGTTCGCGAAGCTTCGCGACCTCGAGCTGCGAAGCAAGCATCCCCTCCACGAAGACCTCACCAGCAGACAGCGGGTACAGCCCCAGCAGGAGGCTCACGAGCGTCGTCTTGCCAGCACCCGATTCGCCGATGAACGCGACCCGCTCGCCCTGGCGAATGGAGAGCGAAACGTCCTGCAGGACGCTCCCTTCCCCCTCCTCGTAGGCGAAGGCGAGGTTTCGGAACTCGACGGCCGGGGTGTCCGGGTGAAGCTCGTGCGAGCGCACAGGCGTTGCATCCTGCTCCACGCCCGTACGTGCGGCGAGCTCGGCAAGGGGACGCTCGGGCGCAAGGTCCATGACCGAGAAATAGTCCTTCGACCCAGCCACCGCATGCTGCCCCGAGTCGATGATGAAGCTCATCATGGTGACCGGCTGGCGAGCCATCGCAATGAGCTGGATGAGCAGCACCATGTCGCCGACCGAGAACTCCCCCGCCGCGGTCTTCACGAGGATGATCGCCATCATGGCAAAGAGGACGAGTGCAAGCACGCCCCGGCGGATGGCGTCCATGAGGTGCCAGCGCGTCGACTGCCGCTTCGTGAGCGAGACCGTGTCGGCAAAGTGGCCGCGGAAGATGCGCAGCTCGCGGAACTCCTGCACGAAGCTCTTCACGACCGGGATCTGCGCGACCACTTCACTGAAGCGACCCGAGGCCTGATCAATGTGCTCATTCTTTCGCCCCTCAACCTCCTGCCAGTGCTTGCTCGTGAGGGTCGTAAGCCACACGTAGAGCGGGAACATGATGCCGAGGAGCACCGCCAGCGGCCACGCGTAGAACGCAGTGATGATGAGCACCGCGAAGGTCGTAAGGAGCATCGTGAAGAACGTGTTCGCAAACGACTTGAGGAAGTTCGTCGTCTCGATGATGGAGCGGTTCAGCCGGTTCACGATCGTGCCGGTGAGCTCCTCATCGAAGTAGCGCTGCGGCAGGCCCAGCAGCTGCTCAAAGTAGCGCACCGAGAGGATGGCACGCATCCGGGCGCTCGCCACATCGCCGAGATACCCGCCGAAACTCGAAATCGCCGTCGAGAGCAGTTCCGCAAGGAACAGTCCACCTGCGAGCCACAGCACGAGCGTGATGGCCTCGCTCGGGGTGCGCTCCCCCGCAACGGCGCCGACGACGACGTCGGTCGCGCGCCCGATGAGGAACGGCGAGGCGAGCGCCGCGAGCGCAACGAGGATCGAGCACACGACGATGCCGAGGTAGTACGGCGCGAGTTCGCGCGTGAAACGGAGGATGCGAAGGAGCGTACGCATGCGGGACTCGATCCTGGAGGCGGTGTCGGGGGCCACTTCACCGTAACGGTTCCGGACCTCGCCGCATTCCGCGCTGACGCTGAGGGCAACATTTGGGGGTCCAAGCCTGACTCAGGCTTGGACCCCCAAATGTTGCCCGTGAAATCACTCACCGCGCGCGAGAAGCGCGAGGCACCAGGTGAGCGACTCCTCGGCGTGCGCGATCATCGCTTCGCGCGCTGCGGCAGCGTCGCGTGCGGCAAGCGCAGCAACGAGCTGGTCGTGCTCGCCACCTTCGCTTCGGTGCATGAGTGGGATGTCAGGGAGCGAAGCGAGCACGCGCGAGAGATCTTGCTGAATTTCAAGCTCCGCCTCGTAGAGCCGCTCCGAGCCGGAGTGCAGCGCAATCTGCGAGTGCAATTCGACGTCGATCGCGCGGAGCGCCTGGCGCCCCTCGTTCGAGCCGTCATAGCGCTCCGAGAGCGCAACGATCGCGGCGAGCGCGTCATCACTGGCACGCTCGGCCGCGAGCGCGCACGCCTGGGCACTGATCGCAATGCGGTAGTCGGTGAGGTCTTCGAGCCAGCGCTTCGTGAGCGAAAAACTCTCGGCATACTCTTGGATGCGAAGTGGCGCTTCATCGCCGATGAAGGTTCCCCCGGCACGGCCGCGGCGAGATTCGACGACACCGAGATCACGCAATACTTCGAGTCCCTTGCGGAGGGTCATCGGCGCAACTTCGAAAGCCTGCGCAAGTTCTTGTTCGGGCGGCAGGCGGTCACCGGGCCGGAGCTGGCCCGCGGCAACAGCGCCCACGAGCCGCTGGACGATGAGCTCCGTGCTCGCTCGGCCGCCAATCGGTGAAAACGTGTTGTAGACCACTGGCAACTTCTATCATCTAGTGTTTAGAGTAATCCTCGAACGTTCGTCCTCAGATGCTGCAACGGCGCAACACTAGGAGTCACTATGAGCCAACCATCCCCCAGCCACCCGCGGCCACTTCGCGTCCTACTCTCGTACGCCATGGACGCCCCCACGGTCGACGAGAAGTACTCGAACGAGCTGCACACGCTCGCAACGAGCGCGGGCCAGGCACTCACCCTCATCGCCCCCGACGTCCAGGTGCTCTACGTGGATGCGGCACGTCCCCCACAGGATGTGGAGGAACTCGTCGAGCGAGTGGATGCTGTCATGATGCTCGGCGGAGCCGACGTCTCCCCCGAGCTCTACCAGGGCGATGAGCGCGCACACGAGCTCAGCAAGGGCTGCAACCTCGCGGCCGATGAGTTCGAGATCAGCCTCGTGCACGCAGCCCGCGCAAAGCAGCGCCCGCTCTTCGGCATCTGCCGGGGCCTTCAGGTCATGAACGTCGCGCTCGGCGGCACGCTGGAGCCCGATCTCGGCGACGGCCGCGTCCACAACGACCACCCCGTCTCCGACCAGATGACCGACCACACCGTCGTACTCGAACACGACAGCGCGGTGAGCACCATCTACCTCGACCACGACATCGCAATTCGTTCGGCCCACCATCAGGCCATCGCCGAGCCGGCCGACGGCGTCGTCGTGACCGGCCGTTCAAATGACGGCATCGTCGAGGCGATCGAAGTGCCGACGGACGACTTCACCGCGGCAGTCCAGTGGCATCCGGAGGACCCGGGTGCGAACCGCGAGCACATGATGCTCCTCGCGAGCGCGTTCGTGGATGCTGCCCGCCGGGCCCGTACGGCCCGCGCGAACTAGCGACACACAGACTCTTTCTCCCTTTCTTCCCTTCCAACGTCAACGGCGACCAAGGAGCAACAATGAAGACCATCCGTACCCTTGCTGCAGTCGGGATGCTCGCGCTCGGGGTGACCTCGCTCACCGGCTGCGATGCCCTTAACGGCACGAGCGAAGGCTTCGGCGAGTGTGAACTCACCGGCCAGCCCGGCAGCATCCAGCTGCAGCCGCAAACCCCGGACACCCTCACCGTCACGACCGTGCTCCCGAGCAACGGCTGGTGGAACGGCGACTCCCCCGAGGCTGTGAACAGCGGTTTCGAATACTGCATGGTGGCGAACATCGCCCACCGTGCAGGCCTGAAGTCCCTCACGATCCAGAACCAGTCATGGGATCAGTACATCTCCGCGAGCAAGCAGGACTACGACATCTCGCTCGCGAGCACCACGATCACCGACGAGCGCAAGGAAGTCTTTGACTTCTCGGAGCCCTACTTCCAGTCAAACCTCGGCGTCGCGGTCAAGGATGGTGCGGACGTCACCGCCGAAAACATTGCCGAGAAGCGCGTCGGCGTCCTCCAGGGCAATATGGGTTCCCAGTTCGTGACCGACACGCTCAAGCCCGCCGGTGGCCCGCAGCTGTTCCAGTCGGAGACCGAGATGTTCACGGCGCTCAAGGCCGGCCAGATTGACGCGGTCATCACCGACACGACCCTCGCACTCACGAACACCTCGGCGTCGAATGGCGAGCTCAAGGTCATCGCGCAGTACCAGGTCGACCAGGGCTACGGCATCACCCTCCCGAAGGGCAGCACGAACGTCGACGGCGTCAACAAGGCCATCGAAGAGATGAAGTCGGATGGCACCTTCGACAAGCTCTCGGCGAGCTACCTGCAGCCGCTGTTCGGTGTTGACCCGAACACCATCCCGACGTGGGAGCAGCCGTAATGACGACAACGCATCTCACCACGCAAGCACTCGAAACGCATCGCGAGCTGCGCCTGAGTGAACCGAAGCCCGCATGGAAGCTCGGCATCGGCGCACTCGTGGTCGCGACGCTCGTGCTCGCTGCGGTCGGCGTCATGACCTCGGGCGCCATCGCGGCCGCTCCGGCAGGATCGCTCGCGGCAACCCTCGGCTGGGTGTTCCTCGCGCTCGGTGTCGTGGGTGCCGCCATCCCCTTCATCATGTCGGTGACCTCACTGCGCGAGGTCGCTCAGGCAAAGCGCGAAGTGCGCTCTGGGCACGTGCTCGTCGCGCGTGCGACGATGACGAAGGCCCGCGAGCACGCCCTCACTGCCCTCGGCATCACGGGTGCGCTCGTCCTCGTGATCGGCTTCGTGCTCCTCATCGTCGGCAATGACGCGAGCGTGCAGAAGACCTTCCTCAACTGGGAGGTCATGGGCAAGAGCGTCGCCTCCGTTGGCAAGGCGTTCTCGCTCAACATCCTCATCGCGCTCATTGCCGAAGCGATCGTGCTCGTGTTCGGTCTCGCCCTCGCGATTTGCCGCATGCTGCCTGGCCGCGCGGGTGCCCCGATCCGTTGGCTTGCCATCGCCTACATCGACATCATGCGTGCGGTGCCCGCGATCATCGTCATCTACCTCATCGGGTTCGGCCTGCCGCTCGCTGGCATCCCGGTCCTCAAGGACCTCTCCCCCGCCTGGTTTGCGATCATCGCGCTCTCGCTCACGTACAGCGCGTACGTGGCAGAGACCTACCGTTCCGGTATTGAATCGATTCACCCATCGCAGTTCTCGGCTGCCCGTTCGCTCGGGTTCTCGTTCTCGCAAACGATGCGATACATGATCCTGCCGCAGTCGATCAAGAATGTGATTCCGCCGCTGCTCACGATGTTTATCGGTCTGCAAAAGGACACGGCACTCGTGAATGTGATTGGCGCAATGGATGCGTTCAATCAGGCGAAATACATCTCGTCCACCAATTTCAATCTCTCCGCCGTCACCGTCGTCGCGATCATGTTCGTGCTCGTCACGATTCCGCAGACGCGACTTGTGGACTGGTGGCTTGACCGCAGCGCACAGCGCAAGGGAGGTTCGCGATGAAGTTCATCACCTTCGACAACGTCCATAAGCGCTACGGCGACCACGAAGTGCTGCGCGGTATCGACTTTGAAGTGAACAAGCACGAGGTCGTGTGCCTCATTGGTGCTTCAGGCTCCGGAAAGTCGACCCTCCTTCGCTGCGTGAATGCGCTCGAGCCAATTCAAGAGGGCAAGATCATTGTTGACGGGGATGTCGTCTCAGGGCCTGGCGTGAATGTGGATCAGCTGCGCCAAAAGGTCGGCATGGTGTTCCAGTCGTTCAATCTCTTCCCGCACATGACGGTCCAGCAAAACATTGCCATTGGCCCGATGAAGCTGCTCGGAGTGTCCAAGGCGGATGCCGTTGATCAGGCTCGCGAGCTGCTGAATCGTGTCAACCTCGGGCACCGCGCCGACTACTACCCCGATCAGCTCTCGGGCGGCCAGCAGCAGCGTGTGGCGATCGTCCGCGCGCTCGCAATGAAGCCGGAGGTGCTCCTGCTCGATGAGATCACCTCGGCGCTCGACCCGGAGCTCGTCGCGGAAGTGCTCAACATCGTGCGCGAGCTCGCACAAGATGGGATGACGATGCTCCTCGCCACGCACGAGATGAGCTTCGCGCGCGAAGTGTCCGACAAGATCGTGTTCCTTGAGCAGGGCCGCATTCTCGAGGCGGGCCCGCCGAGCCAGATCTTCGAGAACCCGGTTGAGGAGCGCACGCGCGAATTCCTCAAGCAGGTCATCGAGGCCGGGCGACTCTAGCCCATACACGAGGAAGCCCCCGCGATGATTCGCGGGGGCTTCCTCGTGCTGTCGCGTCTTAGCGAGCGACCTGACCGTCGGTGTAGTCGTCCTCCGACTTCGACCAGGCGAAGAGCTTGCGCAGCTCGTGGCCGGTCTTCTCGATCGGGTGCGATTCGCCCTTCTTGCGGAGTTCCTGGAACTCGGGCGCACCAGCATCCTGGTCATCGATGAAGCGCTTCGCGAAGGCGCCCGACTGGATGTCGGCGAGGACTGCCTTCATGTTCTCCTTCACGTGCGGGTCGATAACGCGCGGACCCGAAACGTAATCACCGAACTCAGCCGTGTCGGAGATCGACCAGCGCTGCTTCGCAATGCCGCCCTCCCACATGAGGTCGACGATGAGCTTGAGCTCGTGGAGCACCTCGAAGTAGGCGATCTCGGGCTGGTAGCCAGCCTCGACGAGGGTCTCGAAACCATACTGTACGAGCTGCGAGGTGCCACCGCAGAGCACCGCCTGCTCACCGAAGAGGTCGGTCTCGGTCTCCTCGGTAAAGGTCGTCTTGATACCGCCGGCACGGAGACCACCGATGGCCTTCGCGTACGACCAGGCGAGGTCCCAAGCCTTGCCCGACTCGTCCACCTCAACGGCGACGATCACGGGCACACCGCGGCCAGCCTCGTACTCGCGGCGAACCGTGTGGCCCGGGCCCTTCGGGGCAACGAGCACGACGTCCACGCCCGCCGGTGCTTCGATGAGGCCGAAGCGGATGTTGAAGCCATGGCTGAAGACGAGGGTCTTGCCAGCGCCGAGGTTCGGGGCGACGTCGTGCTGGTAGAGGTCGCGCTGGGCCTGGTCGGGGGCGAGGATGACGATGACATCCGCCCACTCGGTTGCCTCGGCCGAGCTCTTCACCTCGAAGCCTGCCTCCTCGGCCTTGGCCTTCGACTTCGAGCCCTCCTTGAGGCCGATAACGACCTCGACGCCCGAGTCGCGGAGGTTCTGGGCGTGGGCGTGGCCCTGCGAGCCGTAGCCGATGACGGCAACCTTCTTGCCCTGGATGTTCGAGAGGTCGGCGTCGTTGTCATAGACGATGTCGGTCACGTGGTGCTCCTTCGGTCGTGCGGTGTGGTCGTGTGGCGGTGGTGGTTAGCGGTGGAGGCGTTCGGTCACGGACTTCGGGCCGCGGCCGATGCCGAGCAGGCCCGATTGGACGAGTTCCTTGATTCCGTATGGCTCGAGGTTACGCAGCAGCGCTCGAACCTTTCCCGAGTCTCCGGTGGTCTCGATGACGAGCGAGTCCGGGTTCGTGTCGACGATGCGAGCACGGAAGAGGTTTGCGAGCTCGATGATCTCCGAGCGAGTGGAGCTGTCAGCGCGCACCTTGATGAGCATGTGCTCACGGTGGACCGAGTTCGCAGCATCCAGCTCGACAATCTTGAGCACGTGGATGAGCTTGTTGAGCTGCTTCGTGACCTGCTCGAGCGGCACATCATCGACATCAACAACGAGCGTCATACGGCTGATGCCGGGGGTTTCGGATGCCCCGACCGCGAGCGACTCAATGTTGAAGCCGCGGCGAGCAAACAGCCCCGCAACGCGCGTGAGCAGGCCCGGCTTGTCGAGGACGAGGAGCGAGAGAACGTGGGTCGACATGGTTACTCTCCCTCATCCATCCACGCCGGCGCGTGATCGCGGGCGTACTGCACGTAACTGTTCGAGACGCCCTGCGGCACCATCGGCCACACCATCGCATCCCGACTCACGATGAAGTCGAGGATGACGGGGCGGTCGTTGATCTCGAGGGCCTTCATGATGGCGGCATCCACTTCGTCTTCCTTCGTGACGCGCATGCCAACCGCACCATAGGCGTCAGCGAGCTTCACGAAGTCAGGCACCATCGTCGTCTCGTGGCCCGTGTTGAGCTCGGTGTTCGAGTATCGACAGTCGTAGAAGAGGGTCTGCCACTGGCGCACCATGCCAAGCGACGAGTTGTTGATGATGCCGACCTTGATCGGAATGTTGTTGATGACGCAGGTTGCGAGCTCCTGGTTCGTCATCTGGAAGCAGCCGTCGCCGTCGATGGCCCACACGACGCGGTCGGGCTCGCCAACCTTGGCGCCCATTGCGGCGGGGACGGCGTAGCCCATCGTGCCGGCGCCGCCCGAGTTGAGCCACGAGTTCGGGCGCTCAAAGTCGATGAACTGCGCGCACCACATCTGGTGCTGGCCGACGCCTGCAGCGTAGATCGCTTCGGGGCCGCTGAGCGCCGAGATGCGCTCGATGACGTGCTGCGGGGTGAGGAGGCCATCGCTTGCGGGTGTGTAACCGCGCGGGTATTCCGTGCGGAGACCGTTCAGCCAGCTCCACCATTCGGAGATCTCGGGAGTCTCGCCGTGCCAGCTGCGGTCGATCTCTTCCAGGAGGTCGTTCGCGGCGAGCTTCGCGTCGCCCACGATCGGGACCGTCGCCTCGCGGATCTTGCCGATCTCGGCCGGATCGATGTCGACGTGCACGACCTGAGCGTTGGGGGCGAAGAGTTCCGAACGACCCGTCACGCGGTCGTCGAAACGAGCGCCAATCGCGATGATGAGGTCGGCTTCCTGGAGGGCGAGCACAGCCGGAACCGTACCGTGCATGCCGGGCATCCCGAGCTGCTGCGGATGGCCGTCAGGAAAGGCGCCGCGCGCCATGAGCGTCGTCACCGCGGGGGCACCGGTGCGCTCGACGAGCGTGCGGACTACTTCAGCGGCGTTCGCGCGGATGACGCCGCCACCGAGGTAGAAGACGGGCTTCGAGGCGGTGCGCATGAGCTCCGCAGCGGCCTGGATCTGCTTCGAGTTTGCTCGCATGACCGGGCGATAGCCGGGCAGCTCAATCGGCGGCGGCCACGTGAAGTCCATCTCCGCCTGCTGGGCGTCCTTCGTGATGTCCACGAGCACGGGGCCAGGACGACCTGTCGAGGCGATCTCGTAGGCAGAGGCGATGCAGCGCGGAATTTCAGCGGCATCCCGCACCATGAAGGAGTGTTTCGTGATCGGCATCGTGATGCCCACAATGTCGGCCTCCTGGAAGGCGTCCGTGCCGAGCAGCGAGGAGAACACCTGGCCGGTGATGGCGACCATTGGCACTGAGTCCATGTAGGCATCGGCGATCGCGGTCACGAGGTTCGTCGCGCCCGGGCCACTCGTGGCAATGCACACGCCCACCTTGCCGGTTGCGGATGCGTAGCCTTCGGCCGCGTGCCCGGCACCTTGCTCATGACGCACAAGGATGTGGCGAATCTTCGCCGCGTCAAGGAGCGGGTCGTACACGGGCAGAATGGCGCCGCCGGGAAGCCCGAACACGTCGGTCACACCGAGCTCTTCGAGGGAGCGCACGACTGCCTGGGCACCGGTCATGCGTTCTGGGGTTGCCTTGGTCGTCATGTGTGTCGTTTCTTCCTCGGTCCCGTCGTCATTGTGCGGGCCCGGGTGCGGGGTTGGATAGGACACGGGATGCAGCGGCTAGCCAGTGATCGCGCCGTGTGAGGCGGACTTCACGAGCTTCGCGTACTTCGCGAGAACACCGCGTTCGTAGCGGGGAGGCAGGGGCTCCCAGCCTTCGCGGCGGGCGGCAAGTTCAGACTCGTCCACGAGCAGGTCAATCGTGCGGGCCTGAATGTCAACGCGAATGGGGTCGCCATCACGGACAAAGGCAATCGGGCCGCCGTCCACGGCCTCGGGTGCCACGTGGCCGATACACAGGCCGGTTGTGCCGCCTGAGAATCGTCCGTCCGTCAAGAGTAGTACGTCTTTGCCGAGGCCCGCACCCTTGAGCGCGCCGGTGATCGCGAGCATTTCGCGCATGCCAGGTCCGCCCTTGGGGCCCTCGTAGCGGATGACGATGACGTCGCCGTGCTGAATTTCCCCGTTCGTGAGGGCATCCATCGCGGCACGTTCGCGCTCGAACACGCGCGCCGGGCCCTCGAACACTTCGAGGTCGAAGCCAGCGCTCTTCACGACCGCACCCTCGGGGGCGAGTGAGCCGTGGAGGATCGCGATGCCGCCCTTCTCATGGATGGGGTTGTCGAGTGTGTGGATGACGTCGCCGTCGAGCGGGTCGATGCCTCGACGGAGCTTCAACTCTTCGAGGTTTTCGCGCACCGTCTTGCCGGTGACGGTCATTGCCTCGCCGTGGATGAGGCCCGCTTCAAGCAGCGCGTTCATGATGACGGGGATGCCGCCGACGCGGTCGACGTCCTTCATGACGTACTTCCCGAAGGGCTTCATGTCGGCGAGGTGCGGCACTCGGTCGGCGATGCGGTTGAAACCGTCGAGCGTGAGGTCAACATCGGCTTCACGGGCAATCGCGAGCAGGTGGAGGACGGCGTTCGTCGAGCCACCCATCGCCATGACCACCGCGATAGCGTTCTCGAAGGCTTCCTTGGTGAGGATATCGCGGGTGGTGATGCCGTGGCGAAGCATGTTCACGACGGCCTCACCCGACTTGTGGGCGTAGTAGTCGCGGCGACGGTCTGCCGAGGGCGGTGCTGCCGAGCCGGGCACGGACATGCCGAGCGCTTCGGCGACCGAGGCCATCGTGTTGGCCGTGTAGAAGCCACCGCAGGCGCCTTCGCCCGGGCAGATGGCTTCTTCGATGCGCTTCAAGTCTTCTTCGCTCATGAGCCCGGCTTTGCAGGCACCGACAGCTTCAAAGGCGTCAATGACGGTGACGTCATCGCGGGTCGTTCCATCCGAGAGGCGAACATAGCCGGGGGCGATCGAACCCGCAAAGAGGAACACGCTCGAGAGCCCGAGGCGTGCTGCCGCCATAAGCATGCCGGGGAGCGACTTGTCGCAGCCTGCGAGGAGCACGGTGCCGTCGAGGCGCTCCGCCATGACGACGGTCTCGACCGAGTCGGCGATCATTTCACGCGAAACGAGCGAGAAGTGCATCCCCTCGTGGCCCATCGAGATACCGTCCGAGACGGAGATCGTGCCGAACTGGAGGGGGTAACCGCCGGCGGCGTGGACGCCCTCCTTGCATCCCTGCGCGAGACGATCGAGCGAGAGGTTGCAGGGCGTGACTTCGTTCCAGGAGCTCGCAACGCCAATCTGTGGCTTGGCCCAGTCGTCATCGCCCATGCCAACGGCACGAAGCATGCCTCGCGATGCAGCCTTCTCGATGCCGTCGGTGACGTCACGGCTTCGTGGCTTCAGGTCGGGACCGGATGTTGCGCTGTCGTAGGGCTCCATGACCACATGCTAGTGAGTGATGCTGAGCAACTGGCTGTGCAGCGGGACAGCCTCACGGTGCGCGCCGCCGCGTCACCTCCGAATGTCACCGGTGGGTCGTACGGTTATCGCATGCAAACGCGACGCATCTTTCGAGACGGCCACCTCGAGCGCACCACCATGGGCACGACCGAGCTTTCCTCCCTCGTGCGCGACCCGAACAGCAACTGTTGGGGATGGCTTGATCTCACACACGAAGATGCCGCGATGATCGAAAAGCTCGCCCGCAAGCTCGATCTCCACGAGCTCGCTGTTGAGGATGCCTTCTCGGAGCACGAGCGGCCAAAGATCATGCGCTACAACTCGCACATGCTCCTCACCGTGACGGAGTCGAACGTCGACGAACGCGAAGGCGAAGTGGCGCTCTCCCGCCTCACCGCCTTCATCATGCCGCGACTCATCGTCACGGTTCGAGACGATGAGTTCCCCATCGAGCGGGTAGAAAAGCGCGTCGCCGACAACGACGACCTCGCCGAACATGGTGTGGCGTTCATCCTCTGGGCGCTCCTCGATGTGCTCGTCGACGACCACATTGCAACGCTCGACCGCCTCGACGACATCACCGAAGAGCTCTCGCGCGAGCTCTTTGAAGAAGACGGCGACATGATCGACCTCCAGCGTCGCGCGTTCGGGTTCCGGCGCTCGATCGCCCGGATGCGGCACGCGACCATCCCGCTGCGCGAGGTGGTGACGACGCTCGTTCGCCGCGACACCCAACTCGTGCCGCCTGAGCTGCAGCCGTACTTCGCAGACGTCTACGACCACACCCTGCACGCCGCTGACTGGACGGAATCCCTGCGCGATCAGATCTCGAACGTGCTTGAGACAAATGTGGCGCTGCAGGGCAACCGGATGAACCTCATCATGAAGCAGGTCACCTCGTGGGCTGCCATCATCGCGGTGCCGACCGCGATCACCGGGTTCTTCGGCCAGAACCTCGAGTTCTTCGGCTTCGGCACGCAGTGGGGAGCATGGATGTCGGTCGGGCTCATCGTCGTGAGTTCCCTCGCCCTGTGGCTCACCTTCAAGAAACAAGACTGGCTCTAGCGACGAGGTGGTCGAGATCTCGCAGTTGAGGTGGTCGAGTGCCGCCGAAGACGGTGTATCGAGACCACTAGCTGCGGTGGATCACCTGGCGCGGTACCGTCAGAGGCGTGATCCGTATTGGCCTCTCCAACTCCTCCGTCTTCCCAAAGTCCATCGAGACATGTTTCCGTCTCGCCGCGGAGGCGGGCTTTGACGGCGTCGAGACAATGGTCTCGACCGATGCCGTGAGCCGAGATGCCGCGCAGCTCGAGGCACTCGCCACGAAGTACGACATCCCCGTTCTCTCGATCCACGCCCCAGTGCTCCTCGTGAGCCAATTCGTCTGGGGCCGCGACCAGGCTGTGAAGCTTCGTCGGACTGCGGAGCTTGCCGCGGACCTCGGTGCCGAAACCGTCGTCGTCCACCCGCCGTTCCGCTGGCAGAAAGGCTACGCGGAGCGCTTTCTTGACACCGTCCGCGAGATCCACCACGACACAGGCATCACGATGGCCGTCGAGAACATGTTCCCGTGGACGGTGCAGGGCCAACCGTTGAAGGCGTATCTGCCGGGCACCGACCCCACCGAGATGGACTGCGACGCGATCTGCCTCGATTTTTCCCACGCGGCACTCTCAGGTCAGAGCGCGCTCGAGATGGCCAAGCGTGCCGGCCCACGGCTCCGCCACGTCCACCTGTGCGACGGCCAGGGCCCGGACGAGAGCGGCAAGATGTTCGACGAGCACCTCTTGCCCGGCCACGGCGGCCAGCCGGTTGCCGAGACCCTCGAGTGGCTGCGTGAGGGAGCGTGGGACGGCTTGGTCGTTGCCGAGGTGAAGACCCACCGCGCAAAGAGTGAGGCGGAACGGCTCGGGATGCTGCTGGAAACGGTCGAGTTTGCCCGCGAGCACCTCGGCCTCGCCGCACACTAGCTATCGCGCGCCGAGCTCCTCATAGAGCTCACTCACGCGCCGGTTGGCGTGCTCGGAGCTCTCGGACGGCGTCGAAGGCCGCCAGCTCTCATCGTCGAAGCCAGGCTCAGCATCCGGCGACGCCCCGCCAGTACCAATGCCGACCCTGGGGCTCGTGTCCCCGTCACCGACCGTCGAACGGCCCTGGCGAAGCTGCAAGGCCCACATGGCGGCAGCGGCTGAGAGCAGGGCCCACACGAGGACGCCAACGAGGCTCGGCCCCCAGCTCGCGAGCGCCCCACCAGCTGCCATCGCCTGCAGTGTCTTCGCGGCGAGCGCGATGGGCGCGAACGGTTCGAGCGTCGCCGCGAGCGGGAGTTTCAGCTCAAGCGGCATGAAGCCGCGGGTCACGAGCAATTGCGCGCTAATGAGTCCGATCGTGGCGATCGCACCAATGCGACGACCCCAGAGGGCGATGCTGGCGAGCGCGAGCGCGCTGGCAGTCGCGAGCACTGCGAACGACACCAGAATGCTTGCCGGAATCATGATCGGCGGCCAGCCCATGACGAGGTGCGCGACCGTCACGAGCACGCCGCCAGCGATGGCACCAGGCCCGCCGAGTCGCAGGAGGGCACGCCGCACAATGCGTCCACGGGATGCCGTCGAGCGGAGTTCTTCGCCGGGCAGGATGCGGCGGATGAGGCCCGCGACGAGCACGCTGAGCCAGAGGGTCCCGGGGATGACGGTTGCCGCGATCACGGCCGGGAAGCCGGGGTCGTGCTGAGCCGTGACAGTACTGGCGACGGGATGCGCGACGAGGCTCGCGAAGCGCTCCGGGTCCTTGATCGCGTTCTTCGCCCGATCCGCACCGCTCTGCAGGCCATCCGCGAGCGACCCCGCACCTTCAGCGAGCTTGTCGGCGCCGTCTGCGAGTTGCGTGGCACCGTCCGAGGCTTGCCGTTGCCCGTCTGCGAGTTGGGTGATGCCCACACTGAGGTCGCGGCCGCCGCTCACGAGCGCATCCCCGCCGTCGGCGAAGGTTTCAGCACCATCGGCGAGGGCGTCACCACCGGAGGCGAGCGTCGTGGAGCCGTCAATGAGCCGCCCGCTTGCATCTCGAAGTTGGCTCGCGCCGTCTGTGAACTGGGTGATCTTGTCGGCGATACCGTTGAGGCCGCCCGCGGCGCGCAGCGTGTCCGAGATGCGTTGACGCTTCGTCTCGAGGGCGTCGACGGCGTCATCCGCTTGCTGCCAGTCAACGTCGATTCCAGCAAGGGAGGTGCGGCAGCGGTCTTGTTCGCTCTGCGACGGCAGGCTCTGACAGAACGCCTCGATTGTGGCGGCAGGGTCGTCACCCATCGTGTCGCGGCTTGTGCGGTACGCCGTGATCGCGTCCTGCAACAGCTGATCGGCTTCTGTCGCGAGCGCATCCGCCTGGCCCAACTCGTCGATGCTGTCGCCGTAGGTGTCGCCGAGGTCGGCGACGGGTGAGACGAATTGCTGCACGCCGCTCGCGTACTCCCGCACGCCATTTGCGTATTCACCAACGCCGTCGGTGTACTCCCGCGTCCCGCTCGCGAGCGAGTCCGCCCCGGCGACGTACCGTTCGACGCCGTCGACGTACTGATCGGTGCCGGTCGCGGCAGCGTCGGCACCGTCAGCGAGCTGCGATTGCCCCGAAGCGAGCTTGTCGAGCCCGTTCCCGAGCTGATTCGCGCCAGTTTCAAGCTTGCGTGCCCCGTCGGCGGCCTGCTGGAGGGCGGCGCCCGTGTCATCCATACCGTCGACGATGCCGCCGATGATCTGCTCGCTGAGCATCGTCCCAAATTGCGCCGTGATCGCGCCGTGGAGGGCTTGAGTTGCTGCTCCCGCTGCCCAGTCGTGCTGCTGCGAGGTTGTGATGCTCACGCGCGCTTGCACCGGGTTACCGCCGCCAAAGCTCGCGACGGAGGCCGAGAAGTCCTTCGGGATGCGGAGCACGACATAGGCGCTCCCGTCCTCGAGCGCCTTCGCAGCCTCGTCCTCGTTCGCAAGCCGCCAGTCGAAGCCCGTCGGCTGCTCGGGATCCGTGAGTCGGCTCACGACGAGGCGGCCCGCAACCACCGGGGTGGTCCTGCCGTCGGGAAGGGTCTGTTCGACCATCTCGTCGCTGTTCACGATGAGCGCCGGAATCGCCATGGTCCGGTCCTCGACACCGGCATGGCCGAGAAGCCAGGCGCCCGCGATGAGGAGCGGCATGAGCACGGCAATGAGGACGTCGCGACGGTGACGCAGCACTCGCGGCATCGTGCGTGCGGTCGTGTTCGTCATGATGCGAACTCCTCGTGATACATGGTGGTGGTTCGGGACTGGGATGAGCGGCGTACCAGCCGCGCGACCGCTCTGCCGTGCCGAGGCCCCTGTGCAAGCTCGCCGAGTAGGGCATCTCGCGCGACGATGACCAGGCTCACGCCAGCGGGGGCGAGCATCCCGAGCGCGTCAATGAGGATGTCAGCGTCACGGTTTCCGGCGCGCGGCGCAATGAGCTGACCGAGGTCAATGGCGAGCACCTCGGCACCTTCCGCGAGCGCGGCCACCGCGTTGACGAGTGCTTGTGTGAGCGGGTCGAGACTCACCATGGTCTGCTCGATGAGAGGCGTCGGCACCTCGTGGCCAAAGCTCACGAGTAGCCGTTCGAGGCGGCTGACCGCGGCGGCGAGTTCGTCCCGACCGAGCGCTGTCGCACGCCCCGTGCCGAGTTCCGCGTGGAGGGCAAGGAGGTTACCGACGCTTGTCGAGACCACTCGTTCGTGAGGCACGGCGTTCGTAATGAGCGCAACGTGTTCACGCAGGTGGTGCTGTGCCGCGGGCCCAGCAAGCGAGTGAATGGCGAGTCGCCCGTGTTCGATACTGCGCGTGCCGCGGAGGACGTCGAGGAACCGCGTGGCGTCATCCTGTTCGGCAGGAACGAGGAGAATCCCGCCACGCGGAACACTGCCGTCGTAGCTGACGCCGCCAATCTTCACACCTTCGATGTGGATCCCCTCAATCTGGTCTGCGTGCCACGCCTCGGCCGCGTGCTGGCGGAGCAGCCCCGTGCCTTCAATGTCGAGCTCAGGGAGGAACTTCGCAAGGCGGCGAGGGATGCGCCAGGCGAAGCGGCCAAAGAGCACCATAAGTGCCGGGACGAGCGTCATGCGCACGAGGAAGGCATCCGCGGCGACCCCGACGGCGAGGCCGAGCGCGATGGTCTTGATGACGCCGGCGCCCTCCGGCACGAAGGCGCCGAACACGAAGATCATGATGAGTGCCGCAGCTGTCACCACACGCGAGCCGTGCACGAATCCGTGCTGGACCGCCTCTCGTGGCGTCTTCCCCGCGACGGCTGCTTCGCGCATCCCCGAGACGAGGAAGACCTCGTAGTCCATCGCGAGACCGAACACGATCGCGAGCAAGAGGATCGGCATGAAGCTGATGATGGGGCCGGGCACGATGCCGAGGAGATCCGCACACCATCCCCATTGGAAGATCGCGACCGTGGCACCGAAGGCGGCGAGCACCGAGAGGAGGAAACTCAGCGCCGCCTTGAGCGGGACGAGGATCGAGCGGAACACCATCATGAGCAGCACGAAGGAGATGCCGACCACGACGAGGGCGAACGGGATGAGCGCCTGATTGAGTCGGTCGGAGACGTCGATGGCGACGGCGGTGGCGCCGGTCACCGACAGCGTCATCCCGGTGTCCTGGGCGACAGTGTCCCCGAGCGCGCGGATGCGTTGCACCGTCTCGAGGGTGCGCGGGTCGTCCGGTGCCGTCGTCGGGTTCACTTGCAGGATCGCGGAATCGACCGTGGGGTTTGGGAGTGCGTCGCCCGTGGAGCGCACACCATCAATGCCTCGGACGAGATCACGCACGTGGTCGAGGTCCTGCATAAGGGTGTCATTGCTCGCCTGGGTGATGTCGAGCATGACGAGCAGTGGGCCGTTTTGGCCAGGGCCCCAGTGCTCGGCAAGGAGGTCGTTCGCGTCGCGCGCGGTCGTCCCCTGCGGCTGGCTCGCCGCACTCGGCAGGGCGAGGTGGAGGCTCGCGGCCGGGATGGCGATCGTGCCGAGCACAAGGACGACTCCGAGCACGGCAAGGATGGGATGCGCGGTGACGCCGTTCACCCAGGCGCGGGCCATGCGGTGGGGTTCGCGGGCACGCTTCGTGGCACGCGTCCGTGGTCGCAGCCGCTCTCCGGCAAGCCCGAACAGCGCGGGCAGCAGCGTCACGGCAACCGCCATTGCTGCGAGCACGGCGATGGCCGAGGCGATCCCCATGACCGAGAGGAAGGGGATGCCGACGATGATGAGCCCGAGGAGGGCGACCATGACGGTGAGCCCAGCGAAGACGACGGCACCGCCGGCTGTGCCCGTCGCGGTCGCCGCAGCGTCCGCAACGCGTGCGCCTCGGGCCAGCTCTGTGCGGTGCCGTGAGACGAGGAAGAGCGAGTAGTCGATGCCGACGGCGAGGCCGATCATGACGGCAAGCATGGGGGTGGCCTGCGAAATGTCGGCGAACCGGGCGGCGAGGAGGATGCCGCCCATTGTCACGCCGACACCGGTGATGGCCGTCACAAGCGGCATACCCGCTGCAAGCACGGAGCCGAGCGTGATGACGAGGACAGCGCCAGCAACGAGCACACCGAGCGCCTCGGTGATGGTGATGCCGTACTCGAGCTCCTGGAAAGGCTGGCCACCGAACTCGATGCGATATCCCTTCGCCTCCATGGCGGGGGCGGTCGCTTTCACGGCCTCGAGCGTGGCGTCCGGGATTTCTGGCGTCGGGACGTCGAATTGGAGGGCGATGATCGCGGCCTGGCCGTCGAGCGAGACACCGTCCGTGGCGTATTTGTTGAAGGGCGAGACCGCCTGCGCCACACCTGGCACCGCGCCAAGCTCTTCGCTCAGCGCCTCCAGCTCGTCCCGCACCGGCCCTGAGGCTACCGATTGGCCCTCAGGCGGAACGACGACGACTTGCGCCGACCCCCCAGCCACTTGTGGGAACACCGAGGCGAGCCGGTCGAGCGCCTCCTGCGATTGCGTCCCGGGAATCTCGAACGCCTCCCGGAGCTGGCCGCCCGCGGCCACGCCGCCACCGAGCAGCGCACCCAGCAGCAGGATCCAGGCGATGAGCACCCGCCAAGCATGGCCAGCGGCCCAACGGCCGACGCGCGCCAAGGTGAGGCCCACGACTACGCTCCCCCGCCGAGCAGCTCGAGCACGAGCGGACGCAGCATGACGAGCAGCTCCTCCTCGCTGAGCTGGTCATCCGCGAGACTCGTCGAGCTGAATGGTCCGGCCAAGGCAAAAGCGACACCGCCGAGCACGATGTGTGTGCGCAGCGTGGAGCGTGGGTCCTGCCGCCATTCGTTGAGCACGAGCGCGAGCTGTTCGCTGCTCTGGTGAAGCGAGGCGAGGACTTCGGAGGGGAGCTCTGCAAGGCTATTGAGGACGACGTAGGCCTCAAGCCGGTGTCCAACGATCGTGTCCACGAGCAGTTCGACGGCCCGAAGGCTCTTCGCCTTCGGCGACTCATCGGCGGCCCCAGCGGCCACAAGATCAGCGACGCCCGCCAAGCGTTCAAGGGCAGGCTCGAGCGCCGCAACGACGAGGCCAGACTTGCTCCCGAAGTGGTAGAGCACGTTCGATTTCGTGCATCCGGCAGCATCGGCGACGGCCTGCACCGTCATCCCCTTCACCCCAAGTCGGACGAGCGTTTCGAGGGCGATGCGGCGAAGTTCCGCGACCGAGTCACTGCGTTCAAGAGCCATAGCAACCAGGCTAGCTGACCACTTGGTCAGGCACTTACCGTTCGGTCAAATTTCAGGGGAAGCTACAAGCTGTCCGAGCGACTCCAGGGGTTGTTTCAGATGCCGTCGGTAGCATCAGGCCATGCGCAAATTCATCACCAGCGGGGCCATGATCTCCTCGGTCATGAGCTTCTTCACGACGCTTCGCCAGACCAAAACCCAGCGCCGCCGCTGGAAGACCATCCTCATGTGGATCTCGTGGGCACTGTCCGTCGCGATCGCCGTTGCCGCTGTGCTTGACGAGCGCGATGAAGAGCGCGAGAAGGAAATCGAACGCGGTTACGGCCTTGACAACAGCTCGCGCTCGTCGCGTAAGTAACGCTCGACAACAGCTCGCGTTCGTCACGCAAGCAACACCAGTCACAAGCTGAGACACCCCCGTTGGCCCGCACGGCGTGTCTCGGAAAACCGCCTCAACCAGGGCTTCACACTGGACGTGTCGCGAGGAAATTCCACGCGCGGAGAAAGGGGATGCCGTGTTCGGATGGTTCCGCAAGCGCGCACAGGCCGATAAATTGAACGGCCCGAGCGAGCCCCTCGCCGCCCCCACCCCAAAAACCCCCGTCGACCACTCCGCCCCGGAACAGAGTGAGCCAGTGAACGCCCACGTTCCCGGTCAGTCGGAGCAGGACGAGCGTGACCTCCACGAGATCGCCCCAACCCCGGGCGAAATCGTCCTCGCCGCGCCGAGTTCGACTCCGTCGATGCCGCTTGGCGAGCACCCGAACATCCTCGGTGTCATCGAAGACGACACGACGGGGGCTCCGCGCCTGCTCGACCCAGACGCAGCGCTCAGTGAGGCCACCCGCGAACAGCTCGCGATGCTCCTCACCGACCTCTTCGGTGCCCGCGGCCGCTACCGCCTCGAATGGCGCCCGAACCGCGAGCCGGGCGACGACGCCATGTTCGCAGAGACGATGGTCGCTGATCTCGTCCGCCGCATCCAGAACACGATCGCCGAGACCGCCGAGCTTGAGGCATCCCCGAACGCCCGCCGCCGCGAGCTGCGTTCGCCCCGCGCTCCCCGCCAGCTCACAGCTGACGACGACGAGGAGCGCGAACGAGCGCTCGATGCGTTTCTGAAGCCCGCGCCAAGCGACGCCGAACTCCTCGAGGCCCTTACCCCGAACAGCGCCGCCGAGCAGGCCCGCCGCCGCGCCTAGCTCCACGCACAGCAGCGGCCCGACATCCAGATGGATGCCGGGCCGCTTCCGCGTTCGCTACGCGAAGGTCAAAGCAATGACTTCGCGGAGCCCCACCACGATGTAGACGATGAGCAGGATGTCCCAGAGAGCCACGAAGGCACCCCACCAACGAGAGAGCCGTTCTGCTCGGGCCGCGATCTTCGACCCGTAGTAGCCCTGGATGCTGTTAAAGAACGTCACGGCAACCACGAGCGGAATCGTCGCGAACCAGATGATCATGCACCAGAGGCACAGACGCTGAAGCTCTTCGACGGAGTACCACTGCAGGTAGGTGATGAGCGCGGCAGCGAAGATGACGCCGCACTGCATCCCGATCCAGTACCAGCGGCGCATGCGCGCGCCAGCCCAGATGGCCATCGCCGTCGTGACACAGACCGCGAAGGCGGGGAAACCGAAGATGAGGTTCGGGAAGCCGAACACTCGGCCAGCGTCCGAAAGCATGGCGGGGCCACAGGTGATGAACGGGTTGATGTCGCACACGAGCGACTCGGCCGGGTTCTCGAACTTATGGAAGGACTCCACGGTGAGGATGCCGGTTGCGATGATGCCGATGATGCCCGAGATGAGGAGCATCCAGGCGAAGCGCGACTGGCGCGTGAAGATCACGGGGATGCGCTTGCCTGCCTTGGCGGCAGCAATTTCAGCTTCGAGCTCGGCGAGCTCCGCCTGGTCGGCGAAGTGACCCTGATCGACCTCAGCCCCGTCGACGTCAGGCGTTTCGGGCGCTGAGCTACTGGGGGACGTGGTCACGTCGTTGACAGCTTTCCGAGGCTAGGCAGCCGGAGCTGCGGCAGGCGTCGGAACAGCCGAGACGTCGCCGCCGTTGGCACCGACGAGGGCGATGAGACCGGCAGCATCCGGGAGCTGTTCCTGCATCTGGCCATTCACGGCGAGGCTCGGGGTGCCCTTGAGCTTGGCGTCACGAGCAACCTGCGTGTTCGACTCAACCTTCGAACGGTAGGTGCCGTTGGCCGTCTCGGTGATGATGTCGGCGTTCGTGACGCCAAGGCCCGAGAGGTGCTGTGCGTAATCGTTCGCCGTCCAGTTCATCTGCTCCTGGGCAGGGATGTCGAGCAGGCCGTCCATCACCGAGTAGAAGAGCTCCGGCTGGTGCGCCATCACTGCCAGCAGTGCGGCTGCGGCTTCCTTACCGTACGGTGCAACGATGTTGACGGGGCGGTAGTTGATCTTGGCCTGGCCCGAGACAATGAGGTCCTTCATCGTCGGGTCCATGACGGTGTGGTAGTCGATGCAGTGGGGGCACGAGAAGTCGAACCAATAGTCGAGCGTGACCGGAGCTTCGGGCTTGCCGACCATGATGGCGACACCATCCTCACTCATCGAGATCGGAACCTCGGTCTGCTTGCCGTCGCTCCCCATGACGGCAACGTTGCCCGAGCCCGCGACGGTGGCAGCCTTCGGGCCAAACCACTTCGGGCCGAAGACGACCATGACGACAATGAGAGCGACAACGGCGACCGCGAGGGTGCTCAGGCCAATCGTCGTCACGAGGCGCTTGCGCTTGGCCTCAGCTTCTTGCTTGCGGCGGATTTCGTTCGCCTCTTCGCGAAGACGACGAATGTGCTCGCGATCCTTAGTCGCCATGGGGTGTTCTCCATCAGTGGTGGGGATTGTTGTCTCTGCAACCAGTTTCAGTGCGGAGACGCAGTGCAACGATCTTACGTCCCGCGTGTTCACGCTTTCGAGGGTTCTCTGCAGAAATGACGGCCCAGGCGCGCCATCCCGACCGCATCCACCGGCGCTTGTCAGGAGGGCACGAGTAGCATGGTCCCTCGAACTCAGGGAGGATACAGCGTGTCGACAGTGTTCCGCTCCCTCCGAGAACGGAACTACCTCATCTGGTTCCTCGGGTCCCTCGCGTCGAACATCGGCACGTGGATGCAGCGCACCGCACAGAGCTGGATCGTGCTCACCGACCTCACGAACCACGACGCAACGGCTCTCGGAGTGGTGATTTCGCTCCAGTTTGGCCCACAGCTCGTGCTTGCACCTATGGCCGGGGTGTTTGCCGACCGGATGTCCAAGCGCAAGCTCCTCATTTGGACGCAGCTGGCGTTGGGGCTCCTCGCCCTCGGACTCGGCATCCTCGTGACCGCGGATCTCGCCGAGCTCTGGCACGTGTATGCCTTCGCGCTCGGCCTCGGCATTGTCGCGGCGCTTGATGCGCCCGCTCGTCAGGCCTTCGTCTCCGAGATCGTCGATACAGAACTTCTCTCCAATGCGATCGCACTCAACTCGACGTCCTTCAACGGTGCACGCCTGGTCGGGCCGGCCGTTGCCGGTGTCCTCACGGTCGTGATTGGCGCGGGTCCGGTCATCCTCGTCAACGCGGCAACCTTTGCTCTGCAGATCGTGGCGCTCCTCATGATGCGCCGCAGCGAACTCCTCCCTGCTCCCCCGGCCGGCCGCGGTCGCGGGCAGATTCGAGAGGGCATCGCCTACGTCTCGAAGCGACCCGACATCATCGCGGTGCTCGTGGCGGTGTTCCTGCTCGGCACCTTTGGCTTCAACTTCCCCGTCTTCCTCGCGACGATGGCAACGACAGAGTTCCATCACAACGCCGATGGCTTCGGTCTCCTCAACTCGATCCTCGCCATTGGTTCCCTCTCAGGTGCGCTCATGTCGGCCCGGCGCGAACGCGCCCGGATGCGGGTGCTTCTCATCTCGTGCCTGCTCTTTGGCGTCGCGATGCTCGTGTCGGCTGCCGCACCCGACTTTTGGACGTACGCGATCGCTAATGTCGCGGTCGGATTCTTTGCGCTCACCGCGATGACGACGGCGAACGCGCTCGTGCAGGGATCGGTCGAGCCGACCATGCGCGGACGCGTCATGTCGCTCTACATGGCGATCTTCCTGGGCGGCACGCCGCTTGGTGCTCCGCTCCTCGGCCTCGCTGTGTCGGCACTCGGGCCGCGGGCCACGGTTGCACTCGGCGGTCTCTCAGGCGTGATTGCCGCGATCCTCGCCTTCCTCATCCTGCGCAAGGCCGGCATTTTTGCCTGGCGTGACGCGGCGCGAATGTGGAGTCCCTCAGCACCGGCGACGGGCATCATCACGATCAGCGACATTCCCGACCCGCGTACCGAAGAGCAAAACTAGCTCCCGACCGAAAGCGCGCTGCGGCCGTGGACGCAGCGCGCTTGCCTACTCGCCGAGGACCCGCTCCAAGTACGGGTTCGTGAACATGAGGTTCGGGTCAAGGCGGTGGCGCACCGAGAGGAAGTCGCCAAAGCGAGGCAACACGTAGGCGATTTCTTCTGCGCGCAGCGTGTGCGCACCCGCCCAGTGTGGCAGGCCCTCGTAGTCGATGAAGATCTCTTCGGCACAGGCAAAGTAGGCGCCCGAGTTCATCGAGCTCGGCATGCGAACCGAGATGTTGCCGACTTCTCGTCCGTAGCTCTGCGCGAGGTATGCATCGTCCGGGGCTGTGGTCGTCACGAGCACTTCGCTCGGCACAGCAAGGCGCTGACGCTCAATGGCTCGGTCGAGTTCGCGGAGCACAGCGCCCGTTGCCGCGATCGGGACGGAGTATTCGAGCGTGCTGACCGGCACTTCGGGACGGGATGCGAGCGCTGCCTGCGGCTCACCCTCGAGCATGCGCGAGGTGTTGAAGACGTTCGCGAGCCGGTTGAGGGTGGGCACAAGTGCCGGAACGACGCGGCCGACGCCGATGCGCAGCTGCGAGCGGAAGTCCTGACCGGATGCCGTGACCTTGCCCGGGCGAATCGCACCAGACGCCTGGTGCGGCACGTGCATGGCTCGGGTCACCGCGATGCGTCCGGTATGGGGGCGCCACGACGCCTGCACGTGGTGGGCGCCTGCCATCCGCTCTTCAAGCTTGTCGGTGAAGGCGAGGAAGTTTTCGAGCCGCTCGGTGACCTTCGCCGTGTAGGCGGGCACGACACGGAAGGTGAGTTCGGTCATGATGCCGAGCGCGCCGAGGTTGATGCGGGCTGCTGACCAGAGTTCAGCGTTCTTGCGTGCGCTCACGGTGATGAGTTCGCCGGTGCCGGTGACGAGCTTCATCTCGGTGAGGAACGAGGAGATCGGGCCATAGCCGTGTCCCCATCCGTGGCCGCCGGTCGCGATAATGCCACCGAGGGTGACGTCAACATTGCGCGTCGAGCTCTCGAAGGCGAGCCCCACGTCTTCGAGCGCCGCCATAGCTTCACCGAGCGTGGTGCCCGGGAGGAAGGTCGCAAGTCCCGCTTCCGCGTCAACACGGACGAGACCGCGAAGCGCGGTCACGTCGACGGCAATCTCGGGCGAGACCGCGATGCCGGATGCGGAGAAGCCGTTGCCGACGGGGCGCACACGGCTTCCGTGCGCGAGCGCGTCGCGGATGATGGCCTGCGTAGCCTTAACGTCAGCGGGGCGCTCGATGCGGCTCGGGTCCGCCTCGACCGTCTTGCTCCAGTTTCGCCAGGCCGAACGTCGAGACTTCATCGCGCATCGCTCCTTATGGGTCGGGACGATTCAGATTAGCTGGTCAAGATCAGTGATTCGTCCTTCGAGGATGTCTTGGGGCGATGTCGTCAAGGATCGCGTGGAGTTCCGCCCGTTGACGATCTGCGTCGACATGAGCTTGAGCGTTGCCGCAATGAGTTCCTGGCGCGAAGCGAACACGTAGTGGAGTGATGCGAGCGGCATGTTCGCTTCGGCAGCGATTGTTCGCGTCGTGGTCTCCGTGTAGCCGTCCCGCTCGATGACGCGAATACTCGCGTCAAGGAGCGCTTTTCGCCGCTCTTCGACGGGGAGTCGGGTCATCGTCGTGCTTTCCTGCAGGGCGTCTGGGCTGGCGGAGGCGGTTGGCATCCGCGCCATCACGCGTGGATGTCAGCGTGAACGGCGAGCCGAGACCGCGGCGAGTGCTAGTGAGGCTTGTCGGCAAGCAGGTAGGCCGCGAGCGCCGAAGCACCCGTCACAGCGGCAACCGAAGGCCAAGCACCAATCTTCTTGGCGAGCGGGTGCGAGAGACCGAAGGCGGCGAGGTACCCAGCACCGAGGCCAGCAGCGGTCGCGGGGCCGCGCTTGGCGAGCCAGCTGCGGCCAGCGAAGAGTCCGGCGGCGCCGAGCAGCACACCACCGAGCGGACGGATTCCGGTTTCGCGAGCCACCAGGTATCCGCCGACGAGTCCGAGCGCCACGATGGGTGCGGTTTCTACGTCGCGGGCATCACGCATCTCGAGGTCCATGGTTTGAGTGTACGCGCCACGGCATCCACCACGTATACATCGATTCAGCACCGACGGTGAACTACTCGTGTCGCTCGTGTCCCTGCATGAACACGTCGATCTCGCGGTTCGATGCGGTGAGCTTCGGGTCGTGGTCGAGGTAGTGCTTGGTTTCACGAGTGATCAGCCCTGAAAGCAGGATGAGACCAATGAGATTCGGGAGCGCCATGAGCCCGTTCATGATGTCGGCGAAGGTCCACACGATCTCTAGCGGCACCGTGGCGCCGACGAACACCACGAGGGTGAAGATGAGGCGGTAGACGTAGCCCCACTTCACGCCGCCAAGGCGCTCCACACATCGTTCGCCGTAGTAGGCCCATCCGAGTACGGTCGAGAACGCAAAGAACACGATCGAGATGGCAACAATCCAGCCGCCGAATTCGCCCGGCAGCACCTCCCGGAACGCGTCGGCGGTCATCGTGTCGGCCGCATCCTTGCCGCCGGTCCACACGCCCGAAGAAATGACGATGAGGCCGGTGAAGGTCACGACAATGAGCGTGTCAATGAAGGTCTGCGTCATCGACACGAGACCCTGGCGGACAGGGTGGCTCGTCTGTGCGGCAGCCGCTGCAATCGCGGCGGACCCCATGCCGGATTCGTTCGAGAAGATGCCTCGTGCCACGCCCATTTGCAGCATGATGAGGAAGGTCGAGCCGATGAAGCCGCCCGCGGCCGCGCTGCCGGTGAAGGCCTGCGTGAAGATCGCGGCGATGGCGCCCGGGAGGGCAGGGCCGTTGAGCATGAGGACGACGGTGCCCGCAACGATGTAGAGACCGATCATGATCGGCACAAATCCAGCGGTCACCTTGCCGATGGCCGAGATACCGCCGAGGAGGACGAGCCCGGTGAGCACCATGAGCACGATGCCCGTGATGATGGGGTCGACGTTGAAGGTGTCGTGCAGCTGCGCGGAGACTGCGTTCGCCTGGGTCATGTTGCCGATGCCGAAGCTCGCAAGCACGGCGAAGATCGCAAACCAGAGCGAGAGGAAGGTGCCGAAGCGTCCGCCGATGCCTCGCTTGAGGTAGTACTGGGGGCCGCCCGACATCTTGCCGGCGGCGTCGCGCGTGCGGAAACGCACACCGAGGAAGGCTTCGGCGTACTTGGAGGCCATGCCGACCAGGCCCGTCATCCACATCCAGAACAGCGCCCCCGGGCCACCCACCGCAATGGCGGTCGCGACACCGACGATGTTGCCAACGCCGACGGTCGCGGCGAGAGCCGTCGTCAGGGCCTGGTACTGCGAGATGTCACCGGAATCGGTGTCATCGGAGCGTTGGAGGAGTCCAAGGCGAAGCGCTGGGCCGAGCTTGCGCAGCTGAACGGCGCGAAGTCGGATCGAGAGGAGGAGACCAGTTCCCAGCAGGAGCGGGATGAGCAGCCAGGGACCCCAGACGAAATCGTCAATGGCTTTCAGGGCAGCAGCGATGGTCTCCATTGGAAAATGGTAGCCCGAGCGAGGCTGAGCCCCTGTCACGCCTGGGCCAACTGGCCTGGTCAGGCAGAGTGGAGGCGACGGTCTCCTCGGGATGCTCACGATGCAAACGCTGCGCAGCAACGACGAAACCCCGTTTCCTCGGTAAGAGGAAACGGGGTTTCTCTCGTACACCCCCTCGGACTCGAACCGAGAACCCGCTGATTAAGAGTCAGCTGCTCTGCCAATTGAGCTAGAGGTGCATATCGCTTGTCGCGACCGATGAAGCTTAACGCCAATCCGTGAACAAGTGCAAGTCCTGCACCAAGGTTGCGCTTCTCGGCGTGTCGCGGATGCACGGCACAATAGAGACACCATTTCGATCCGAAGGAGCACCGCATGACGACGCCAATCCGCCTCGAAGCTGGCACGCCCGCCCCGAGCTTTACGCTCCCCAACCAGCACGGCACGCCCGTCTCCCTCGAATCCTTCCGCGGTCGCCCCGTCATCCTCTACACCTACCCGCAGGCCATGACGCCGGGTTGCACCACCGAATCCTGCGACTTCCGCGATGCCCGCGAGCGCCTCATGGAGGCGGGCTATGAGCTCGTCGGCCTCTCGAGCGATGCACCGGGCAAGAACGCCGACTTCGACGACGCCGAGCGCCTCGGGTTCACGCTCCTCTCGGACGAGGACCACACTGTCCAGACCGCCTACGGCGCCTACGGTGAGCGCAACAAGTACGGCCGCATCGCCGTCGGCCCGATCCGTTCGACCTTCATCATCAACGCGGATGGCATCCTCGAGCACGCTCTCTACAACGTGCGCGCAACCGGCCACGTCGCCCGCATCCTCAAGCTGCTCGAGCTCGACTAGCGCACGCTGCCGTGAGCGCCGCCGCATCGCCTGCGCCCACCTCGCCCAGCGAGCGAATGCCCGCCGGACGCGATCTCTCCGTCGACCTCGCGCGGGCCCTGTGCCTGCCGTTTGTCGTCCTCCTGCACGCCCTCCAGATGGGTGTCGGTGGTGATCCTCTCCGGGCAAGCAACGCACTCGCCGACAACGAGGTGCTCGCCTGGGGCACGTGGGCCTTCATGATCATGCCCACCTTCTTCATCGCGGGCGGCTTCGCGAACACGCTGAGTTGGCGGCGCATGCGCGAGCGGGGAGAGGGATGGGGCGACTACATCCGGTCCCGCGCACTCCGGCTGCTCCTGCCAACCGCACTCGCGATCGCCGCGATCTTCGCGTGCACGGCAGCCCTCACGGCAGGCGGCATGGATGCGGAGCTCTTGCGCACGGTCGGGGTTCGTCTCGCGGAGCCACTGTGGTTCATCCCGATCTATGCGGCTTGCTCGTTCTGCATCCCGCTCATGACGCGCCTCTACGACCGTTCCCCTGCAGGCGTGCTCGTCACACTCGTCGGCGTCACCGCCGTCGTGGATGCGGCGGTTCGACTGGGGCTCCCCTGGCTTGCACCGTTGAATTGGCTCGCCGTGTGGCTCGTGGCGCAGCAACTCGGTGCGACCCTCGGCGACGGGACGACACAGCGGCTTGGTCCTGTGCGGCTCGGGCTCGTCGCAGCGGGGAGCTACACGGGCATGCTCGCGCTCTGGCACTTCGGCGGGTACTCGAACGACATGCTCGACAACCTCAACCCGCCGACACTCATGATCCTGGGCCTCACGCTCGCGCAGTGGAGCACCTTTGCCCTCGCGCAGCCTGCCCTTCGAAAGCTCATGCAGCGCCCGTCGATGCTCGCGGTCATCGCAGTGCTCGGCATGCGCGGTATGCGGCTCTATCTCTGGCACACCTTTGCAATGCTCGTGCTCATCGCAGCTCAGCTCGTGCTCGGTCTGCCGTTCCCGGAGCCTGGCAGCGGCGAATGGTGGAGCACTCGCTGGCTGTGGCTCGCGAGCCTCATCGTGCTGCTCGTCGTCATCTGTTGCATCCCTACGCGTGGCGTGGATCTCTCGAAGACCGCCCGGCGCGGGCACATGCACCCGGCAGAGGCAGTCGTCGCTGGCATCATGGGCGCAGCCGGTGTCGCGGTCGTGCTCCTCGGCGGCTATCTCCCGCTCGGCCGCGCGGCGATCGGACTCGGGATGCTCGCAGGAGCCGTGACGTGGCTCCTCAGCGGGGGCCTTGCGTTCACCGCCGCGTCGCCGTTCACGCGCACCAGCGGCGATGCCGCCAGCACGCCGTGATCGCGGCTAGTCGCCGTGGTCGAGGGTGCGCGCCGTGGACGGCAGCACGGCAAACACGATGCCGAGGATGCAGAGGACCCCGACGACCCAGCCAAGCCAGCTCACAATATTGCCGGTCGCGAAGAGGTAGGCGGCAGCAAGCAGGAGCACCTGCCAGGTGATCGCAGCACCGCGCACCCACGACGAACGACGGAAGGCGGCGCGCGTCGTGATGGCAAGGAGGACGAGGCCAATGACGAGCAGGACGAACAGCGCGATCGAACTCATGAGGTTTGCGCTCGGCACCGAGAACAGCTCGACGAGGTAGAAGCCCACGACGGCACCCATGATGATCGTTTCGACGAGGAGCACGGTGGCAAGCAAGCCGAGCGTGCCCGCCGGAACCATCATCGGCGTCCGCATGATCTCGCGGATGTTGCCGTCTGAAGGGGACGTTCGCCGCGGGTCCATCGCATCCTCTCGTAGAAAACTCTTGTCATGTGAGCGTGCCTGTGGCACTATTTTTCTCCAAGTAGAGATAACTCGCGACAGACGAACCCTCATTGAAATGTAGGCCGTCACGATGCGATTAGCTGGGAATTCGCCGAGTTGAGCTGAGCCTCACCAGGGGCTCCACTGCGTGGAATCCACGCGAGAAGGAGCGAGAAATGGATTGGCGCGATAGCGCGGCCTGCCTCAATGCAGACCCTGAGCTGTTCTTCCCCGTGGGTAACACGGGTCCGGCCGTCGAGCAGATCGACGCTGCCAAGTCAGTGTGCGCTTCCTGCCGCGTCACCGAAACCTGCCTTCAGTACGCGCTCGACACGAACCAGGACTCCGGAGTCTGGGGCGGCCTGTCGGAAGACGAGCGTCGTGCCCTCAAGCGCCGCGCTGCCCGCGCTCGCCGCGCGTCATAGTCGACGCGCAGCATCCCTCGCCCCGGCCCGCCACCCCGCGTGCCGGGGCGAATCGTATCCAGGCAACGTTTGCCGCCATCCAGCTGAAGGCTGGACACCGGAGAGCTAGTCGAAGGCCTTGTGCTGCACTTCGGCCGCTTCGAGGTCGGCGTTCCAACGGCGAGGAATGGACAGTTCGACGCGGGTGCCCTCGCCGATTTCGGAGTGCCACTCGATCGTGCCGCCGAGTTCACCCTCCACGAGCGTGCGGATGATCTGGGTGCCAAGGCCTGATCCGATGCGCCCGGGAGCAAAGCCGCACCCGGTGTCGCGCACTTCCACGTCGAGGCCTTCGCTGCCGCGCTTCACCTCGACCACGACTTCACCGTCCTGACCTTCGAGGCCGTGCTCGACCGCATTGGTAACAAGTTCGGTGAGGGCTAGTGCAAGCGGGGTCGCGTATTCGCTCGGCAGCGTGCCGAATTCGCCTTCGACTCGCGGGCGAACGTGCGTGTTGTGCGAGCTCGAGACTTCAGCGATGAGCCTCAGCACACGGTTAAACACCTCATCGAAAGCGACCATCTGGCTGAAGCCACCAGCAAGGGTGTCGTGCACGACAGCGATGGAGGCGACGCGGCGCATCGCCTGTGTGAGCGACTCGCGAGCTTCATCAGAGCGCGAACGGCGGGCCTGGATACGAAGCAGCGCCGCGACCGTCTGCAGATTGTTCTTCACACGGTGGTGGATCTCGCGGATCGTCGCATCCTTCGTGAGGAGTTCCTGCTCCTGGTGGCGTACATCCGAGGTGTCGCGGCAGATGACCACGGCACCGATGCGGACGCCCTCATCGCTCAGTGGCAGGGCGCGCATCGTGACTGTGGTGTCCCCAACCTCAATGTCGGTTGTCCAGGGTGCACGTCCCGTCACGACGAGCGGTGTCGCTTCGTCCACAGTGACGCGGTCTTGCACGAGCATCGAGACGACTTCGACGAGCGACTCCCCCTCGAGTTCGCCACCGAAGCCGAGCTTGTTCATGGCGCTCAGCGCGTTCGCGCTCGCAAAGGTGACGATGCCTTCCGGGTCAAGTCGAATGAGGCCGTCCGAGGCGCGGGGCGCACCGCGACGCTCAACCGAGGGAGCCTCAAGGTCTGGGAAGTCGCCGGCCACGATCATGTCGAAGAGGTCCTCCGCGCACTCGCGAAAGGTCACCTCCTGGCGGGTGCGGCCGCGGCTTCCGGCGAGGTTCGTGTGCCGCGTGATGACGGCAACCGCCACGCGCTCACTTTCACCGTTCGCCTCGACCACGCGCCGGTTCACGGGTGTGACGGCGAGCTGCGCCGGCAGCTCGTCGAACCAGTCGGGCTGACGGGAGTGCACGGTCTCGCCGCGCTCGAGCGCCGTCTCAACTTCCACGCGCCACTGGTCGCGCAGGTGCTGGCCGAGCAGGTCGCGGTAGAAGAGCGTCGGGGCGCTCGAGGGGCGCGTCTGCGCGATCGCCATGAGCTTGCCGTCCCGGTCGGGCATCCAGAGGACGAGGTCGGCGCAGTCGAGGTCAGCAAGCAGCTGCAGGTCGCGGCTGAGTGCATCCAGCCACGCGCGATCTCCGGGCTCGAGGTGGTCTCGAATCTCGGCAGGCGTCGTCGGAGTGCTCACCGCTTCAGTCTAGGAGCGAAGCGCCACACTTCGGCGACCGCTTCGCCCTACCGGGCTTGGGATGCCAAGGCGATCCGGCAGCTGTCGAAGCGCCTTCGCCATACCCGAGCGGGGGCTCGCGACCGTGACCGGGGCTTGCGCGGCGATCGCTCGGTCGGCTGCTGCGGCGTCGAACGGCACGAGGAGCGCACGCTCGATCCCACCAAATCTCGTGAGCACTTCTTCGATCTGACTCGCCTGACCAAAGCCCTGCGCCCCGGTGCGCACACCGTTCGCAACCACCTCGATGGGGCAGGCACCAACGAGCTCGCGCAGATCGAGCCGGGCTCGCAAGAAGCGCTGCAGGCTCACGGCATCCGCACCCGTCACCGCAACGACAGCGCTCGCCAACTCGAGGCACGCAAAGGCGGACGCGTTTCGACGCGGTGCCATGAGGTCGCTCGCAATCTCATCATCCGATTCGAGCGAGAAGCCAAGGTCGATGACAACAAGGTCGGCAAGTTCTCGGCAGAGCTTCACGGTCGCGAGCACGCGTTCGCGCGAAAGTTCGGGCCAGCGCGAGGGGTTCGGGATGCCGGTGAGGACGCGGAACGATCCAGGCCCAGTGCCGTAGTGCGCCGCGACGCGGTCAAGCTCTGCCGGGGTGAGCGAGCGCGAGGCAGCGAGTCGGCAGGCTGCAGCAAAGCCGGGAGCTTCATCCACGATGCCGAGCGCGGGGGCGACCGCTCCCCCATACGAGTCAGCATCAATGAGGATGACTCGTTCACCCCGCTGCGCCGCCTCCGCCGCGAGCGCGATGGCGACCGTCGTGCGCCCCGGCGAACCGTGCGGACCCCAGACCGGGACGACGCGGCCTCCCGCCGACGGTGTGGGCGAAGGCTCCTCGACCTCAACCGCTCGGGCCTTCGATCCGCGAGCACCGAATCGGAGGCCGCGGCCCTGCTCGCGAGCTCGGCGCGCTCGACGACCCTCAGGCTGCGGCTCGGCTGCGGCGGGGCGCTCCTCAAGCTTGGGATGAGCCGTCGAATCCGGGGTGTTGCTGGATGCGACGCCCTGCAGCGTCCAGGATGCGTGACTGGATGCCGTGCCGCGCAGGGCCGCTTCCGCCTCCGCCCACGTCGCATTCGCATCGACGGTTTCGAGGAGTCCGAGTGCCCGCGCGTTTTTGAGGTCAAGCTCGTGGCTCACGACACCAACCGGTCGGACGCCCGCCCGTTCGCAGCAGGCGAGGCTCTCGCGGGTGAGGGTGTCAGGCGCCGCGGACATGACGCACACGTCTGGCCGCAGCCGCTCGCAGGCGTCAATCACGCCGCTCGACCCGGCGACGCGGTCCACAACGGTGTGCCCTTCAGCGATGATCCCCTCGATGAGGCCCGCTTCAATGTCGAACTCGACCGCCAGGAGAATGTCGGCCATTAGTTGACCCCCGTGTAGAGCGGCACGAGCGAAAGGCGCGCGTCCTGCCCCTGTGCTTCGAGCACTGCCGCGACCGTTGCACGCGGCACCCGAAGCTCAACCTCTTGCTTGCCGAGGCCCGCGATCATCGACTCGTCCTGCGTGACACGGATCACGGTCGCATCCTCGACGAGCACACGCGGCGAGACATCCTTCTTGCCCGTTGTCGCCTTCGGGCTCGCCCAAAGTTCGACCGTGGCACCCGCGACGGCTGCGGCGGGAAGGCTTCCTTCTACCGAGACGATGACGGTCGCCCGATCAGTGTCGGGCGCACCGAGCGCCTCGCGCGGGACGAGTTCACCCGCACCGATCGTGCGCGTCGCGACCGCACCCTCGCTCGGCAGCTCGCCCTCGCGCAGATAGCTGCCGCTCACCTGGCCAAGCTGCACCTCGACCGCCTCGAGCATGGACGCATCGACCGCTTCACCGGCCGTGAGCGGCGCCGTCGCCCGATATACCCGGATGCTCTGATGCCCGAAGTGCAGCACCGCGAGCACACCCACGACCGACAGCGCCACAAGCACAAGCCCAATCATGGTGCGTGCCGACAGCGCCCGCATGAACCCGCGCGAGGCAGGTTTCGTCACGTCCTCAAACATGGTTCCTCTTTCCCACTCCCCGTGAACGCGATGATTCTGGCCTATGAATCGAACACGTGCAGAAAGTTATCCACAGGCGTGCGCATTCCTCGGAAAAGGTGCCCATAATCGAGGCATGTCTTCACTCGGTCACGGCGCTGGCATGCCGCAGTTCCTCACGATCGCCGACGTGGCCGAAATCATGAAGTGTTCGGTCGACGAGGTCATGGCCGTCGTGCACTCCGGAGAGCTGCATGCCATCCGCATCGGCGCGAACGGCGCGTGGCGGGTCGACACCGAGGTGCTCATGGCGTTCATCGACGACCAGTACGAGGCGCAGCGCCGTCACGCCGCGTTCCAGGAGGCTGAATTCTCGGACGTCCCCGAGATCGGCGTAGGGCGCTGGGCTGGCAAGAGCATCTTCTAGCCGAACATGCACAGCCGCCTGCGTTACGCCGGCAGCACCCGGATCAAGCGAAGCTGCTCGAACGGCACGATCCGGTATCCCTGCACGGAACGCTCACGACGGGGCGAGCTCGCCAGGTGCACGGCGAGGTCAAGGTGGTCCTTCGCAACGCGATCAATCGTCCCGTTGTAGCTGCCAAGCGCGGTCCACAGCTGCACCGTGCGGCGCTTGCGGGCAAGATCCCGCAGCACAAACGCGAGGCCGAGCCGATCCGCGAGTTCCCCTGCTCGGCTCAGTTCGAGTGTGGCAAGGGATGCTTCGAGCTGCCCGCGCGTGAGCGTGAGCGCGCTGATCCCCGCGAGCGGCACGATGACCTCGCTCGCGCGGCCCATCTCGCTGAGGAACTCCCCCGCAATCCAGTCTCGGCCGAAGGCGGTGGGTCGGATGGTCTGCGCGTGATTGCCGTCGAGTTCGATGACGAGGCCAACGCGCGCCTCGGGATCTTCAGCGAGTGCTCGGATCCGGTCTTTTACCGTGAGCCGGCTCAGGCGCAGGCGCTCTTCTTCGATGCGCTGCAGCTCAGCCTCGTCTTCGAGGCCGCGCTCAAGCTGCGCACCAAGATCGTCGAAGAGCTCATCCCATCCCACGGGCACCACGCTAACCCGCGCCAAGGTGCCACATCGAGTTATCCACAAGCTCCCCGCCGTGTTTCCAGTGGTTTACCTGGATGCCCCATAAATTGCTCGTGAGCAGACGCGGGGGTGTCTGCACAAACCTTGGGGGAACGAGAACATGACTCGCATCGCCGCGATGGCATCGCGCCATGCTGCAGCGTCGATTGCTGCCACCGAGCGCGCCGCAACGCTGCCGAATCCAGAACCACTCGCGGGCAATCTTGGCCGCAGCATCATTGAAGTGCTTGCCGGTGTCCGCGACATTGACAACCTTGCCCGCTGGCTCAGCGACGAGGTCTACCGGCACCTGCTCGCCCGTACCCAGTACGAGTCGCGTGCGCGTCGTGCTCGTCGCCTCGTCATCCGTCGCCCGAACGTGCGTCACCTCGGCACGCGTGTGCAGCAACTCACGCCCGGCATCGCCGAGTGCGTCGTGCTCTTGGACATGGGAACGCGCGTCCGCGCGGTCGCGCTGCGACTCGAATGGCAGTCGGATCGCTGGCGCGCGACAAGCTTCCACGTGCTCTAGCGCTCACCACGCCAGCACACACGTGTGGGGCCCGAAGCAGTTGCTTCGGGCCCCACACGTGTGTCAGGAGGTGATCGTTAGCGCTTCTTACGGCGAGCGGCACGGTTGCCGCCAAGACCGAAAGCGGCACCCTGCTGCGGTTCAGCGTCAGCAGCGCCGTCCTGCGCGCGCTCGGCGGCAGCTTCAGCAGCCGCGACCTTCGCCGGGTTGCCCGAGCGCGACGCCGGCTTCGACTTCTTCTTGGCGCGTGCCGAAGGCTTCGACGCAGACGCCTGCACGACCTCGCTCTCGGCCGCCTTACCGGAGGCAAGCTTCGCCTCTTCGAGGGCGCTCGCCGTACCGAGCTCCTGCTCCTTGTGCTTGGCCTTGGCCGTGGCCTGGGCGTTCACGCGGCCCGACTCGTCACGCACCTCGACCTCACCCTGATCGCTCGCAGCCGAGTAGCTGAGACCCTTCGCGGGCTGTTGTGCTTCGAGGCCCTTCGCCACGACGTGCACGTGCTCTTCGCCCTCGTCGGTGGCTTCCTTCTCAACCTTGACCTCGAGGTTGTAGAGGTAGCCGACGGCCTCTTCACGGATGCCGCCAACCATCTGCTGGAACATCGCGAAGCCTTCGCGCTGGTACTCGACGAGCGGGTCACGCTGTGCCATCGCGCGCAGCGAAATACCGTCCTTGAGGTTGTCCATCTCGTAGAGGTGATCACGCCACTTGCGGTCGATGACCGAGAGGACGACGCGACGCTCGAGCTCGCGCATGGCCTCTTCACCGATCGTCGACTCGCGCTGCTCGTAGGCGAGGCGCGCATCCGAGAGGACCTCCTCTTCGAGGAAGGAGCGCGTCACCTTCGACTTGCCGCCAGCCTCTTCGATGAGTTCCTCGGCCGTGATCGACATCGGGTAGAGGCGGCCAAGGTCGGCGAAGAGTGCCTCGTAGTCCCAGTCGTCGCCCGTGCCAGCAGCGGTGTGCGTGTCGATGATGTCACCGACCGTGTCGGTGACGAAGTTGCGCACCTTCTCGGCGATGTCGTCGCCCTCGAGGATGCGGCGGCGGTCGCCGTAGATGGCGGTGCGCTGCTCGTTGAGCACGTTGTCGTACTTGAGGACGTTCTTGCGGATGTCCTGGTTGCGGCCTTCGACCTGAGCCTGCGCCGAGGCGATCGCCTTCGACACGAGACGCGACTCGAGCGCGAGGTCATCCGGGGTGCCATCGCCCGTGAACGCACGCATCGCTCCCGTGTTGAACAGGCGCATGAGGTCGTCGGTCATCGACAGGTAGAAGCGTGACTCTCCCGGGTCGCCCTGACGGCCGGAACGACCGCGGAGCTGGTTGTCGATGCGGCGCGACTCGTGGCGCTCGGTACCGAGCACGTAGAGGCCACCAAGCTCAACGACCTCTTCGGCCTCGGCCTTCACCTGCTCGGTGATGCGCTCGAAGACCTCATCCCACTTGGCCTCGTACTCCTCCGGCTGCTCGTTCGGATCAAGACCCATCGCAGCCATCTCTTCAACGGCGAGGAACTCGGCGTTACCACCGAGCATGATGTCGGTACCACGACCGGCCATGTTCGTCGCCACCGTGACGGCGCCCTTGCGACCGGCCTGCGCGACGATCGCAGCTTCACGCGAGTGGTTCTTCGCGTTGAGCACCTCGTGCGGGATGCCGCGCTTGACGAGCAGCTTCGAGAGGTACTCGGACTTCTCGACGCTCGTCGTACCCACGAGTACCGGCTGCCCCTCTTCGTGACGCTCGACGATGTCTTCGACGACCTGGTCGAACTTCACGCGCTCGTTCTTGTACACGAGGTCCGGCTGGTCGATGCGCTGCATCGTCTTGTTCGGCGGGATGACGACGACGCCGAGCTTGTACGTCGACATGAACTCGTTCGCCTCGGTGTCGGCCGTACCGGTCATACCCGAGAGCTTGTCGTAGAGGAGGAAGTAGTTCTGGAGCGTGACCGTCGCCATCGTCTGGTTCTCGGCCTTGATCTCCACCCCTTCCTTCGCCTCGATGGCCTGGTGAAGACCCTCGTTGTAGCGGCGGCCCTTAAGGATGCGGCCCGTGTGCTCGTCAACGATGTTTACCTCGCCCTGCTGCACGACGTATTCCTTGTCGCGCTTGAAGAGGGCCTTCGCCTTGATGGCGTTGTTGAGGAATGAGATGAGCGGGGTGTTCGCCGACTCGTAGAGATTGTCGATGCCGAGGGCGTCCTCAACCTTGTCAATACCCGGCTCGAGCACGCCGACGGTGCGCTTCTGCTCGTCGACCTCGTAGTCCACGCCTTCCTTGAGACGCTTCGCGAGCTGCGCGAACTCCTGATACCAGCGGTTGACATCGCCCGAGGCCGGACCCGAAATGATGAGCGGGGTGCGTGCCTCATCGATGAGGATAGAGTCGACCTCGTCGACGATGGCGAAGAAGTGACCGCGCTGCACGCAGTCCTCCTTGTTGAGGGCCATATTGTCGCGGAGGTAGTCGAAGCCGAACTCGTTGTTCGTGCCGTAGGTGATGTCGGCGGCGTACTGCTCGCGGCGCTGGGCCGGGGTCATGCCAGCCTGGATGCAACCGGTGGTCATGCCGAGGGCGCGGAACACGCGGCCCATGAGATCGGACTGGTAGGTCGCAAGGAAGTCGTTCACGGTGACAACGTGAACGCCCTTGCTGGCGATCGCGTTGAGGTAGGCCGGGAGGGTCGCGACGAGGGTCTTACCTTCACCGGTCTTCATTTCGGCAATGTTGCCGAGGTGGAGCGCGGCACCACCCATAAGCTGCACCGGGTAGTGGCGAAGGCCGAGCGTACGACTCGCGGCCTCGCGCACAGCACCGAAGGCTTCCGGAAGGAGCGCGTCAAGCGACTCGCCCTTGCCGTTGTCGTAGCGCTCACGGAACTCGGCCGTGAGGTTCTTGAGCTCTTCGTCCGAGAACTCGGCGTACGCGTCAGAGAGCTTCTCGATATCCGCCGCGAGCTTTTCCAGCTTCTTCAGGGTTCGTCCCTCTCCCATGCGGAGAATCTTCTCGAGAATGTTGGGCACGGTGCGCTCCTGTTGATTGTGGACCCGAGCGTGACGCGTCGGGGCGCCTGGTCGAAGGCGCAGCGCTCCTCATCGTACGCGGCTGCGGGGTGGCTGCGTTGAGTGCTGCATGAAAATCGGGCCGCTGACGCCGCTAACCTCAAGCCGTCAGCGAACAGCGAGAGCCCCGCACCGAAGTGCGGGGCTCAGGCGTTGGCCGGTTCAGGCACCCGACCAAGCATTGGATGCTGCGTTCAGCGGACTACTCGGCCTTCTCATCGAGCGCGATGACACCGTAGTCCCAGCCCTTGCGGCGGTAGACGACCGACGGGCGGCCGCTTTCCGTCTCGAGGAAGAGGAAGAAGTCGTGGCCGAGGAGCTCCATGTGGTCGACCGCTTCACTTGCGGTGAGGCGCTTCGGGGCGAAGACCTTTTCGCGGATGACGACGGGGTTGTAGTCAGCTGCGCCGCCGTCGTGCTCGTCGAACTCATCCTGCTGCACCACGGGGATGCTGCCGGTGAGCACTTCGGGAGCAACCGGCTCAACGGCTGCGTGTGCGAATCCTTCAGCGGCAGCCTCGTGGAGGGCCGTCGGGCGGTGCATTCCGCGGTGGACCTTGCGCTTGTCCTTTGCGCGGCGCAGGCGCTCAACGAGCTTGTCGATGGCGAGGTCGAACGCGGCGTACTTGTCGCCCGCTTCTGCCTCGGCGCGAATCACGGGGCCGGGGCCGATGAGGGTGATCTCCACCTTGCCCTGATCGAGCAGATTTCCCTGGCGGTCCGTGCGACGCTTGAGCTTGATTTCAACTGCCTGTGCACGATCGGCAAGCTGGGTGACCTTAGCTTCGGTTTTTTCTCCCGCGTATTCCCGGAAACGCTCGGGGATATCGGTGTTGCGGCCGGTGATCGTGATGTCCATGACACCCTCCTCGCTAGGTCCTTCCGGATACTTCACTGTTCCGGAAATCTTGACTTCATTCTACCGCTCATAACGCTGCGTTTACCTGGCCGTTGCCCGTATGTACAGGGTTGTTCGCCGTGAGCGGCATTGGGCTGGTGGTATGCCTCAGTCGTCTCCTTCACGCGTTCAGAAACGGTCATCTCGCTCCCTCGAAACGGCATTCTTCACGGCTCGTTGCCGAGCGTTCAGAGCGGGCAATCGCGATGGCCGCGAGCGGGATGGCATCCACTTCACACACGGCACGAATCGCCTCCCGGAGGCTTGCACCTGTGGTCACGACGTCGTCCACGAGGATCAGACCGCGATCGGCGAGACGCGGGCTCGCCCGCATCGCACCATGCACGTTTGCCGCGCGCGCCGCCCGTGACAGCCCCGCTTGGTCCTCGAGCGCCCGCGTGACGCGCAGCGCATGCGGATCCACACGCACCCCGAATGCCTCCCGGCACAGGAGGTCCCCATGCCGGTAGCCGCGCCGCCGAACCGCTTGGGCACGGGAGGGCAAGGGCACAAGTTCCAACGCACGCCGCGCAACACCGTCCGGTGCCGACGCTGGCAGTGACAGCTCCCCAGCAGCAACGCGTGCCAACCCAGCCAACCAGCGCGCGACGTCGAGACGCCCTTCCTCCTTGAACGCGTTCACGAGGACCGGGACGATGCCCTCGTAGGCGCACGCGGTGACGAGCGGCAGCAGCCGACCGTCTGCCAGGGTCAGCAACTCAGTGCGAGGGCGGATCGCGTCGCGCAGGAGGCCGCGGCACGGTCCGCACAAGCTGCCGCCGAAGGCGCCACATCCGGCGCACCACACTGGCGCCACCAGCGCAGCACTCTCGCGGAGAGCACGGGACGCGGCGGCGAAGCGAGCATCACGGCGAGCCCGAGTGGTCATGCGCCAAGTGTGCCCGGCGGCCCACTCCCCTGCACGTTGGGGTGACGGATCCTGTGAACGACACTCTGTCCACAGGCCGTACGTCGAGACGTGGTCGCCTAATTCTGGGCAACGAGGAAGTCGACCCGCGCTCCCGAAGCCTGCCACTGTGAGGCGCGGGGCACGAAGACGTCGCCCTTGCCATTACAAATGCGAAGGCCCTGTCGCGTATTCGAGCCCTCGATCGCGACGCCACCGTCGACGCCACCGTATTCGGTCGTCGTCCCGCCGAGCTGGCGTACGAACACCTGCGTGCCGCCCTTCTCAGCCGAAGCCAGCAGTCCGATCGTCGTCTGGTCCACCCAGGTGAGGTCGATGGCGCGGGAGGCGTCCACGACATCAATCTGCGGCGTTCCGAGCGAGAGCGGGCGACCGGTGGACGGGTCTCGCTTCACCGCCATCGTCGCGATCGCCGCCTTGCCGTTGATCTCGACTGCGAACGCCATCATGGCGCCGGAGCGGGAAAGACTGAGCGACTTCACCTTGCCTTGGAGTTCAGGTGGTAGCGGGACGTCCGTGCCGAAGCCGTAGACCGGGTCAGCGACGCGGACGACGTGGTCTTCGGGTGCCATCGTCCAGACGAAGCCCCATTGGCTCACTGTCGGCGGCAAGAGGTCCTCTCGGTCGTCGATCGGGACCGGTGCGCCGCCAGCGAAGGGCACCGCAACGACACCCTGATCTTGTGTGAGGAACGCGGCCACCGCCACACGGCCACTCACCGAACCAGCCGTCGCGTGGAGATTGGGCAGCGTCCTTTGCAACCCCTCCGTACCAACAATCGGGGTGACCGTGTCGCCGGCAAGGTAGCCGAGGGAGCCGCCACGCATGACGAGCGGCTGCGTGCTCACCTGCGAGTGCGCCACGACCGTGCCTTCAGCGGGCAGGCTCACGTCAATACGCGCGCCGTTCACGAGCATCGACACCGTCTCAATGTTCGAGAAATCGGCGAGGGATTCCTCGAGCTGCAATTGCATGAGCGAGAACTCGTCACCGCTCGCACCGGAAATATTCGTCGAGAAATTCGCGGCTGCATTTCCTTGATCCGGCAGGATCGGCCCAAGCAATTGCGTTCCACGCGGGAACGCCGAGTTCACGCCGCCCTCGGCAAGCCAATCGCTCGGCCCACTCAAGAGGGCCTGCACAATTCGCGTCGGCGCTGTCACGTGTGAAGGGAACCAGCGAATTTCCGGCACCACATAGGTGCGTGATTGATCGAGGAAGGCGAGCGTAAAGGGCGCGAAGATATTCGCGAAGTTTTGCTTGAGCAGCACGATGCCCGCCGGTGCGGAGGCAATCCGCCATTCGCCGTCAACCTGTTCGAGCGTGTACTCGAGCGTGCGGGTTTGCATTGTGGAAAGTTCTGTGTAGCGTCCGTGAGCGTCAACCGTCGCGACGACGTTCATCGAGACGGTGATCGCACCGTGCGCGAAGGGGTGAATCGTGGGGTCGGCGTCCACGACGAGCGTTGAAGCCGTGGCATCCCACGAGATCGCAGCCGGCGGCGTCATGAATTCGCGCGCAACACCGTAGTTGTCGCTCGTACCGGTGCCGGCGGCAAGAAAGCCGCGCAGGATTTCTTCCGGCCCTGCCCCAGGAACCGGGGACCCCGGGTAGTAGAGGGTGTCCTGTTCATCGTGCGCCGTCACGGCGACGCCCTGCTGCACGCCACCTTCGTCAGGGATGCGGGCACATCCGGTCAGCCCGAGGGCGAGAGCAACGAGCATCACGAGTGCACGCGTCGACCAGCTTCGTCCGTTCACTGGGCACCTCCGGATTCCCGATCGGCTGCATCGGACTCCGTGGCACTGATCTCGGGCTCGCCAGCGGGCTCCGCAGAGGACGATGCTGGCTCCGCCTCGTCCGCGGACGCATCTTCGGCAAGCTCGATAATCGGCATGGACTCGGTCGAGACGACCGGCTCCCCCGCGACGGTTTCATCGCCCGTGTCAGCGACAAGATCCGGCAAGATGATCGGCTGCGTGTCGACATCCTCGTCCGTGAACACAGCGAAGGCTTCATCGTCGCCGGGTTCAAGCTCGTAGGTGTCGGCACCGGCGTCTTCGGGTTCGAGCGGCAGCGGCGAGAACTCGATCGGGATGCCAACCGTGCGCGGCAATGTGAGGCGGAAGTTCGTGCCCTTGCCAGGAGTCGACCACACGTCGATCTGGCCTTCGTGGAGGACGGCATCCTCCATCGAAATCGCGAGGCCAAGACCCGTACCGCCCATGGTGCGCTTGCGGGAGGGGTCCGCGCGCCAGAATCGGTCGAACACGCGAGCCGCCTGATCTTCCGTCATGCCGACACCGTAGTCACGCACGGAAATCGCCACTGCCGTCTCGTTCGAGTCGACCGAGATGACGATCGGCTTCGCCTCGCCGTGCTCGATCGCGTTCCCGATGAGGTTGCGGATGACGCGGTTCACGCGGCGTGCATCGAATTCGGAGTCACCGAAGCCGCCCGGTGCACGCAGCACGAGGCGCGTGCCGTGGTCGAGCGAGATCTGCGTGAGTGATTCGATGACGTCCTCGGCGACCGCCGCAAGGTTGTTCGGCGAGCGCAGGAGTTCAACCGCACCGGCGTCGTAGCGGGAGATTTCGAGGAGGTCCGAGAGGAGCAGGTCGAAGCGCTGCACCTGGTCGTGGAGAAGCTCCACCGAGCGTGCGGCCGTCGGATCGAACTCGTCGCGACGGTCGTAGAGCATCCCGCCCGCGAGACGAATCGTTGTGAGCGGGGTGCGCAGCTCGTGCGACACATCCGAGACGAATCGCTGCTGCACCTGCGACAGGGTCGCGAGGCGGTTGATCTGCTCGTGCAGGCTGTCGGCCATGTCGTTGAACGAGCGCGCCAGCGTTGCGATGTCGTCCTCACCGTTTTCGGGGATGCGTTCCTCGAGATGACCACCAGCAAGCTTGCGGCTCACCTGCGCTGCCACACGAATCGGCTGGACGACCGAACGCATGACGAGGCCCACAATGACCGCGATGATGAAGACGAGCACGAGCATCGCGAGGAGGAGCGTTCGCTGCACGAAGTCGAGGGTGCGCTGCGCCTCTTCGAGGCTGTACACGAAGTAGAGGTCGTAGACACCGGCGCTCGGCACCTCAAGCTGTGTGCCGACAATGATGCCCGGGGCGGTACGCCCATCGGCGAGGGTGAGCTGCACGGACTGGTACTGCTGGCGTGAACCGCCCGCCGCGACGGCCTGCCGAAGTTCCGGTGTGATGAGCTCAACGTCAACGGCTTCGGTCGCGATGTCTTGCAGCACCGCAGAGGAGCCCGCGTTCGAGGAGCGAACAAACGCGTAGCCTTCGGCGTTCGGAGTCGCGGCACTCGCTTGGTCCATCGCCTGTTCGCGAAGGAGCGTCAGGGCAACGACATCGGTTTCAACACCCGAGTTGAAGATCTGCTGCGCCTGTGTCGCCGCACGCTCAGACTCCGAAAGGACCTGCGTCACCTGAGTGGTGAAGAGATCCTTCGCGATCGAGTTCGACATGACGAGACCGACCGAGAGGACGGTGACGCTCGAGAGCGCGACCGCGAGCGCAATGGTGCGGAACGGCAGCGACGTGCGCCAGAGGTAGAGGATGTTCGCCCATACGCCTCGAAGCGTGAGCCACGAGCCAGGGAGCTCTGGGTCGCGCGATAAGCCGGGCGCCCGAAACGTGTCGAGCGCCTGGCCGACGAACCGACGATAGGGCACCGGCTAGTTGGGGGTGTGGCCGGCGCGATACCCGACGCCGCGGACGGTCTGCACGATGCGCGGGTTGTCAGGGTCGTGCTCGACCTTGGCGCGCAGACGCTGCACGTGGACATTCACAAGGCGGGTGTCGGCCTTGTACTGGTAGCCCCACACCTGCTCGAGGAGTTCTTCGCGCGTGAAGACCTTCTGTGGCTTCGACGCGAGCGTGAGGAGGAGGTCGAACTCGAGCGGCGTGAGGTTGATCTGCTCGGCGCCGCGGAGCACTTCGTGGGCGGCGACGTTCATGGTGAGGTCGCCGACGCGAATGACGTCCTGCGTCTCGGGCTTCGAGGCGCGCAGGCGGGTGCGGATGCGGGCTACGAGCTCCTTCGGGTTGAAGGGCTTCACGATGTAGTCGTCGGCGCCAGCTTCGAGGCCGCGAACCACGTCGGTCGTGTCGGTCTTGGCCGTGAGCATGATGACCGGGATGCCAGACTCGGCGCGCAGCAGGTGGCAGATCTGGATGCCGTCGAGGTTGGGCAGCATGACGTCCAGCAGTACGAGATCGGGCTTGACGCGACGGAACTCAGGCAGCGCGGCGGCACCGTCCTGCACGAATTCGGTTTCAAACCCTTCGGCGTTGAGCACGATGCCGATCATTTCGGCGAGTGCGGTGTCGTCGTCGACCACCAGAATTCGCTCAGACATTGCGCAACCTCCCCGGAGTTCCTCGGCCTACCATACCGGGTCATCGTTGCGTTTCGGTGTCCCCTGAGCGGCCGATCTTCATGGCGTCGCGTCCCCCTTGTGTCCTTCCTCAGAGGGAAATCTCCTGCCTGGCCAACTGCCCGTTCCCTCAGTGTGGAACCATGAGAAGGCAGTTCGGAGATAAAGGGGACTCGATGACGCAGCAGCCGTGGTGGGATGAGGCTTCGAACGATGCCTCTGGCGCAGGAAACGGCCAGTTCGTTCCGCCACAGGCTGCCGGTGCTGCAGGATTCGCGCAGGGGCCGCAGTTCCCGCCTCCCGCGCAGGGCTTCCCTCCGCAGGGCCCGCAGTTCAACGCGTGGCAGTACAGCGCTGACGCCGCCCCGCAGCAAGCACCGGAATGGGTTCCCGCTCCCAAGCCCGGTCTCATCCCCCTCCGCCCCTTGACCTTTGGCGATGTCATCAGCGCAAGCTTCAAGCTCCTGCGCACCAATCTGCAGGTGAACCTCGGCACCTCGGTCATCGTGATGCTCCTGAGCACGCTCATCATGGGCGGTGCCATGGCGCTCATGTACTTCGTCGCCTACAACCGCCTGGAAATGTCGTCCTCCTACGACTCAAGCACGATTTCCGCGGGCAATGCGACGCTCATGATCGTTGTGCAGCTACTGGCCACTCTCTTTGCCATGGTCGGCGGCGGGTTCCTGCAGGCGGCGCTCTCGCACTCCATAGCTCGCGCCGCGATCGGCGACAAGGTGACCTTCGGTGAGACGTGGCAGCGTGCCTTCAAGCGCCTGCCCGCCGTCCTCGTGAGCCTGTTCGTGCAGGCCTTGTTTGGGTTCCTCGCCCTCGTCGTCGTCATGGCACCGATCTTCATCCTCATCGTCACAACCGGCGGCGACCTTGGACAGCGCGACAACGCTGCGATGGCAGTCATCGTGATGATCGTGTCGATCATCCTGTATATCGGGCTGATTCTCTTCTCGCAGGCCATCTACGTGCGACTCGGATTCGCGCCGAACGTTGCCGTGCTTGAGGGCTCCGGCGGCATCGCCTCGATCAAGCGCAGCTGGCAGCTCACACGCGGATATTTCTGGCGCACCTTCGGCATTCAGATCGTGGTGTCGTTCATCATCCAGAACGTGTTGAGCATCGTCATCGGTGGGCTGTACATGCTCGCACTCATCCCGTTGGCCATCCTCATCCCGCTCGGAGTAGCTGGCACCCTCGATAACTCGATCGTCACAGTCGTGATGATCGTGCTCCTCTCGATTCTCTTCCTGCTGCTCACCGTGGTGACGGCGCTTTCGACGATCGTCCAGTACGGCGCGAATGTGCTCATCTACCTCGACCTTCGCTTCCGCAAGGAAGGCTTCAACCTCAAGCTGCAGAAGACGACCGAGGACATTGCGGCGGGCATCCCGGTGACTGACCCCTTCGATGCGGATGACGAAGCCCGTCGACTCGGCGCACTCGCCCCGGCAAAGCAGCCGGCGGCTCCTGCTGGCTACCCGCAACCAAGGATGGGGTATCCGCAGCCTGGCGGAATGATGCCGCCGCAGCAGGCGCCAGGCTTCCCGCAGCAAGCACCCAACTTCGAGCAGCCGACGTCCGGTTTCCAGCAGCCGAATGACGCCTGGCAGCAGCGATCCTGGGACGACGGCCAAGGCCAGAACGCTCAATGACGTACCTACCTGTTCTGCGCGGCGACACCCCACCGCTTGACCCCTCCGGTGACGAGGCGCAGCAGTGGGTGCTTGAAGAGCTCGCGAAGCAGGACTACCAAGCCGCCAAACCCACACTGTGGGACCGCATCTCGAAGGCCTTCCTCGACTGGCTTGGCTCGCTCTTCGGTGCTCCCGAAGGAACCGGCCCCTTTGGCCTCAGCGTCTCGTGGCTCACGATCGTACTGCTCGTGCTCCTCCTCGTTGGCATCCTCTTCCTGATCTTCCGCTTCGTCGGCAGCGCCGCGAAGTCGAGCCTTGCCCAGGCAGATGCCGTCGTCTTCCTCGATGGGGATGAGCGAAGCGTCCGGGAACTCCGTGCCGCCGCGAAGGCAGCTACTGATCGCGGCGACTTCGCGCTAGCCGCGAGCGAGCAGTTCCGCGCGATCGCCCGCTCCCTCGGTGATCGCACTGTGATTGTGCTGCGCCCGGGATCGACCGCTCACCATGTCGAGTTCCAGGCCGCGAAGGCGTTCCCGAGCGACGCCCGAGCACTCGCGACCGCGGCGAGTGTCTTTGACCGAGCCCGGTACTTCGACAAGCCCGTCACCGAACCCGAATGGCGTGCCGTCGCGGAGCTCGACACTCGCCTCGAATCGCTCGCCCCGAGCGAGAAGCTCTCGATGGATGAACTCGCAGCGCAGGTGACGCGAGCATGACCGCCGCTACAGCAGAGACGACCGCGCCCGCCGACGCGACGCCCACTGAGAGCCTCACCCCCACGCTCCGGCAGCGGCTGCGCGCCGGGAAGCACTGGCTGTGGATCGTGCCGCTCGCCCTCCTCATCGTCATCATTACCTTCGGCTCACAAATGGCGCGTGCCGGTGGTGAGAAGGTGCTGCTCGACCCGACATCCCCCTCGCAGGTGGGCGGCAAAGCGCTCGTAGAGGTGCTTCGCGGGCACGGCATCGATGTGCAGCTCAAGAGCCGCAGCGCCGAGCTCGCAGCGGCAGTGAGCGACCCGGCCTCCACGACCGTCCTCGTCCACGACCGCGACCTCGTCCTCACAAGCGAGCAGTGGCAGCGCCTCGCTGATCTCGGCGTGGCCCGCATTGTCGTGATCGGGAGCCTCCCAGACGCCGCCATCGACCCGGACGGCGCAGTCCTCGCGACCGGATTCGCCACGGCAGACACCGCGAGCGACGACCCTGAAGTCCCCTCCGGATCCGCCCCGGCCGGTGAGCGCTGCCTCGACGCGATCGGCACGAACGCTCGTGAGCTCTCCAACCTCGGCGGTACGACGACGACGCTCGGCGAAGGCGCCACGGGATCCCAGTGTTACCCCGCGGGCTCCGGCTACCTCGTCACCATGACGAAGCCGAAGGGCACCAGCACCGAGATCGTCACCGTCGCGTCCGCCGATCCCTTTACGAACAGCCGCATTGACGATCACAACAACGCAGCTGCCGCCATTGGCCTCCTCGGCGATACGAAGACCCTCGTGTGGTACGAGCCTGCGCCCGAGCTCGCCGATGGATCCCCCGACCTCGGCCCTGGCCAGTACGTTCCCGCCTGGCTCACCCCGGCCATGCTGCTCCTCTACCTCGTTGTCGCCGCGTACGCCGTGGCGCGCGGGCGCCGGCTCGGCCGCGTCGTCCACGAACGACTTCCCGTCGTCGTCCGCGCCAGCGAAACCGTGGAGGGACGCGCACGCCTGTATCAACGCGCCGAGGCGCGACTGCGCGCAGCGGATGCGCTTCGTATCGGCACCCTCACCCGCTGCGCCCGGGCCCTTGGCCTGGATGCCGGCACCCCCGCCCACGAACTTGCCGACGCAATCGCGCAGGCGAGCGGGATGTCACGCGAGCGCGCCCACTACATCCTCTTGACCGCCAACCCCACGAGCGATGCCGATCTCGTCCAGCTCAGCGATGAACTCCTCAGGCTCGAACGAACCATCGCCACTCCGCTTTCCGGCATGAGCCACGACCCCAGCACAACGAATGGAGCCCACGATGTCCGATGAACTCCGCAGCAAGCTCGCCCAGGTGCGAGCCGAAGTCGGGAAGGCCGTCGTCGGCCAAACCGCGGCCGTTGACGGCATCATCGTCGCCCTCCTCGCGAACGGTCACGTGCTGCTCGAGGGTGTGCCGGGTGTCGCGAAGACGCTCCTCGTGCGCACGCTGAGCCAGGCCCTCGCCATCGAAACCAAGCGCGTCCAGTTCACCCCCGACCTCATGCCGGGTGACGTGACCGGTTCGCTCGTCTACGACAACAAGGTCGGCGAATTCGAGTTCCGTGAAGGTCCGGTCTTCACGAACCTGCTGCTCGCAGACGAGATCAACCGCACGCCGCCGAAGACGCAGTCGTCCCTCCTTGAGGCGATGGAAGAGCGTCAGGTCTCGGTCGACGGTGTGACGCGACCGCTCCCGAGCCCCTTCATGGTTGCGGCCACGATGAACCCGATCGAATACGAGGGCACCTACACGCTGCCGGAGGCACAGCTCGACCGCTTCCTCATGAAGCTCATCCTCCGCGTCCCGGAGCGCGACGCCGAAATCGAGGTGCTGCGCCGTCACGCCGCGGGCTTCTCGCCGCGCGATCTTGCGACCGCAGGCATCCGTCCTGTGCTCGCTGCCGGTGAGCTGGAGCAGGCACGCGCCTACGTCCAGAACATTGGCATCCGGGATGACGTCCTGGCGTACCTTGTCGACCTCGTACGTGCAACGCGCCAGTCGCCCTCGGTGAAGATGGGTGTGTCACCGCGTGGTGCCACATCGCTCCTCGCCGCAGCGAAGGCGTGGGCGTGGCTGACCGGTTCGCCCGCGGTCTCCCCCGACCACCTCCAGCAGATCGCACTGCCGGTCATGCGTCACCGTATCCAGCTCCGCCCCGAAGCCGAGATGGAGGGTGTGAGCCAGGACGCGATCATTCGCTCCGTGCTCCAGCAGGTTCGGGTGCCGATCTAAGTGGCACTGAGTTGGCGGTTCCCCGCACTCCTCGCCGCGGGGCTTCTCCCCCTGATCGTGCTCGGCACGACCGGGGAGCGTGCGTTGTGGGTGCTCGGCGTCTGGATGCTGCTGTGCCTGGTCATCCTCATCGTTGATCTCTCACTGGCTGCCTCGCCGCGCCAGCTCACGGTGGAGCGTGGCCCGGTCGAGCGGATCCGCCTCGGCGAATCAGCCTCGCCGCTCCTCGCGATCGAAGTGGTCGGCAAGCGCACCTTCCGCGGCATCGTGCGTGACGCGTGGGAGCCATCGGCCGGAGGCGGCCGGATGCGGACTCGCGTCACGATTCCCGCTGGTGAGCGTCGCCTCATCCGACTCACCCTCACGCCCACGCGCCGCGGCACGCGCCGCAGCGAATTCGTCGCCGTGCGCTCCATTGGGCCGCTCGGCGTCGCTGCCCGCCAGGTGTCGCTCAAGGCGCCCGGCGAGCTCAAGGTGCTGCCGCCGTTCAACTCGCGAAAGCACCTGCCGTCACGTCTTGCCCGTCTGCGCGAACTTGATGGACGCACGAGCCTCATGGTGCGCGGCCAGGGCACCGAGTTCGACTCGCTGCGCGACTACGTCCGCGGCGACGACATCCGCTCGATCGACTGGCGTGCGACCGCCCGCCGACAGGACCTCGTCGTCCGCACCTGGCGGCCCGAACGCGACCGCCACGTCGTGATCGTCATCGACTCGGGACGCTCCTCAGCAGCCCGTGTGGAAGACGAAGCCCGCCTCGACACCGCGATTGAAGGTGCCCTCCTCTTGGCCGCGCTCGCCTCGCGCGCTGGCGACCACGTCGAAGTGCTGGCACTCGATCGTCTCGTCCGGGCCCGCGTGCAGGGTGTGGGTGCGGGTCAGCTCCTCACGAACATTGTGGAAGCGATGGCGGACGTCGAGCCGCAGCTCATCGAACCCGACTGGGACATGGTGCCGGGCCTCGTGAACAGCATGACGACACAGCGCTCGCTGGTGGTCCTCATCTCTACGCACGACACTCCGGAGCAGTGCGAGTCGCTCTTCGCGCTCGTCCCCCAGCTCGCCCGGCGCCATCTCACGCTCGTCGCGAGTGTGAGCGACCCGGATGCGCAGCGCTTCACGACTGAGCGTCCGGATGTTGCCGCGGTCTACCGTGCCGCTGCGGCCGAGCGTGCTCGTCTCGACGCACGTCATGTGGCCGAGGCACTCACCCAGCTCGGCGCGGACGTCCTCGCAGCGACGCCGAAGGAACTGCCACCGAAGCTCGCTGACCGCTATCTCGCGCTCAAGAAGTCGGGACGCCTCTAGCGCTAGTCCTGCGCAAGGTTGCGGGCGCCAGCCTCGAATTCGATGAGGTCGCCGCGTTCGCCCGTGCGCGCGACCTTGCGGCCGAGGTAGAGCGAGTACGTGAGGTAGAGACCGAACGCGAGCACGCCGATCCCGATTTTGATCGCCCACGGCCAGTCCTGGCGCGTCACATAGCCCTCAATGAGGCCCGAGATGAAGAGGAAGATCGTCGTGCCGATCGCGACGATGCCGATGGAACGTCCTTCTTCGGCGAGCGCCTGCATGCGCGTGCGTGCGCCCGGCACAATCCACGACCAGAAGAGCTTGAGGCCGGCGCCCGCCGCGACGAACACCATGGTGAGTTCAAGCAGGCCGTGCGGCATGATCCAGAGGAAGAAGACATCAAGGTGCTCGTAGCGGCCGAGCACAGCGGCAGAGACGCCGAGGCCGTTCGCGTTCTGCATGAGCACGTACGGCACCATGAACCCGGTAATGCCGAAGAGGATGCACTGCGCCGCAATCCACGCGTTGTTCGTGAAGACGCGGGCAGCGAAGCTCGATTCGGAGTACTCGGAGTAGTAGTCGATGAAGTTGCCCTGGTACTTCTCGAGCTGCGCCTCTGAGGCGTAGTACGTGAGGATGGCCGGGTCGCTCGAGGCCCAGAAGTACGTGAGCGTGGCGGCAATGATGGTGAAGATGGCCGCGCCGAGCGTCCACCAGCGCACGCGGTAGAGGGCGGCGGGCAAGTGTTCGCCGAAGAAGCGCAGGACGCCGACAAGCATCCCGGCCGGTGCACCCGTGAAGCGATTGCGCGCCCGGCCGAGGCGCTGCGAAAGCACTTCGCCCTCGCGTGTGGAGCCGTACACGGTCTGGATGGTGGCGAGGTCGCCCGCACCGGACTGGTACTGCGCAATGAGTTCATCCGCTTCGCGGCCGCTCAGGCTCGAGGAGGACCCGAGCTCGGCGAGGCGATCCCAGGTAGGGCGTTTTACGCGGGTGAGAGCATCAAGGTCCATCGGGTTTAATGATCTCATGACGCAATTGGCGATGGGGGATCGAAAGCTCAGCCTCGAGAGTGACTCTGTCGTCGTCGGTGAGGCGGTTGAACTCGAGATTCGCCGTGCCGGATACGTGCAGCGAGCCGTCTCCAGCACGATCGATGCCGCTGTGATGGCGGTCGTCATGGTGGGCCTCGCGGTGTTCATCGGCACGATGCTCGAATTCTCGTCTCGCGCGGGGAACGACATCGACGTCGCGATGCTGAGCGCGCTCATCATCCTCGCCCTCGTGACGGCGACGATTATCGTGCCAGCGACGATCGAGACGCTCACGAAGGGCCGCAGCCTCGGCCGATGGATCATGGGGCTGCAGATCGTGCGCGATGACGGCGGCGCCATCGGCTTTCGCCACGCCTTCATTCGGGCGCTCCTGGGCATCCTCGACTTCGTCATGACGAGCGGTGGCTGTGCTGCCGTCGCGGGCATGCTGCACCCGAAGTGCAAGCGCGTCGGCGACATGCTCGCAGGTACCATCTGCCAGCAGGTTCGCGAGCGTCAGCTCCCGATGCGCGAGCTCGCGGTGCCGCCGCATCTGCGCCGCTGGGCCGCGAGCGCGGATGTGTCACGGCTCCCTGACCGAAACTCTCGCCGCATCCTCGACTACCTCGACCAGTTCGAGCGGCTCGACCCGTTCTCGCGCAAGCGTATGGCGGAGTCGATCGGCCGCGAGGTCATGCCCTACGTGCATCCCCTGCCGAATACGGATGCCGATAGCTTCCTCCGCGCAGTGGCTGCCATCCGCCGCGACCGCGAGTTCGCCGCGCTCGAGCGGCGCTGGCAGCAGCAGCACCGAATCCTGCCGACGATCACGCGCCTGCCGCACGGCTTCCCCGACCGCGGCTAGCACCCGCGAGCGCGGGCCGCACCAGCAGCGCGAGTGCCCCGGCGGTGTCGGGCTACGCCTCCTGACGGATGAGGGCGAGGACCTCGTCACGGATCGCGGCCATCGTCGCCTCGTCCGCGGCTTCGGCGTTCAAGCGAAGCAGCGGCTCCGTATTGCTCGGGCGCACCGAGAACCACCAGAACGGTTCGTCGCGGCTCGTGGAACCGGTGACGGTGAGGCCGTCGAGCTCATCGAACTCGCCGCGGTCCTGGAACGCGTCCACGATGCGCGTGTAGGCGCCAGGGACATCCTCAACCGTCGAGTTGATCTCACCCGAGGCGACGTACGGCGTGTGCTCACGCGCGAGCTCTGACACGGCGCGACAGCTCGAACCTGCCTCGGCAAGCACGTGCATGGCGGCGAGCATGCCGTTGTCGGCACCCCAGAAGTCGCGGAAGTAGTAGTGCGCCGAGTGTTCACCGCCAAAGACGGCGTTGTAGCGGGCCATCTCAGCCTTGATGAGCGAGTGACCGACCTTCGTGCGCACGGCCCGGGCACCGAGACGCTGGATCGTCTCGGGCACGATGCGCGAGGTGATGAGGTTGTGGATGACGGTGATGTCCTCTTCATCCGCGGCACGGGCACGCTCAACCTCACGAATCGTGACGATCGCGGTCACCGCCGAGGGCGAGACGGGCTGGCCGAGTTCGTCGATGACGAAGCAGCGGTCGGCGTCGCCGTCAAAGGCAAGGCCAAGGTCTGCCTTGTGCTCGAGGACCGCCTTCTGCAGGTCCACCAGGTTCGTCGGGTCGAGCGGGTTCGCTTCGTGGTTCGGGAAGGTGCCGTCGAGCTCGAAGTAGAGCGGGATGATCTCGAGCGGTAGCTCCGGGAGGCCTGCGGCCGAGCCGAGGACCGCGGGAACCGTGAGGCCCCCCATGCCGTTTGCCGCATCCACGACGACCTTGAGCGGGCGGATACCGGAGAGGTCGACGAGGCTGCGCAGCTTCGCCGCGTAGTCGGCGAGGACGTTCTGGTCGCGCTCGCTGCCGGGAACAGCGGCTGCCGGGATACCCTGCTCGAGGTAGGCGGCGGCGCGCTCGCCGATAGCGCCGAGGCCCGTGTCGCGGCTCAGCGCCTTCGCACCGGGGCGCGAGAGCTTGATGCCGTTGTACGCGGCCGGGTTGTGACTCGCGGTGAACATGGCTGCGGCAGCGTTCATGCTGCCCGAGGCGAAGTAGCTTTCATCCGTCGAGCCAAGACCGATGTGGATGACGCTGGCGCCGCGCGCGACTGCACCGCGGGCAAAGGCCTTCGCAAAAGCGGGGCTCGAGTCACGCATGTCGTGGCCGATAACGAGCGGCTCCCCCGCAAGCTCGAGTTCATCCGCGGTGGCGGCCCCGAGCGCGGTGATGAGTGGCTCCGTGAGTTCGCTCCCGACGAGACCACGCACGTCGTAGCTCTTCACCACCTTGTCCAGGGCACCTCGCTGTGCGGCGTCGACCGGTGGGATCAAGAGCTCAGATGTCATGCCCCAACGGTACCGGACGGATGATCGTCCAGCCGTCCGGCACCTTGAGTCGCTCGGCGTGGAGTTGGCACAGATCGTAGGCGTGTGGGTCGGCCACGACCGAGAGCGGGCCAATGACGGCCATCCGGTCGCCATAGTCGTAGGTGAGCGTCGCGACCGCAGGCCGCGAACACGTCACGCGGCAGCACGGGCGGTTCAACATGATGTGTTCAGGATACGCGGCTGCGCCTGGCGTGGGTTCGAAACGGTGTGGGGGCCTATCGTGGAGGCGTGCCCTTTTCATCTCGCCGCGCAGGACGCTCGTCCGGTCGTCCCTCCTCGGGACGCAGCCGGGGTGTTGCCCGTGCGCGCCACGGTCGGCGCTTGCGCTCGAGCATTGCGGGGCCGTACCTGCCGCGTCTCACGGGTCGAGCGCTCCTTTGGCAGCTCTCGGTTGAGGACACGGTCATGTATTTGCGTAACGTCGCACCGGAGTACCTGGACGGCGTGGAGGTGCGCTTCGCCGCGCTGCCGACCGAGCTTCGTTCCGGGGACGGGATTGACCGCTTCCAGGTGACGGGCCCACGCGAGGTGACGATCTATCGTGTGCCGCTCGAGCGGCTCGAGAAGCTTCATTGCGAGGATCCGGTGCACGTGCGTGCACTCGCTGAAATGACGGTGCTCGCCGCCATCGGTGAACTCCACGGCCGCGAGCCATGGAACATCGCTCACGACCGCTACAACGGCTAACGCGCGACGAACCCCGTACTAGCGGACGACCTCGATGGGCTCGGCGAGCGGGTTGGTGCTCGTCACGGCGAAGCCCGCGAGCTGACCCGCACCGCTATAGCTCACCGTCGCGGCGATCCCGTGGAGTGCGCCGAGGTGGTAATTCCCCGCGCTCGCGTCCACGCGGTGCGTCGCGCCGGGAGCAATCGTCACGGTCTCAGCCTCGCCGCCTTCGCGGGCGACGGTAATCTGCTGGGCTTCCCCCTTCGGGTTGTAGAGCGAGATGCGGGCGCCCGGGCCTTCGGGGACGGCGACGAGCTGGTCACCGCTCAGCACCGGGGCCGCCCGGTACCAGGCGAAGTCGCGCGACTTCTCGGCCACCACACCCGCACGGGCTGCTGCGAGGACGGGGGCTTCCGCATCCACGACGACCGTGTAGACCCCCGGCGTCACGAGCGAGAGCTGCATCTCGGCAACCACGCCCATCTGCAGGGCCATCGTCTGGTGGTGCACTTCCTTGCCCTCGTGGTCGAGGATGCGCACGATCGCCTGGTTCGCATCACCCTGCGGCGAGACGAGACGCACGAGCGTGTTCTGTGCACCACCACCGTCATCCTGGCGGCTCGGCTGTGCCGTCACCGGGACGCCCGGGATGACGACACCGAGTGTCGGCGCTTCGGTCGCGCCGACGATGTCCGCGCCCTGCCCGTTCGTGCGCTCGCTCACGGTCTCGTGAATACTCGCGGAGATAAGGCCAGAGGAGGCTTGCACGTGGACCGCAAGCCACTTCTGTTCCGGTGCCAGGCCAGCAAGGCTCACCAGCCGCTGCGTCCGGGCAGGGATCTCAAACTCAGCGTTCGAGTTCATCGCGATCTGCCCGTTCTCGCTGAACGCCGTGAGGGTCACCTTCGCGGCGCGCTCGCTCGAGTTCGTCACCGAGAGCACTGAAGACGTCGTCCCTGTGCTGCCATCGGCGAGCACCCACTGATCGGCCGAAGGCTGCTGGCAGGATGCCGCAGCAAAACCTGCCAGGGGCGCAGAAACAGTGGTCGTCTGCGCGGCCGAAAGACGCGTGGGCACATCCCCTTGCATACCGGGAGCCGTGTAGAGCACTGGCGCCTTGAGTGCGCCGGTACCGCTCCCGTTCGCGGCGTGGATGCCGATCGCTTCCGCGCTTCCCGTGTCGCCCGCTCCGGCGAGCTTCGAGTCGCCAACGAGGGTCGCCGCGGTCGATCCGCCCTGCTGGCCGAGTGCCGCGAGTGGCCCCGGGCACACACGCTCCTGTGTGCCGGGCACCGGCGCCACCTGCGTGCTCGGAATCGTCACGCTCCGGGCCGGGATGAAGGGCGTGAGCGACCACACGACAAGACCGCTTGCCGCAGCAAGCGCGAGCACACCGACACCAAAGCGGGCGCCAAGTTCGCGGCCACGTCGCTCCTCGCGAACCACCGCGGGCTCCTTGGCTTTGACGGTCCGGCCTGCCGGTTCGAGTTCGCCCATGCGCGCGGCGAGGAGCGCTTCCTGGCGTGCTTCGAGAGCGGCGCGCTCGACAGCGTCCTCATGCTCGTCGCGCTCGAAGTCGTCTCGGGGTTCGGAGGACGTCATCTTCACAGTGAGATCCCTTCCTCGCGGTCCTGGTCATCGGGTTCGTACGCGTCGACGCGTTCACCGGCAACATCGCCGTAATCCATGGGACGGTGTGCAGCGGTGAGTTCACCATCAAGCCATGCCCAGCGGCGGTGCACGGGGCGCTCGGCGAGGGCTGCATCCGCCTCGAGGCTGCCGGTCGGCAGGGCAAGGAGCAGCGTCACGAGGAGGACGAAGAGCTGGACGGCGAGAATGAGGCGTCCCTGCCACGTCCCGAGGTTGCCGGCAGCCAGGTGGGCGCTCATCTCCGGGTCGGCCGGCGCGAGTGTCGCGTTCGACACCTGCCAGAGCGTGCCGTGCACCGAGGAGCCCGCCGGGGCGAGTGCACCGTTCGCGTCGAGGCTCGTGCTCAGGCGCATCCGAAGGTCGCTCGCATCGGCCTCGGCCGGGGCGAGCAGGATGTAGCTCACGCCGAAGGCGTGCAGTTCGCTCGTCGGCGCCTCCGCGTAATCGGAGACGAGTTCACCCACGAGCGAGGCGAGGCGCTCCTGCTCGGGCGAGAGGCGTTCTGCGGTTGTGCGCAGCGTCGACTGGGCGTCGAGCGTTTCGCCGGTGCCGCGGTCGAGCACCATGCGGAGCGTGCCGCCATCGGAGGGGGTCAGGATGAGCGTGCCGACGCGGTGCTCAACGGTGCCCTGGGCCTGGACGATCGCGGGAACCGTGTTCGTCGAACCGGCTTCAACGAGCGAAGTCGAGAACGTCTGCGCGAGTGCAGGCGGCATCGCCGTGACGATCATCGAGAGCAGCATGAGCGAGCCGAGGATGCCGGCGCCAGCGCGGCGAAGGCTCGCGAGCCCAGCAAGTGCCATCCCGCCGAGGCCAAGCAGCATGAGGGACTGCGCTGAGCCGAGCCAGAGCGTGACCGGCGCCTGCCCGATCGACTGCAGTTCAAGCTTCGCTGCGAGGACGACGGTCGCCGCGCCGCAGAGGGCGATCACGAGGCCCATCGCCGCGGTGCGGAACTGCGCCGAAATGACGCCGAGGCCAGCAGCGATCGCGACCGGGACAGCGAGCATCGCGAGCACGAGTGGCGCCTCGAAAGCGACGCCTGCGCTCGCGAGCGTGTCCACCCAGCCACCAAAGTCGACGACCGGGAAACCGAGGAATGCGGCAGGTCCGGTCACGGGCTTCGAGGCGACCGCGAGCCCGGGATCGGCGAAAATGCGCAGGAGCCCGGCGAGGCCGCCGCGGTTGAACTGCGAGACCACGAGCGGGGCGAAAAGCACCAGCGCAGGCACCGGCACAATGAGCTGGCGACGCCAGTGCGCACGTCCCATCGTCATCGACAGGAGCCACAGGAGCACGAGCGCGGGGATGAGCGACGGTGCTGCAGCCGCGACGACGGCCGAAAGCAGCGCGAGCGTTGCGACCGCTCGCCAGGTTTCAATCGCCTGCATACCGGCGAGGATGAGCCAGGGCAGCACCACGTGGACGATGACGGCCGTGATGCGTCCTTCGTTGAGTGCCACGAGCAGCGGCGGTGCTGCCATCCAGGCGATCCCCGCTACGGCGCGGAGCCACGGGCGAGCCGTGAGGCGCGCGGCCAGCATCCAAGCACCGAGGCCCGCAAGCGGCAGTGCGAGCAGCCACAGGCCGACAACCGCAAGGCTCGGCTGCCAGAAGGTCACGGTGCCGAGCAGGGCGAGCACGAGCGTGAAGGGGTCAGCCGGGCCCATCGCGCCGAGGCCTTCGTCCCGCACGCCATAGCCGGTGTTGCCCCAGAGTTCGACGACATCGGGCGAGATCGGCAGGAGCGCGCCGCCTGTGAGCGCGCCAGCATCCATGATCGGCAAGTGCATTGCCACGGATGCCACGAGTCCGAGGAGCACGACCCACGCGCCACCCGTGGCGAGGAAGTCGACGTGCTGCTTCGTTCCCTGGGCGCGTGCGCGCAACTGCTCGGCGCGAAGTTCTCGTTGCTTGCGCTGTTCGGCGGGCGTCGTTCGGAGGCGGTCAATGGCGGTGCGCGGTTCACTCAAGTGCTCGCTGAAGCGTCTGCGGGCACCCCATGCACCGGTGCGCCCGAAGGCGACCGCGAAGGCTGCCGCGAACTCCGGGATGATCCGGCCGGGGAGCTTGCGCAGGAGATTCCATCCGCTGCGCAGGAAAGCCATCGGCACGAGGCCGAGCCAGTGCAGGATGAAGCCGAACGCGGTGGATGAGCTCAGCCGACGGTGCAGCTCAGCCTTCCGGCGCTCAAAGATGCGCTGCGAGGCACTCATCCGCTCACCCGAGGGCGAAAGCAGGGTCTCGGGGTTGCCGTCACGCTCCACGCGTGCGGTCGGGGTCAGGAGGACGCGGCCGCCCCCGAGCCACACTCGCTGACAGAAGTCGAGGGCGTCGTCGACGACAGGAAGGCCCGGGTCGAAGCCGCCGAGTTCGCGCCACACGGAGCGGCGGACGAGCATGCCGCCCGCCCCGACCGCGAGCACATCGGAGAGACGTTCAAACTGCCCCTGGTCGAGTTCACCCTGATGGAGGACGACGCTCGCGCCGTTGTTCGTCATCGTCTGGCCGTACTCGACAATGACGGCGGGGTCGTCGCGGCGAACCTGCTTCGGGCCGGTCACCTGTAGCGAGGGGTTGCGCTCAACGGTGGCCATGAGCTGTTCGAGCGCGTCGTGCTCGGGCGAGTTGTCGGCGCCGAGCAGCCACAGCCAGCCTTCCTCGCCGCCGTCGAGCCCATCAAGTTCGAGGGCTGCTTCCCGGACGGCATCACCGAAGCCGGTGTCCTCGGGAAGAGAGAGAAGCAGGTCTGGTTCTGCGCGTCGCATGATCTCGCGAGTGCCATCGCGCGAGTCAATATTGACCATGGCGATGCGCTCGGGCGCGCGTGTTTGTGCCTCGATCGCGGAAATCGTGCGATCGAGGATGTGGGCGCCGTTTCGGGCGACAAGAATGACCGTGACTGCTGCTCGCATCGGCCCGATCGTAAGCGCGTCAGCCTCGCCCGTTGGCGAGGCGCGCGGAGTCTCGCCTAGGCGCCGCGGCGAAGCTTGCGGCGCTCACGCTCGGAGAGGCCGCCCCAGATGCCGAAGCGTTCGTCATTCTCGAGCGCCCACTCGAGGCACTCGGCGCGGACCTCGCACGAGGCGCAAATCTTCTTTGCGTCACGCGTGGAGCCGCCCTTTTCCGGGAAGAAGGCTTCGGGGTCGACCTGCGCACAGAGTGCGTCCGCCTGCCAGGCAAGGAGGTTGTCGTCGTCAATACCCCGGCGGACGCCGGGTACGCCAAGCTGTACCGGGTCGACGTACCAGTCGTCCGGAACTCGGCGGTTCATTCCCAGCTCAGCCATACCATGCTCTCCCAGTGGTCGCGCGGATCGTTCCCGCGTGGTGTGCATCAATTACACCCGTGTAATTCCCTCTACGTCAAGCTTGCGGCCGCAAACCTTAAGCCCAAGGTCGAGGGTTTTCGTGGAGGTGAGGCGTGGAGAACTTCGGCGTGTCGCGCATGACAACGCGGATGACCCGCGGGAACTGGGAAATTCCGAAAAGCGCGAGTCGTTGCATCCCGCTAGCGAGGAACGGGAGGACGCCGCACAAGCACAACGTGGCTGTTAGGCGCCGACAAAGTGCTCGCGGGCACGGCCATCCGTCGTCGCGATGACGAGCTGACCTTCACCGAGCATACGGATGCACTGCTCGTCCGGGGTGACATAGCTTGCCGACGACTCACCAAGCACCGTACCCGAGGCAACGCCGTCGAGACGCCAATCGCCCTCGAGCGCGAGCGCAATCGCTGGGCCGTCAAGCGCGACGGTCCGTTCTTGCTCCGAGGTCATGACAAGGAGGCGGAAGTCGGGCACACCCGGAGCGAGCTCAATGAGCCCCTCCTCGAGTTCGCGCGGAGCAACGCGCGGTTCGGTCAGCACACGCGCGTCAAGCGTGTTGAGAAGCTCCAGGATGTCAATGTGCTTCGGCGTGAGACCACCTCGAAGGACATTGTCAGAGCCCGCCATGATCTCGAGGCCGACACCCTCCAGATAGGCATGGAGTGTGCCAGCGGTGAGGAAGATGGCCTCCCCCTCCGCGAGTTCGAGCCGATTCAGCAAGAGGGCAATCGCGACGCCAGGGTCACCCGGGTAGTGCGAGGCAAGTCGCTCAATCGTGTCGACCGCGAGCGCGGCGTGTTCGTCAAGTTCGGTCGAGCGCTCGCGCAGCACGGTCGCGGCGTTCGTCACGGCGGTCACGAGCGGGGTATTCGGTCCCCATTCGAGGAGCCGTCGAACGATTGCCTTGAGGCCCCACTCGGTGCCAGCGGTCTCGATCGCTTCGAGTTCCCGGACGATGTTCCAGATCGCATCCGCGTCACCGCCCTCGCCAAGTGATTCAGCGAGCACGGTGAAAATGTGGAGGGATTCGTCAACCGGACGGAATCCCGCGAGGGCACGGAAGCGGTCACTGACCGCGAGCAGCAGTTCAGGCTTGTGGAGCGGGTCCCGGTAGCTGCGCTCAGGCGCATCGATCGGCACCCCGCGCTCCTGCTCGGCGGCAAAACCTGCGACGGCTTGTTCGAGGCTCGGGTGCGTCTGCAGCGACAGCGGTTCGGCCGCAGCGAGCACCTTAAAGAGGAATGGCAGGACCGGTCGGTCATTGTGCAGCCCCCTCGCGTAGCGCCCGAGCGCACGCTCCGGGTCCGCAGCGATCCACTCGTTGAGAGGTGTGCACTGGGCGAAGGGGCGCTCCCGCTCAAGCACGCGCGCGGGCGAGCCGTGGTGCGCACCGAGCCAGAGTTCAGCCTCGGGCGCCGTGCTGTCACGCTCGGCAAGGCATGCACCGTCGGCACCAAGGAGGCGTGAAATCGCTCCCGGTGCTCCCCACGCGTAATCGCGCGGCACATTCCTTAGCTCGATGAACATCAGCCCAGAGGCTACCCGCTCTCGGTGTCGCGTTCGAGGCCGACAGGCACAGTCATCGAATCCACCCCGAGGGGATGATCTGCGACGGCCTGCGCCTGCCAAGCGGGGGATACCGAGCGGCAGCTTTCTTCCGCGGGAACCCCGCAGATACGTCAACTGCGCCACAATAGAGTTCATGACGCAATCAGCCCTGCCTTCCGGAGCTCGATCGGCGAACGCTCTCACTCGCGCAGGGTTCAAGCCGGGATCCCCGTTCCGGCCTGGGCTGCGCAGCTACGCGACCGTCGTCCTCTTCACTGCTTTCGCGGGTGACTTCTGGCGCAATCTGCTGAGCTGGTATGGCTTCGCGGCTATCGTGCTCGCTCTCTTTGGCGTTGCCGTGTGGCTCATCATCAAGAAGAAGCCGCTCCCCCGTCTCACGCATCTGCCCTCGCCGCTCATGCTCTTCGTGCTGTGGTGTCTCGCGAGTGTGATCTGGTCGGCGTACCGCCCCGAAACACTGCTGGCGAGTGTCATCCAGATCATGACCGTGACCGTCGCGTTCGCGCTGTCGGTGAACTGCACGAAGCTGCTGTTCCTCGACAGCCTCGGCAGTGCGATGCGTGCGATCGTCGCGATGTCGCTCATCTTTGAGCTGGGTGTCGCGCTCTTCATACCGCAAGGCATCCTGCCGCTCTACCTCTACTTCCCTGGCCAGTTGGAGCTCTTCACGGGTGTCGCCGGTGCAACGCCCGAGACCGCCCACCCGGCGGTGTACTGGAGTCAGGGCCACCTCTTCCAGGGCGCCGCGATACAGGGCATCCTCGGCAACCGCAATCTGCTCGGGTTCGTGTGCCTGCTCGCCCTCATCGTGACGGGCGTGCAGCTGGCGTCTGGCCGTGTGAGCAAGCGCTTTGGCTGGATCTGGTGCAGTATCGCCTTCGGCACCCTCTTCCTCTCCCGCTCGGCGACGCCGATCGTGACGCTCCCCGTCCTCGTACTCGCCATCGCCCTCATCTGGTGTGCCCGCCGCCTCACCTCGCCGCAGCGCTGGCTCATGTATCTCGCGGTATTCGTCATCGGCGCGATTGGCCTGTTCGTCCTTGTGACCTGGCGCGATGAGATCTTCGGACTCGTGAATCGATCCGGCGACATGTCGGGCCGCGGCACCGTGTGGCAAGCGGTTGTGGGCCTGGGCAGCCTGCAGCCGTGGATTGGCATCGGCTGGATCAGCTACTGGGCGCCGTGGGTCGACACCTTTAAGCAGCTCGTCATCCTCGATGGCCTTCGCTACCTGCAGGCCCACAACGCCTACCTCGACGCCTGGATGCAGACCGGCATCATCGGTGCGGTTTTCTTCGCGGGCGCGGTCCTCTCGACGACGATCCGGAGCTGGTGGCTCTCGATTGACAAGCCGCAGCGTGACGCCTCCGGGCCCCGCCCCATCCCGCACACCTCCACGGCAGCATTCCTGCTCATGGTGGCGCTCGTCATGCAATCCCTGACAGAATCTCGTCTGCTCGTGGAGGGCAATTTCCTGCTCCTGAGCTACTTGGCCTTCTACACGAAGCTACGCGTGCAGGATCTCCCGGCGCTCCCCCGCCGTATCCAGCACCCCAAGCGTGAACAGGTGCAGCGCCCCCGTCTGAGCGACACCGCCGAACTCGACCCCGCAATTCGAAGGATGCATACGTGAGTGTGACCCCTGCGACGCCCCGCAAGTTCCGTGTGTGGCGGGTGTTCCTCGCCACATGGGTCATCGTCTTCGCTCTCCTCACCTGTTGGGTGTTCGCTTCGCCGCTCGGTGCTGGCCCCGACGAGCCAGCCCACATTGTGAAGGCCTACGGCGTCAGCCATGGCGATCTCGCGGGACGCATCGATCCGGCGCTGCCGGGCGACCGCGCCTTCAAGGTGCCCGGCTACATCAAGGACTTCACAACGATGGTCAGCTGCTACCGCTTCGACCCGAGCATGCCGGGAAGTTGCCTCGGCGCCATCGATAACCAGCCGAGCGAGATGGTCGAAGTGTTCTCGGGCGCAGGCAGCTACAACCCCGTCTATTACTTCCTCGTCGGATGGCCGAGCTACTTCCTGGATGGCGCGAAGGTCATCCACGGGATGCGCCTCGCCAGCGCACTCCTCTACTCACTCGGCATCGCCTGGGGTATCACGGCCCTTGCCTCGCGCCGACGCCGCTCGTGGACGATGCTCGCGGCTGCGGTGACACTGACCCCGATGTCGCTGTTTATGGGTGCCGTCGTCAACATTTCCTCGATGGAGCTCGCCGCCGCATTCGCAATGTCGGCCTCGCTCATCGCGCTGCTCGACCGCGGGCGCCGGATGCCGCGAACGGCCCTCATTCTTGGCGTGCTTATCTCGGGCACGCTGCTCGCAAACTCGCGTTCGGTCGGCCCGCTCTGGTTCGTCATCATTGCCGCGGCCCTCCTCATTGATGGACGGCTCTGGCGTGAACTCATCCGCTCGAAGCTCTTCTGGGGTGCGGTCGTACTGCTCGGCGGCGTTGGCGGTGGCGCGTACCTGTGGATGCAGCGTGTCGGCGGCAGCGGTGCCCCCTCAACCCTCGGCTGGGGTGCGGGCGTCGTGACGCCGCGCGAGGGCATCGAGTACATGCTCTCGCGCACGCTCGAGCACGCGGCCGGCTACGTCGGCACCTTCGGCTGGCTCGACACGCGCCTGCCCGACACGATCATCCTTATCTGGGGTGGCTTGCTCTTCGCGGTCGTCGCAGCGGCGCTGCTCCTCGGCGACGGTTGGGGACGCGTGCGCACGCTCGTGCTCACCGTGGCCCTCATCGCCGTCCCTGCGCTTCTGCAGGGCATGTCCTGGTACACGCACGGGCACATTTGGCAGGACCGCTACGTACTTGCGATCGTGTTTGCGCTCACGCTCTGCGCAGGCGCGACCCTCGACGACGCGATTCCGGGACTGGTGCACCTGTACCGCGGCCGTACGACGATGTTCCTGCTGCTCGCGGGCCTGCTGGTCATGCACGGATTCGCGATTCTCTGGAACCTGCGCCGCTACGTCACGGGCCTCGATGAGCCGAAGGTGGAGTGGCGGAAGATGCTCAGCGAGCCGCTCTGGGAACCGTCCACGCCGGGCGGTTGGCCGGTCCTCGTGGTGGTCTTCAGCCTCGCCGCGCTCGCCTGGGTACTCCTCATTGCTCGCTTGAGTTCGCGCACCTCGCGCAACCGTCGCGCCCGGTGGCGTGTGGCTTCTGGGGCGCCGCACGTAGCAGTTCCGATCGCTACCGCGGTTATCGCGCCCATCGTGGTCGAGTCCGAGGTGGAGCCAGTCGAGCGCGGCACCGACACCGTCCCGGTTGCGTCGCCGGCTCACGCGGATGATGATACGGCTGTCGAGCCGGAGCCCGACCGCGACGAGAACACGGCTGCGGATGAAGCCAGCGCCGACGAAGCAGCCGAGCTCGAGCCGGTCGCACCGGCACGCGCCGACGTGGACGCGGACAAGTAGCATCCCGAACAACGAATTCGCCCTGCCCTCTCAGTGACGGCGGGGCGAACTGGTTGTGCGCCTAGTGCTGCGGGCGGATCGGCTCACTGGCCGGGGGCTCCGGCAGCGTGTCGTGCCCCTCGCGAAGGTTGGCTTCCAGGAGCGCGACCTTGCGAGCGAGAATCGTGAAGTCGCGGTCGGCCTTGCGAAGGCGCAGCGTCGTCGTCACGACGTAGCCGATCGCGGCAACAATCGCCGCGTAAAAGAGCAGGTCAACGCCGCGGCCAATGCCGAGGAAGTTCGCAACGCTCGTGGTCGCATCCGGGAAGATGACCGCGAGAACGCCGAGGAACAGAGCCAAGAGCAGCGAGAGACGCTGGATGGCCTGGCCTCGGGCACCGCGCCCGGGCACAACGAGCAGGAGCCCCACAATCGCGAGCACCGCGATGAGGGCAATCTTGATGATGAGCTGTCCTTCTCCCATGACTGTCCCTTACTTGAGCAGCAGCTCGTGCAGAATGTTGACCGAGTTCCAGAGCGACTGACCCTTCGCCCGTGAGTAATCCGTGTAGACGATGTAGACGGGCTCTTCGGCGTAGCGCAGCTTCTTCGCGCCAATGTCGTTCACGATCTCGGAGGCGTGCGCCATTCGGTTCTGCATGATCGGGAGCGCCTGGCCGGCCGTCCGGTTGAGGGCACGCAGGCCATTGTGCGCGTCCGTGAGCTTCACGCCCGAGGTCACCGTCTGGAACATGACGGCCATCTTGAGCACGAGCTTCTTGAGCGCGCCGGGCTTCGTGCGCCCGTCGAGGAAGCGCGAGCCGATGATAATGTCGAGCGGCTCGGTCGCGAGGCGCACGACCATGCGCTGGGCATCCACGACGCGGTGTTGACCGTCGGAGTCGAAGGTGACGAAGTACGTTGAACCCGGCTGGCTCATCGCGTAGTCGAGACCGGTGCGAAGCGCCGCACCCTGGCCCAGGTTCACGGGGTGCTTGACGACGTGCACGCCTGCGGCGCGGGCTTCGACGGCCGAATCGTCGACCGAACCGTCATCCACGCACACAATGTTTGGGAAGGTCCGACGGGCTTCCGTCATCACCTCGCGAATGACTTGGCCCTCGTTGTAGAGCGGGACGACGAGCCAGCTCGCCTGCGCGAGTTCGTCACTCCATCCGTGAGCGATCTCGTCCGTGGTGTGGTCTGTGATGGTGTGTGCCATCAGGCCCTCTCTGTTGCGTCGGCGCGGTCACGTCGAAACACGAGCGCGTAGAGCTTGGTGAACCAGCTTGCGGGGATGAGCCGCACGCCGGATCGAACCGCCATATTGAACAGCATCCGCGGCGTGGAAATGAGGCCGTAACGCTTGAGACGCCGCTGCATGTCCCACTCGGAAGCGAAGATGCGGCGGTCGCGGCGGCGCGTGAACATGCCCGGGTCGGCGCGGAAGAGCACGAGCGGCTCGGCGAGGTTTTCAACCGGGTGACCTGCCGCGATAAGGCGGGCCATGAGGTCGTAGTCCTCCATGAGGTGCAGGTGCTGGATGCCGCCGGCCGCGATGGTGCGCTCTCGGTGCACGATCGAAGTGGGGTTGTTCACAGGGTTGTTGAAGCGCGCGTAGCGCTTCACGGCTTCGGCAGATTCCGGCATGGAGCGGGTGCCGACAATGTTGTCGGGGGTGCCGGAGAACTCGTACATGGCGGCGCCGAGGGCGCCCAGGTCGGGGCGAATTTCGAGGAGCGCCATCATACGTTCGAAACGCTCAGGCAGCGAAATATCGTCGGCGTCCTGGCGCGCGATCCACGGCTGCGTGGCACGCTCAAGGCCAGCCTGGGTTGCGACGGCGACGCCGCGGTTCTCGGCCAAGCGCAGACACTGCACGGTGTCGTGCTCGTTGCAGGCTCGTTCGATGATGGCATCAAGCTCATCAGTGAGTGGCCCGTCCGCAATGATGATGAGCTCAGCGACAGGCTGCGTCTGTTCGAGGACGGAGTTCAGGGATGCCTCGAACTGTTCAGCGGGTACCCGGTGGTACACCGGTAGGAGAACGGAGACGGGAAGCACGCGGACATCCTACCGAGGTGTCGGTGTCCACCATCGTGCCTCGCCACGAAGTGCCGGATGCATCGATGGCCGCAGACACGGCGTGAGGGCGCCTCCGCATTGGGAGTGCCCTCACACCGTGCAATCGTCGCGACTAGTTCGTCGTGGTGGTGCTGGTCTTCGGCATGATCGAGGTGATCGCGGCCGGGAGGCGGATCGCCTTCGGCGTTGCCGGGTCTGCCGGAGCAGGCTCTGCCGGAGCCGTCGGTGCAGGGCTTGCCGAAAGGCTCGGCGTCGCGCTCGCAGTCGGCGTGGCGGTTGCGGTGGCTGCCGCCGTTGCGGTGGCCGTCGCGGTCGGCGCAGCGCTCGCGTCACCCTCGTGTGCTGCAAGCGGTTCATCGTTGAGGAGTTCACGGAGCTGGCCGTTCACTGCCTCGTAGATCTTGCCGCTCGCGCTCTCGACGCGGGTCGTGTCAATCGAGCGCGTAGTCGAGATCACGAGCTTGTCGCAGAGCGCGTTCGAGATGTCGACATGGTTGAGCTTGTAGGCCTGCTCGATCGTCGTGTTCGCGAAGGGCACGAGCTCGCCGTCAAGGCCCACGAAGGTCTTGCCGTCGCAGCGGACTGCCGAGGTATAAAGCGGCTCGAAGCGTCCCTTGAAGGAGGCGAAGGTCGCGTCATTCACGGTGCGCGGGGCGCTCAACTCGAGACCGAGGTCCTGGGCGACCGCGGGGGTTGCGATCTGGAGGAGTCGGTCACCGTCCACGATCCACGTACCGGTGCCGTCTTCATTCGTGATGACTTCACCTTCGGCGAGCTGCTCAACAGCCTGTGCGCTCGGCGCGGTCGAGGCAGGTGCGCTCGGCTTGGCCGTGCTCGTGCCGGTGGCAGCCGGGGTCGCGCTCGGTTTCGCCGTGGCCGTCGCCGACGGGGTGGCCGAAGGCGTTGCCGTCGGGGTCGCACTGGGCATCGCCGTCGTGGTCGGTGTCGGCGTTGCGGTCGGCGTGGCCGTTGCAGTCGGGGTCGGCTTCGCGGTTGCGGTCGGGATGGAGTCCACGAGCGCCGTTGTCGTGACCGTGATGGCGGTCGAGATGCCGCGCTTGGTGGCTTCCTGCTGTGCCGTCTCTGCGTTCGGGAACACCGTGCGGGTGCCGTTGTCGACGAGGACAACCTCGGTGCGACCGTCACCCTTGATGAGGTGTGCGCCGGTGATCGGCTTCGCGCTCGGGAGGTTGTTCACGAAGGAGGTGCGAACCTTGGCCGCGGGCGTCGCGCCGTAGGCCTTCGGGTCGACCTCAGCAAGGCCCTTGTCCGTGAGGATGTAGGACTTGTCGCCCGTGCTCACGAGACCAGTGACAGTGTCACCCTGGTCGAACTTGCCGAGGCTCTCGCTCGTCATGGTCGCGGTCGAGGCGAAGTAGCTGAACTTCGCGGCACCGCCACCGAGCGGGTGCGTCTGGTAGCCGTCGAGCACGGCACGGTTTGCCTTCTGGTTGAGGTCGGTCGTGATGACGCCCCAGCCAGCCACCGGGTCGCCGGTGGGCAGGTAGTCGAGCGTGCCATCCGGAAGCGTCGTCGTGGTCGTGTCGAAGCCCATGCCCTTGAGCTGATCGAGGCTCGGGACCTCACGCTTCGTACCCGACTGAACGAGGTAGATGAGACCGTTGGGCTGCTTCACGAAGGAGGTGAGGATACCCTTCTGGTCGAGCTTGTTGAGCTGCGAGTCCTGCATGTGGGCAGCCTTGTTACACGGCGTGCCGTAGTCCTCGGCCATCTGGCAGTGCGCGAGCGCCCACGTGCCGTTATTCGAGATGAAGCGCGGCTGCTGGCGGTCGTTCGTCACCACGTTTGAGACCCAGTAGCCCCACGGGAGGGAGTTCACCTTGGTCTGGGGCAGCACCTGCGGCTTGCCGAGCTTCGTGAGGTCGCCCGCGAGGTTCGCGGGGATGTAGTAGCGCGTGCCGCCAGCGTAGAGGAAGATGTCGTCGCTCTGGTCACCCTTGATGAGGTCAGCGTTCGGCTCTTGCTCGGCCGGGGCGCCGTGCGGGTCACCGAACCAGTCGGTGTACATGCGCCAGAAGTTGCGGTTGCCGTAGGCAGAGCAGCCGTCGCCCTCGCCGTAGAGGTTGTTGAGCGCTGCCTGGTTCGGCTGGTACGGCGTGTAGTTGTAGAGCGCAGCCGTCGCGTAGTTCTCGATGTAGACCGGCGAGGAGCCGCAACCGTAGTCCGGGTTGTAGAGGACGTTGTTCGTCTGGAACGGGATGTGGTTGAACTCGTACGGGTTCGCCTTGTAGTACTGGATCTGTCGTCCAGCGTTGTACACCTGGTAGAAGAAGCCGCCGTAGCTGGAGTCACACGGAGCAGTGTCCGGGCACCCGAATCCCGTTGCTGCCGTGAGCTGGCGGTTGCTCGGCCATGCGTCCGAGACGAGGCTCTGCTCCTTCTGGAGGAGCACAAGGAGCGCCTTCTGCGAGATGTGGCATGCCTTGCCGACCTTGTCGATGATCTGCGAGGCGTTTTCACCCCACGGGACACCCTGGTAGGCGTCGCAGTAGCCGTTGGCCGGCATCGACGGGGTCGACTGCACGTAGTTCACGAGGGCATTGCTGCTGCCGGTGCCAGGGGCCACGAACTCCGAGAGGAACGCGTAGATCTGGTGGTGATCCATGGCGTTGCCGTTGTAGAAGTTCTCATCGCTGATGAGGTTGCCGGGGCGGAAGGCGGAGGCATCCGCAGCCTCGGCCTTGTTGAGCCCGAGCAGGCTCGTTGATTGCAGAGCGATGAAACCACCCGCCGCGAGCGCGGCGATGGTGAGCAGTGACAGGATCCGGCGAAGCATGGTGTTCCCTCGGGTTGGGGGCGTGACAGGTTCAACCTCGAGCGCGGGGAGCGCACTGATGGTCCAACGAGAACTAAGTATGCAGATCTTCTGCCACAAAGGCCACAGTTAGATCACGAAGCTCGTTCGTCACATTCGTCACATTTGCCACCCCAGAAACGCCGATTTCCGCATACTGGCGCGGATCTCAAGCCACACGCGCCACACCCACCACTCGCGACACGCCGTGTGCAAAAATCTCGGCAAAACGCCCGAAATGTGCTAAATCACACGCGTGTAATTCGCTCTCGTGGCCGCACTCTTGACCAAATTGCACGCTCTACGGAACAGACCCCCATATAGAGCGTCGTGTTCCCTAGAGCGTGCAATTCTGACAGCACACGCGGGCGGCTAGCGGGTTCGGTGGTTGCCGAAGCGGGTGCCGAGGGTCACGAGGCCACCCGATTCGAAAGGCTCGCCCGGCCCTACCGCGAAGGTCACCGCCCGCTGCCACGCGCCATACATGTGCGTGCACGTCGAGTCTTGAATCGACGCTGAAATCTGGAAGGTGCCAGGGCGGAAGGTGATGGCCGGGATGTCGATATCAATCGACCCCTCCCCAGGGCCAATCGACTCGGGCACAAAGCCCGCGTCGCGGCCGTGGTGACCCCACATGTACGGCCCGTCGACCGAGTCGATCGAGGCACCGAACACCGGTTTCTCGACGCGCTCCTTCGCGAGGTAGTGGAGGCGGATCGTCGCGGCATCTCCCGTGCGCAGGTGCCGCACCTCGCGCCCAGAAGCATCCAAGAGCTCAATCTTCGAGACGACAGCTTCACCCGTGCCAAAACGGGTGCCGCCCTGCGCATCCGTCGTCGCGCCGTGCTCAAGGTTCGCATAGTCGTCGATGATGTCGCGGGCGTTGCCGACCGCGCGCAGCTCACCCTTCGAGAGCCAGGCCGCTTCATCGCAGAAGGAGCGCATCTGCTCGAGACCGTGCGAGACCACGACAACGGTGCGCCCCGAACGCTTGAGTTCCGCGAACTTCTCCATGCACTTCTCTTGGAAGGCAATGTCACCGACGGCAAGCACTTCGTCGACGAGGAGAATGTCAGGCTCCACGTGGATCGACACGGCAAAGCCAAGCCGCACGTACATGCCCGAGGAGTAATTCTTCACCGGCTGGTCGATGAACTGACCGACGCCAGAAAAGTCGACGATCGACTCGAGCTTGCGGTCGATCTCTTGCCGGCTCATGCCGAGGATCGAACCGTTGAGGTAGACGTTTTCGCGCCCAGTGAGCTCGGGGTGGAATCCCGAACCGACCTCGAGCATCGCCGCGAGTCGGCCCCGGTGCGAGATGCTGCCGCGGTTGGGCTCCAGAATCCGTGCAATGCACTTGAGGAGCGTTGACTTCCCCGAGCCGTTGTTCCCGAGGAGACCAAAGGTCTTGCCCTCGGGAATCTCGAGCGAGACATCCCGGAGGGCCCAGAATTCTTCGTAGCTGGCGCGGTGCCCCGAAAGGATCGTTGCCTTGAGCGAACGATTGCGGTCCTTATAGACGCGGAAGGTCTTCGAGACGTTGTCAACGGTGATCGCGGGAGCGGTCATTACAGTTCCTCTACAACGCGGCCCGAGAAGCGTTTGAAGACGAACCAACCGATGCCGAGCATGGCGATCGCCCAGGCCGTGATGTGCGCCCAGGTCTCCCAGCTCGGCAGCGCGAAGTCATAGAGCACTGCGCGGTAGGCCTCAAGGAACTGGTGGGCGGGATTCGCCTGGAACACGGCGAGGAGCGGCCAGCGCGTGCCGGTGTCGTGCGCGAGCTGCTCTTCTGCGGCCGCGACGAGTTCGACACCGAACACGACGCCTGTGCCGTAGAACCACACCTGGTTGAACACAGCCCAGAGGTGCTCCATGTCGCGGAAGTAGACGACCGTGACCGAGAGGATGAGGCTGATACCGAGCACAAATGCTGCGCTCAGGATGACGATCGGGATGAGCACGGGCGCAACAAGCAGCACCTGCCATCCGCCAAAGATCGCCATGATGACGGCGAGGACACAGAGCTCAATGAGGTGCGTAGAGGTCTTGGACGCGACGCTTGAGGCGACGAGCACCCAGCGCGGGAAAAACACCTTCGTGAGGAGCCCCGTGTTGGCGACGAGCGAGCCCATGCCAGCCATGATGCCGGTCGAGATGAAGCTCCACGGGATGATGCCGCAGGCGACCCAGAGCGCGTAGTTCTGCAGCCCCGAGTTCGTGCCGACGTGCGGCTCGGCGCGGAAGAGCAGCCCAAAAATGATCGCGAAGATCGCGATCGTGGCGAGCGGGTTGAGCAGCGACCACAGCCGACCGAGCGCCGTCCGGTTGTATTCGGATCGGATCTCGCGCAGCGTCAGGTTCGCCACAAGGCCGAGCGTGGGATGCTTCGCGAAGCGACTCCCCCGCCCGGCTCGTGCCGATTCGGCCGAAGTGGCCGTCGTCTCGGTTATCGCCCGACCTCCTGGTCGATCCACTGGCACAGGCGGACGACACCCTCATCGACCATGACCTTCGGCTCCCAGCCGAGTGCTTCCTTGGCGGCGTCAATCTCGCACGATGCGTGACGCACGTCACCGTTACGGAACTTGCCGTTGATTTCGGGGGCCGGCGCACCGTAGTGCTCGGCGATGAGCTCAGCAAGACGGAGGATCGAGGTACCTTCGCCGGAGCCGATGTCGTAGGCGTGCTGGTTGGCGCCCGAGTGCAGGACACCCTTCACGATGGCGTCAGCGACGTCGTCGATGAACACGAAGTCGCGGATGATCTGGCCGTCTTCGTACACGGGGATCGTCTCGCCGCGCTTCGCGGTCTGAGCGAAGAACGACACGATGCCGGTGTAGGGGTTGATGAGCGACTGGCCGGGGCCGTAGACGTTCTGCAGGCGGTAGAGCACCGGCGTCACGTTCATGGCGAGGCACCACGAGGTGAGGATGTGCTCCTGTGCGAGCTTCGTCGAACCGTAGACGCTCGTCGGCGTCGGCTTCACCTGCGAGGAAACGAAGGGCGTGGCCGTGAGGCCCGGGAAGTCCCACTCGCCACGCTCGAGCATGGCGGCCGACCGCTGACCCGGGTAGGTCTCGTTGCCGTCACCGTCGACCCACTTGCCCTCGCCGTAAACGGCGCGGCTCGAGGTGAGGACGATCTTCTCCGGAAGCGCGTTGTGGCGCACAAACGCGTCGAGCATCTCGGTGGTGCCGACGACGTTGGCGGTGGCGTGGCGGGTCGCCTCGGTGAGCGACTGGCCCGTGCCGGTCTCGGCGGCAAGGTGGACGACGTGGGTGGGCTTGACGTCCTGGAGGAGGCGGTCCCACATGTCGGCGTCACGGACGTCGCCCTTGACGAACTCAACGCGCTCGTCGAGGGCGGCAGGGCGCTCGTCGCTCGGGTGGATTTGCGGGTGCAGGCTGTCAACCGCGACGACGCGGTCGAACTGCTCAGCGAGCAGGCCAGAAATGGCACAGCCGATAAAGCCGGCACCGCCGGTGACGAGGCACGTGGTGGTCATGTATGGGATTCCTTCAGCTTGCTCAATGACACAACGAGCGCCTGCTTGATCCAACGCTCTTCATCTCCCAGATAACCACATACACGCGGCCATCGACGGTAGGCCCTCCGCGGAGCCGTGGTACTTCGAAAGGCGGATGTCCAAGCCCTCAGGGCGCTCTAGGCTTGATCCCGCATTGCGCATCATCTCAGGGGTAGGCAAACGGGGGAATCATGCCAGCAGGAATGTTCGGCGCGAACACAGACGAGCTCAGGGGGGTCGCACAGGATTTCGCGCTGAGTGGCACCGGTATTGACAGCGCTGCTGAGACCTCGTTAAGTGCAAGCCAGGGCGTCGTGTGGTTCGGCGTCGATGCCACCCTGTTTAAAGATGTGACGACGCCGGCAATGGCCAACTCACTCAACCAGCTCGCTGCGCTCATTGATGAGCGCTCAGATGACCTTGTCCGTCAAGCTGACGAACAAGACGAGTGCTCAAGCAACAGCACATCGGGCGGTTCGTTCACTGATTCAGGAGACGGTGTTCCTGGTGATGAAGTTGCCGCCTTCCCGTGGGACAAAAAGAAGGACGAGATGCCTCATGTCTCCACTGACAGCGACAAGTGGCACGAAGACCGCGACGCGCCTGTCGATCTGGATACGACCCCTTACGACGAGGGCCAGGGTCGAGACCTATCGCCTGTTGAGTCCATTCGACAGCATGCCATCGGTGACTGCTGGCTTTTGGCGGCGCTCGGAGCCATTGCCGAGCAGGATCCAAACTGGCCAGAAGACCACATCACCTACGATGCCCTGACCAACACGTACAAGGTGACCTTGTACGACAAGAATGGCCAACCCTATGAGGTCACAGTCGAGAACAGCTTCCTCAAGGAGGGCAACGGCGTCACTGGACCGAACAGCCAGCCCAACTGGGCATCCATCTATGAAAAAGCCCTTGCTCAGGATCGCGGTGGCTCCTACAGCGACATTGACGGTGGACACTCGGAAGACGCTATGCAGGCGATTACCGGGCGGAAGGCAGACAAACTCAGTCTCGACCCGTGGTTCAGTGACCGACCGTCCCTCGACGACCTCGATCAACGGCTCTCAAACGGGCAGGCGCTCACTGCCGGATCGGAGCACACCCGCGTCTTCGACGAGAAAACGGATCCCAACGTCGTGAACGGTCATGTCTACGTCATCACAGATGTCGATCCCCAGAACGGAACAGTGACGCTTGCGAACCCCTGGGGCCCAGATGGCGGCCCCGGAAAAGACGGCAACCACAAGGATGGCTCCATCACGATGAGCGCCGATGACTTCTATCGGAACTTCGATGATGTCCAGGCGGTTCAAGTTAATTAGTCAGCAAAGTCGTCGTGAGGCGGATTCGATATGGAATACACAATTCGGCAGGGGTCGCAACTCGACCTCGATGGCACGCTCATCGGTGTTATGCAGTTGGCGCCGACTCGAGCAGGAGTCATGAAGTGTCGTCTACTCATTCGGCGGGCAGACATCGAGCCGATCAACCACGTTTTTGAGCTCGGTGACGCCGTCCAGTTTGACAAGGTCGGCCTGATCAAGTTTGTGGCCGCGCACGAGCCTGATGCGATGGACGTCCGCAGCGGCGTCTTTGACATTGCGATCAGCCACGACGGCAAGTAGCTGCGATGAAGAAGCTCGTCATCGCGTCAGGGCTGAGCATAGTTCTCATCCTGTCGGTCACCGCCTGCAGCACCCCTCGCACCAGACCAACCCCAGCAGCCGCTCCCATCGACCAGACCACGATCGCCTCCGAGATGGACTCGCTCCTCACCGAGACCATGGACGCACTCCTGCCACTCCAACCTGACGCCACAATCGCCGCTGTGCCGACCGAGGGGCAGCACAGTGGGTTTGAGTTCGTGGAAGGCCAATGCCGGTATAGCACTGGAGTAGCGAAGCTTTCCTTCGCGTTCAGCCGCACCGACATGAACCAGGTCCTGACGACGGTCGATCCGATCCTTGAGCGACACGGATTCCCTTCGGCCGAAGAAGAAACCGGCGCTCAGGGCTGGTCAGGGATTCGCGCCGAAGCAGCAAATGGCAGCGTTATCTATCTGCACGGGCGTGGGGACAACGATGCTGAAGCGTACAGCGGTCCTCTCCCGGCCATTGACGACGAGTCGAGTTGCCTCGCCCTCAATGCCGCACGATAGCGCGGCTACTGCGCGGGCTGCCCGGGCACGAAGTGCAGATAGCGCTCGGTGAACTCGAGGATGACGATGTCGGGCTTGTGCTGCTTCGCCTCCGCCACGATGTCCGGCGTCGAACCGTCCGAGCTGATGCCGTGTGAGCGCTGGAGGGTGGTGGCAAACGACGCTTGCCAGCTCGGCGCGAGCGCCGTCCCGAAGGAGTCGCGGTAGATGAGCGCGGTGAGGTCGGTCTGCGCGTGCTCGGTGTGCGTCGTGAGCGGCGCCTCGAGCATGTCGGCCGGGTAGTCGCTCGTCGTCTGCTTTTCCTGCCCGTCCTTGCCGATGACGGTCATGGGCGAGGGCTTCTCGGCCCACACCGGCGTCGTGGCATCCTTCGGGGCCTCCGAGTAGCCGTCCTGAGCGAACTCGCTATTGCTCATCTCGTTCTTCACCGAGGTAATGGCAGGCGCCTCGACGTGCCGGAAGCCTTCGCCGAGTGACTGGATGCACGGTGCGGCCGTCTTCCACGCCGCCCATCCGCCGTAGTTCGTCCAGTGCGAGTTGAGCGGCTCGTAGGTGTCGGCCTTATCACGCGCTGCACGAACGCCGTCGCGAACATCAATGATCGGCAGGTCGGGGTGTGCCGCACGGAGGTAGTCGAAGGTCGTCGAACCCTGGATGTCCTTCGTCCAGGTCGGCAGCTTGTCGCGGTAGACGTCCCACTTGCCGGGAGCGATGAGGATGACGATGGGGATGCCTTCTGCTTCGAGCTCATCCGCGATGCCCTTGTAGTGGGTGTACCAGGCGTCCATTTCCTCCTGGCTCAGGGTGCGACGTCCAAGCGCCTGCGAGAAGTTTTTCCACTGGTAGTCGCTCCAGAACACCCAGCCGTCCTGGCCTTCGATGACGCGCTCGCCGCCGGAGACGTTGTTCTCGGTGAAGATGGCCTCCGATTCAGCAAAGGCGGCGCCCTGCCAGGGCTGCTCAGCAGGAATTGGTTCCGGAGCGGGCTGGCACTCGGCAAAGCTCGGGTATGCCTCAGCGCTTGCGACGGCGCCCGGCGCGATTGGCGGCACAGCGGCCTGTCGCCCGGAGAGCGCAGCATTGAGGTCTCCCTGCCGCATGATGCCGGCAACGACCGCGGCGATCACGCAGAGGACGAGGATGATGAGCGGTACAAGCTTGATCCGTTCCCAGAAGCGGCGCAGAGGCCCGTGGACATGGAGCTCACCCGGCGCTTCACGAAGGCCGCCCCCGACGTCCATGCGGGGAGGCTCAGGAACGGCATACGCTGCCTCGCGCTCGGCGTTTTCCCCCGGCGTCGGCTGCGGCAGACGAGGGACGGCGCCCGTGGACTGGTATGTGGAGCGGCTGCGCTGCGGTTCAAGCTCTGGATCGCCCGGGCGGTGGTGCCCCTCGGAGCGGCGACGTTCACGGCGGCTCATTGGGGCCGGGGATGACGTTGCGGAGCCACACACAGCTTCCTCCGCATCGGTCGTTCCCGAAACTCCCACCGCTTCCGGTGCGGCGGCACCGGGGGTCACCGCTTCAGCGTGATCGGGCGTGTTCCCCTGTTCTGCGTCGTCTGTCTGCTTCCACGGGCCGTTCATGCCTGCACCTCCGCGTCCTCACGCTCGAGTCGCAGGCGCTTCGCGAAATTCGAGGATGAGAAGTCCGGGTTCACGAGTCGCCGTTTCACGGAATCCACCGCCGGAGTCCCCCATTCCAGGATCTTTGCGAGCCATTTCGGCGTCCAATTCTTGAGACTCATGGCGGGCTTTTCGATGAGGTGCCAGCTGCAGAACGCGAGGATGTGCGTCACCACGATGATGACGAGGTGGTACACGAACCATCCCGTCTCGTGCAGGCCAAAGAAGGCGGAGAAGGTCATCACCGGCCAGGCGAAAATGTAAATGCCGTACGAGAAGTCGCCGTACTTTTCCCAGTTATTGAGTGCGGTCGCACGCACGGCAATCCACATGAGGACGTAGAGGAACGCATACTGTCCCCATACGTTCCAGCCGCCATTCACATAGGCGAGGATGGCGAGCACAACGCCAAAGCACATGATGCGGTCATCGATCGGGATCTTGTCGCCAAAGAGCGCAAAGAGCATGCCGAAGGCGAAGGGCGCAAAGAACATCGCGTTGTACGGGTTGCCGAAGAGTTCGTAGACGCCCGTGCCGACGTTCATGGCGCCGCCCCACTGCAGCGCGTTCACCGTGATGAGCGAAACGGCCACGAAACCCGCGATCCAACGGTTGGCGAGGACGCCAAACAGCCCGAGGAGACCAACAATGATGTACGCCTTGAACTCGTATTCGAGGGTCCAGGCCGAACCATTCCAGTCGTGGCCGCCATGTGCTGCGAAGGGCAGCGTATCCCCCATCGACGCGATATTCCGCTGGTTGAGCTCCAGGAACATGTTGTTAAGGAAATACGTGAGCGGTGATTCCTGCTCCGCATTCCAGTAGCCGTCCATGGTGCCATGCTGGTGGTTCCAGGCGATCGGCGCGAGGACGAACGCCGTCACCAGGAGCGCCGTCCAAAATGCGGGGAAAATACGCAGAATACGACGCCAGAAATAGCGGAAGATCGTCGACTTGCCCATACGCGACTTCGTGATGAGAAAGCCGGAGAAGAAGAAGAATCCAGCCACGGCGACACCGCCGAGGGATTGCTCGCCGGAGATGCCCGCACCAAGATCTTCGCCGCCGTAAAAGCCGGCGAGCGGACCGGAGTGCGAGAAGATCACGGCGAACGCCATCAACCACCGCAGGAACCCGATGCTGTTTGCGCGCGGGTTAAAGGCTTGGTCGAGGGTCAACGGCATGGAGTCGTTCGGTCTTCCTATGAGAGCGACGAAGGTTCGCGATCGCTCATCCTACGCGGGATGCGTCGCCTTCGGCGTCGCTCTCGCGACCGACCGAAGCGCTTTGCAGCAGCTATCGTGCGCGACGGATGGCCTTGCGGGCCCCCTTTGCACCGATGACCGCACCACGGTAGGCCGGCCACATGACCTTGCCGACAGCCGGGAACTTGCGGTTCACCCACCTCATGCCCATGAGCGCGAGTGAGCCAACGCCCGGGTTCTGAGCCCTGTGGATGATCTCGTCGGTCGTCGTGCCGGGCAGTACGTGCGTGACTGCCTGCAGGCGATACTCGAGGAAGCCGTGGCTGATGGCCGCCATCTCGGGTGACATGACCGTGGCCGTGCGGAAGCCGCGTTCGGCCGCGGCGTAGGCGACAAAGCGCTCCACGACGTGGGCAAGCGTGCCGTCGTGGTAACCGCCCTCATCCGGGAAGTCGGTCCACGTGAAGCCAGCATTCACGAGGATGTCGAGCGCTTCGCGGCGCGCGATGAACATGCTGCCGAGCGGGGCGAGCGGCGTCGCGTCGTCGAGTGGGACCTTGACGCCGAGCTTCTTCGCGAGTTCCTTCGCCGGGTTGAGGTTCGTGAACCAGCCGTGGCCGAGCGTCGGGTAGCCAAGGTTGACCACCGGCGGGAAGATGAGGCCGAGGGTTTCGTCGCGCTGGAACATGGCGATGAGGTTCTCGGTGTAGCCGGCCGAGGGCAGAAGGTTGTCGAGCAGGTGGCGCTTGAACCACTGCGCGGCGTTGTAGCCGTCCTGTGCCGACTTCTTGCCGTGGATCTTCACAATGATGTCGATCGACTCATCGCGCAGCACGTCTGCGCAGGCAAGGTAGAAGGCGGAGATGTCACGGCCGCGGTTCGACTCGACGACGCGCACCTCACCCTGTTCCCAACCGCGACGAGCGAGGCCTGCACGGATGCGTTCGGCACGTTCCTCGTCGCTCGTCGTGATGACCAGTCGCGGCGTGCCAGGCACGAGGTCGACGCGGTCGAGCATCTCATCGAGCATGTCGTCGTAGTAGAGGTGCATGACGACCGCGATCGACGGCATGTTCCCCGCATCGAGTGCCTTGCCGCTCGCCGCGGGGAACGGCTCGTGCGGGAGGATGTCGAGCTGGTTCATGTTCGTCACGAGGGCGCGCGGCTTCGAGGAACGCACGATGTTGTGCCAAATGTGCTCAAGCGGGTAGCCAGCGCGCTCGATGCGCTCGAGAACATCCCGTCCGATGATGACGTTCTTCTCGAGGTACAGCGGGTCGTGGAAGAACAGGCGACGCTTCACGATCGGCAAGCGGTCGTCGAGCATCTGCACGATGTCGTCAAAGATCGGGTGCTTCGACGGGTAGTCGCGCTCAGGCCAGGCGACGAGGTGCGCGAAGCCACGCTCGTTGAAGTGGCGGGTGAAGCGCGATTCGTGGCGGCGGATCGAGTCCTTGTAGGACTCGATCATCGGCATCGTGTCCCAGTACTCGCGGTACTCGGGCGAGCGCAACATCGGGCCACGGACGGCGATCCAGTGGGACTGGATGTGCGGCGGCATAGCGCCCCCTCTGTCACCGAACTCGTGCTCATCGACGTAGCCGTGCTCGGTGAGGCCCCAGAAGTCCACATCGCTCGGATCCATCCGGTCGAAGACTTCCTGGAAGGGGTAAATGGGGCCGAAGAAGGTGTAGTTCATGAGGATGAGCTCATCGAACTCGGCGAGGCGGTCCCAGCCGATATGTTCCTGGGCCTCCTTGTAGGCCCACACGTCGAAGCCCTTGTTTTCGCGTTCGAACACCTCATCGACGAGGCCCTCGAGTCGCGTCCGACCGTGTGCAGAGAGCGGACCGTTGGAGACGGCGAGGAGGTAGTCAGCGTGCTTGCGCAGATCCGTCAGCTTGTACTCGACGTAGTCGTCAATCTCCCCCGCCGGGTCGTACACGAAGTAGATGATGGCGCGGCGGCCGTCCTTCGGCATCCGTGCGTCGCCGCGCGTGATGCGCGCGTACTCCGGCTGCGCCACGCGCTCAACCTTGCCGACGGTGGATGCCGGCGAGACCGCATCAGGTGCAGCGAACTCGTCCATCGGATGCTCACCAGCCGGCGCCTGCGTCTGGACGGTCGACGCGGCCGCGGCAGCTACTCGACCACGCAGCTTCTTGCCCAAGGCACCGGCGCGCGTCGTGGCGCGTGCGAGGACAGGGCGGGCGTTGCTGGAGAGGGCACGGACACCGTCGACGATGTTGCGCTGGAGTGGCCCACCGGCACGAATGATCTGCTCGATGCGAGCGAGTGCAAGCTGCGTCTCGATCTGGCGCCCCTCAAGGCGTCCAATCGCAATTTCGAGCTCGGTGCGCGTCGAGTCAAGATTCTTGGATTCCTTGAGACGACGCTCGGCTGCCTCGCCGGAGCCTTCTGCACCAACCGCGAGGACGAGCTCTTCGAGACGGCGGAACTGGTCGGCGAGGTAAAGGATCTCGCCAGCGGGGCTGCCACCCTTCAGGTAGTCGCGGAGCTTCTCGTCGCGGATGCGTTCGTTGTAGCTTGCGTGGTCGTTCGCCGCGACGACCACCGAGTTGCCCAGGTCGCCCGTTGCTCCGCGGCGGTGGTGCCAAAACGCAAGCGGCTCGCCGTCGATGAAGCCCACCGGCTGTGCGGCGAGGAGGCGAATCGTGAACTCCCAGTCGGCGAGCACGGGAAGGGCACCGTCGAAGGGACCGATCTCTTCGTACACGTCACGACGGAACAGCAGGGCGATCGGCGGGACGTAGTTGGCGCGGAGTATGTCACGCAGTGTCACCTCGTGGAGATCCTCCGCGAGGATCTGGCGCGAGTGCTCGCGCACCTCCTCGCCGTGGATGGACTCGAAGATGACCGCAGTGCGCGTACCGACGCCACCCGCTTCCGGGTGCTCGTCGAGGTACGCGACCGTCTTCTCGAGAAAGTCAGGGTGCCAGCTGTCGTCGTCATCGTGGAGGATGAGGTAGTCCGCCGTGGACCCTTCGAAGCCGATGTTCATGGCTGCTTCGCGGCCGCGCGACTCGGGGTTGTCGACGATGCGGTAGTTGATACCGGCGGGGTCGAGCTTCTCCTTCGCGAGGCGCTCGACAGGAGCGAGCTCGCCCGCATCGTTCACGATGACGAGTTCGTAGTCGCCGAAGCGCTGATTCGCCACCGATTCGAGTGCCCGTGCAAGCAAGATCGGACGGTTCTTCGTCCGGGTGGCGACGGTGACGCGCGGCGACATGATGCTCCTCGTGAGTCGATTGGACGAGTGCCGCAGGCTCTCGCTCCGCGGCCGATCTAGCGTACTTCCCGGGCGCTCAAGGCTTGCTGCAGATGCGCCTCAAGGGACTTAGTTGATGGTGACCTGTGCGGGCTCGGACGTGCCCGATCCGGACGGCCCTTCGTAGCTCATCGTGACGGTCCACTGGCCGGGGGTCAGCTTGGGGTCGACGAGGTTCATGGCGCACACGGTCTGGTGAGCGTCCGTCGTCGCGGCCTGGCTGTTGCTCACGGTGGTGGAGCCGTTCGTGGCTTCGAGCGTGCACGTGCCGCCGTTTTCCACGACACCGGGGAGGAAGCCGGCGACCGAGATGGCCTGCTTCGCGGCGATCCAGTTCCAACGCGAGAGCGCGACCGTCACTTCCCCGCTCGGCTTCGCGCCGTTCGAGGGGGCGTTCGTGGCGGGTGCGTCGCTCGCCCCGGCCTCCGGCGTGTAATCCGGGTTCGTCGGTGCAGCCTCGGGCGTCTTCGTCGAGTCAAGCTCCGGCGCGAGCGAGCCGTCATTCGGCAGCGTCGTCACCGGCACCGTGTTGTCGGCAGCCGGCTGGGGCTTGAGCGGCCCCCAGTTAAACAGCCACAGCGCCACGAGGGCGAGGACAGCGAGCACCGCCAGCACGATCGCGATGCCCTTGGCCATGCCTCGGCGTTCGGCTTCCTGCTCGATCGGGTCGGCCTGGGGTTCTCCGCTGAGGTTGAGAGTGTCGTCGCTCATGCGCCCTCCTTCGTTAGCTCGACGCTACCGGCCAGCCGCGGGAGAGAGCTGTTGGGATGCCGCGTGCCGCGCGAGGGGTTATCGCGGTGTGCGGATGCTCTGGATGAGCGCTTTCGCCCGTCGTGCGAGCTCGGGGGCCGTCCGCTCGAGCGTTACCGTGGCGCGCTGCGGTGCGAGCACACCGCGAGCGCGAGCCCGAGCCTCAGCGAACGGCATCCGGATACCGTGGGGCAGTGCGTCTCTGAGGGCCTGCTCCCGTGTGACGGCGCGCTGGGCCGCGTGAGCCCAGGCGGCTGCCGGCGCAACCTCAAGCGTCGCAAGGCCGCGGCGCAGGGCGAGCGGCGGGAGCAGGAGCGCGAGCGCTTCCTCACAGCGTGTTGCGCTCCATCCAAGCGTCGTCGCCATGTGGTCGAGGCCGCCGGCACGCTCGAGGTGCGCGTCGAGTTCCGCCATGAGCTCCGGCCGCACGGCAAGCGTGTGGGGATGCGGACGAAGCGGGTTCGTGTCGAGGGTGAGTGTGTCGAGAGGGCCCAGGAACTCGGCGGCAGCTCGCGCCGTCGCCGCAGCGTCCTCGGCTTCGCCACGGAGGTCGCGCCCGGGGTGGAGGTCTGCCGGATACACGATGCCAGCCCACGGGGTCGCCTCGAGCACCTCACCCGGCGTCTGGTCGGTCGCGAGCTGCCATCCGAGGTTTGTGGCGACTGCACGCGGCGATGCGCTGCGGACAGCATCGAGCACGAGCTCCATCGGGTAGCCGCGCTCAGCCATCGCCGCGAAGGTTTCAGCGACGAAGCTCCCCCGGTGATCGAGTTCCAACGGCTCATGCCAGGCGAGGCGTCGCTTCACGAGCGGATAGCCAGCTTCGAGGAGCTCGAGTGGCCGCTCGATCGTGGCATTCGCTGCCGATGCCTGCTCTCCTGCCCGAAGGGGCCGCTCCCAGAGCGCGGCGACGCTGAAGCCGCGGGCTCGCATCCACGGCGTGAAGCGCGCCTCATGCAGCTGAATGGAGTCGCTGTAGCTCGTGATCTCGGGCATCGTCTGCCAGTACTCGCGCCAGGCTGCCGATTCGAGCACTGGACGGCGCACCGCGAGGAAGTGGCTCTGCAGGTGCTCGGGCATGACGCCGCGGTGCGTGTACGGATTCGGGATGAGCGGGCCGTGCGCAGTCAGACCCCAGATATCAGCATCCGTCAGCGCAGCACGATCGAAGATTTCGCCGAGGTCGCCGACGGGCCCAAAGCTCGTGAAGTTCGCGAGGATGAGCTCGTCTGCATCCGCATGTGTGTCGCGCAGCGCATCAATTGCGTATCGATAGGCGCCGACGTCGAAGCCCACGTTTTCGCGTTCGAGGACGACATCCGCACGCTCGGAAGCCCATGCGTGCGATTCCTCGCCGAGAGTTCCGTTCACGACGATTGCCAGGTGTTGCACGTGCTCGCGCAGGGCATCGAGGAGGTACCTGGATGCCGCGTCAACTCGCACGTCGGGGTCGTAGCTGAAGTAGACGAGGTGTCGTTGCACGGGGTTCCCTCTCGGGCGGCGCACAGCCGCTGTCACCGTCATATCGAGATTTCGTGACAAGCTACCACCAGCACTGTGAGCCTGAAATTGAGGGAGGTGGGCCGTGGGCAGGACGCAGCCAGGGAAGCGCTTTGGGTCCGGAGACCGCCTCGCGGGCACTCGACTGGTCGCATCTCGTCCGACTCCGTGGGCTGATGGCGAGGCACCCGAGCGTGCTGTGACCGCCGTGGTCTGCACCCACAACGGTGAGCGATTCCTCGCCGACCAGCTGCAGTCGATTCTCGACCAGACGACCCCGGTCGCCGAGATCATCATTTCGGACGACGCCTCACGTGACCGCACCATCCAGATCGCGCAGAGCATTCTGGATGACTCGGGCTTCCCCTACCGCATCTACTCACGCCCGCAGCCGCTGCGCGTCGCGGCAAACTTCCACTTCGCGATCACGCGCGTGCGCACGGAGTTTGCAGCGCTTGCCGATCAGGATGACCGCTGGCACCTCGGCAAAATCGAGCGCCTCCTGCAGGTGTTCAAGGAGAACCCACGCCTCGAACTCGTCCACTCGGATGCTCGCGTCATCGACGACCTCGGGCAGCCCCTCGGCGGCACGATCTTTGGCACGCTCGAGATTTCCGAGCGCGAGTGGCAGGACTACGCGAGCCCGGAGCCGCTCACCGAGCTCATCCGCCGAAACATCGTCACGGGTGCCACCGTCATGCTGCGCCCCGCGCTCGCGCGTCGCGCGGGCCTTGCTCCCGCGCCGTGGATTCACGACGAGTGGCTCGCGATTGCTGCCGCCATCGCCGGCAAAATCGCCGTCGTCCGAGAGCCGCTCATTGACTACCGCCTCCACTCCGGGAATCTCATCGGTCGCGGCCGCCTGTCGCTTCGCCAGAAGGTCGAGCGCGCCACCGCCAAGGGATACCGCGCGCAGCTCAACCGCGTGGCGCGCGCTGAGGCGCTCCTCGACCGCACGGGCCCGCTCGGCGCAACGACAGATCAACGTGCCCTCATTGGCCGCAAGGTGTCACACGAACGCGCCCGTCTCACGCTTCCCGAGCAGCGCTTCCGCCGCTGGCCGACGGTCCTGCGCTGGGGTTTGAAGCGCCGCTACCGCACCTACTCGCGCGGTGCGATCGACATCATCCGCGACCTCTTCCAGTCGCAGGCTGACCGTCTCGACACGGGCTCGCTGAAGACGATCCCCGATCGCCCCGACGCGAAGCACCGCGACCCCCTCGCGTAGCGCTCCCCCTCCTGCCCCTACCCCCAATCGGCGCCCCACGGAGCGCAAGTTTTCTGTGCCAAATGGTTGGTGCGGTGCCACATTTGGCGCCGCACCAACCATTTGGCACATGTTTTGCGGTGGCGGCGGGCGCCAGCGGGAGGCCGCAGGCGGACAGACGCATGTCACAGGCCCGAGGCTCATGCCCCGGGCCTGTGACGTGAACCGTTGCTAGCTTTTGTGCGGCTGCTGGCGCTGCTCAGCGAGCACGCGCTTCATGTGGCGGCCGTAGCCGGACTTCTCGAGCGGCGCGGCGAGGTTCGCGAACTCCTGGTCCGAGATCCATCCCGCACGCCAGGCGATCTCCTCGATGCAGCCGATCTTGTAGCCCTGACGGTCTTCGATGACCTTGACGTACTCGGATGCCTGCATCATCGACTCGAACGTGCCCGTGTCGAGCCATGCGGTACCACGGTCGAGCACGTGCACCTGGAGCTTGCCCGCCTCGAGATAGGCCGAGTTCACGCTCGAGATTTCGAGCTCGCCACGAGCCGAGGGCTTGACGCCCTTCGCGATCTCGATGACGTTGTTGTCGTAGAAGTAGAGGCCCGGAACGGCGTAATTCGACTTCGGACGCGAAGGCTTCTCTTCAATCGAGATGGCCTTCATGTTCTGGTCAAACTCGACGACACCGTACGCCTCCGGGTTCGAGACCGGGTACGCGAAGATGAGGCCACCGTCGACCTCGCCGTATGCGCGAAGCGCCGAACCAAGGCCCGTGCCGTGGAAGATGTTGTCGCCGAGCACGAGCGCGCACGCGTCATTGCCGATGAACTCTTCACCAATGATGAACGCCTGCGCGAGGCCGTCCGGCGAGGGCTGCACGGCGTACTGGATGTCCATACCGAGGTGCGAGCCGTCACCGAGGAGCGCCTTGAACTGCGAGTTGTACTCGGGCGTCGTGATGATGAGCACTTCCCGAATGTCGGCCATCATGAGGGTCGACAGCGGGTAGTAGATCATCGGCTTGTCGTAGATGGGCATGAGCTGCTTCGAGATGCCCTTGGTGATCGGCCACAGACGGGTGCCGGATCCACCGGCGAGGATGATGCCCTTCATTGGCTACTGACCTGCCTTGTTGTTGAGTTCGTTCTGGAATGCCTGCCATGCCTCGAGGGTGGGGAGGAGACCCTGCTCCTTTGCTTCCGAGAGGCCGGGAGCGTCGGTGTCCTTCGGCGAGAGGAGGAGCTCCGACTCCGGGAAGGGAAACTCGAGGGCGACTTCCTTGCAGAGCGGGTTGATGCCGTGCTCACGCGGCGCGTTGTACGTCTCCGAGCAGAGGTACGAGACGGTCGAGTCATCCTCAAGCGCGACGAAGCAGTGGCCGAGGCCCTCCGAGATGTAGATGGCGCGGCGGTCGGTCGTGTCGAGCAGAACCTTGTCCCACTGACCGAACGTCGGCGAGCCGACGCGGATGTCGATGACGAAGTCGATGACGGCACCGCGCGTGCACGTGACGTACTTCGCCTGGCTCGGAGGCACATCGGCGAAGTGGATGCCGCGAACGACACCCTTCTTCGAGACGGAGGTGTTTGCCTGCTTGAGTTCGAGCGGGTGGCCGACGAGCTCAGCGAGCTTGTCGAAGCGGTACCACTCGAGGAAGACGCCTCGATCGTCACCGAACTGCTTGGGCGTGATCTCGTAGCTGCCAGAAATGCTGAGTTCGCGGATCTCCATGCGGGCGAGTCTAGACGGCGAGCCCGCATCGAAGCCCAGTGTTGCTGCGGCGAGGCGCATTCCAGGATGCCCTCATAAGCCTCCCTAAGCTTGCATCACACAGGCTCGCGGGTGAGGATTGAGCCCTATGTCTGCGCCTTCGAGCTCCCCGTCGACATCCCCCAGCACCGCCGCTGACGCACGCTCCGGGGCTGGTTTCGTTCCCGAAATTCAGGGGCTCCGGACGATCGCACTCCTCTTGGTGGCGAGCTTCCACATTTGGTTTGGCCGGGTCTCCGGCGGCGTCGACATCTTCCTGCTCATCTCGGCCTACCTCCTCACCCGCAGTCTCACCACGAACGCGGAGCGAGGGAAGTTCACGCGGCCGATCACCTTCATCCTGCGGAAGTTTGCGCGCCTTCTCCCCGCTGCGGTGACGGCGATCCTCCTCACGCTCGCGTCTGGCTTCCTGCTCATTGGCCCGCGCCACTGGGAGTCCTTCGCCGAACAGGCCTTTGCCGCTGCGAGCTACACCATGAACTCCTGGCTGCAGGGTCAGCAGGTCGATTACTACGCGCAGGGCCGTACAGATGCGAGCATCTTCCAGCACTTCTGGTCGCTCGCGATCCAGGGGCAGGTCTTCATCTTGTGGCCGTTCCTGCACCTCGCAGCTGAGGCGGCCGCGAAGGTGACCAAGATCCGCGTGCGGTGGATCCTCATCGCGGGCTCCTCAATCGGCGTTGTCGCATCCTTCATCTACGCGCTGAATCTCACCGCCGTTAACCAGCCCTACGCGTACTTCTCGACACCGGCACGTCTGTGGGAGTTCGCGCTCGGTTCGCTCGTCGCGCTCGTCGTCGTGTATCTCAAGCTCCCCGGCTGGCTCCGCCACGCGATGACCTGGCTCGGTATCGCGGGCGCCGTGAGCTGCGGGTTCGTGCTGCCGGTGCAGTCGAGCTTCCCTGGCTGGGCGACGCTCTGGCCCACGATCTCGGCCGCGCTCGTCCTCGTGGCCGCGGATGCTCCGCGCACGGACGACTACCGTGGCAACGCGTTCCTTCGCCACCCCTGGCTGCAGACCGCTGGCGAATACAGCTACGCGCTCTACCTCACGCACTGGCCGGTGCTCATCATCTGGTCGATCACGACGGCAAGCTCGCACCCGGGATTCCTCCGGGGCACGATGCTGCTCGGTATCGCGACGGTCGCTGCAGTCGTCATCACGTGGATCTCGGAGAAGCCCGCGGCGAAGCTCTTGGCACGCGACCGCAAGCTCATGCGCGAACGTGAGCGCTGGCCGCTGTTCGTCCCCCAGTTCGGCTTCCGCGCCCTCGCGGTCCTCACCGTCTGCGTGCTGCTCGCTGCGGCCTCGGTGGTCGGCTCGCGCACGATCTACGAGCACGAGAAGGTCGTCGAAGCGGAGCAGTCGAAGAACGTGGATGTGCGTCACATGGGCGCCGAAGGCCCCGCGAACGCTTCCAATTTCCGCCCCATCCCGGGCGAGCTCATCGCCACCGAACAGATGGGTGCCGGACCCCAGAACAAGTGCTCGCAGGACGACCCGTACTGGAGCGACATCTGCTTCGAGGAAGGCGATGCGGCGACCGCCGACCGCGACATCCTCATCGTCGGCAGCTCACACGCGGTCGTCTACTCCGGCACCGTCATGGAGACGGCCCGCAACCTCACGAACGGTGAGTCATGGCACGTGCGCCTACAGGGTGCGCCGGGCTGCCTCTTTGTCGACCCGGGCAACACAGGCAATGCCTGCGCGGATCTTTGGACCACCGCTGACCGCTACATCCGCGAGCAGAAACCGGATGCGGTCCTCGTCGTCGCCACGCAGGGGCAGCAGGAAGCACCCGACTACCTCCACAACGTGCCCGGCGAAGACCTGGTCTCATGGGTGAAGAGTGTCACCGCCCAAGGCACCCAGGTCATTGCGATGCGCGACGTGCCCCGTTTCAACGACGACATGCTCGAATGCGGTGCCCAGAAGGGTTGGGATAACCCCGACTGCATCCGCTCCGGCTCCCAGGAGTCGCCAGAGCTCACGCAGTACCAGCTCGACATTGAAGCCGCTGGCGGCAGCTGGGTCGACCTAACGGACGTCGTCTGCCCGGACGACATGTGCCGCCCCGCTCAGGGCGGGCTCGTGACGTACTTTGACTACAGCCACCTCACGGATGCCTACGCACGCTCGCTCGCGCAAAAAACGGCTGATCAGCTCGCGCCACTCATTGGCTGGTGGCCAGACAAGGTGTGGGCCGTCTAGCAAGGCCTACCGCGCCGCCATCGTTTCGACCACTATTCACCGCAACGTGCGAGCGGATACCACGCGGCAGGTCGATACTGTGGCATGGTCGAAGGCATGCAGCTTTCCCCCAGCTTGCGTGGTGGTGCAGCGCCGCACGCAGATCACACCACCGCGGAGGAGACGCCAACCGTCGCGACGACGCGATTCGTCCCCGAGATTCAGGGGCTTCGCACCATCGCACTGTTGCTGGTTGCGACGTTCCACATCTGGATTGGGCGTGTGTCGGGTGGCGTCGACATCTTCCTGCTCATCTCGGCCTACCTGCTGACCCGAAGCCTCACCACCCAGGCCGAGCGCGGGAAGCTCACACGGCCGATCACCTTTATCCTCAAGAAGTTCACGCGCCTCCTGCCGGCTGCCGTCCTCACGATCGCGCTCACACTGCTCGCGGGCTTCCTCATCCTCGACTCGCGCTTCTGGAACACGATGATGGCGCAGGGCCTCGCGGCCCTCACCTACACGATGAACTTCTGGCTGCAGGGCGCGCAGGTGGACTACTACGCACAGTCCCGCAGCGACGCGAGCTTGTTCCAACACTTTTGGTCGCTCGCGATTCAGGGGCAAGTGTTCCTCCTCTGGCCGGTGCTGCACCTGCTCGCCGAAGTCGCGTCCAGGATCACGAAGATCCGGGTGCGCTGGATCCTCATGGCAGGCTTCAGTATCGCGTTCCTGGGCTCGTTCCTGTACGCCCTTCGCCTCACCGATTTCAACCAGCCCTACGCGTACTTCTCGACGCCCGCACGCCTGTGGGAGTTCGCGGCAGGATCCCTCCTCGCGCTCATCGTCCCGTATCTGCGCATCCCTCGCCGCGTCGCAACCGTGCTCATCTGGCTCGGCATCGCAGGCGCCGTGAGCTGCGGGTTCGTGCTGCCGGTGCAGTCGAGCTTCCCTGGTGTTGCGACGCTCTGGCCGATTATCTCGGCGGCCCTCGTCATCGCGCCGGCGGATGCCCCCTCGCGCACGGCCGAAGATCAACCGTGGCTTCTCGGGCACCCCATCCTCCAGCGCATTGGCGGATACACCTACGCCCTGTACCTCACGCACTGGCCGGTACTCATCCTGCACGCCGCCCTCACCGGCGTTGACCGACCGGATGCACTCCGAGGCGCACTCCTGCTCGTCATCTCGGCGGTCGCTGCGATCGTCATTACGGAAGTTGCCGACAAGCCCGTCGCGCGGCTCGCACGTCTCGACCGGCCCGCACTCCCCGCGTGGCTCCCGCAGATCGGTTGGCGCCGCACCGTTGCCCTCGCAGCCTGCCTCGCGCTCGGTTTCGGCGCCATCGGCAGCTCACACAACTACTACGAGTCATTCCGCGAGGGCGAGTTTGCGGCGGTTGCGAACGCACCGCTGTATGAGATGGGTCCTCAGGCACCGGATGACGCACTCTTCGAGGACCCCATCCCCGGCCGCCTCATCATGAGTGAGCAGCTGTTCACCGGCCCCTCCACGCTGTGCCCCGACCCCATCCAAGGCTTTGTGCCGCTCGGTCTGTGCAACACCTGGGGTGACACCGAGCGCCCTGACCGTGAGATCTACATCATCGGGAATTCGCACTCGGTGACCTATTCCTCAATGTTTATGGAGATTGCCGAGCAGCAGCCCAATTGGCTCGTCACGACCCAGGCGTACCCCGGCTGCACCTTCCTCGAGGCCGGCAGCGGTTCGGCCTGCGACGACGTGTTCACCGGATCTGCGCAGTACATCGAGCAGACGCAGCCTGACCTCGTGGTCGTGCTGGGGAGCTTCTCTTCAGAGGAAGGGCCGGACCAGCTGTTCACGGGATCCAACCCCCATCTGGCCGATTGGGTGCGGACCGTCGAAGACACCACGACGAGCGAGGTGATCGTGCTTCGTGACGTTCCCCGCTTCGACGTGAACATGTTCGAGTGCGCCTCAACCTACGGCTATGAGGCGCCGGAGTGCGTGAAGCCCACCTCCGTCGACCAGCCCGAGCTTGAGGAGTACGTTGACGAAATCGAGGCTGCAGGCGGCACCTGGGTCGACTTCAACGACGTCATCTGCCGACACGATGTGTGCCGTCCGAGCAATGGCGGGCTCGTCACGTACTACGACAGCAACCACCTCACGGTGTTTTCTCGCGATCGCTCGCGAAGCGCCTCACCGAAGCGCTGCGCGACGAGATTCCCTGGTGGCCGCGAGAAGCGTGGCCTGGACAGTAGCCAAGATGCCCCGCGGCTCAGCAGTGTTCGGCATGGATGACGACGACGGAACGAGGTGACTTCACACGTGACCACCACCGCTTCGTCCCGCGAGCGCGAGCCGGATTCCGTCGCCGGGTCGGACCGCAAGCCCGCCTACATTCCTGAGGTGCAGGGGCTCCGAACCGTCGCGCTGCTTCTGGTCGCGAGCTTCCACGTCTGGTTCGATCGTGTCTCCGGTGGCGTTGACATCTTCTTGCTCATCTCGGCGTACCTGCTCACCCGGTCCCACACGGCAAAGGCGCTCGGCGGAGCCCTCACAAACCCCGCCAGAACGGTCATCGCAAAGTTTGCGCGCCTGCTTCCAGCGGCAGCCGCGGTCATCGTGCTCACGCTCCTCGGCGTGTACTTCGTGGACGGTCCGCGCTACGCCCTGGACAGTCTCTGGAGCGCCATCGCCTCCGCGACGTATTGGATGAACTTCCTCCTGCAGGCGAACCAGGTTGATTACTTCGCAGCCCAGGTCGGCAGCGTGGATCCCTATCAGCAGTTCTGGTCGCTCTCCATCCAGGGCCAGGTGTTCGTACTCTGGCCGATCCTGCACCTGGCCGCCGAACTCGTCGCACGACTCATCAAGCGCGATGTTCGGTGGGTCCTCACGCCACTCTTTGCCGCGGTCACGATCGCCTCGTTCACGTATGCGATCACGCTCACGGCAGCAAATCAGCAGCACGCGTACTTTGATTCCGCCGCGCGCCTGTGGGAGTTTGGTGCAGGTTCGCTCCTCGCCATCGTCGTGCCGCTGCTTCGGCTGCCGCGGATGCTCAGGATCGCGATGAGCTGGATCGGGCTCGCTGGCGTCATCCTCTGCGGCATCGTGCTGCCGGTGAGTTCCACGTTCCCCGGCTGGGCAGCACTCTGGCCGGTGGTCTCGGCCGGGCTCATCATTGCTGCCGCTGACTCGCACCGCGGCGATGACAATGCGAGCGCCGTGAACCCCTTCCTCGCGCATCCGTGGCTCCGCCTCGCGGGCGGCTACACCTACGCGCTCTATCTCACGCATTGGCCGGTGCTTGTCCTTGCCGAATCGCTCACGGGGCGGAGCGCGGCAACGCCGCTGCTGGGCACGATCGTGCTCGCGATCTCGGCAGTGTTGGCGGTGCTCGTGGCACGGCTTGTCGAGCGTCCCGCAGCTGCCGTCGTGGCGCACGCCGCGAAGCGAACCAGTGCACGTGCGCACCTGTTGCGGAGCCGCCACTCGGCGAACCCACGTCCGCGCCGCTTCGTCTTCCTTAAACAAATGGCGACGCCGGCCCTCGTCGCCACGGTGGCAATCGCCCTCGTGCTTGGCTCCGTCCTCGGCATGCGGCAGCTGAGCGGGGCTCAGCTCGCGAGTATCAACAGTCGCCTCGACGCATTGGAGCCACCCCTTGTCAATGCTGCCGAGCCATGGACATACGGCGCTATGAACCCCGGACTCGATGCGGGCGAACGGCTCATCCCCACCCACGACGACGTGAAGATGGCGTGGACGGTTGCGGGAACGCACTGCACTGACCTCGGCCTGACGTTGTCGACCAAGTTCTGCTGGCAGCAAGAACCTCAAGCGCCGACGGGCGAGCTGCGGGACGTCCTGCTCGTCGGAAACTCACACATGGCCCAGGCCGCCGCCATGTTCGATGTGCTCGCGCAGGCCCCGGAACACAACCTCCGCGTACGCAGTTATGTTGGCCCAGGTTGCGACATGAATCTCGCGAATTGGGATCTTGCCTACAGCGATGACATGCCAGAAGGCAGCAGAGAGGAAACGTGTCAGAAGGCGTGGGCAGCCGCGGGTCAGTACGCCCGTGAGGCTGCCCCTGATCTCATCGTCGTTCTCGGTTCCCGCCAGGGCATGCCCGACGAGGGCGAATCATTCTTCGAGGGCCTGCCGTCGTGGATCCAAACCATCGAAGGCACGCTCGGCAGTGAGGTGCTCGTGCTTCGCGATGTTCCTCGATTCGCCAAGGACCCCTTCCTGTGCGCGAGCGACAACGGTTACGCGAGCGAGCGCTGCAGTAACCCGGCCCCACCGGCTGCTGATGCCGCGGAGGTTGCCGTGATCGAAGCGGCGGGAGGCACATGGGTCGATCTCACTCCCGCAATCTGCCCTGATGGGCAGTGCCGACCCAGCATGGGCGGTGTGGTCACGTACATGGATGACAACCACATCACCCGCCAGTTCTACCAGTCGCTCACACAGCAGCTCTGCGATGCCGTCGCCCCACGCATCCAGTGGTTTCCGGCACAGGCGTGGCCCGGCATCGTCTAGAACTCACCCAAGGCTGTGGAGCCGCCGGGACGGGCGTGTGCTCCCCGTGGACTGCCAAGGCTGATCGGTAGACTCGCGCCATGTCGAATCCCGCCCGCGTCTGTGTGCTGCTTGCCACGCACAATGGGGAGCGCTACCTCGAGCAGCAGCTCGAGTCGATCCTCAACCAGGAGGGCGTCGAGTTGCGTGTGCTCGCCTCCGACGATGCGTCACGGGACGGCACGTTGGAATTGCTCCACACCATTGCGGCACGCGACCCGCGCGTCACGGTCCTCCCGCAAGGCACCTTTGGTTCGCCGTCCGGCAACTTCTATCGCCTCATCGACGAGGCTGATCTCGAGTGGGCGGAGTTCATCGGATTCGCTGACCAGGACGACGTGTGGCTGCCCGGCAAACTCGCCCGGCACGCCACGATCCTGCGCGACCAGGGCGTGGATGGTGTGTCCTCCAACGTTGTCGCATTTGACGAGCATGGCCACGAAAGCCTCATTCGCAAGGACACTCCGCAGCGGCTGGCCGACTATGTGTTCGAGACGCCCGGCCCCGGCAGTTCGATGCTCGTGAGCCGTCGCCTCATGCGGCTCATTCGCGAACAGCTCCAGAACCCAGACAGCCCGGCCCGCAAGGCCTGGAGCCACGATCTCCTCTTCTATGCGCTCGCGCGCGCGGCGGGATGCTCCTGGTACGTCGATCCTGAGCCGACCGTCGCCTACCGTCAGCACGGTGAGAACGCGATCGGCGCGAACGGCACGCTCAAGGCTGCCGCCAAGCGACTCGAGCTCACCGCATCCCGCTGGCACCGAAAGCTCGTGCAGATCGTCGTCGAATCGTGCATCCACGTCGCGACACCCGCCGAGCTCCCCCGCCTGCAGTGGCTGCACGAAGTCCTCTCGGACGTCCGTGGCATCAACCGGCTGCGACTGGCCCGCCGGGCTGGCGAATTCCGGCGCACGCCGCGCGATCGCGTCATCCTCGCGACGCTCATGGTGACGGGACTCTGGTAGTCGCCTGCATCCCCCGACGGAATCTTCGACTTCAGACACCGCTCACGTATCCGTTGCGAAGTATTCACAGCCGCTCACCTCGACCACGCAAGGTGCTCCCGTTACCCTTGGGGACTTGAGTGCACGGGGAAACGGATGGAGCAGTATGGGGTGGTCTACTCACGATCGCCGCAATGCATCGACCCGTGAATCAAGCACCAACTCGCTGACGCTCCCCGCGCTGCTGCCGTCGCAAGGCTCAAACGCAGCGCCATCGTCCCGTGCGCGCTCGGCGGTGAAGTCGCTGCAACGAACCGTCCTCGACGGCCCTGCTGCACTTGCACGAGCCATTGACCTCGTCCTCGTGCGCCGCCTCGTGATTGCTGGGTTCGTGTGTGTGCTCATTGCGTGGAGCGCCGTCCTCATTGCCGCCCAGATGTCACCATCGTGGGCAATGTCGGTGGGACTTCGCGAGCCCGCACAGTACGTGCCACGTGCAGCCAAGCCCGACCCGGGTCCGCGCGGCACCTTTCCGCAATCTGTCTGGGCGCATGTCGGCGCCAACGCCATTGGCACGAATCCGAAGGATGCTCCCGCGCAGTCGCTGCCCGATTGGGGCTCTGTCGGTGCGCACTGCCTTCCGAACGATCCGTACCGGAGTGACTACTGCAATTCCCTCGGCCAGGCCGATCCCTCACAACCGGCAGAGCGCACCATCTATGCGCTCGGCAACTCACACACGATCCTCGCCTCCGCAGCACTGCTCGAAGCGGTGGGTCGTGAACCCACGTGGGCGTTGCGCACGCAAGCGTGGCCCGGATGCCGCTTCGACCTGGTCGACTCCCCGGCGAATGGATGCCAGGAACTCTGGGAGACGGGCACGAAGTACATCCTCGAGCAGCAACCCGACCTCGTTCTCGTCATTGGCACAAAGTCGCACGCCGACGGCACGGAAGACCTCCTCCCCGGCTTCGCTGAGTGGGTGAAGATGATCGAGTCGAAGACAACGACCGAGGTCGTTGCGCTCCGCGACAGCCCCCGCTTCAGCACGAACATGGCCACCTGTGCGAAGGAGCATCCACAGGATGAGGCTGCCTGTGCCATGCCGAACCTCTCCGGCAAGATCAACCAGCACGTGGCCGAGGTCGAGAAGGCGGGCGCAACGTGGGTTGATCTCAGCAACCTCATCTGCCCGAAGGATCTGTGCAGCCCCTCGCAGGGTGGCATCAGCGTGTACATGGATGACAACCACATGACGGCGAGCTACTGGCGTACCCTTGCGAAGCCGCTCGCCGAGGCCATCCATGAAGATCACACGTGGTGGCCCCTCAACCCGTACAACGGAACCTACGTCGACCGGACTTCCGAGCCCGCGCCGCCCATCGTCGTCTAGGCATCCAGTGCGCCCGATCACGCTCGGCCGCGCGCCTGGCTGGCGCCCAGGGCCAGCAAAGTAGAATCACCAGGACCGCGCCACCGGCCCGGCAGCCCAGCCAGCCCGCGCGCACGACCGCACACAGCAAGGACGATTCATGAAACTCCTCGTCACCGGCGGAGCCGGCTTCATCGGCTCGAACTTCGTTCGCCGCACCCTCGAAGATGCATACCCCGGCCTCGAAGGCGCCGAGGTCGTCGTGCTCGACGCCCTCACCTACTCCGGCAACAAGGAAAACCTCGCTCCGGTCGCCGACTCCGAGCGCTACACCTTTGTGCACGGCGACATCCGCGACGACAAGGTCCTCGACGAGTGGATTCCGCAGGTTGACGGCGTGGTGCACTTCGCCGCCGAGTCGCACGTCGACCGCTCGGTCCGTGACGCTTCGATCTTTGTTGAGACGAACGTGCTCGGCACGCAGAAGCTCCTCGACGCCTGTCTCCGCCACGGCATCGACCGCTTCGTGCACGTCTCGACCGACGAGGTCTACGGCTCGATCGAAGAGGGCGAGTGGACCGAAGAGTGGCCGCTCGAGCCGAACTCGCCGTACGCCGCTTCGAAGGCGGGCTCCGACCTCATCGCGCGCAGCTACCACCGCACGCACAAGATGAACATCTCGATCACGCGCTGCTCGAATAACTACGGCCCGTACCACTTCCCTGAGAAGCTCATCCCGCTCTTCGTCACGAACCTCATGGACGACAAGCACGTGCCGCTCTACGGCACGGGCGAAAACGTCCGCGACTGGCTCCACGTTGACGACCACTGCCGCGGCATCGCCATGGTCTACACGAAGGGACGCGCTGGCGAGGTCTACAACATCGGTGGCGGCACGCAGCTCACCAACGTTGAGATCACGAAGAAGCTCCTCGAGCTCATGGGCAAGGACTGGTCGTACGTCGACCACGTCGAAGACCGCAAGGGCCACGACCTTCGCTACTGCGTCGACATCTCGAAGATCCAGAAGGAACTCGGCTATGAGCCGCAGGTTCCCTTCGAGCAGGGCCTCGCTGACGTCGTCCAGTGGTATCGCGACAACCGCGCCTGGTGGGAGCCGCTCAAGGAACGGGCTGCTCTCTCGTGAGCGACGTCGCAGCACTGAAGGACCCGTCGGAGATGGTCTACCTTGTGACCGGTGCCGCCGGCATGCTCGGTCAGGACGTCCAGAAGGCACTGGCTGGTCGAACGGTCATCGCGAAGGACCGCACCGAGCTCGACATCACCGATGCAGCAGCGGTCGCTGAAGCGCTCAAGGGTGTGGATGTCGTCATCAACTGCGCCGCGTACACGAACGTCGACGGCGCGGAAGACGACCGCGAGGGCGCCATGCGCGTGAACGCTGAGGGCCCCGCAGTCCTCGCTGAAGCCTGCGCCACCGCCGGCGCGACCCTCGTGCACTACTCGACCGACTACGTCTTCAAGGGCGACGCAAGCTCGCCGTACCCGGAAAACGGCGCCTACGACCCGATCAACGTCTACGGCGAATCGAAGGCTGAGGGCGAGAAGGCCGTCACGGCTGGCAACGGTGCGAAGAGCTACATCATCCGCGCCGCCTGGCTGTACGGCGCTGGCGGCCCGAACTTCGCCAAGACGATGGCCCGCCTTGCCGCCACGAAGCCGGAGATCTCGGTCGTGAACGACCAGCTCGGCCAGCCGACCTCGACGGCCGACCTCGCCGTGCAGACGGTTCGCCTCCTCGACGCGGGTGCACCCGCCGGTATCTACCACGGCACGAACTCGGGCCAGGCCACCTGGTTTGAGTTTGCGCAGGAGATCTTCGAGGCTGCTGGCTACCCGCGTGCGAACGTGAAGCCGACCGACTCGGCTTCCTTCCCGCGCCCGGCTGCTCGTCCCGCGTACTCGGTGCTCGGCCACGACGCGTGGACGCGTGCTGGCATCCCCGAGATGCGTGACTGGCGCGAGGCGTTCCACGACGCTGTTGCCCAGGGCCTCTTGGAGGACGAAACCTCGGCATGACGACCCTCCGCCTCCTTCTCGATCCACTCCTTGACGCGCGACCGAGCGGCACCCGCCGCACGGCCGTGAGCCTTGCCCGCGAAGTTGTTCGCCGGGCGCCTCACGGCACGAGCGTCGAGGGCGTCCTCCCCAAGGTGGGCGTGGATGAGGAGGAGGCGGTCTCGGCCGAGATCCCCGGCCTCGCCGAGGTGTCGCTGGCTCGCCGCAAGCGCGAGTCGCTCACGAAGAATTGGCCGCGAGGGCACTCGCTCTCGGCTGCTGGCGGCGGTTTCCTCCACTCCTTCAACCTGTGGGCACCGATGAAGGACATTTCGCTGAGCTACGGCATCGATCAGACGGTCGTCACGCTCGAAGACCTCGCCTTCCTCACGCACCCCGAATTGGTCACGCCCGACGAGGTGAAAGCGAAGGAGCTGCTCCTCAAGCGCGCCTACCGCTTCGCTTCGGCAATTGTCACACCCACGAATGCAGTGGCGGACGAACTCCTCGAGCACTACAACTTTGGTGACCGTCTCCGTGTTATTGGTGGTGCCTCCTCGCGCACGATTCGCCTCCCGGACGACTATGACGAGGCCGAGCAGATGGCTGAATCGCTGGGTCTTCCCGATCTCTACGTCGTCACCCTCGCCGATCTTGAGCCGCGTCACGGCCTGGAGCACGCACTCCGTGCGATCGCCCGTCCGGAGCTTGAGGGTCTCAAGCTCGTCGTGGTGGGGCAGCGCGAGATTCCTGGCCACAGCTTTGACGAGCTGCTCGCTCGCACCGGATGCCCGGCGGAGCGCGTCGTCCACCTTGGCGTCATCCCCGACCCGCAGCTTGCAGTGGCCCTGCAGCGTGCCGCCGCGCTTCTCGTGCCGAGCCTCGCTGCTGGCTTCGGTCACCCGATTGTTGAGGCGTTCAAGTTCGGGACGCCCGTCATCCATTCGGATGCTCCTGCCCTCGTCGAGGTGGGTATGGATGCGACACTCGTCGTTGAGCGTGGCGATCTCTCAAGCTTCCACGAGCGCCTGTGCTGGGCGATTGCTCGTGTCCTCTCTGACGAGACGGTCGAGCGTCGACTGCGTATCGCCGGCCGCGACCGTCAGGGCGTCTACCACTGGGGCTACTCGGCTGAGCAACTCTGGACCCTCCACGCCGACATCTAGCCGCTGAGCGGCTCAAGCACTACGCGACGGCGCGCTCGTCTTCGGGATCGCGCGCGAGGCCCTGCGGCGCACCGTCCTCGCTCGGCGTCGGCGTCGCTTTCGGGTCCTGCCTGATGGTCGCCTGGACCGAGTCGAGGATGAACTGGAGGTCCGGGTTCTCAATGTCGATGAGCGGCGGCACGAGGTCCAGTCGCTGCGAACCTGCCGAGCGGGACTTCAGCGCGAGGTCAGCGAAGACACCCGCCATCCCCTCCGGAAGATCGGTCGTCACGACCTTCGCGATCGCCTGGCTCACCGGCCCGATACGGCCCGAGAGGTTGCCCGGCGTGAACTTCTGGATGATCGCTTCTTGCAGCTGGCGCTGGCGCTCCATGCGCGCGAAGTCCGTGGACTCGTAGCGGGACCGCGCGTACCAGAGCGCGATTTCCCCATCCATGTGCTGCATACCGGGCTCGATGTAGGTGGTCGGCGGCGCCCAGCCCTCCGAGCCGTCGTCGTTGATGCCGAGACCGACCCGCTCCTTCACATCGATGTCGACGCCGCCAAGCGCGTCAATGAGATCGGCAAAGCCCTGCATGTCGACCATCGCGTAGTACGGAATGTCGAGGCCCGTAATGCCTTCAACAGCCTCTCGCGTGGCCTCGATACCGGGCGTGCTGCCCCGGGCCTCGGCGTCCGGGTAGAAGTCCTGGTGGTACACCTCCACCTCGGTGTAGACCGAGTTGAGGTAGCAGACGTCCACGTCGCAACCCTCGTAGAGCCCGCCGCCGTAGTAGTCCTTCATGGGGCCGTCAGCGAAGCTGAAGCGTTCGAGGTTTCGCGGCACGCCGATCGTCACGAGGCTTCCCGTGAACGCGTCGAAGCTCATCACCGAGATCGAGTCAGGGCGTCGTCCCTCACGGTCGGCGCCCGAGTCACCGCCGAGCAGCAGGATGTTGAAGCGCCCGTCTGCCGGCATCGTGATGCTTGCGGAAGGGCCGCCAAAGAGGCTCGTTACGAGGCCCTTCGCCTGGTTCGTGAGCGCGGAGGCCCAGGCTGCGGCAAAGAACGGCACCATCATGCACACGATCGCGAGCATGGCCACGAGCCCGCGCGCGTAGGGGTCGACCTTGATGAGACGGGTGAGCCGTAGCGTGTCGAGGGTCGAGAGGGCCCAGAACCCACCGACGATGAAGAGGTAGATGGCGAGGAGCGTGAGCCCAAGCCCGGTCGAGAAGGCGAACATGAGCGGCCCGCGAAGGACGAACCACATGATCGCCGCGATAATGACGAGGCTCAGATTGAAGAGCCAGAAGCGCAGCATGAATCGACCAAAGCGCGTGTTGCCGGCGAGGGTTGATCCGGCGCCGGGGATGAGGAAGTTCGCGCCGAGGAGCCACCAGGCCCGTCGGGTCATGAACTCCCGCGAGCTGGTGTCCGGATAGCGGAGGGGCCGCTCCTGGTTCATTCGGCTCCCGACACTCGAGCCTTCAGGGCAGTGTTTTTCGTCTCGACGAGTGCTTCGAGCTCGCGCGCGTAGTTGGCGAGGCGCGCCTGCACGTCCGCGTCGAAGGCACCCACGATGCGTGCGGCAAGAAGGCCCGCGTTCTTCGCGCCGCCGATCGACACCGTCGCGACCGGGATGCCGCCCGGCATTTGCACGATCGAGAGGAGCGAGTCCATACCGTCGAGGGTCTTGAGCGGCACCGGCACACCAATGACCGGGAGCGTGGTGAGCGAGGCAGTCATGCCCGGGAGGTGGGCTGCCCCGCCCGCACCGGCGATGATGACTTTGAGGCCACGCTCGGCGGCTGCGCGGCCGTAGCGGACCATCTTGTCCGGCGTGCGGTGCGCGGACACGACTTCCACCTCGCAGGGGATGCCAAGCTGAACGAGCACCTCGTGCGCCGCCTGCATGACGTTCCAGTCGGAGTCGGACCCCATGATGATCCCGACCAGGGGCGCCTGGCCCTCACCGGATTCGCAGTCGACGATGTTCGATGCAGTGTCGCTCATGCCGTACAGGGTACGGCGACGACACTTCGTGACGAAGGGGACTTGCCGGGGCAGGATGCTACGCGAGCGCTTCCGACTCGAAGATGGCGGCAGCAGCCCGCGCCGCAACGACGGTGCTCTCGAGCTCCTGGCCGATCGCGTTCACGTGGCCCACCTTCCGACCCGGGCGTGCGCTCTTGCCGTAGGTGTGGATCTTCACAGCGGGCTGCTCGCGCATCGCTTCCGGGAAACGCGTCGTGACGTCTTCCCCCTGCGGACCACCGAGGATGTTCACCATGACGGCGTGCGGTGCGACCATGCTCGGGTCGCCAAGCGGGAGGTCGAGGACGGCACGCAGGTGCTGCTCGAACTGGCTCGTGAGCGCACCCTCCTGCGTCCAGTGACCGGAGTTGTGGGGGCGCATGGCGAGCTCATTCACGAGGAGGCGGCCATCGGCCGTCTCGAACATCTCCACCGCGAGGACACCCGTCACCTCGAGTCCCTCAGCGATGAGGCGCGCAATCTCGGCGGCACGGTCAATCGTCTCGGCGCTGGCGCCCGGAGCCGGCGCAATGACCTCGGCGCATACGCCGCGCACCTGGACGGTCTCGGCAAGCGTCCACTGAGCGGATGCGCCGGAGGGACGGCGTGCGATGAGCTGGGCAAGTTCGCGCGTGAACGGCACCTTCTCTTCAACGAGCAGCTCAGGGAAGTCGGTGAACCAGTCGGCCGCCTCGGCACCTTCGCGCACGACGCGCACACCCTTGCCGTCGTAACCACCGCGCGGTGTCTTCACCACGGCTTCACCGCCGTGCTCGCGGATGAAGGCGTCGACGTCTTCGACGCTTGCTGCGCTCGTCCACTCAGGGATGGGTGCGCCGAGTTCGGTGAGGCGGCGTCGCATGTCGAGCTTGTCCTGCGCGAAGCGGAGGGCGCCAGGGCCGGGGTGGACGGTGTGACCGGCAGCGATGAGCTTGTTGAGGATATCGGGGGGCACGTGCTCGTGGTCGAAGGTGATGACGTCCACTGTCTTCGCGAATTCGAGGACAGCCTCGCGGTCTCGGTAGTCGCCGACCTGGGTGACGGCCGGGCGCGCGCTCGAGCCTTCCGCCTCGCCGAGCACCTTGATCTCGAGGCCGAGTTCGATGGCGGGTGGCACCATCATGCGCGCCAGCTGGCCTCCGCCGATGACTCCGATGGTCTGCGCCATGTCCGCTCCTTTTCCCGCTCGCGGACGCGCCCATCCGCCAGCAGCCTCGTCGACGTGTGCCCCGTGCCGGGGTGCCCCTCGATTGTCGCAGACGCTCCGACCTAGACTGTGTCTCTGCCTTGCCCAGAACCGAAAGCGATCCGGTGCCTTCTTCTCTCCGCCCCCAGGATGCCGAGCACGACATCCCTCAGAGAAACGCTGCGGATGCCACGCCGCACACCCTCGGCGATGAAGCCCCGGTGTCGGATTTCGTCAGCCTGGTCGCAGCCGAAGAAGCGCAGGCCGACGAGCAGCACTCCCCCATCTCGCGCATGGATCGCTTGAAGGCACTCGCGGCGCAGCTTGTGCGATTCGGCCTCGTTGGCGGCATCGGTTTCATTGTGGAAACCGCCGTGTTCAACGCACTGCTCTTCACGGTCCTCGCACCGACGGTCGTGCCGGGTGGCGAGTTGTGGGCCAAGGTTATCGCCACGCTCATCGCGATCGTCACGAACTGGATCGGCAACCGGCTCTGGACCTTCCGTCACGATCGCCGGAGTGACCGCGGCCGCGAGGGGCTCGAGTTCTTTGGCGTGAGCCTCATCGGCCTTGTCGTCGGTCTCATCCCGATTTGGGTGACCGGTCAGCTGCTCGGCCTCACCGGCCCGATCGCGCTCAACCTGGCGAATATCGTCGGTCTCGGACTCGGCTCGATCTTCCGCTTCGTCTGCTACCGCTGGTGGGTGTTTTCACCCCACCGTCACCGGCAGAGCGACGTCGCAAACTAGGACGCAGACGGGTCGAGGTTCGGGCGAACGCGCTCGACATCGGCGGCTGAGAGGGCGCGGCGTGAACCGTCCTCGAGTCGCAACTCGAGTCGTCCGTCTTCGAGCACGGCGATCGCTTCACCCGTGATGACCTCGCCACCCGGGAGGCTGGCGCGCACCTGCTGCGACACCGTATCGCAGTGCTCCTGCAGTTCCGCGAGGAGGCCTGCGATCTTCGGCGACCAGGCCGCGTTCACGAGTCGATCGACGCGGTTCATGAGGGCGTCGGTGATCAGCGTGGGGAGTTCCTCAATGATCGCGTCGCTGAGCTCTGCCCCGGCGAGCGCCAAGGAGGTTGCGTGGGGCACGGGAAGTTCATCCTCGGCCAGCAGCACGTTGAGGCCGATCCCGACGGATGCCGCGAGCTTGCCGGGCATCGGGTCGAGGAGCTCCGCGAGGATACCGGCCGACTTCCGCCCGTCGATGAGGAGGTCATTCGGCCACTTGATCGTCACCGAGTGATCCTCGGGCACGAGGGGGCGCACAACCTCGCGCAGCGCGAGACCTGCCGCGAGCGCGAGCCACGGGAAGCGCTCGCGCGCCGCGTCCGTGTCGGGCGCTGCCACGAGCACGGAGAGGGCGATCGTCTTGCCTGCGGGCGCAATCCAACTGCGACCGTGACGTCCACGCCCCTTCGTCTGGGTGTCGGTCACAATGGCCGTGCCGCTCGGGAGCGCGCCGCCCGCATCGCGCCAGCGCGCGCGCAGCTCGTCATGGGTCGAGGGGGTTTCGGGAAGTTGAATGAATTCAGGCATTAGGAGTTCAGGATCCAGCTCGGGGCAAAGAAGCACAGGCTCGCCGCGGCAAGGCAAGCGACGGTAAGCAGGCCGGAGAACCAGCGCGGCTGGTCGCCGGTGATGAAGCCGATGAGTCCGAAGACCGCGGCGAGGACGAACACGGGCATCGCCCACACGAGCTGCACGAAGGCCACGCTCGGCGCAACGGCGCCAAAGCCGATCATGAAGACGGCGAGGACGGCGAGCAGCACCGCCCGAGGCGTGTGCGGTGCCTGCGGAAGCTCGTCTTCGCTGCGGGCATAGGCGGCGTTGTGGAAGCGAAGGCCGACTTCGCTCGGCGCTGCGCTCTCGCGGAAGGCGCCGTCACCGTCGAAGTGGCGGGCCAGGCCGGGCAGCGTGTAGCCGTCGCCGTCGTCCATAAGTTCTGGGAGTCGGGGTCCACGCACGCGGCCACGCTTGGGGGTCTCCGGCTGTGCTGCTTCGGCGGTCTCGTTCGACGCGTCGACGTGGCCTGCTTCGGCAGCATCCGTCGTGGTGGTGTTGGCTGCCTGCGCGCGCTCAGCCCCACGCTCAGCCAGCGCCTCGGCGCAGCGGGCCGCCTTCCGCTCGGCGCGACGCGTTGCCGGGACATCTTCGGGGTTCAAACGGTCAAAGGGGCCAGCGTCCGACTCATCCTGGGGCGCATTGTCACGAGACGTGCCTGGAGCGGAGCTCCGGAAGATCGCGCGCAGGGCAAGCGGATTCGTGTCGTGGTCCGCGTCCGTGTCGCCACGGCCAATGACGGGGACCGCGACGGTGTCGGCGGTGCGGGATGCCTCGGCCTCGGCACGCGCCGCGGCACGCTTTGCGGCCGGCGCGTCTTCGATTGGAAGTTCTCCGAAGGGCGATGCCGGGCAGGAACGGAATCCGTCCTCGCGGTGATCGCTCATGGTGCTCCGAATCAGTCGGCGGGTGCGCGCGGTCGAGCTTCGCTCGGTGCGGTGAAGAGGCTCTGCAGCGAGCGTAGTGCGCAGAGCTTGAGGTTGTAGGTTCCCGCAGCGAATATCGGCATGCAGTTGTAGACCACCGCAAACACTCGGCACGGGACTCCTTGTAGCATGGCGACGATGAACGCCTCGACCAGCCCCAGCTCCAACGAAGCCGCCGCCAGCGACGCCGCCGCGCGGATCGAGCTGACCACCACGGCAGCCCGCCTCGAACAGCTGCGCGATCGCCACCGCGAAGCGGTGACCGACGCCGAGACCATTTCGGCCGAGAAGCAGCACAAGAAGGGCAAGATGACGGCCCGCGAGCGCATCGAGGGGCTCGTCGACCCAGGCAGCTTCGTCGAGCTCGACGAGTACGTTCGCCACCGCACGACCGCCTTCGGCATGGAGAAGCGCCGTCCGTACGGCGACGCGGTCGTCACCGGCATCGGCACGATCCACGGCCGCCAGGTCGCCGTCTACTCGCAGGACTTCACGACCTTCGGCGGCTCGCTCGGAGAAGTGGCCGGCGAGAAGATCGTGAAGATCATGGATCACGCTCTCAAGGTGGGATGCCCCATCATCGGCATCCTCGATTCGGGTGGCGCCCGCATCCAGGAGGGCGTCGTGGCCCTTGGTAAGTACGGCGAGATCTTCCGTCGGAACACTGCAGCGTCTGGTGTCATCCCGCAGATCTCGATCGTCATGGGCCCTGCCGCGGGTGGCGCGGTTTATTCCCCCGCCCTCACCGACTTCGTCATCATGGTCGACAAGACGAGCCACATGTTCGTCACCGGCCCGGACGTCATCAAGACCGTCACCGGTGAAGAGGTCGGCTTTGAAGAGCTCGGCGGTGCGCTCGCCCACAACAAGACCTCAGGCGTCTCGCACTACCTCGCCGAAGACGAAGAGGATGCGCTCGACTACACTCGCGCGCTGCTCTCTTACATCCCGGACAACAACCTCGCCGAGCAGCCGCTTTATGAGGCGACGGTCGAGCTCGAGGTGACCGACGAGGACCGCCAGCTCAACAAGATCATCCCGGACTCCCCGAACCAGCCGTACGACATGCAGGCGGTCATCGAGGCGATCGCGGACGACGGCGAGTTCCTCGAGGTGCAGCCGCTCTACGCACCGAACATCGTCGTCGGCTTTGCCCGTGTCGACGGCAGCCCCGTCGGCATCATCGCAAACCAGCCGAGCCAGATGGCCGGCACGCTCAACATCAACGCGGGTGAGAAGGCGGCACGATTCGTGCGCTTCTGTGATGCGTTCTCGATTCCGATCGTCACGCTCGTGGATGTGCCCGGCTACCTGCCCGGCACCGATCAGGAATGGTCGGGTGTCATCCGCCGCGGCGCGAAGCTGCTGTACGCCTACGCCGAGGCGACGGTGCCGCTCGTTACCTGCATTCTCCGCAAGGCCTACGGTGGCGCGTACATCGTCATGGGTTCGAAGCAGCTCGGGGCCGACCTCAACTTTGCGTGGCCGACCGCCGAGATCGCGGTCATGGGTGGCCAAGGTGCGGTGAACATCCTCTACCGCAACGACATCAAGAAGGCCGAGGAGGCAGGCGAGGATGTCGCGGAGCTGCGCACCCGCCTCGCGGACGAGTACACCTACAACGTGGCCTCGCCGTTCCTCGCGGCTGAGCGCGGCGAGCTCGATTCCGTCATCGAACCCGCTCAGACGCGTCTCGTCATCACGAAGGCGCTGCGTGCCCTACGCACGAAGCGCGCATCGCTGCCGCCAAAGAAGCACGGAAACATCCCGCTGTAATGGTTGAGCCAACGAAGAATGAGGGCGCACCCCTCGCGATGCCCACTGGCAGCATCCACGGCAATCCGAGCGAGGAGGAGTTCGCGGCAATTGCAGCCGTCTTTGACGCGCTCGCCGATGAACTGGCAGCACAGGACACACCTCGCGATCTGCCGACGGAGCAGAGCCGTTGGGTCAAGTCGCAGCGCGCGATGCGCAGCGTGAATCAGGATCCCTTCGCGCCCGACCCCTTCGGCAGCCGGTACGCCTAGCCACACACCCACTATGACCGAACGCCCGCCACATTCTTTGTGCGGGCGTTCTGCTTCGTCCCCACCCACGCCCCAATTGCAAACGCCTATCATTACTTTCAGCATCCATTCGGGATGCTCAGAGCTTTCGCTCGGACTTCATCGATTTGAAAGGTGCTCTGTGCCAACCATCTCCCAACGAGGGACACGGGGCCGCGCGCGAGTGTTCGCGCTCGGTTTCGCGCTCGCGACGCTCATCGCAGCTCCCGTGCATCTCGCAGCAAGCCCTGCCTTCGCAGGCCCTGATGACAGCAAGTACGTGGCCACCGAAGGGCACGTCGACTCACCCAAGGTGTTCTGGAACGGCACCACCTTTGAGCTCAAGAGCGAGCACGGACAACCCCGTCCACTCGAGGACACCGTGAACTACCTCGGCAAGGGGTACAACGCCGACGAGCAAAAGTGGTTGTTCACGGTGCCCGAGAACGAACCCGCACTCGACTTCCTCGGCGAGCCCGGAAGCACCTGGTTCCAGGCACCCCAGATGCCGGGCTGGGGCAACCAGCCGATCTGGTCGGGCTTCGGGGCAGATGCCGGTGTGCCCGCCGACCAATTCCGAGATGCGCTCTTCACGCTCGACATTGTCGAGGCGGAGGGCCCGGGCCAGGTCGAGTGGTTTGCCTGGCCAGGGTCCTCCCCGTCCGCGACGCGCGTCCCCGAACGATTCTTCAGCACGAGCGGGGCCGAGGCGCAGAGCCAGTCGCTGCAGCCGGGAACCCACACCCACAACTTCACGCTCTTCGAGAAGCCCGGTCGCTACAACATCACGTACCGTGCGACCGCGCGAGCGAAGGACGGCACGATCATTGCCTCAGAGGACACCTCGCTCGCATGGCAGGTGGGTGGAGCACGCCCCGGCTCGCTCACAGCACCCGCTGCGAGCACGGAGGCTCCAAGTAGCGCATCCAACTACCGCTTCACCATCGCCCCCGCACCTGCTGACAAGGTCGATGCCCGAGATGCCGCGAACACGGCGAAGCTCAGCCTGGGAACCCTCGAGCTTGGCGCGGCAGTGAACGGCACCGCCGAAGTATTCATCGACGGCCACCACTTCACGGATCTCGCCGTCACCAATGGACACGCGGAGTTCGTTGATTTCCTGGGCGACGACGCGGCGAAGTTCCAGCTGCGCTTCACGCCGTCCTCCGGTTCTGCAGCCCCGTCCTGGACCTCGTCCCCGATCGACTGCGCGTCCGGACGCCCCGAGGTGACGACCACTGGCACGTCGGATGCCGAGCTGATGACCCCGATCGACGCAACGACGGAAGGTGACTTCCCGACGGTCAGCTACACGCCTGTGCGTCCGGCAACCATGAACGCGGGCCTCAAGCCAGGTGTTGGGACTGACACCTTCAGCGTCAACGTTGCGATCGACGATCCCAAGGTGTTCGGATTCCTCGACGTCATCCACTACGAGCCCGGTAATGACCGGCCCTCATCGACGTACACGTACTGGATTCCGGGCGGCGCGAACGTGGATGCCCGGGTGGAGTTCGCCTCATACATGGCCGGCGGGAAGATCGTTGCCCGTTTCCGACCACATCCACTCATTGGCACCGAGGTCACCGAAACCGTCTTGAGCAACGCTTACAAGGTGGGCGAGACCACGACGACAACCGCGACAATCAAGCCACGCGCTGACGGCTCGAGTCCGGCCCCCACCGCGACGCCCACACCAACACCACCAAGCCAGGATCAGTGTTCCGATCGAGTGCTCCTGGATCACGGCCACATCGACATGGCCTCAGCTGTCCTTGACGGTTCAACACTCAAGATGTTCGTGAAGGACGACACTCGAATCGCGGCAAGCGGCAGCGTCGACCGGGATGCGTCGGACGTCGCCATCGTGGCCAGTGATGCCAGCAAATTCACTCGCGACGCGCGCCAGTCAGGAGCCGCCTGGGACCGCGTACTCGCCCCGATCGGCCAGGAGAACTACCTGTTGCCCATGACGCAAGTGAACGATCTACCTTGGCCGGGCTACTCGACAGAACGCGTCGACCACTCGCGGCTTAACGGACCGCTCACACTCTCGCTCACGAACGTCCGTGGACCCGGCGACTTCGCCATGTTCCAGGCCGACACCTTCGGCGGCAGCCCCAAGGAGATTCTTGGCTCACGAGATGGCGCGCCGACCACAATCTCAATCGACTCGTCAACGCACGCGCACGCAGCGTGGTCGTTCACGAAGTCCGGTGTATACGAGCTTGATCTGAAGTACACGGGCAAGCTCAAGGATGGGACGGCGCTCGACAGCGGCGTGAAGACCATCCGCTTTGCCGTCGGCAGCGCTGGCAAGTCAGAGCTCTGCGCATCTGAGGCGACGGCGACACCCGAGAGCCCTGCCGCAACGGCCACCACGTCACCGACACCGACCGACGAGACCCCGGCTGGTGCACCTCAGCCTGCCGAAGCGACACCGGATTCCGCTCAAGCGGCAGCGTCGGCGTCGCCACATGCGGGCTCAACGTCGGCGTCGCCACATGCAAACGTTCAATCGGCAGATGCCCGTGGGCATGGCACGCTCGCCAGCACCGGTGTCGACGTGTTCGCCACGCTTCCAATCGCAGGCATGCTTGCCGTCCTGGCACTTGCCTTGACGTGTGCGGCGCTGCACCGAGGTCGGCGCGACGAGGCATGACGTACGAGTGCGGGACGCGGCTGTTTCAGTCGCGTCCCGCACTCGCATGCGGTCGCGAATCACCGAGGTGACGGCATCGGCCTTCGAGACACGGGCAGTGCTCGGGCTGGGGGTCAGCGATCGAAACGGGCGAGCGTCTCCACGTGGTGCGTGGACGGGAAGAGGTCGAAGGCACGCAGGCTCGTGAGCTTCCATCCGCGTTCTGCGAGGTAGGCCGTGTCGCGCGCGAGAGCAACCGGGTCGCAGGCGACGTAGATGAGTTGGCGCGGGTCGAGTGCGTCGAGGGATTCGATGACCTCGAGTCCGGCGCCGGCGCGCGGAGGGTCGAGGACGACCGTGCCACACCGCAGGGCGCGTGCGCCGCGGTCGTTGAGGAGTCGGTTCAGGTAGTGATCGACGCGGGCTGTGATGGCGCGAGCACCGACCCACTCGGCGAGGTTTTCCTGGGCGTGTTCGGTGGCCGATTCAACTGCCTCGACGCTTTCGACACGGCTGCGCTTGCCGCCGAGTTCGCCGAGTGCTGCGGCGAGGAGGCCGACACCGCCGTAGAGGTCGAGGTGCTGCGCCTCCGGGTCGAAGTGGTCACGCGCGGCATCCTGGACGGCATTGAAGAGGGTCGTGGCGGCCTGACGGTGGACCTGCCAGAAGCCGTCTTCGGCGAGGTGGAAGCTGCGGTCGTTGACGGTTTCGATGATGACGCGTTCGCTTCGGACGGGGTTCGCGCCTCGACGGGTGGCCGGGACAAAGCGGATGCGTGCGTCGAGTTCGCTCGGCTGGACGAGTTCGTAGCAGCCCGATTCGCCGGGGGCGACGCCGTCGAGCGGGGCAAGTTCTTCGATGTCGGGCACTGCGAGGGGCAAGCTGGCGACGGGGATGACGCGGCGTGAGCGTGCGGCGTAGGGGCCAACGTTGCCGTGTTCGTCGACGTGGAGGGTAACGCGGGTGCGCCAGCGGGTGCCGCCGAGGTCGTCGTCGCCAGGGCAGGCTTCGACGGCGGTGAGGTCGTCGGCGATGTCGAGTTTGGCGAAGCGGGCAAAGGAGTCGGCGAGGACGCGGCGCTTGAGTTCGCGCTGGTAGCTGAGCGTGAGGTGGCCGAATTCGGCACCGCCTGCACGGTCCGCCGGGTCCCGGTCGATGGCGGCTTCCGGCCAAATGTGGTCGCGGCGTTCCTCGTGGGTTTCGATGACGCGGAGCGTTTCGGCGCGTGCGAAGCGCTTCTTGACTTCGGTGACGCGCGCGAGGATGCGTTCTCCGGGCGCCGTGTCGGGGACGAACACGGCGCGACCGTCGTGACGGGCAACGCAGATGCCGCCGTGCGCGACATTGTCGACGGTAAGTTCGATGAGCTGACCGGTGGCGAGCTCGCCTGCATGCGGGCGCGGGCTGGTGTCGGTGGCGTGCGGTGCGTGCTGGTCGTCACTCATGGTGCCAGCCTAGGCGGTGTGGTCGCGGGGGTGGGCCGGGTTGGGCTCGGCCGGACTGGAGTGGGCCGGGCGGGGTGAGGTGGGCGTCTGTAGCCTGGTGGTCATGCGCGTCTACTTGGCTTCTACGTCGCCTGCCCGCCTCATGCTCCTGCGGAGCTCAGGGATTGAACCGATCGCGATTCCGTCTCAGGTAGACGAGGATGCGGCACTCGAACGCGTGGCTGCTGATCGTGGTGTACGGGTGGCGGACCTCTCCCCGGAGACGGTGGTCCTCGAGCTCGCTCGCGCGAAGGCGGAAGCGGTGGCTGGCTCTGCGGTGGATCCGGTGAGCGGTGGCGATTTGGATGGTCTTGTCATCGGTGGCGACTCGATGTTTGAGATTGACGGGCGTGTGCTGGGGAAGCCGTACGTCCCTCAGGTTGCGCGCGAGCGTTGGCTGGCGCAGCTCGGGAAGACGGGGACGCTGTGGTCAGGGCATTGGGTGGTGGATTGTCGGCGCCGTTCGGACGTGGCAGAGGTGGCCGATGTGGTGCCTGCTGTTGGTCGTGTGGCGAGCGCGCAGGTGACGTTTGTGGATGACCTGAGTGAGGCCGAGCTGGAGGCGTACATCGCATCGGGTGAGCCGCTCCAGGTGGCGGGCGCGTTCACGATTGATTCGCTCGCGGCGCCATTCATTGAGCGAGTGGATGGCGATCCCTCGACGGTTGTCGGCATGTCGCTGCCGACCCTCCGGCGCATGGTCCGTGAGCTCGGCATCGAGTGGCACGAGCTCTGGAACCGTGCGCGGGAGCATCGCGGGTAGTGGCTCAGGTCCGTGTGGAGTCCGTGTGGACGACAGTCGAGGCTTGAGCGCCGCGCGTAGTGGGGAGCAGCGGTGTCGCCACCAACCCAGATCATCTCACCGATTGAGCACCGCGCGTAGTGGGGAGCAGGCTTCGCCGCGGCGTTACGTGCCGGCGGCCTCCGGCCTGAGCACTGCGTGTCGGGGTTCTGGCAGGCCGCTGGCAGCGGCACGACCTCGAAGTTGGCCTGAGCACTGCGCGTCGGGGTTCTGGGCTTCGCGGGTCTGCTCGACCGGAGCTTCGCGTCGCGCTTCGGGCCGCGTCCGTTGACGTTCATCTCACGCTGGGGTTCGCCAGGCTGCGCCGTGCCGGGCTGAGGCGCCGAACCTCACCGCGAACGCAGTGTGGCTGCCGACGCGTTTGCGTCGACAGCCACACCTTTCGTGTTGCAACCTGCCCGGAGTCCCGTGCCCCGTGAGAAGCACCCCCTCGGGCGCGGTGTTTGCTACATCCCCATCGGTCCGACGCTTGGCGCTTCCTGGTGCGGGATGTCGATCTCTTCAACCTCGTGGGCGCCTTCGAACTGCGAGGCGTAAAGCTTCGCGTAGGCACCGTTCTTGGCGATGAGTTCCTCGTGGTTGCCCTGTTCGACGATGTCGCCGTGTTCCATGACGAGGATGAGGTCCGCGTCACGAATGGTCGAGAGTCGGTGGGCGATCACGAAGCTCGTGCGACCTTCGCGAAGCGTCGCCATCGCGTGCTGGAGCAGCAGTTCGGTGCGGGTGTCGACGGAGCTTGTGGCTTCGTCAAGGATGAGCACTGCGGGGTTCGCGACGAAGGCGCGCGCGATGGTGACGAGCTGGCGTTCACCTGCCGAGACATTGCTCGCGTCTTCATCGAGGATGGTGTCGTAGCCGTCCGGAAGGGAGTGCGCGAAGCGGTCGACGTAGCAGGCGCTCGCCGCGGCAAGCACTTCTTCATCGGTGGCGCTTTGGCGTCCGTATCGGATGTTTTCGAGGATTGAGCCTTGGAACAGCCACGGGTCCTGCAGCACCATGCCGGTTCGGGCTCGGACGTCGTGGCGCGTGAGCTCGGAGATGTCTTGCCCGTCGATGAGGATGCGACCGCCATCGAGCTCATAGAAGCGCATGAGCAGGTTGACGAGTGTTGTCTTGCCGGCGCCTGTGGGGCCGACGATGGCGACGGTCTGTCCGGGGTCGACTCGGAACGAGAGGTCACGGATGAGCGGCTTCTCCGGGTGGTAGGAGAAGCGCACGTGCTCGAACTCGATCGTGCCGCGACCGCCCACGGGCTTGGCCGTGTTGCCGTCTTCGGCGCGCTCTTCCTCAACGTCAAGCACGTCGAACACGCGCTCGGCCGAGGCCGTTCCGGACTGGACTGTCGCAGCCATACCACCGAGCTGGGCGAGCGGCTGTGAGAACTGACGCGAGTACTGGATGAACGCCTGGACCTCGCCCAGTGAGATGCTGCCGGACGCCACCTTGAGGCCACCCACGACGGCGATGGCCACGTAGGAGAGGTTCCCGATGAACATCATCGCGGGCATCATGATGCCGGAGAGGAACTGGGCTCGGAAGCTCGCCTCGTAGACGGCTTCGTTCTCCTCTGCAAAGGCCTGGCGGGATGCCTCGTCGCGACCGAAGACATGGACGAGCGAGTGGCCGGAGAAGGACTCTTCTACGCGGGCGTTGAGCCGTCCGGTCTTCTTCCACTGAATCTGGAACTGCTTCTGCGACTTCGGCCCAATGATGCCCATGACGACGCCCGTGAGCGGGATCGCGATGAGCGCCACAAGCGCCAGCTCCCACGAGATCGAGAACATCATGATGAGGACACCGATGACGGTGAGGAGTGCGGTCAACGCCCCTGAGAGCGACTGCTGGAGCGTGTTCGTGATGTTGTCGATGTCGTTCGTCACGCGTGACAGGAGGTCGCCTCGCTGCATCTTGTCGAAGTAGGACAGCGGCAGGCGGTGGATCTTTTGCTCGACCGATTCACGCAGGCGGTACATCGCCTTCACCATGATGATGTTGACGACGTAGCCCTGGATCCAGCCAAGCACGCCACCGATCACGTAGAGCGCGAGCACGATGAGGAGGACCTGGCCGAGGCGCCCAAAGTCAACGCCCTCTCCCGGGCGAAGGTTCATCGCGCCGAGCATGTTGGCGAAGTCGTCTTGGCCTTGCGCCCGGAGATGCTCAACGAGCATTTCCTTGGTCATGCCAGCCGGAAGCTGCTTGGAGATCAGTCCTTCGAAAAGGATGTTCGTTGCCTCGCCGAGCACCTTGGGAGCGATGACGGTGAGAACCACGGAGATCGCGCCGAGCAGCGAGACAAAGGCGAAGCTCCACTTATAGGGAGCAAGCAATCCGAGCAGTCGTTTAAAGGACGGCCAGAAGTTCTTGGCCTTGCCGCCCGCTTGACCGCCAGCGGCGATGCGAGCCTTCGCGGTGGCTTCGTCTTCGACACCGGTCTCGAGCTCGCGCTCGATCTCGTCGTGAAGTTCGCGTTCGCTGCCTCGAACCGGGGACGTGGAGCGACGGGATGTTCCCTTTGCTGCCTTGCTCATGCCTGGGCCTCCGCTCCGAGCTGGGATTCAACGATTTCGCGGTACGTCTCGGACGATTCGAGGAGTTCCTCGTGGGTTCCGAGGCCGACGACGCGACCACGCTCAAGCACCACGATGCGGTCGGCGTCAGTAATCGTCGACACGCGCTGCGCCACGACGAGCTTGGTCACATCCGGCATTTGCTGCCAGAGCGCCTGGCGGAGTCGGGCATCGGTCGTGAGGTCGAGGGCTGAGAAGGAGTCATCAAAGATGAGCAGCTTCGGGTCGTGCACGATGGCGCGAGCGATCGCGAGACGCTGACGCTGACCGCCGGACACGTTGGTGCCGCCCTGTGCGATGGGTTCGTCAAGCTGCTTCGGCTTCTCACGAACGAAATCGGCAGCCTGAGCAATTTCGAGTGCAGCCCAGAGTTCTTCGTCGCTCGCGTCGGGCTTGCCAAAGCGGAGGTTGGACGCGATGGTGCCGGCAAAGAGGAACGGCTTTTGCGGCACGAGACCGATACCGCTCCACAGCTCTGCCGAGTCAGCGTCGCGAACGTCGATGCCACCGACGCGGACCGTGCCACTGGTCGCATCCACGAGGCGCGGCACAAGCGAGATGAGCGTGGACTTGCCTGCACCTGTTGAGCCAATGACGGCGACTGTTTCGCCCGGGTTCACGCGGAAGGTGACATCTTCAAGCACAGCTTCTTCCGCACCGGGGTAGGTGAAGCTGACGTGTTCGAGCTCAATGCTGCCGGGCGTGGGCTGACCACGCGTCGGGGTCTCCGGCCACACGAGGCTCGTGTCGGTATCGAGCACTTCACCGATTCGCTCAGCACAGACCGCTGCGCGCGGGATCATGACGACCATGAAGCTCGCCATGACGACCCCCATAAGGATCTGCATGACGTACATCATGTAGGCGAAGATCGTGCCGACCTGCACCTGTCCACGGTCCACTTCGATGCCGCCGAACCAGATCACCGCGATGGTCGTGATCTGGAGGATGAGCATCGCGAGCGGGAACAGGAGCACGAAGAGGTCTCCGACGCGCTTGCCGACCTGGGTAATGTCTTCGTTTGCTTCCTTGAAGCGCTTGGTTTCGATGTCTTCACGCACGAAGGCACGAACAACGCGAATGCCGGTGAGCTGCTCACGCAGCACCCGGTTCACGGCGTCGACCTTGTCCTGGTAGCTGCGGAACAGGGGCACCATCCGGGACACAATCGCAAGCATCGCGGCCAGGAGCACCGGCACGGACACGGCGATGATCCAGCTGAGCCCAATGTCCTGACGCAGCGCCATGATGATGCCGCCGATCGCGAGCATCGGTGCGGACACGAGCATCGTGGCGCCCATCATGGCGAGCATCTGCACCTGCTGCACGTCGTTCGTCGTGCGAGTGATGAGCGAACCGGGCCCGAAGTGCGAGATCTCGCGTTCCGAAAACGCCGCAACGCGGTCAAAGATGTCGCGGCGGAGGTCGCGGCCAGCACCCATGGCGGCCTTACCAGCACACCATGTTGCGATGATCGCAGTCAGGATCTGCCCAAAGCCCACGAGGAGCATCCAGGACCCGGTTGCCCAGATGTAGCCGGTGTCACCCTTCGCGACGCCGTTGTTGATGATGTCTGCGTTCAAGCTGGGCAGGTACAGCGACGCAAGCGCTTGCAGCAGCTGGAACACCAGCACACCGACGACAAGCGGCCACTTTGGGGCCAGGTATCGCCAAAGGATTTGAGAAAGCACGTGTAGTTCTTCCGACGTGACGGGCACTGCCCGTGAATCAATTGGATAGTCAGGTTGTGTCGCATCAAGATGGCGTTTGGGGAGCGTCAGCTCGAGGTGCGAATCTGAGGGGGCTGTGGGGTGGGCTGACCAGACTGTTACGGGTGGTCAAGCTTGGGAGAGGGCGCCGGGGAAGACCCCGACTGCTCGGCCATAAGGCCGTGCACAAGGATGCGGTGCGTGTCATCAAGTGAGAGCGGCCGAGCGACTTGACCCCAAGACGAACTCGCGGTGACCGCAACGGTGGCGATGGCCGCAGCAGCCGCTGTCGTGGACACGCTCATCTCATGGGCAAAGGGCTCAAGCAGGGATGCAATGCGCTGGTTGAAGTCCCCGAATCGTTGGTTGTGAACCTCAACCGCGTTCTTCTCCCCGCAACCGCGTTGAGCGGCGTGGATGAGCGGACCCAGCGCCATCGTCAACTCCATGTAATGACCAAGCTGGTCGACGATGGCCTCAATCATCGCTCGAACCAGTTCGCTCACCGTCAAGAATTCGTTGCGACGCAGCTCGACGGATGACAGGTCAAAGGCACGGCATCCTTCCCGCTCGGCAAAAGCAACGAGAAGGGAGTCCTTGTCACCGAAAGCGCGAAACAGCGTGCCCTCCGCGACTCCCGCCGCGTCAGCAAGTTGGCGCGAGGTGACCATGACCCCGTGCTCAAGCACGACAGGGCCGATCGACGAGAGGATCTGCTCTCGCCGATCGTCAGCGGACAAGCGGCACCGGGTCATGACACGATCCTAAATGAGTGAGTACTCACCTCACAACACCTCCCCCAATGGGCAACTCGAACATCTGTTCGTATATTACTCGACAAGATCTCACCACTACCAGCCACCTCTCAGCTTAGATCGAACATCCGTTCTACTCTTGATGGCAAAGGGAGGGGTCATGACATCAACGCAGTCGCACCGAGCGCTCACTGAGCACGACGCGCAAACACACGCATCGCTTGTTCAATTGGGGCAGCTCGAGCGCCAACAGCGGATACTCGCAGCGCAGCAGTCGCGCGTGCTTGCTGAGGCATACCTCGCCGTCATCTCGGCCACTGCCACGGCACATGCCAAGCATCGCGAGTTGGCGCTCCGCTCACTGGCAGCCGAGTGCGGCCTCGTTGTCGACCGCCCGTGCCGCACCATGACGGCACGCATGGAACGTGCCACCTCCCTCCTCGAGTCATTCCCTGCGACACAGCGCTGTTGGGAGGCGGGCGAGATCGACGGCGTGCGGGCTGAACTCATCGAACGGCACGGCAAGGCGATAGAACGGACCGAGCTCCGGCAGCAGTACGAACGTGCCGCACTCGAAGCGGCCATCGAGTGCACGCCAGGTGAGCTCGAGCGAATCGTTCGCCGACTGTCAGAGCAGGCCAGAGAACAGCATCTTGACGAACGTTTCGAAGAAGCGCAGGCACTCCGCACCGTTGCTGTTGAGCCCCTCAAGGACGGGCTCGCAGCGCTTTCGATCGTGATGCAGGAGTGGCAAGCGCACGCGATCTTCGAACGGGTGACCGAAATCGCCAAGGACAACCTCCGTGCGGAGGCGCAAGGACGCACAGCCATAGTTTCAGGCCGAGGCGACAGCGGCGCGACGCGAACCCTTGATCAGGTGCGCGCTGATGTGGTTGCAGAGCTGCTCCTGCAGAGCGATCCTACGGCGAACGTGCTTCGCCCGGATGGGGGTGCACTGCGCTACGACGCACGGGTGTCCGTCACCGTTCCAGCTCTCTCCTTGCTCGGCCACTCACGGGAAGCTGCCGTCCTCTCGGGCGTCGGCCCGATCCCTCTCTCACTCGCGAAGCAGCTTGCGGCCGAGCGGCCAAGCTTCGAACGGATCCTGACCGACCCGATCACCAGCCAGCCGCTCGCAGTCGATCGTTACCGGCCGAGCGAGGCAATGCGTCGCATGCTCGCAGTCCGCGACGAATGCTGCCGCTTCCCCGGATGCAGTCGTCGGGCAGAGCGCTGTGATCTCGATCACACGCACGATGCTGCCAAGGGTGGCGAAACGGCGATCCACAATCTCGCCCACTTGTGCCGGTGGCATCACACGCTCAAGCACTGGCACGGGTGGGAGGTCAGCCAAAACAACGCGGGTGCTCTCCACTGGATCTCACCAAATGGCATCGAGAAGACGACAAGACCACCAAATGCCCACGCGAGAATCCAGTCCGCACGCGAGGCCTGCCAGTCCATCGGCGCCCGACCTCACATTGGTGGCGCCCCGGATGAGGCCGCTGGTGCTGCGAGTCAGGACACAGGCTCCACCAGCGCCCGCACCAGGCCAATACGGCGATCGGCACGGCCGTCTCCAGGCACGCAGGTTCCCCAGTTTTCCCCGAAACGGGATGCCGAAGCAACCCCAATTCGCGAGAGGAGGAGAGTCTCTTGGGATCTGACACCAGCGCCGTTCTAGACCGGCGCGGCCGCCGAGGACAGAGCCGCCTCCTGCTTACGCGAACGACCCATCCGAGACGAGGGTTGCGTGGTGGTGGCGCAGTTGCCAGGTGCGCTCGTTCTGCACGAGACGCTCGTAAACCCACAGAGAACTCGTGCGCTGCACTGTGCCATCGACGAGCTCAATCCGGCCGGTCACGAGGCAGGTGTTCGCAGCAATGGCCGCAACCTGAACCGCGTCCATCGACGCAACACCAGCCAGCAGGTCATCCCGGCCGACCACCGAAGCAAAGTGCTCAATCAGTTCGTGACGAGCAAGGAGGGAACCATGCACATCCACACCGCTGGCTTCGTCGTGCAGCAGTTCCTCACGGCGGCTCGCAGTCACAGCGGGCGTCGGCCCCTGACCCCACAGGGCAGCCTCAAGGTCGCAGAGCAGGCGCTGAGGCGACTCAGGCGCAAGGTGCGGGTCGTGCAGTTCGCGGGCAACAACCTCAGCCTCTTCGACATCCGACGCATTCGCATCGTTACGTGGAGGCTCGGTTGTGTCGGGCGCACCGCGGAATCCGGGGCCAGTGTTCGGCTGCTTGCCGGCCTGGTAGGCCTCCGCTGCGGCACGGGCACGCTCATCGGCGGCCTCATTCTCCGGGTGTCCGGCGTGGCCCTTCACCCACTCAAAGGTCACCTCGCGGCCCTCGAGCGAGGCGTCGATGCGTTCGAGGATGTCACGGTTCAGAACAGGCTTTCCATCGGCCTTCTTCCAGCCCTTGCGCTTCCAGCCGTGCATCCACTTCGTGACCGAATTGATCACGTACTGGGAGTCACACAGCACCCGCAGCGGTTCGCCAGCGTGGCCACTTTGAGCAGTGGCATCCAGAAGTTCAGCCACAGCAAGCAGCTCACCGATGTTGTTCGTGCCACTTCGGGCACCGCCAGCGCCCCAACACTCCTCGTCCACATACCAGCACCAGCCCATGGGGCCGGGGTTACCGAGCGAAGAGCCGTCCGCGGCCGCGGTCAGTGTCATCTAGGCGTCCTTCCCGTCACGTGCCGGGTCCAGGAGCTCCACGAGGTGCGAGCCCTTACGTCCCGGTTCAAGGTGCGCGAGCTGCGTCACACACGAGAAACCATCCGTCGCCACCGACGCACACGGCGACGCGTCGTGCAGCATCTTGCCCATCGAGTGCTCGGCAACCTTCATCGAGGTTTCGTAGTGCTCCGCTTCAATGCCGAAGTTGCCGGCAAGGCCACAGCACGACGTCGATTGCGTGATCTTCGACACACCCCACTGTTCGTACACCTGCTTCTGCACCGCGTGGCCAAACGCCGAGTACTCGTGGCAGTGCGGCTGCAGGGCCAGTTCCTTCGGCGGGGTTGCGCTCGGCTTCCAGCCAGCAAGCATCCGTTCGCGCGCGAAATCAGCGAAGGACCGCACACGCGCCGAAACACGAGCCGCAGCTGGATCATCCATGAGCAGCTTCGGAGCATCGTGCTTGATCGCCGACGCACAGCTCGGCTCAAGCACGACAATCGGACGATCCGTGCCGTCATCCAGCGTATCCACGAGCGAACGCATGCGACGCTTCGCACCGTCCAACTGTCCCGTCGAAATCCAGGTGAGGCCACAGCACTCATCGGCCGAGCAGGACGCCGTCACGCCAGCATCCGAGAGCACACGAGAAGTCGACTCGATGAGCTCCGGGCGGAACGCCTTCGTGAACGAGTCCAGGAAGAACACCGCGTCCTGCGAGGCACCAGCAGCCGTGCCGTGCTTCGTGAAGCGTGCCGCCCGGATCGCTGCGCGAGTCGCCGAGCGGCGGGCAAACACCGGGAAGGGACGCTTCGAAGTCACACCAGACATCGCAAACACGAGGTACTTGAGCGGCGACTTCATCGCCAGGTTCGCGATCGGCGCGAGCGCCTGCGCAAGCGGCAAGAACATCGGCAGCTTCCCGACCGTGTAGTGGGAGCGGGGGCGCACGCGGCCCTTGTAGTACTCGTTATAGAAGACCGACTTCATCGACGCCATGTCGACACCGGTCGGGCAGTCACTCGCGCACGCCTTACACGAGAGGCAGAGGTCCAGGGCCTCGCGGACTTCCTTCGACTTCCACCCCTCCTTCACCGTCCGAGCGCCACGGAGCATGTCCTGCAGCACACGCGAACGGCCACGCGTCGAATCCTTCTCGTCATTCGTGGCGCGGTAGCTCGGACACATGAAGGTACCCGCCACCGTGCGGCAACGGCCGACCCCCACACACGCCTGCGCAGTGTGAACGAAATCATCGAGCCCCTCAGGCTTCAGCGAGCCGCCGTGCTGGCGAACATCAAGCGCCGTACGCCACTCACGGTCCGGCACACCCGCGAGCGCAAGGTTTGCGTCAATCGGGTCCCATTCAACGCCGATGTTCGGGTTGAGGATGCCCTTCGGGTCCCAGATCTCCTTGAAACGACGGAACGCAGCGAGCATCCCCTCGTCATACATGATCGGAAGCAGCTCACCACGCGCACGCCCATCGCCATGCTCTCCCGAGAGGGAGCCGCCGTGCTTCACCACCAGGCGCGCAGCATCCTCCATGAACGCGCGAAAGCGGGCTCGGCCAGCCTCGGTGCGCAGATCAAAGTCAATGCGGATGTGCATGCAGCCAGCACCGAAGTGCCCATACATCGAGCCGCGATATCCGTGGGATGCCATGAGTTCACGCAGCTCGTGCAGATAATCCGCGAGACGGTCCGGGTGGACGGCCGAGTCCTCCCAGCCCGCAAAACCAGCCGGTTCGCCAAGCGGACGCGAGACAAGGCCAGCACCATCCTCACGGATGCGCCACAGGATCTGCTTGTCCTTCGGGCCCGTCACCGCGCGCCCCTCCAGCAGGCGCGGTGGCGTGCCATCCTCCCCCGGCTGCGAGAGCACGTCGATGAGTTCACGCGAACGATCCGCTGCAGCAGCCTCGTCGTCCACTTCAAACTCAACGAAAAGGAACGCGTCACCCTCAGGCAGCTCCGAGACGCTCGCCCCACCGCGACGCGACTTCATCACATTCACAATCGAAAGATCAATGCCCTCAATCGCAGACGGGCTCAGACGGAGGATCGCCGGCACATCGCGGGCCATAGTCACCGGGTCCGGATAACCGAGCACCGCGAGCGAGCGCACGGGCGCCTTCGGCACGAGCTGCATCGTCGCCGCCACGATGATCGCGCAGCTTCCCTCCGAGCCCGCGAGCGCACGGGCCACGTGGAAACCGCGCTCCGGGAGCAGCTTCGCGAGGTGGTAGCCCGACACCTGGCGGGGCATCGTCTCAAGCCCCGTCCGGAAGCGAGCCATGTTCTCGTCCACGAGCGCGCGCAGCTCCCGCTCAATCTCCACCGCGCGCGTCACCGAATGCGAGTCCGCGCCATCAACGGCGCGAATACCGCCCTCGGTCGCGAGCAGATGCGCACCGTCGGCGGTCACCACCTCAAGCGAGACGATCGAGTCCGACATGCGGCCGTACTTCACCGAGTGGTTACCGCAGGCATCATTCCCGATCGCGCCAGCCACGCACACACGCGTGTGGCTCGACGGGTCCGGCGCGAAGGTGAGCGCGCCGTCCGTGGCCGTCTCCACATTGCTTCGGAGCACCGACAGGATGACGCCACCCTCCGCACGAATCGTGCGCGCCTCGACATCCGGCTCCGCAATCCCTCGCATGTAGCGCGAGACGTCCACGACAAGGCCCGGGCCAATCGAGTTACCGGCAAGCGAGGTACCACCACCACGCGGAGCCATAGGGACGCCGTGGGTCGAGCAGGCGCGGGCAATCACCACAAGATCGGCAGCTGTCTTCGGGAACACAACACCCACCGGAGGCACCCGATAGATCGACGCGTCGTAGGCGTACTCAGCACGACGGCGAGCATCCGATTCGAGCCTGAGCCCATGCGAAGCGAGCTCCTCACGCAGCGCCTCCAGCGCTGCCGCGTCAATCTCCCGCACAGCTCGGCCCTCAGTGATCCTGGCTCCCATAAAACAAGGGTAATTCGTCGCCTCCACCTCGCCTGCCATGCGCGAGCACCGCCGCATCGTGCCAGAGATGGAACCACATCTCCTTTTGAGGTTTTCACAATGGATGTCGGCATGACTTTGTTGAAGCGCGCCAAAAAGAAGACGCTTTGACGCAGTAGAGTGACTGCTTATGCGCCGCATCTCCAAGGTCCTCGTCGCAAACCGAGGCGAAATCGCTGTCCGAGTCATCCGCGCCGCGCGGGACGCCGGTATTGCATCAGTCGCCGTCTACGCCGATCAGGACCGAGACGCACCACACGCGCGCCTTGCCGACGAAGCCTATGCCCTTCGCGGCACGACGAGCGCCGAGACCTACCTCGTCATCGACAAGATCCTCTCCGCCGCCCGCCGCTCCGGTGCCGACGCCATCCACCCCGGCTACGGCTTCCTCGCCGAAAACGCCGAGTTTGCGCGCCGCGTCATCGACGCAGACCTCATCTGGATTGGCCCCTCCCCCGAAGCCATCGAAGCACTCGGCGACAAGGTGACTGCCCGCCACGTCGCCGAAAAGGTCGGCGCGCCCCTCGCGCCCGGCACACTCGAACCCGTCGCTGGTCCGGATGAGGTGCTCGCCTTCGCCGACGAGCACGGCCTCCCCGTTGCGATCAAGGCCGCCTACGGTGGTGGCGGCCGCGGCCTCAAGGTCGCCCGCGAGCGCGAAGAAATCCCCCAGCTCTTCGAATCCGCCACGCGTGAAGCCATCGCCGCCTTCGGGCGAGGCGAATGCTTCGTCGAGAAGTACCTCGACCGCCCACGCCACGTCGAAACTCAGTGCCTCGCCGACGCGCACGGCAACGTCGTCGTCATCTCGACCCGCGACTGCTCGCTCCAGCGCCGCCACCAGAAGCTCGTTGAAGAAGCCCCGGCACCCTTCATCACGCCCGAGCAGCACGAGGCCATGGTGACCGCATCCAAGGCCATCCTCAAGGAGGTCGGCTACCAGGGCGCCGGCACCTGCGAGTTCCTCCTCGCCGCCGACGGAACCGTCGCCTTCCTCGAAGTGAACACGCGCCTCCAAGTCGAGCACCCTGTCTCCGAAGAAGTCACCGGCATCGACCTCGTGCGCGAGCAGTTCCGCCTCGCCGAAGGCGAAGAGCTCGGCTACGACGATCCGACCTCGCACGGTCACTCCTTCGAGTTCCGCATCAACGGTGAAGACCCCGGCCGCAACTTCTTCCCCGCCCCCGGCACGATCCACGCGCTGCGCCTGCCGACCGGCCCGGGCGTGCGCATTGACTCGGGCGTTCGCGAAGGCGACGAAGTCTCGGGCGCCTTCGACTCTCTCCTCCTGAAACTCATCGTCACCGGCCGCACGCGCGAAGAGGCCCTCGCCCGCTCGCGTCGCGCACTCGACGACCTCGAGATCTCGGGCATGCCGACCGTCGTCCCCTTCCACCGGGATGTCGTGAACCAGCCCGCCTTCACCGCCGAACACGGTTCCTTCGATGTCTTCACGCGCTGGATCGAAACTGACTACGAGAACCCGTGTGAGCCGTGGGACGGCGAAGCTGGGGAACTCAGCGAACCGGACGAGCGCCGCAGCGTCGTCGTCGAAGTGAACGACAAGCGTCTCGAAGTCTCCCTCCCCGCCCGCATCATCTCGAACACCGACGCTGGCCACGGCGGAGTCGGCCGCACCATGCAGGGCCACGCCCCGAAGCGCCGCCAGAAGAAGTCCTCCGGGCCGAGCGAAACCGGCACGGCGGTCAAGGCACCCATGCAGGCCACCATCGTGAAGTTCGCCGTCGAAGCAGGCCAGTCCGTCGTCAAGGGCGACCTCCTCGTCGTCCTCGAGGCGATGAAGATGGAACAGCCCATTCAGGCACAGCGCGACGGCGTCATCAAGGCCATCTCGGGCGAGCCCGGCCAGACCATCCCCTCCGGCACCGTCCTCATCGAGTACGCGGAGTAGCCCGCCGCCCCAATCAGCTTAGGTCGCAGTTGTGCCCCTAGGTGGCGATACCTAGGGGCACAACTACGACCTAAGGCGCGGGGAGAGCGACCTCCCTAAGGCTGTGTGAACGGCTTGCCCCAACACTCGGAGAGCATAGACACAACTCCTGAGCCGATCATGCCCGCAGCCGCCGCTGTGACTGCAGCGGCTGGCCCGCTGAGCAAAAACGTCACAATACCGCTTGTGAGGCCTCCCTTGACGGCAGCACCACTGACGCACTGATCCCAACTGCCGTCCCAATTGCTCCGCAAAGAGAGATCGTTCGTTACGGTCGCTTGCTCAGCAGCAGCTGCGGAGAGGGTGAAGGTATGAGCATCAAGGATGTCATATGTGACGTCATATTGGATGCCATCAACAGTGATAACATCCGGCAACTTTGTTCTACACCGCCCCTAAGGATACGCACGCTCTCACCGCTTCGTGAGACTTCCCCGTCCACAACTGAGAGCGTTGCAAATTCCCCAGTTGCACTTGCCGCCAAGACGGTCAAACCATGACTGTTTTCTTCTTGAGTGTGACTTTGACTTTGAGACGGCATCGGATCAGCCTGAGCTTGTCCTCCCCCCGCACGTCAGCCCAATGAGGCCGATGATTGAAGCAGCCACAAGAGCAACAAGATTTCTGAGACGCATGTACCTCAATTCCTTCCCCACCAATGGGATTGAACAGCGAACGACCTCAGACTCGAGAACAGAACTGAGAATCACCACCGGATCCCCCTGGGAAGAGACCGCGTCCTCACGCGAGACCTTGACACGCAGAGGCTTTATTTACTCTGACGATCGCCAGCTGAAATGCGCCGACCGAGGGCCCACACAACAGCCGTGACGGCAATCAAGCCGATTACAAGCACAAAGTTCCACGGCCATTCTGTCCTTTGCATTGAAACGCTCGCCAACGCAATAAGAACTCCAGCAAGAAATCCTCGTATAACCCAAGTCACGCCCATACTGGATTAACTCCAATCTCTCTCACAGAATCGTTGAAAGATTGAATTGACCGTATCAAGCCGACTCTGGGAGACACACCCAGCGTCTACTCCTGCGGCATGTGCATGGAGCGAGCGAGGTCCACGATCGAGCCCGAAAGCGACGGGTAGGCAGCCCAGGCACGAGCGAACTGGTCCACCGTGAGACGCTGCTCGATCGCGAGCGACAGCGGGAGGATGAGTTCCGACGCACGCGGCGCCACGACGACCGCACCGATAATCGTGCCGAGGTCATTGCCGGCGATGATCTTCACGAAGCCGTCCTTGAACTCCTGCATCTTCGCGCGCGGGTTCTGCTCGAGCGAGAACTTCGCGACGCGACCCTGACGCGTGCCATCCTCAACCGCCGACTGCTGCCAGCCGACCGTCGCGATCTCCGGGTAGGTGAACACGTTCGAGGCAACATTGCGAAGGTTGATCGGACGGACCTCGTCACCGAGCGCGTGGAACACCGCGGCGCGGCCCTGCGCCGATGCGACCGATGCGAGCGGGAAGAAGCTCGTGCAGTCACCGGCAGCGTAAATGTTCGGCACCGAGGTGCGCGCCACACGGTTCACGACAATGTGGCCCGACTCGGTGAGTTCAACGCCCGCCGATTCCAGCCCGATGTCCTTCGTGTTCGGGATGGAACCGACCGCCATGAGGCAGTGCGAACCGCGGATCTCACGGCCGTCCGAGAGCGTCGCCACGACCTCATCGCCGTCGCGCACGACCTTCTCAGCACGCTGACCGGAGACGACGTTCATGCCGTTGCGCTTGAAGACCTCTTCAATGACATCCGCAGCGTCCGCGTCTTCACCCGGGAGCACGCGGTCGCGGCTCGAGATGAGCGTGACCTCGCTGCCGAGGAGGCGGTAGGCAGAAGCAAACTCGGCACCGGTCACACCCGAGCCGACCACGATGAGGTGCTCCGGCATCTCGGTGAGGCTGTAGAGTTGCTTCCAGGTGAGGATGCGCTCACCGTCGGGCTTCGCCGAGGGAAGCTCACGCGGGCTCGCACCCACCGACACGATCATCGTGTCAGCCTCAATGTGGTCAAATTCCTTGCTCTTCGGGCCCGAGTCGACGATGACCGTGTTGGGGCCGTCGAGGCGGCCGCGGCCCTGCACAACCGTGACACCGTGACGCTTGAGCGAGGCGAGCATGTCATCCGACTGCTTCTGCGCGAGACGGCGGATGCGCTGGTTGAGCTTCGTGAAGTTCACCGCAATGTCCGGACGCAGCGGACGGTCCTTGTCGTCGCGGGCAAAGAACTGGACGCCAAGCTCCCCGGCCGTTGCCATGTGCGAGGCGACCTCAGCCGCCGAAATAAGCGTCTTCGAGGGGACGACATCCGTGAGCACGGCGTTGCCACCAACTCCGTGATGTTCGACGAGGGTGACCTCGGCTCCGAGTTCGGCACCGCGCAGGGCCGCCTCATAGCCACCGGGGCCGCCACCAATAACGGCAATGCGATGCTTACGGGGAGTCTTCTCAGCCATGGCTTCCATCATGCCGGGCCAGTCTGAACGCCGCCAACTCAGGACAGCGGGAACCAACCTCAAACTGGAAGGGGCATCCTCAGCACGGCCTACTACGCTGATGACCATGTCCGAGTATGCACACCCCCTCGAGGACCCGAAGGCAGATCCCTTCGAGATCGCTCGCCAGGCAGCCGACGTCATCGCAGACCGCACCGGAGTCGCGCAGCACGACATTGCCCTCACGCTTGGTTCCGGCTGGAGCAAGGCCGCTGAGCTCATGGGCGACGAGGTCGCCGTCATCCCCGCCACCGAGGTCCCTGGCTTCTCGAAGCCCGCACTTGAGGGGCACGTCGGCACGATCCGCTCCATCCGCCTCCCCAACGGCAAGCACGCACTCGTGATCGGTGCCCGCACCCACTACTACGAAGGCCACGGCGTCCGCCGCGTCGTCCACTCGGTCCGCACAGCAGCAGCCGCGGGCGCCAAGGTCATGGTCCTCACGAACGGTGCAGGCGGTGTCCGTCCCGAGTGGGGCCCCGGCACGCCCGTCCTCATCTCCGACCACATCAACCTCACGGCCGACTCACCGCTCGAGGGCGCAACCTTCATCGACCTCACCGACCTCTACTCGGAGCGCCTCCGCGAGATCGCACGCGAGGTTCGTCCCGGCATGGATGAGGGCGTCTACGTCCAGTTCCGTGGCCCCCACTACGAGACGCCCGCTGAGGTGCGCATGGCTCGCGCGATGGGCGGCGACATCGTCGGCATGTCGACCGCGCTCGAAGCGATCGCTGCCCGCCGGGCTGGGATGGAAGTCCTCGGCTGCTCGCTCATCACAAACTCGGCCGCTGGCGTCACCGGTCAGCCGCTCAGCCACGAAGAAGTCATCGAAGAGGGCAAGAAGGCGGAGGGTGAACTCGCGCGCTTCATTGCCGACGTGGTGGTGAAGATCTCGTGATCGCCGCGATCAACCGTCAGCGCCAGGTCGCGCTTCGGCACGCCGCTGAGCGCTGGCTCGCGCAGGACCCCGACGAGGTCACGCGCGTCGAACTCTCCGCCATCCTTGCTGCCGCGGGTGATCCGACGAGCGTGCAGGATGACATCACGCCGGAAACCCCCGGCGAGGCCGCAGCCGCATGGCGCGACCTCGAAGACCGCTTCGGCACGCGCCTCGCATTCGGTACCGCAGGCCTCCGCGGCCGCCAGGGTGCTGGCACGAACCGCATGAACCGTGTGCTTGTCGCCCAGGCTGCGCGCGGCTTCGCCGAGTACCTCCTCGCGCGAGCTGAACGCGACGGCACGGGCCGGCCGAGCATCGTCATCGGCTACGACGCCCGCATCAACTCGGAGCGGTACGCCCGCGACACCGCCGAACTCATGCAGGCTGCCGGCGTCCAAGCGACGCTCCTGCCGCGCCTGCTCCCAACCCCGGTGCTCGCCTTCGCCGTGCGCGAGCTCGGCGCCTCGGCCGGGGTCATGGTCACCGCATCCCACAACCCGAAGTGGGACAACGGCTACAAGGTGTACCTCGGCGGTACCGACGACGGTTCGCAGATTGTCTCGCCTGCGGATGCTGAGATTGCCGCGTGCATCGACCGCGTCGCGAACGAGGAGCTCGTGAACGAGCTGCCCCGCTCGAACGACTACCAGATCGCACCCGAGTCGCTCATCGACGCCTACGTGGCGGCAACCGCCCGCGTCTTCCAGGGCGAGGTGCAGCCCCTCAAAGTCGTCTACACGCCCATGCACGGCGTCGGGTGGGAGACCTTCCAGAAGGTGCTCGCGACGCTCGGCATCCCGGACCCGGTCGTCGTGGACGAGCAGATTCAGCCTGATGGCTCCTTCCCGACGGTTGACTTCCCGAACCCGGAAGAGCCGGGCGCCCTCGACCTCGCCTTCGCGGCGGCAGAGCGCACGAGCGCCGACATCATCATCGCGCACGACCCGGATGCCGACCGCCTCGCAGTGGCGCTGCGCAACTCCGACGGCGCCTGGGAGCGCCTCGGTGGCAACGACATCGGCAAGCTCCTCGGCTGGCGTGCCGCAAAGCAGCTTGAAGCACGTGGCGAGACCGCTGGTGCAACGCTCGCGACCTCGCTCGTCTCCTCCCCCGCCCTCTCGGAGGTGGCAGCCGCCTACGGCCTCGGCTACGCGGAGACGCTCACCGGTTTCAAGTGGATTTCGCGCGCTGAGGGCATCGTCTACGGCTACGAGGAAGCACTCGGCTACCTCGTGAACCCGGAGTCGGTCCGTGACAAGGACGGTATTTCCGCCTCCGTCGCGATCCTCGAAATGGCGATGCAGCTCGCCGCCGAAGGCCGCACGATTCGCGACCTTGATGCCGAATTCGCTGAGCGTTTTGGCTCCTTCGTGTCGGTACAGAAGTCGGTCCGCTTCGAGCGCGTGAGCGACATCCCGGCCGTTATGACGAAGCTGCGCGGCGCGCTCCCGACCATGCTCGAAGGCATCACGGTGACCAGCGCGGAAGAGATCGGCAAAGACATCATCCGCCTCCGTCTCGCGGACGGCACGCGCGTCATGGTGCGCCCCTCGGGCACCGAGCCGAAGATCAAGTGCTACGTGGATGCTGTCGGCACCGAAGGTACGGCGGCCGAGCGTTCGGCGACGGCACGTGCTGCCTCAAGTCGCGCCGCGAACGCGATGGCGGAGCTGCTCACCGAGCTCAGCTAGCGGGCGCGCTCACGTAGCGGACGCTCAGTTCGAGGCAGACGCCACGTCAAGCGTGGGGTGACGAGCGACGAACCGGTCCACAAACTCCTGTGGATCGGTCGTCGCGAGCGCCCGCTCAAGCACACCACCCTGGTCGACCGCATTCGCGATCGAGGCGACGACCGTGAGGTGGTCCTCCGAGCGCGTGAGGGCCACACCAAGCACGAGGCGCACCGGGTCGAAGCGCGAGTGGCCAAAGTCAACACCCTCAGGGATGACGATCGCGGCCATGCCGTTCTGGAGCGTGTCGCGGCCCGGGCGCGCGTGCACGAGCGCAATGCCGGGCGCGATGACGATGTACGGCCCGAACTGCTCGATGACCTGGATCATGTGGTCCGAGTAGGCGGGCGTCGCAAAGCCACGCTCGCTGAGCATGTCACCGACGTAGCGGACGGCGTCCTTCCAGCTCTCGAGCTTGACCCCCAGTGCAACGCACGAGGCGTCAAAATGCAGCGGGACCGGCGCAGTTTCGGGCCTCATCGTGCAGCCCCCTGCGCAATGGCCTCGGCAAAGCCCTCCGTGATGAGATCCGCGAGTTCTTCGCGATCTTCGACCGGGAGGAAGGCAGCTTCAGCAGCGTTCTGCTGGAAGTCCTGCAGGTCTTCGATCGTGTAGTCGAAGGTGTCCGCAAGCAGCGACAGCTCGCGCGTCAGCGAGGTGTTCGACTGGAGCCGGTTGTCGGTGTTCACCGTGACGGTGAAACCGAGCTGGTACAGGATGTCGAAGGGGTGCGCGTCGAGCGTCTCACCCCACTGGGCAATCGCGCCCGTCTGCAGGTTCGAGGACGGCGAGAGCTCGAGCGGGATGCGGCGGTCCTTTACCCACTGGGCGAGCGGGCCGAGCGTCACAAAGCCCCCCGGTTCACCGTCCGGGAGCGCCTCCACCTCGAGGTCTTCGGCGATGCGAACACCGTGCCCGAGCCGGAGGGCACGAGCGTCGACCAGGGCGCCACGGATGGAGTCAAGGCCAGCTGCTTCGCCCGCGTGGACGGTGCACGGCATGAGCGCGTCGCGGAGGAGATCAAAGGCCGGCTGCTGCAGCGACGGCGGGAAGCCGTCCTCCGGGCCGGCGATGTCGAATCCGACAACGCCACGACCACGGTGGCGGATGGCAAGCTCGGCGATCTCGCGGCCATCGCCCGCGTGACGCATCGCAGCGAGCAGCTGCCCGACGCGGATGATGCGGCCGCTCGCACGCACCTCATCGACGCCAGCTTCAAGGCCATCCTGCACCGCTTCGACCGTCTCATCGAGCGTGAGGCCGCGCGTGAGGTGCTGCTCCGGCGCCCAGCGCACCTCGCCGTAGAGCACGCCGTCGTCAGCGAGATCGAGTACGAAGTCGCGGGCGGCACGCGTGAGACCCTTGCGAGTCTGCATGACGGCCGTGGTCACCTGAAACGTCTTCAAGTATTCGACGAGCGAGCCCGAGTCGGACTGCCCAGCAAACCACGACGCCAGCGCGGGCGCGTTGTCTGCGGGCAACTCAAGGCCAATCGCATCAGCGAGCTCGAGGATCGTGTCGGGTCGGAGGCCGCCATCAAGATGATCGTGGAGCGACACCTTAGGGAGTGCGCGAATCGACGTCCCATCTGGGAGCGTGAATTCGGCGCCATCGCCACCCACTGTCACGGCTTCTCCCTTGAATACCTAGGCTCATTGGACACTGAATAATTATCGGCCCTCATAAGGCCGCAATTACTGTAGCGCCTTAGTTGCTCGCCGTGTGAACGCTGCTGTGACCTCCAATGCGGTCCGCGATGAGTGGGCCGCCATTGTTGATCTCCTCACCCGCGTCGCCGATCCGGTATGCGCCCTCGAGTGCCTCGAGTGCACGGTCGAAGCGAGCCGAATCGTCAGCGTGCAGGGTGAAGAGCACCTCGCCCGCCTTGACCTCGTCACCGGGCTTCTTCGCGAGGTCGATACCGGCGGCGTGGATGACCGGGTCCTCCTTGCGAGCACGGCCCGCGCCAAGACGCCAGGCGGCAATACCGAAGGGCAGCGCGAGCTGCTCAACGAGTACGCCATCCCGGTCGGCCTTCACCTCGAGCGATTCCTTCGGCTCCGGGAGGGCACCATCCGGGTCACCGTCCTGCGCGGCGACCCAGCGGCGCCACACATCCATGGCCTTGCCGTTCTGCAGGTGCGACTCAACGTCAGCATCCGGCTGGCCAGCGAGGCGGAGCATCTCACGGGCGATCTCGACGGTGAGCTCCACGACATCCGCGGGCCCGCCACCGGCGAGCACCTCGACGGATTCGCGCACCTCGTTCGCGTTACCGATCGCACGACCGAGCGGCACGTGCATGTTCGTGAGGAGCGCGGAGGTCTTCACGCCCGCGTCTTCACCGAGCTGCACCATGACTTCGGCGAGCTCGCGGGCGCGCGAGATGTCGCCCATGAAGGAGCCGGAGCCGAACTTCACGTCGAGCACGAGCGCATCCGTACCCTCGGCGATCTTCTTCGACATGATGCTGGATGCGATGAGCGGGATGCACTCGACGGTGCCCGTCACGTCGCGGAGCGCGTAGAGCCTCTTGTCAGCGGGAGCAAGGCCCGAACCGGCGGCGCACACAACGCCACCAACCTCATCCATGATGCGCAGGAGTTCCTCGTTCGAGAGGTCTGCGCGCCAGCCGGGGATCGACTCGAGCTTGTCGAGCGTCCCACCTGTGTGACCAAGGCCACGGCCCGAAAGCTGCGGCACAGCCACACCGAAGGAGGCGACAAGCGGCATGAGCGGGAGCGTGATCTTGTCGCCGACGCCACCGGTCGAGTGCTTGTCAGCGGTCGGGGCCAAGAGCGAGGAGAAGTCCATCCGCTCGCCCGTCTCGATCATGGCGAGGGTGAGGTCCCTAATCTCACGGCGGCTCATGCCATTGAGGAAGATCGCCATGGCCATGGCCGACATCTGCTCGTCGGCGACAACACCGCTCGCGTAGCGGGAGGCAAGCCACTGGATCTCATCCGTGGTGAGTTCGCCTCGGTCACGCTTCGTGCGGATCAGGTCAACGACGTCGAAGGGCTCGGGCTGGTTCATCACGATCTCACTCATCTCACTCACTGTGCGTATTCCTCCAGTTGGCGCGGCCCGAATGCATCCGGGAGCACCTCGTCAATCGTCTTGATGCCAGACACCGTATCGAGCAGCATCCCCTCGGTCGAGTGCTCGTAAAGCAACTGACGGCAACGTCCACACGGCATAAGGCGGTCCCCATCACCGTTCACACAGGCGAAGGCGACGAGCTTGCCGCCACCGCTCATGTGGAGGGCGCTCACGAGCGCGCACTCCGCGCACAGCGTGAGGCCGTAGGACGCGTTCTCGACGTTGCAGCCGGAGATGATACGGCCGTCATCCACGAGGGCAGCCGCACCCACCGGGTACTTCGAGTAGGGCGCGTAGGCGCGCGTCATGGCCTCGCGTGCCTCGGCGCGCAGGAGCTCCCAGTCGATGGCTGGCGTGCCAGTCACGGCTAGGCCTTGAGGTAGGGCTTGCCAGCTGCGGCGGGGCCGCGCGACTGGCCCACGAAGCCTGCCACGGCAAGGATCGTCACGATGTACGGGACCATTGCCATGAGTTCCGAGGGGATCTGCGACCCGACCTGGCTCGCGAGGGTCTTGAGGTTCGTCGCGAAGCCGAAGAGGAGCGCAGCGAGCGTCGCGTAGACCGGGTGCCAGCGGCCGAAGATGAGCGCGGCAAGGGCGATATAACCCTGACCGGCGGACATGTCCGCACCGAAGGAACCGACCGAACCGAGGGTGAAGAACGAACCACCGGCACCGGCGATCGCACCCGAGAGGAGCACGTTCCAGAACCGCGTCCGGTTCACGTTGATGCCGACCGTGTCAGCAGCCTTCGGGTGCTCACCGACCGCGCGCATGCGCAGACCCCAGCGGGTGCGGAACACCGCGAAGGTGAGCAGCGGCACGAGCACGAGCATGAGGTAGATGATCGGCGTGTTCGCGAACAGGAGCGGGCCGATGATCGGGATGTCCGAGAGGAACGGGATCTCCCACACCGGGTACTTCGGCGGCGAGTTCGTGAACTCGGGGTTGCGGACCATGACACTCGAGTGGAGGAACGAGGTGAGGCCCGAGACGAGCATGTTCACGACGACACCAACGACGACCTGCTCGACGATGTACGTGATCGAGAAGACCGCGAGGATGACCGAGACGAGCACACCCGCAACGATCGCACCGAGAAGGCCGAGGAAGCTCGAGCCGGTCATCGAGGCGATGAGCGCCGAGGTGAAGGCACCCGCAAGGAGCTGACCTTCAATCGCGATGTTCACGACGCCGACGCGCTCCGAGACAAGGCCCGCCATCGAACCGAAGATGAGCGGCGTCGAGAGCGCGAGGGTACCGGTGAGCAGCCACGTCAGCGGCACGTTCTGGTTAGCACCGACGAAGAGGATGAGCGCCGTGATCCAGAGGATGCCGAAGACCGTCGTCAGCCAGAGCGGCGTGCCCTTACGGTCACGAATGCGCATGGCCGAGTAGGTGGCGATACCGAGCAGGATGACGCCAATGATGACGTTCGTGAGCATCGTCGGGGCGAGGATCGGGGCAAGCTCGATCGGCACGCTCGGCGAGTTGAGGTCGATGCGGCTCGTGGCGCCGCCATCCACCATGAGCCCGAAGGCAATGAGTGCGACGAGCGCGAACAGGGCGAAGGCGATAGGCGCCTTCCAGTTGCGCTTCGAGCTGACGCTGGTCTCGGTGGCGTCCGGGGTCACCGTGGTTGCCGTGCTCATGCCTTGGCCTCCGAGTTGATGTCGTTCGTGGTGGTGTCTGCACTGTCGGCTTCGACGGCCGTGGCCGTGCTATCCGCTTCAACAGCAGCGTCAATGCCTGCAGCGGCCGCAACCTCGGTGGCGTCAGCCTTGCCGCGCGAAACGCGCACGCGGTCGAGGAGCGAGACACCGGAGGGCGCTGGCAGGTGGAAGATCGCGCGGATGAGCGGGGGTGCCGCAATGAAGAGCACGATGAGGCCCTGGATGACCGCGACGATGTCGATCGGAATGTTCTCGGCGACCTGCATCGGGAACGAGCCCGCCTTGAGCGCACCGAAGAGGAGACCCGCGAGGACGATGCCGACCGGGTGGTTCGCGCCCAGGAGCGCCACCGTGATCGCGTCGAAACCGATCCCGGCATCCACATCCGGCGTGTAACCGGCGGTTGCGCGGCCGAGCACCTGCGTGGCGCCAGCAAGACCGAGGAAGGCGCCCGAGAGGGCGAGCGTGATGACCGTTGTGCGCTCAACGTCGATACCTGCGGTACGGGCCGCGTGCGGGTTGAAGCCGACGGCACGGATGCGGAAACCAGTCGTCGAGCGGTCCATGATCCACCAGTAGGCGATCACGGCGAGGATCGAGAGCACGAAGCCGAGGTCGAGGTTGCCAATGAGCTTGGGCAGCTCGGCGCTGTCGAGCACCGGCTTCGCCTTCGGGTTACCGCCAGCGCCCTCCGCCTGGAAGAGCGGGGTCTTGAGGAGGAAGGTGATGCCCCAGAACGCCACATAGTTGAGCATGATCGTGACGATGACCTCGTGGGCGCCGGTCTTGGCCTTGAGGTAGCCGACGATGCCCGCCCAGATCGCGCCACCGATGAGACCGGCGAGGACGGCGACGATGAGGTGGATGACCGGCGGCAGCGGCACACTCGCGGCGATGAAGCCCGTGAAGAGCGCGGCGAGGATCATCTGACCGCGACCACCAATGTTGAACAGGCCCGCGCGGAAGCCGATCGCGATACCGAGACCGGCCGAGATGAGCGGCGTCGCCCACATGAGGGTCTGGGTGAGCGGCTGAAAGCCGGTGCGCGGCGAGAAAATCGCGCCCTCCCACAAGGCGCGGAAGGCACCGGCGATGACGTTGAAGGCCTCGGTGAAGGTGTCGCTGGGGCGTGCGAAGAAGTAGCCAGCGGCCTTCTGGACGTCCTCATTCACGACCACCACGAGGAGCGAGCCGATGAGGAGCGCGAGGAGGATCGCGAGGATCGAGCGGACGACGCCGCCGCCCAGCACGTCACGCCACACGCCTGCCCACGGGGACTGTTCTGTGGTGGGAAGGTCCTTGTTTGTCGAAGTCATTTGCGTGCTCATTCCGTGATACCCGCCATCATCTGACCGAGTTTTTCGCGGGAGGTCGTGGGTTCCACGATGCCCATGCTCTTTCCCTTCACCATGACCATGATTCGGTCGGCAAGGTCAACCACCTCATCAAGCTCCGTGGAGACGATGATGACGGGGATGCCCGAGTCGCGGACCTTCACGATCTGCTCGTGCACGAACTCGATCGAGCCGACGTCGAGACCGCGCGTCGGCTGCGAGGCGATGAACATGCGCAGTTCGCGGCCAAGCTCACGCGCGAGCACGATCTTCTGCTGGTTACCGCCCGAGAGGCGACCAGCCGGGGTTTCGATCGTCGGCGTGCGCACGTCGAAGGCTTCCACCGAACGGTTCGCGAACTCGGTGATCTCGCTGAAGTTGAGCGCGAGGCCCTTCGAGAAGGGCTTGCGGTCGGCGCGGTCGAGGACCATGTTCTCGGCGATCGTGAACTCGCCGACAATGCCGTCCACGGTGCGGTCTTCAGGCACGAAGCCGACACCCGTGTCGAGCACCTGCTTGACGCTGCGACCGATGAGTTCCTTGCCGTCGAGCTTGATGGAGCCGTGCGTGCGCGGCTGAAGGCCAAGGATCGCCTCGGTGAGCTCGGTCTGGCCGTTGCCCTGAACACCGGCGATGACGAGGATTTCGCCCTCGCGAACAGTGAAGGAGAGGTCATCCACCTGCTTCGCGCCCTGTGCGTCAAAGACCGTAAGGTGCTCGACTTCGAAGGTCGTTTCACCGATCTTCGGTGCAGCCTTGTCGACGCTGAGGTCAACGGCGCGGCCGACCATCTTGGCGGCGAGCTCTTCGTTCGATTCCGTCGGGAGCGCCGTACCGACGACCTTGCCGCGACGGATGACGGTAATGCGGTCGGCCACCTCGCGAACCTCACGCAGCTTGTGGGTGATGAACACGATCGAGGTGCCAGCCTTGCGAAGCTCGTCCATGATTGCCATGAGCTCGTCGGTCTCTTGCGGCGTGAGCACAGCGGTCGGCTCGTCGAGGACGAGGATCTCGGCGTTCCGCGAGAGCGCCTTGATGATCTCGACGCGCTGCTGTGCACCCACGGGGAGGTCTTCCACGAGAGCGTCCGGGTCAATGTCGAACCCGAAGCGGTCGGAGATTTCACGCACCTTTGCGCGGGCGGCATCGAGGTTGAGGATGCCAAACTTGGCGGGCTCGTGGCCGAGCATGAGGTTTTCGGCGACCGTGAAGACGGGGACGAGCATGAAGTGCTGGTGCACCATGCCGATGCCAGCGGCCATTGCGTCGCCGGGGCCGGAGAAGTGCTGCGGCTCGTCATCGAGCAGGATCTCGCCCTCGTCGGCCTGATAGAGGCCGTAGAGCACGTTCATGAGCGTGGACTTGCCGGCGCCGTTTTCACCGAGCAGCGCGTGCACTTCGCCCGGTTCCACGACGAGGTCGATGTGGTCATTCGCGGTGAAGGCGCCAAAGCGCTTCGTGATGCCGCGGAGTTCGAGTTTCATTGCACTCGCCTTACTCAATACGTCCGTGAATTGCTTGCGTAGGGGTTCGCAGGGATGAGGGCCCACAGCCCCTGGGAAAGCCTAATGTCCAAGTAACATTTCGGCACGAGAACAGGGAGCCGCGATGTGCGACTCCCCGTTCAGATTCGCGTCCTTATGCCTTCGGCGAGGAGGGCGAAATGTCCTTGATCTTGCCGGAGATAATGTCGGCCTTGAGCTGTGCGAGCTCATCGGTCATACCTGCCGGAAGCTTCGACTCGAAGGCACCGAAGCTGGCGAGGCCAACACCCTCGTTCTCGAGCGTGCCCGTGTAGGTACCGCCCTTGAAGCTGCCGTCAACCGACATCTTGATGGCTTCGAGCACCGACTTGTCCATCGACTTCGTGATGGAGGTCATAATGATGTCCTTGTACTGGGTCTCGCGAGCAGCGAGGTCCGAGTCGACACCGATGATGTAGGCCTCCTGGCCCGACGCCTTGATCGCCTCAGCACCACCCTGGTAGAGCGGGCCACCGACGGGGAGGATGATGTCGGCCTTCTGCGAGAGGAAGCCCTCGGTGATCTGCTGAGCAACCGTCTGGTTCTCGAAGTCACCAACGAACTGGCCGGTCTGCGCCTTGACGTCCCAGCCGAGGACCTTGACGTCCTTGCCCTTTTCCTTGTTGTAGTGCTCAACACCCTTGGCGAAGCCGTCCATGAAGATCGTGACGGTCGGGATCGCCATGCCGCCGTAGGTGGCAACAACACCGGTCTTCGAAGCACCAGCAGCTGCGTAGCCAGCAAGGAACGCAGCCTGAGCAGCGTCGTAGTTGAGGCCGAGGACGTTGTCTGCCTTGATGGCGTCGTAGTCGACGATGGCGAAGTCAATGTTCGGGTTCGCGGCAGCCGCAGCCTCGGTGGAGTCAGCGAGCATGAAGCCGACCGGGATGATGACGTTGCAGCCCTGCTGAACCATGGCGGTCATGTTCGGCTCGAAGTCGTCGGGCGACTTCGACTCTGCCTCGAGGGTCTTGATGCCGAGCTGCTCCTGCGCCTGGAGGAGACCGTCGTGCGAGAGCTGGTTGAACGACTTGTCGTCGAACCCACCCTGGTCCGAGACCATGCAGGCGGTGAAGTCGCTCGCACCGGCGGCACCGGGCTGTGTGGCCTCGGGTGCCTGACCACAGGCCGAGAGCGCGAGGGAAGCGAGGGCAACGGTGGCCACTGCACCGATGCGCTTGGAGTTCGTGAATGCCACGGGCAAATCCTCTCTGAGTCACGGCTGGGCCGTGCCGGGGTACGCGTTTGCGCACGAGTTTGTTTCAGCGTAAATCGTTCAGCTCACACTCAGGAAGCGCGTTCGATGGATCGCGATAGAAGTGTTGTAGAAGTTACGCAGATCTTGTAGAAGATGAACAGGACGTGAACTAAGCGATCTTCGGCGAGGACTGCGACTCGACCTTGATCTCACCCGAGGCGATCTTCGCCTTGAGGTCGTCAATCTCGGCCCTGAGTTCCGCCGGAACCTTGCTGTCCCAGTCGTGGTACGGAGCCAAGCCGACACCCTCGTTCTCGAGCGTGCCGACCGTGTTGCCACCGGTGAAGTTGCCGTCGATCTTCGACTTCATGACCTCGAGGATGGCGGGCTTCATATGCTTTTCCACCGTCGTCACGAGGTACGGCTTCATGTCATCAGCAAGGAGGTTGTAGCCGTCGGCGTCCACCCACACGATGCCAATGTCGTCGCCATGTTCCTTGGCCGCCATGACAGCACCCTCGCCAGCCTGTGCCGCCACCGGCATGATGATGTCGGCGCCCTGCGAGATGAGACCAGCGGCGACCGTGCGCGCGGTGCTCGAGTTTGTGAAGTCGTCGGTGAATGAGCCCTTCTGGGTCTTCGCGTCCCAGCCGACGAGCTTGATGTCCTTGCCCTTGGCCTTGTTGTAGTACTCCATGCCGGCCTGGTAGCCATCCATGAACACCGTCACCGGGGGCTGGTTGCCGCCACCGAAGGTGCCGATCGTGCCGGTTTTCGTGAGGCCAGCCGAGAGGTATCCGGCGAGGAAGGCCGCCTGAGCGGTGTCGTGGACGATCGAGCGGACATTGTCACCCTCGACGATCTCGTCAACGATTGAGTACGCAATCTCGGGGTGTGCCGCGGCGGCAGCCTTCGTGGCATCCGCGAGCTCCCAACCGACCGTGACAATGTAGTCACAGCCAGCGTTCGCCATGGCGTCGAGGTTCGTCGTGTAATCGTCCGGCGACTGCGAGACGGTCTCGCTCGTCTGGATGCCGTACTCGGTCTTCGCTGCTTCGAGCGACTCGTGCACGGCCTGGTTGAAGGAACGGTCCTGGATGTTGCCGCTGTTCGCGACCATGCAGGCGTGGAGGTCCGATTTGGCGCCCGTCACACCGCCTTCAGTGGCGGGAGCAGCCTGGCAGGACGACAGCGTCAGCGCTGCGATCGCCGCAGCCGCGACAGATGCAAAAACTCGTTGCGTGTTCATGCCCGGATACTATTCCAAGCTGTGAATTCGCCCAGGCGTTTGTGGACTCCCCACTGAACACGCCGCGCTAGAGCACCTCAGGGTGTGGGGACTCCTTCAGCTTGCCGACGAGTTGCTTCACCTGCTGCGCCTTCTGACGCGTGGTCACAAGGATCGCGTCATCCGTGTCGACAATGACGACGTCCTGGATACCGGCGACGGCGATGACGCGGTCAGTCTTCGAGAGGACGAGACCCGTGGCCTCGTGGCCGATGACTCGCTCTTCATCACCCATCACGACGAGGTGCGGGCTCTCCCCGGCTGCAGCCTGCTCGATCTGACGAAGACGCGACACGGAGGCGAAGTCCCCCACGTCATCCCACTGGAAGAAGCCCGGAATGACCGCGAGCGCACCCTTTGCTGCGGCAGGCTCAGCGACCGTGTAATCGATGGCGATCTTTTCGAGGGTCGGCCACACGCGGGCAACAACCTCCTCGCGGGCGTCCGTGTCCCAGGCATCCGCGATCTCGTTGATGCCAGCCGCCAGCTCGGGGCGGTTCTCGGCGAGCTCTTCGAGCAGGCGCTCCGCGCGGGCGATGAACATGCCCGCGTTCCAGAGGTATTCACCGGAGGCGAGGTAGCGGCGGGCGGTGGAGGCGGCGGGCTTTTCAACGAAGGCTTCGACGCTGCGCGCAGACGGTGCGCCCTTGATTTCGAGCGGGGCACCGGCACGGATGTAGCCAAAGGCGGTCGAGGGTTCGATGGGCTGGATGCCGATCGTGGCGATCATCCCGGCATCCGCAGCACGGACCGCTTCGCGGACCGCCGATCGGAAGCGGGAGAGGTTGCCAATGAGATGGTCGGCGGCGAAGGATCCGATAATTGCGCCCGGCATGCGGCGCTCGAGGATCGCTGCGGCAAGACCGATCGCCGCCGTCGAGTCGCGGCCCTCGGATTCGAGGACGACGTTCTTGTCGAGGAGTTCCGGCAACTGCTCACGGACGGCTTCGCCATGCGCGGCGCCGGTGACGACCAAGATGCGTTCGGGTGCGCACAGCGCGACGAGTCGATCCCAGGTGTCGGCGAGCAGGCTCGAGCCATTCCCCATGACGTCGTGCAGGAACTTCGGCGATGCGGCACGAGAAAGAGGCCACAGCCGCGAGCCGACACCACCGGCCGGGATAACGGCAACGAATCGATCCATCGCGTGACTCATGCCCATCACTGTACGTGCGGACCAGAGTTCGAGAGCCGTTTACCCGCGGGTTGAGACGAAAGACGTACCCTGGACGCTATGCGCGTCGCCATCGTCACCGAGAGCTTCCTGCCGACGATCAATGGTGTGACGAATTCCGTGTGTAAGGTCCTCGACCATCTCGCCCTCCGCGGCCACGATGCGATCGTCATCTGTCCGACCGCTGGCGCACCGAAGCGCTACAAGGGGTTCCGGGTCCACGAAGTGCCGACCATTACTTATCGCCAGTTCCCGGTGGGCGTTCCGAACACGCGCGTACAGAAGCTTCTCGACGACTTCGCCCCTGACATCGTCCACGTCGCCAGCCCCATGTTCCTTGGCGCTGAGGCGATCGCCGCCGCGAAGCGTCGCGGCATCGGCACGGTCGCCATCTTCCAGACGGATGTCGCGGGCTACACGCGCCGCAACAACCTCGCCGCCATGGAGGGCGTTGCCTGGCAAGTCATCCGCTGGATCCACAACGGCGCCGACCTCAACCTCGCGCCGTCGAGCTCCTCGATCGCAGACCTCCAGCGCGCTCGCGTCGGGAACCTCAAGCTCTGGGGCCGCGGCGTCGACCTCGAGAGCTACCACCCGCGCCACCGCCAGACCGACACGGTCGCACGCCTGCGCCAGCGCATCACGAACTCCCCCGATGAGGTCGTCATCGGCTACGTGGGCCGCGTCGCGCCCGAAAAGCAGGTCGAGCGCCTCGCCGCCCTCCGCGGCATCCCGAACATCAAGATCGTCATCGTCGGCGACGGCCCCTCGATGGACTCGGTGAAGAAGGCCCTCAAGGGGATGCCCGTCCACTATGCGGGCAAGCTCTCCGGCAAGGACCTCTCCTACGCCTACGCAAGCTTCGACATCTTCGTCCACACGGGCACTGAAGAGACCTTCGGCCAGACGATTCAAGAGGCGCACGCTGCGGGCCTTCCCGTTGTTGCTCCCTACGCAGGCGGCCCGATCGACCTCATCAGCCACGGCGAAGACGGCTACCTCTTTGACCCCTTCAGCGAATGCGACGCCCACCTGCGCCGCTGCGTCGAACACCTCGTCGCGAACGCCGACGCCCGCGCCCGCATGGGCGAGGCAGGCCGCCGCCGTGTCCTCGACCGCTCCTGGGAGAGCGTGTGCGACGAGTTGCTCGGTCACTACGGGGATGTCATCACCAAGCGCCGCGGCGGAGAAGCCCGCGAACGCGCGCTCTCGCTCACTGCGGACGATGACGCCCTCATCGAAAGTGAGCAGGTCCTGGAGAACGGGGTAGGCTAGAGGCTGATTCCTGCCGTTCGTCGGTCACACCGCCCTCGGTCGCTACCGCCCACGACAGGCTTCGGTTCGGGGCGTCCCCCACGTCCCTGACGTCGCCCACCCATCTGAGAGGGGATTTGCGTGACCACAGTCACGACGGAAGCCAAGAACTCCTCGGGAGCCAACGCCCCGAGCTCGACGAAGAAGACCCACCGCGGCGGCACACTCTACCGCGGCACGGAAGGCATGTGGTCGTGGGTGCTGCACCGCATCACGGGTGTCTCGATCTTCTTCTTCCTCCTCGTTCACGTGCTTGACACGGCACTCGTGCGCGTGAGTCCGGAGGCCTACAACGCGGCCATGTCCGCCTACAAGACGCCGATCATGGGTCTTGGTGAGTGCGTCCTCGTCGGCGCGATCGCCTTCCACGCCATCAACGGTATCCGCGTCATCCTCATTGACTTCCTCCCGGGCGGTGCACGTCACCAGCGCCTCATGTTCTGGATCGTCATGGGCCTGTGGGCTCTCACGATGGCAGGCTTCCTCCCCCGTCACCTCATCAACGTTTTCTCGCACTAAGGGGGCACTCACATGACGATCGATTTCATCGAATACCCGCGCGCTCCCAAGACGAAGAAGACAAACTGGGAGAAGACCGGCTGGATGTTCATGCGCGGCTCCGGTGTCGTGCTGGTCATCCTCATCTTCGGCCACCTCTTCACGAACCTCATGGTTGGCGACGGCATCAAGGCGATCGACTTCGCCTTCGTCGGCGGCAAGATGTCGGACCCGTTCTGGAAGGTCTGGGACTCGCTCTTGCTCGTGCTCGCGTTCATTCACGGCGCGAACGGCATGCGCACGATCATCAACGACTACATCTCGGGTAAGGGCCTCAACAAGGGCCTGCAGCTCACGCTCGGCATCGTCACGATCGTCATGATCGTGCTCGGTCTCCTCGTGATCTTCACCTTCGACCCGTGCCCCGCGAACTCGCCGGCAGACCTCCTGCCGAAGTTCTGCGCCGCTTAGTCGCCCGAACGAAGAATTAGGAACAGAAGCTCTCATGGCAGCTCAGCAGATCAAGGACGTGCAGGTCATCGACGGCGTGCACTACCACCAGCACGAAATCATCATCATCGGCGCCGGTGGCGCCGGCATGCGCGCGGCAATTGAGGCCGCCCAGGGTGCCGACACCGCCGTCATCACGAAGCTCTACCCGACGCGTTCGCACACCGGTGCCGCGCAGGGTGGCATGGCAGCAGCCCTCGCCAACGTTGAAGAAGACGGCTGGGAGTGGCACACCTACGACACCATCAAGGGTGGCGACTACCTCGTCGACCAGGACTCGGCAGAGATCCTCGCGAAGGAAGCCATCGAAGCCGTCATCGACCTCGAGAACATGGGTCTCCCCTTCAACCGCACGCCGGAAGGTAAGATCGACCAGCGCCGCTTCGGTGGCCACACGCGCGACCACGGTAAGGCTGCCGTCCGCCGCGCCTGCTACGCCGCTGACCGCACCGGTCACATGATTCTCCAGACGCTCTACCAGAACTGTGTCAAGCACAACGTCAAGTTCTTCAACGAGTACTACGCCCTCGACCTCGTCATGAACACGGTTGACGGTGTGGAGCGTCCCGCCGCTGTTGTCGCCTACGACCTCAAGACCGGCGACATCCACGTCTTCCAGGGCAAGGCCTTCATCTTCGCTACGGGTGGCTTCGGCAAGGTCTTCAAGACCACCTCGAACGCGCACACCCTCACCGGTGACGGTATGGGCATCATCTGGCGCAAGGGCCTCCCGCTCGAGGACATGGAGTTCTACCAGTTCCACCCGACCGGTCTCGCAGGCCTCGGCATCCTCCTCACCGAGGGCGCTCGCGGTGAGGGTGCCATCCTCCGTAACGCCTCGGGTGAGCGCTTCATGGAGCGCTACGCACCGACCATTAAGGACCTCGCCCCGCGTGACATCGTCGCCCGCTCGATGGTGCAGGAGGTCCAGGAGGGCCGCGGTGCTGGCCCGCACAAGGACTACGTGCTCCTCGACTGCACCCACCTCGGTGCTGAGGTCCTCGAGACGAAGCTCCCGGACATTACCGAGTTCGCCCGCACCTACCTCGGCGTCGACCCGGTCGTCGAGCCGGTTCCGGTCTACCCGACCGCGCACTACGCGATGGGCGGCATCCCGACGAACAACGCCGGTGAAGTCCTCCGCAACGACGAGGAAGCGGTCGTCCCCGGCCTCTACGCCGCTGGCGAATGCGCCTGCGTCTCGGTGCACGGTTCGAACCGTCTCGGCACGAACTCGCTCCTCGACATCAACGTCTTCGGTAAGCGTTCGGGCCGCAACGCGGTCGAGTACGTGAAGACCGCCGAGTTCGTTCCGCTCCCCGAGAACCCGGCTGCGAACCTCCAGGGCATGCTCAACGCGCTCCGCGCGAACAACGGCACCGAGTCGGTCGCCGGCATCCGCCGCGAACTCCAGGAGACGATGGACGCGAACGCTCAGGTGTTCCGCACGAAGGAAACCCTCACCGAGGCGACCCGCGTCATCCACTCGCTCCGCGAGCGCTACCGCAACATCTCGGTGCACGACAAGGGCAAGCGCTTCAACACCGAACTCCTCGAGGGCATCGAGCTGGGCTTCCTCCTCGACCTCGCCGAGGTGCTCGTGTACTGCGCCCTCAACCGTGAGGAGTCGCGCGGTGGTCACATGCGTGACGACTTCCCGAAGCGTGACGACGAGAACTGGATGCACCACACGATGGCGTACCTCACCGGCGACCGCACCTCGCCGAACCCGTCCGACCACATCAAGCTCGGCAAGAAGCCCGTCCGCATGACGCGCTACCAGCCGCAAGAACGCAAGTACTAGGCCGAAGGGATTCCGCACAGCATGTCAGACAACACCGCTGCGCCCATCGAGGCGCCGAAGCCCTTCACGGTCACGCTCAACATCCGCCGGTACAACCCGGAGTTCGACGCTGAGCCGTACTGGCAGTCCTTCGACGTGGAGATGTACTCCACCGACCGCGTCCTCGACGCCCTCCACCGCATCAAATGGGACCAGGACGGCTCGCTCGCCTTCCGTCGCTCCTGCGCGCACGGTATTTGCGGTTCGGATGCCATGCGCATCAACGGCCGCAACCGCCTCGCCTGCAAGACGCTCGTGAAGGACCTCGACGTCACGAAGCCGATCTACGTGGAGGCGATCAAGGGTCTTCCGCTCGAGAAGGACCTCATCGTCGACATGGAGCCGTTCTTCAACGCGTACCGCGAGGTGCAACCCTTCCTCCAGGCTTCCTCAAAGCCCGAGAAGGAGCGCCTCCAGTCGGTGAAGGACCGCGAGCGCTTCGACGACACCACGAAGTGCATCCTCTGCGCCGCGTGCACGACCTCGTGCCCGGTGTTCTGGACCGACGGTCAGTACTTCGGCCCGGCCGCGATCGTGAACGCACACCGCTTCATCTTCGACTCGCGCGACGAGGCCTCGCAGGTTCGCCTCGACATCCTCAACGACAAGGAAGGCGTGTGGCGCTGCCGCACCACCTTCAACTGCACCGAGGCATGCCCGCGTGGCATCGAGGTCACGAAGGCAATTGCCGAAGTGAAGCAGGCCATGATTCGCGGTCGCCGCTAAGCGACACCGCACACGCGAAGCGCCGGTTGGGTTCATCCCGACCGGCGCTTCGCTGTTTGAGGTAGTTGGCTGTTGGAGACAGTTCGCTGCCCGAGGTAGTTGACGGTTACGGGTAGTTGGCGAGGGTGCCGAGTGCGCGCTGAGCCGCAGCTTCGGCATCCTCAAGGCGAAGGCCCGTGAGCTGTTCTCGCACCTTGGCGAGAGCACTCGGTGCCATGGAGAGGCTCCGGATGCCGAGCCCAACGAGCAGGATCGCAAGTTCCGGGTTGCGGGCGCTCTCGCCGCAGACGCTCACCGGCACGCCCGCTTCATCCGAGACTTCCTGGATGTGCTGGATCATCGCGAGCACTGCCGGGTGGTCGTGCAGCTGCAGCGGGTGAAGGTCGGCGTTCGTGCGGTCGACGGCGATGGTGTGCTGCACGAGGTCGTTCGTGCCGATCGAGATGAAGGCCGAGTCGGCGAGGAAATCTTGCGCAGTGAGCGCGCCAGCAGGCGTTTCGAGCATGGATCCGAGGCGTCGTACGCCCGCTTCGTCAGCGATCTCTCGCACCCGGTGAAGCTCGACCGGGGTGCTCAGCATGGGCACGGACACCCACAGTTCCGCGCCGCTATTGCGTTCGGCTTCCGCGAGCGCTTCGAGCTGGTCGCGGAGGATCTGCTCTCGGGCAAGGAGGGCACGCACACCGCGCACGCCGAGGGCCGGGTTCATTTCGCCACGCACGCCAAGGAACGGCAGCGGTTTGTCGGATCCCGCGTCAAAGAGGCGAACGAGGAACTTCGCGCCAGGCATCTCGGCGAAGGCGCGCTCGTAGCAGACCCGCTGCACCTCGCGCGAGGGTGCCGCATCCCCCGTGAGCAAGCCCTCGGATTGGATGAGGAGCTCCGTACGCAAGAGGCCGATACCCTGCGCGCCAAGCTCACGCGCGCGGGTGACGTGACTCATGGAGGCGACGTTCGCGAGCAGTTCAATCTCGGTGCCGTCGGCAAGCACTGCTGGCGTGGGGCCGCCCACTGGTTCTGGTTCGCGAGGACGCGGACGGGGAGCACTCACGCGGGCATCCTCTGGCGCGGGCTCCACAACGCCCTCGCTCGCATCCAGGCGCAGCTTCGCACCATCGCGCACCTCTCGAGCACGAGCCGCACCCACCACGGCTGGGATACCGAGTTCGTTCGCGATGATCGCAATGTGCGAGGTTTGCGAGCCTTCGAGCGTGACAAGGCCCAGCACCTGCTCCGGGTCGAGATCCACCGCAGCACTCGGCGGAATGTCGCGTGCGAGCAGAATGTGGGGGTGGCCTGGGTTCGGGAGCGGGATGACGCGGTCGCCGTTGAGCGAAGCGAGCGCCCGGTGCTTGAGGTCGCGAAGTTCGACGGCCCGCTCCGCGACGATGCCGCCAAGCGCCTCGAATTCGTCAATGAACTCATCGAAGCTTGCTGCGAGGGCCGCCGCTGGGCTCGTCCCCTCCCGCATGCGGGCAGCTGCTTCCTCCAGCAAGGTCGGGTCGTTCACGAGCGCGAGCTGCCCATCGATGAGTGCAGCAATCGCGGCCGGGGCTCCTGCGCGCCGGGCCGTCAACTGCGTCGAGACGTGCTCGAGCGCCTCGCGGATGTCACCGAGACCATCACCCTCTCGCGCCTCTGCCGTCGTCTGGGCATCCACGCGCGGTCGGCGGAACCAGACGGCCGGGCCGGTCACGATGCCCTCGCCGATGCCGGCCCCGAAATACTGTGCCTGTTCGTCCACGCGACCACTGTACGGGCAGCATGCACGGGCTTCACCCACGGAAATCCCTGACTTACATGTCAGGGTGGGGTGCGTGAGTGAAAGAGGCAAGAGCACCCCGCGCGGCGCGACGAATGTCGATCTCATCGAGCGCGAAGAGCCCGAGATCAAGCACACGATGTTCCCGCGATACCCCGAGGCGCCCGCTGGCGCGAGCGCGATGGAGAAGCTGAAGCTGTTCCTCGCATGGGTCACCTCGACCCGGCCGGTGCGCGTGTTCAAGCACTTCGGGCAGCAGAACGGGTCGCTGCTCGCGGGCGGTATGGCCTACAGCGCTATCTTCTCCCTTTTCGCCGGCATCTGGGCCATCTTCTCGGCGATGGCGCTCCTCATCGCCGACGATCAAGGCCTCAAGGATCTGATCCTCGGCGGCATGTCCGATGCGGTGCCCGGCCTTGTCGGTGAGGACGGCGTCATCAAGCCGTCCACGCTTGACCAGGCCGGTGGCAAGACCTTCGGCATCATGGGCATCATCGCCCTCATCGGTACCTTCTGGACGGCGCTCGGCTGGCTCGCTGGTGCCCGCGCCGCGATCCGCAAGATCTTTGAGGTGCCAGTCTCGCCGCCGACGAACTTCGCCCTCCTCAAGCTCAAGGACCTCGGCGTCATCATCGGCTTCGGCCTCATGATGATCGCCTCGACCTTCCTCACCGTGGCAAGCACGGCCGCACTCAAGTGGCTGCTGAGCATCCTCGGTATCGGCGAAGACGCCCCCATCCTCACCTTCGTGCTGCGCGTGCTCGCGATCTGCATCGTCATTGCCGCGGATGCCGTCATCATGGCGCTCCTCGTGCGCGTCCTCACGGGGCTCCGCATCCCGAAGCGCACGCTCATGATCGGTGCGCTCATTGGCGCGGTCGGCGTGCAGATCCTCAAGCAGCTCGGTTCGGCGCTCCTCGGTGGTGCAACGAGCAACCCGATCGCGGCATCCTTCGCGGTGCTCCTCGGTGTGCTCATCTTCTTCAACTTGCTTTGCACGGTGCTCCTGCTCACCTCCTCGTGGATCAAGATCACGATGGATGACCTCGGCACCTCACCCCGCAAGCTCACCGCGGAAGAGGCGAATCAGGAGGCCGAGGAGGCAGAGATTGAGGCCCGCCGCGAGCGCCTCGCCGCCGACCGCATCCGCCTGCGCGAAGAGCTCCAGACCGCGCCGCGCTTTGGCCGCTCCAAGCTTCGCCGCGAATACGAGCGCGTCATCGAAGAGGAGCGTAAGCTCCACGAAGAGGACACGCGCCGTCGCCTCGGCCTCAACACGGCGGGCGAGCCGGAGGCCGAAGGCGTCAACGACGATGACGCCCCGAACGAGCCGTCCACGGCCGCCGAGGGACGCGAAGAGCCGCAGCACCGCTAACTGAGATAGCTCGGAAGGTGATGAGTTACATGGAAGATCCCGCCGGGGCACCGCTTATCGGGGCGAGCCGCAAAGTGGCTGATGCTGCTTCAAACGGGCCCGTTCGCAAACGGACACTCGTCAAGGTGCTCGTCTTGGCAGGACTGCTGGGAACCGCGGCGCTCACACTCGCCGCGACCCTCATGAATTAGGGCACTGTGTTACGCCGGGATCTCGGTGCCGAAGCGAGCCGAGAGGTCGGTCGTGGCGATCGCGAGGATGCGGCTGAAGATGAGCTCGATGACCGGGCGCATCGCGGCTTCCTCGCGGTACTGCTCCAGCGGGGCAGCGTTCGCGAAGGCATCTACACCCTGGAGCGTGCCGCCGTGGACGGCGTGGTACTCCTGCACGAGGCGGATCGCGACGATCGAGCCCGAGCGGTAGACGCTCGCCATTGCACCCTTCGCGACACCGTCGCGGAACTCGACGAGGGCCTTCGCGCGAGCCTCATCGCCCTGCTCACCGGCGAGCGCCGACTTGAGCTCCTCCGGCACCTGGCGGATGGCGTGGGCGATCGTGTTGCGGACGGATTCCACAATGCCGGGCCAACCCCAGGCATCCATGAGCGGGCGGATGTCCTCCGGAAGTGCACCCTTCGAAGCAAGCACCTCGGTGAAGCGTGCATCGGCGTCCGGGTTCACGGCGTGCGTGGCGTCATCCGTCGAAGCAGCACCGGCCGACTGCTCGGCGAGGCCACGGCGCGGGTACCAGGCCGGGATCATCATCGGCTCGCGCGGGAAACGCTCGAGCTCGGCGAGGAACTGGTCGTCGCTCGGCGAGTCAACGGCGCCGTCGCGCGTGTCTGGAGCCCACGGGAAGCCTTCCTGGTCGCCCCAGTAGAAGCGGCGGTCCCAGTTGTAGTTTGTCTCGAGCACACCCTGCGGGGTGAGCGACATCGAGACCGAGATCCATGTGCCGCGGCCCGGCTCGGCCATCCCCTCGCGGAGTTCACGAAGCGCGTCGTGGACGTCCTTCGGCTGCGACACCGTGCGCGGCTGACCGTCAATGTCAGCAGCGATCGTCGACGAGTAGATGATGCCGCCTGCCTCGGCCCAGAACAGCTGGGCGCTCGTCCACTGGCCCTCAGGCATGGCTTGGAACCAACCTCGCGCGATGCGGTTCATGCACTCGTTCAGGCGCTCGGTGTCCATTGCCATGCTGTTCTCCTGATGATGATCGTGGCGGTGTTGGGGTCAGGGTACCGCCCCCGGATAAACCCTGGGATGTCGTTTATGAACGGATGACGCGCGCTTCAACAAGCGCTTCGACAGCGTCGTCGAGGTGGTTCGTGACCTCGGCGAAGGCTTTCTCGGCACGCTCGTCATGTGCGTCCAGTGCTTCGGCGATCGTCCCGCTCGATGCGAAGGATGCCACGCTTGAGCCGGACAGTGCCGCCCACGCAGCGAACAGCTCGGCAAGCGGCTTCTGCTTGAGCTCGTCGAAGAAGATGCCGGGGACGTTGTCGGCGATGATCTCGCTCATCGACTCAAACTCGATGCTCTCAGCGGGTTCCCGAAGGCCGCGCACCATGCCGCGCTGCCCCTCAACGAAGCGCTCCATCGCGAGCGTGAAGTCGCGAATCCACTCGCCCCAGGGAGCCGTGGAAGCGACCGCGGCAAGCTGCTCGGGCACGGCGCCGTTCGGGTCAAACACCTGACCCTGGTCTTCGAGCTTGGAACCGGCAATCCACGACGGGAGGTGCTCCGGCGTGCGTCGCTGCCCGATCGTGAACTCTTCGAGCCAGGCTTCGTCGTTCGGGTAAATCTTCTTCTGGTTCTTCGGCGGTACCACCGGGGCACCCTGGTGGGTGCCGAAGTAGCGGCGCTCGTCCCAGTTGCGGGTGAAGGTGCAGCCTTCCGGAGTGATATCGCCGCGGATCGAGATCCACACGCCTTCCTCGGCACGACGTTCACGAACGTGCGCGAGACCGACGGCCTGCCAGATCGGCGCGTGGATCGGGAACACCTCGCGGGTGCCGTTCGCGTCTTCCCACCAACCCTTGAAGTCGCCCTCCGCGCCGCAGAAGCTGGCTTCGAAGCTCGCCCAGACTGCCTCAGCAGGAAGGTCCCCCCGCCACGCAGCCTCCATTGCTTCGTTGTGCGTGCGTTCGATCTCCGTCATCGTGTGGGCTCCTGTCTGCACTGGGTGTGGATGCTACGGCTTCACAACACCCGGGCCATCCGGGATGGACATGTCCATCGGCTGACCGTTCCTACCGTGCAGGATGATCGGTTCCCCAGTGCGCGCGTCAGTGACGTCAAAGGTGTGCCGGATGGCCGGGCCCGACACGACCGTGTTCGGGTCGTTCGGAGCCTGCAGGTGGCTGAACTCCGTGCGGCGTTCCACGATGATGGGGCGGTCGACGGAGGCTTCCGCACGGAAGGCCTCTTCGATGCCGAGCTGCAGTTCACCGTTCGCGTAGCGGTTCTGCGGAATCTGGTTGACGTCCTCGAAGGGTCCCATCGTGCCGCGGCCGTGCGCGTGACCCGCACTCGGCACTTCGACGCCCTGGTTGAGGCCACCCCACGCGGAGCTGCGAGCATCCGTGTGCTTCACAAACTGGCCAAGCTCGTGGTCGAAGTCCTTGCGCATGAACATGCCGTCAGTACCTTCCCTCGGCGCGAAGGTGTCGACGTGGAAGCGGTTGTAGTCGGGCACGCCGAACTCGTTTGTCTCGATGACCGTCTTGCCGCCGTCCAGTACGTAGCGGTGGTCGGGTTTGAAGGGCATACCCTCGGGACCACTACCAACAAGGAGGTCCTTGTTGTAGCCGCCGGTGGCCGAGCTCCAATGGTGCGAGACCTGGTCCGACGTAAAGGTGCGGCCGGAGGTCGACACGAGGTTGCCGTCGGCGTCGATGTGGGCACCTGTGTCGTAGGGGCCGCGCCAGCGCTCCATCTTCCAGTCCACCGCGCCCTGCTCGAGGGTGCGGGGCGAGTCGAGGACGTCGGGGCTCATGCCCTCCTTCGTGTTCCACTCCATGCGGCCAAAGTCCGGGTCGGCCTTGTGGATGGGTGCGTGGTCGGCACGGTCGAGCGTCGAGGGGTCGATGCGGCTGGCAGCGGCGGCTTCGTCGGCGCCACCGGCGACATCGTCAACGCGGCCAGCGGCTCCGGCGTTGTCGGCAGCCCACGGGGCGTTGTCGGCGGCACGCGCGGCATCCGTGGCGGCGTCCGCAGCATGACCGGCATCACCCGCGGCGTCGGCAACACGGCCGGCGTCGCCAGCGGCATCCGCGATGCGGCCCGCATCGCCTGCAGCATCCGCCACACGGCCCGCGTCAGCAGCGGCATCAGCCACGCGACCGGCATCCGCGGCGACGTCCGCCACACGGCCAGCGTCGGCGGCGACATTCGCAATGTGTCCGGCGTCCGAGACGGCACCAGCCTTGGCGAGCATCTTCGCCTCACCAACACCGATGAACATCGAGCCGATGTTCCAGGTGACCTTGCCGAGCGCGGCTGCCGGGTCCGACTTCCAGGTGTCCCAGGCGAGGAAGTCTTTGCCGACTTCCTTCCACGTGTTGCCGAGCGTCCCAAGCGACCAATTGCCGTTCTGGTCGAAGCCTGCCAGGGCGCCAAGACCGCGCCAGCTGTTCTTCATCGTGTCCCACGACCAGCCGTTTTCGTCAAAGCCCATGAGCGCGCCGAGGCCCTTAATGTCACCCCAGATGCCATCCACGACAAGGCCCTTGAAGAATCCACCGATCGCGTTGCCGGCACTCTTCAGACCGTTGCCGACCGACTGGGCGCAGCCTTCGTGCCCGTTGCCGGGCTGGCTCGCATCCTCCTGGTCGCCCGCCTGACGCTCAAGGTCAGCGCTGATGCCTTCAAGGACGCCACCGAGTGCGCCAAGGTGTGCAGGAATGACGGTGCCCCAATTTGCGCGGTACAGCGTCGCGTCAACACCGAGCCAGCGGACACCTGCAATCTCCGAGCCAACCGTGGCACCGCTCGCTTCGAGTACGCCTGCGGCCGTACCAAACTCGGCGCCGACAACGCGTAGCTCGTCGGGGTTTGCACCAAACATTCCAGTGGCCATCGGGGTCCCTCCTCCGCAACAACCGTAGAGGCGGGCTCCCGCGCTGTCGTTGGGGAGAACTCCCCATGACGCAGACGGCCTAGACCGTCACGCCGGTGAGACGAAGATCGATGAGCTCGTTGAGGATGCCATCGGCTTGTTCGGCGAGCGCATCGTTGCCGTCCGGCTGTGCCCAGTGCGCAAACTCGATCGGGATGTTCTCGAGGATTGCTTGACGCGCGTGGGCGTCCGGCCCCTCTTCGATGAGTTCCCGGACGATCTCGGGACGCTTCGCGACCCATTCTGCGAGGCGTCGATCAAGTTCCGGAATCCACGACGACCACGGCTCCGACGTGGCGAGCTCGGCCAGCCGACCCGTAAGCGGGGCCTCAGTATTGAGCTTCGGATGCACCGTCGTACTCTCGCGCGGCAGCCAGTCGGGCCAGTGTTCGTCGTCGCGCGGATACCAGCCGCCCGTCATCTCATCGCGCCAGGTATCGTCGCTCGGACGAATCTCTTCTCCCTGCGCTGGCGGCTCGAAGGGGGCGCCCGGGTGATCGCCCCAGTACGTGCGCGTCGAATGCTCACGCGTGAAGGTCATGGTGTGGCCGTCGAATTCGCCCTTCAGCAGAATCCACGCGCCCTTACCCGGCCCCGATTCACGCCACCGCGCCTTGCTCGCGGCCGTCCGGAGTGAGGGCTTCACTCGCTCCTGGTGTTCGGCACCGTCTGCACCCGTCCACCATTGGCGGCTCCACACCACCGAGTTGCAGAGCGACACGACGCATCGAGCGGAGGTCGCCTCGGCGGGCAACGCTTCACGCCAGAGCTCAACGAATACGGCGTCGTTGGCGTGCGGATCCTCGTTGACGTCCATCATGCTCCTCTCGGGGACCGTACAGGGACGCTATCAAGCGCCGGCCGCGAGTATCCGGTTACGGCGCAGGCTGCTGACCCGGGTGGAAGTGCTCCTGGAAGGTGAGGTCGATGGCGTCACCAGGCTTGACGCCGAATTTGTCGGAGTTCTTCGTCGCGATGAGCTCGTCATACTGGGTGCCGTCCGCGCCCTTGATGTTGAAGCTGTACTCGGTAGCCGGCCCGGTACCGCCATTGCCGACGGTGGTGTGACGCTCGACGACGTAATAGTCCTGACGCGGAAGTTCGGCGGACTTCCCCTTCTGCGCCTGCTGGAGCTCGTGTTCGATCATGGCCTGGTAGTTGTTCGCCCGATCGGACTGCGGTCGCACGGCAATGTCCTCATTGGCGCCACGGAGCGAGGCGGCATCAGAGTGGCCTCGCCTCGGGTCGACGAGACCCTCGTTCATGTCACCCCAACGGTCAGCGCCTGCCGGAGTCGGCGAGCCACCTCCCTTTCGGAAGGGCTCTGAGTTGCTGAATGGAGCACCGTCCTGACCGGAAACGTTGTCAACGATGTGGCGGTCGTACACGGGCACGCCGTGTTCGTTCGTTTCGACAATGTGCTTGCCGTCGTCCAGGACGTAGCGGTGGTCCGGCTTGAACGGCATTCCGTCTGGGCCATTGCCGACCTTGAGGTCTGGATCGCCCTTACCAGTGGTGGTGGTGTAGTGGTTGCTCACGTTTTCCGGCGCGAATTCACGGCCCGAGGTCGAGATGATGTTGCCAGTTTCGGGGTTAATGCGCGCACCCGTGTCGTATGGCCCGTTGTGCATGGCCATCTTGTCGGCATCCGCGCCATCCACGCGGCCGCCCGTGTTCGCGACATCGGGGCTGTAACCGTCTTCGTTGCTCCACTTGGATGCGCGCTCGGCGGCTTCATCCGAAACCTTGCCGGCCTCATCGGCGGATCGCGAGGCACCCGCGTTGTCCCCATCCCAGGGGGCACGATCAGCGGCCTTGCCGGCATCGGCAGCGTCACCGGCCTTCTCGGCAGCACGACCTGCGTCGCCAGCATCGCCTGCAGCATCCGCGACCCGACCGGCATCCCCCGCGGCATCGGCCACGCGTCCTGCGTCCGCGGCAGCATCGGCAACCTTGCCTGCGTCCGCCGCCGTACCCGCCTTGGCGAGGATCTTCGCTTCACCGACACCAATGAACAGCGATCCGACGTTCCAGGCAACCTTGCCGAGGGCTCCGGCCGGGTCGGTCTTCCACTGATCCCAGGCGAGGAAGTCCTTGCCGACTTCCTTCCACGTGTTACCAAGGGTGTCGAGTGACCAGTTGCCGTCCTTATCGAAACCGATGAGACCACCCATGCCCTTCCAGGTGTTCTTCATCGTCTCCCACGACCAGCCGTTCTCATCGAGACCGATGAGCGCGCCGAGGCCCTTGAGGTCGCCCCAGATGCCATCGACGAAGACCCCCTTGAGGAATCCACCGAGCGCATTGCCGGCACTGCGGAGACCGTCGCCGACCGACTTCGCACAACCTTCGTTGCCGTTACCGGGCTGGCTCGCGTCCTCCTGGTCGCCCGCCTGACGCTCGAGGTCGGTGTTGACCGTCTCGAGCACACCACTGAGTTCAATCAGATGGCTCGGAATGGTCGTCCCCCAGTTCGCTCGGTAGAGCGTTGCATCGACGCCGAGCCAGCGAACACCGGCAATCTCGGCGCCCACCGTCGCGCCACTTGACTCGAGCAATCCTGCAGCCACACCAAACTCACCACCAACGGCACGTAGTTCGTCGGGGTTTGCACCAAACATTCCAGTCGCCATGCGGGATCCCTTCGTCTGTAACAACCGTAGAGGCCGAGGCCAGTGGTGTCAGTGGTGAGAACTCCCCATGGCCGACCGGCCATGGGGAGTTCTCGAAGGGTCTTTGACGAACGAATTAGCGGTTCGTGAAGCGCTCCTCGATCGTGAGCGGGAGCGGCTGACCGTCCTTCTTCGGGACCCAGGGTTCACCCGTCTCCACCTGCGTGATCGTGAAGCGGTGCTCGAGCGGCGGGCCACTCACCGCGCGAGACGGGTCACTCGCGTGTTGCATCGTGTCGAAGGTCGTGTGCCGCTCGAGCAGCAACGGGCCATCACCTCGCCCGATCCCCTCGCGGATTGCCATCTCAATGTTGTTCTGTAGCGTTCCATTCGTGTAGCTGGCCTGCGGGATCTGGTTGATGTCCTCGTACGGACCACGGAAACCAGCACCCGAACCATGCCCGCGGTTCGGCGTCTCAAGACCGTGGTTGAGCGAGCCCCAATCCGAGCTGTCAGCGTAGGTGGCCGGGCCACGGTATGCCTTCGACTTGGGCGCCAGCTCGTCCACGTACGAGCGGTTGTAGACGGGAGCGCCGTACTCATTAGTCTCGATGACCGTCTTGCCGCTGTCGAGCACGTAGCGGTGGTCGGGCTTGAAGGGCGCACCCTCCGGACCGTTGCCGACCATGAGGAGGTCATTCCCCTTGCCCGTGCTCGAAGTCCAGTGGTGCGAAACCTGGTCCCCAGTGAAGACGCGGCCCGAGGTCGAGACGAGGTTGCCGTCACCGTTGATCGTCGCGCCTGTGTCGTAGTGGCTCTGGTGCAAACCCATCTTGCGCGCGTCGCCACCGTCGGGTCGGGGCCCCTCGACGACATCCGGGCTCACGCCATCCTTCGTGTTCCACTCCATGCGGCCGAAGTCCGGGTCGCCGTGGTTCACGAAGTTGCGGTTGGCGCGCTCGAGCGTCGACGGGTCGACGTCTGCGTGACGGCCCGCATCCGCAGCGGCATCGCCGCTCTCGTCAGCCAAGCGACCAGCGTCGGCAGCATCATCAGCGTGACGGCCCGCGCCGACGGTGTCCTTCGCCCATGGGGCATCGTCAGCAAGCCGGCCAGCGTCACCAGCCGTGTCAGCAAGGCGACCCGCG
>NZ_BCSO01000001.1 GCF_001570905.1 [Zimmermannella] alba NBRC 15616 | reverse complement strand
AACATGATTTACCGAGAATTCGACCTGACAGGATCGTGAAACGCTGCTACCAGGTACACCCGCGCACGCTACCGATTCGGCCCACACGCGCTACCAAAAGCATTCGCTATACAAGGGGTTCAGTGTTTCCGAGGCGTGGGAACGTGAGAGCAAAGGGCGGCTCTTGGAGACCGGATTCGGGAGTTCGTGTGACCGTGAGCTGTAAAAATGGGAGAGTCGTCAAAATGCATAGGCCACGCTCCAATGGTGTGGGCTCGCGTCAAACGGTTTAGGGTTGCCGTCAACAGGTAGTCGTGCGCGTGGTGCCTCACTGTCAAGTCCCCGCGAACGGTTGGTGCCTCAGATAGTTTTCCCCGCGAAATTTTTGGGGTTAGCTGACGCGGCGGCGGATGCCTGTGAGGTTGGGGATGGCTGGGCGGGCTTCGTGTTCGAGGCGTTGGGTTTTGAGGCTGGCCAAGCGGGTGAGTTCGGTTTGGATGTGGGTGATTTGGTGGGCCATGGCTGCGGGTTTGAGGCTGGTTTTGTAGGCGGCCAGTTCGGCTTGTTGGGCAGGGTTCAATATGCCGGAGGCGAGCAGTCGTTGGTAGGGAGTGGCAGGGGTGTCATAGAGGCGTTTGCGGCGTCCGATTTGGTCGGTGGTCCAGCTGGTGGGTTTCTTGGTTGGGGTGAGGTAGTTCAGTCGGTCACACACCAGGGCCCACAGCTGGTTGAGTAGGTTGAGTTCGGTGGGGGTGTCGTAGCGGTGGTAGAAGCCGTAACGGCGCACGAGGTGGTTGTTCTTGGACTCGATGGTGGCTTGATCGTTCTTCTTGTAGGGCCGGGATCGGGTAAAGAAGATCTTGCGGTCGCCAGCCCAGCCGATCAGGTCGTGGTTGATGAACTCGCTGCCGTTGTCGCAATCGATTCCGGTGACCATGTAGGGGACCTGATCAATGAAGTGGTCGAACGCGCCCAGGACGTGGACCGCGGCGTTGTTGCGGATCGCGCGGGTGAAGACCCAGCCGGTGTGAAGGTCGGTGAAGTTCACGCTGCGGCAGAACTCGCCTTTGAGTGTGGGGCCGCAGTGGGCGACGGTGTCGACTTCGAAGAAGCCGGGTTCTGTTTCGACCTCGTCGCCGGCTTTGCGAATGGTGATCGAGTTGCGCAAGAGCGTTCCTGGGCGGGTGGTGGATTTGCCCCGGATTGGGTCTGTTGCTTTGGTCGGGGCGAGGTAGCGGTCGATCGTGGCTGCTGACATGGCCAGTAGTTCTGCACGAACCTCGGCGTTGTAACGGCCCTGGTCTTCGACTAATGATCCTTCGGTTTCCATGGCCTGCAGCCAGCTGGCCATTGAGGCGGCGAGGTACTTACCGCACAGCCCGCCGCTGGTGGCCCACACGCTTTGGAGTACTTTGCGAGCGTTGTAGGAATACTTACAGCCCTTGGTGCGGCGTCGGTCGATCACCGCAACGGTGGCGGTGGCACGGCCCTTGGGCTGGCGCATCCTGGCCCGTAACTGTTGGCGGGCGTGGTTCCGGTTCCAGCCAGTTACTGCGACCACCTGGTCCAAGATGATGCCCTTTTGTTTCTTCGATGCTGACTCGTAGGCAGCCGCGTACTTCTTGGTCACTTCAAAGCGTGCCTGCATGGAAAGCCCTTCATCACCCATACCCCCTGATCGTTGCCGGCACCAGACATGTTTCGCGGGGAAAAGTATGTGAGGCACAGGCCCTGTTACGCGGGGACTATGCATGAGTCTCGTCGGGGACTTGACCCAGTCGGAAGTTAGGTTAGGCTAACCTAAGTGAAAGGAGGTTTGCTGTGACAGACCGATCCGGTACAGTTCGACGCTCAGCTCGCGGGGGATTAACCGACTCAATTCTAGGTACCCGAAATCTCATGATGGTGGCCTCCCTGTCGGTGGTCGGCCTCATCATCCTCATCCCACTGAGCTACATCGCGCCGGCGGGTGCGGCTTCGCAGAGCGCAGTCTGGCTCGGGGTGTCCCTTCTCGGACTTTGGGTCATTCCCTACCTCCTTCCTCTGGCCGTTGTGCGAAGGCCGGGCGCTTCGCTGCTGGCCGCGCTGATCATCGGAGTTGTGAGCGTATTTACTACTCCCACTGGGCCTGCCGCGATTGTCGGTAACGTCATTGGCGGGCTCCTGGTTGAGTTTCCCATGGCGTTGATGCTGTACCGGAAGTGGACGTGGTGGGCGTATCTGATCTCCGCCGCATTCTTCGGGGCATTTAACAGCCTGTTGTACCTCACGCTGCTCAAGCACGCGGTGGGAATCTCGGTATCGGGACTGATCGTGCTGGTGGGAGTCACGTCGTCCGTCATTGGCGGTTTGGCCGTCGTCGGACTAACCCGTTTGCTCAACAATGCAGGCGTAGGCGTAGACCATCGTGAGTGAAAGGCTGGCCTCCACTTTGAGCAGCGAGCAACGGTCTGTGAGCGAGTCCGCGCGGGCGCTCCTGGCGGTTGAGGATCTTTCCGTTCACTACTTGGGTCAGGACCGGTGGGTGCTGCAACGTCCAAGCCTGGTCCACCTGAGCGGTCAGGTAACGGCCGTCATTGGGCCCTCTGGATGCGGTAAAACTACCTTCGTCCGAGCCGTGTGCGGCCTTGTGCCCCACTGTCTGCCGTCCGAATACTCCGGCAGCGTTCAAATTGCCGGCGCCGAAATCGCCGACGCCACGGTCCAGTTGATCGCTACCAATGTTGCCTACGTGGGACAAAATCCGGATGCCGCAGTCATTACCCGTACGGTGTATGACGATGTCGCGTTTGCGCTGCAGAACCTCTGCCTGCCTGTTCCTGAGATTGATCGACGGGTACGCGAGGCATTGGCTGCGGTTGGTCTGGAGACCAAGCTGTGGGAGAGCCCATGGAGATTATCGGGCGGCCAACGCCAGCGCCTAGCGATCGCGGTAGCACTGGCTATGCAGCCCCGCTTACTAGTCCTCGATGAGCCAACATCGATGATTGACACGCAAGGCACGGACGAGTTTTACAGCGTCATCCAACAGCTGGTTAGCGATGGCGTGGGCATCGTGGTGATCGACCATGACCTCGACCCGGTCCTACCCCTGTGCGATCACGTCATAGCGCTCAACGCGCAGGGCGCGGTGATCGCGCAGGGAACTCCACATGAGGTTTTTCTCAGCCATACCGCGGAACTTGAGGCGTGCGGAGTGTGGCTGCCCCGTGCGTTACGCGACGAATCCCCGCACCACGCCTTGACCTGCGAGCAGGCGGGCATTCGAGTTCCCCGCATCACGGATATCTGTGGTGATTCGGTGCAATATCAGCGGCGCACCGAAGCAGGATGGGAAACCATCGATGCGATTGACACGCTCGACGGTGGAGGCAGCGCCACGGTAGAGCTGGCAGATTTCTGTGTTCCCGGACGTTCCCCAGCTATCTCTATGCGGCTACGGGGTGGCGAGTTTATCGCGCTTATAGGGCCGAATGGCGCAGGCAAAACATCCCTGCTCGCGGCGCTGGCGGGTCTCATACCATCAAAGGCACAACGCGCTACGGTCTGCGGAGAGGTTGTGCGGCGAGGGCGGCACCAGGTCGGCTACGTGTTTCAAAACCCGGAACATCAGATGGTTTGTTCCACCGTGGCTGGCGAAATCTCCACGGGGGATGTTTCCGCGTCTAAAGCCGAGGCTATTGTGGAGCAATTCCATCTCTCCCAGTATCGAGACCAACACCCGTTGACTCTCTCAGGCGGCCAGATTCGTAGACTATCGGTGGCTACGATGGTCGCCGAGAGCCGCGATGTGATTGTCCTTGACGAGCCCACGTACGGCCAGGACTGGGCGAATACCTGCGAACTCATGGCCTTCATCGACGAACTGCGCGCTGAGGGCAGAACCGTCATCATGGCCACCCACGACCTAGAACTTGCCCTATCACGCTGCAGCCACATCATCGCGCTACCTGCTGCCGTTAGCGAAACTCGTGAAAACGCCGCATCCGCAGCACCAGCGAACCCGCCTTCGCCGTCCGTGCCCCGTGGACTCTTCTCATCGTTCAATCCTGTGACGTTGCTATTGGCGCTAATCCCGGCGATGGTCATGGTGTTCGTATGCAAGGACCCGGCCGTCAATGTTGGAGTGCTCATCGCAGCGAGCCTGGCCATGGTAGCCGCGAGAGCGAGTCGCGCTCGAACGGTCATGTCACTGCTAGCACCCTGGGTCATCGCAGCTGTGCTACTGCCGGTGTTCCGCTACAACTACACCATTGAAGAGGTCAGCCCACTCTACAATCACGGTGGCGAGCTTGCCGCAGCGAGCGGTATCGGGGCACTGTTGTCCCTCATGCTGCTTTCAGGCATCAGCACTCATCCGGAAGCGCTGCTTCGCACGTTGACGACGACGTTCAAGCTTCCCTATCGGGTCACTGCGGCGGGAACTGCGGCTGTCGCCTTCGTCACTCGTTTCCGGCAAGATTTCCAGCTGTTGCGCACAGCGCGGGCATTGCGGGGTATTGGGGCATCATGGGGGCCGTTAGCGCCCGCAATTCGATGGGTGGGTTCCCTCGTGCCGCTGGCGATCCTCGCCGTCCAGCACGGCGAACGGGTTGCCCTGTCGATGGATTCACGTGGCTTTGGCGCCTATCCGCGGCGCACGGAACTCCAACACACACCGTGGCAGGTGCGAGATTGGTGCCTGGTGGGCCTCCTTTGGGCCGTTACTGCGTTGCTGTGGTGGTGGCGCCAATGAACGTTTCGAAAGACTCGACTCGACAGGAGCCCGATGTGAGTATTTCCGTCGCCGCACTAATCCGCCCGGCCAAGGGCGCGATGGTCCTTTCCGCAGTCCTCACAGCCTTAGGCGCTATCGTCACGCTGGTGCCGTTCGTCGCCTTACACAACATGGCCGCGATCTGGCTTGACGGGCAGGTGCGCACCGGCTGGACCGGAAAGCCGTGGGTTTGGGCCGTGATAGCGGTGCTTTCGCTGTTCGTGGGCCAATTGCTCTACCTGTTTGGATTGGGTGTCACCCACGAGGCAGAAGCCAAGCTCCGACATCGGTTGCGCGGCAATGTGGTCCAAGCGCTGGGCAGTTTGCCCTTGGGTAGGGTCTCGCAGGTGCCGCACGGGGCCATCCGCAAGATGGTGTGTGACGATACCGCAGCCATCCATACTCTCGTTGCGCATGTTCCCGGTGATGTCACCAACGCCGTGGTCTCGATGGTCGTAGGCCTCGGGTATCTCGTGTGGGTCGATTGGCGACTGGCGCTCGCGCTCTTTGGAACGTGGGCCGTAGCGATCATGATCATCGTCAGCACGACCATGCGCGGCTATAGCGATATCACCAAGCGATTCGGACATGCCCAGACCGCACTGGCCGCAGCCACCGTCGAAATGCTTGAGGGCATTAAGGAGATCAAGAATTTCCAGGCCACCGATGCGACCCGAACGCGCTTTAACGCCGCCCGCCAGCAATTTTCTGCCATCTCCTTCGACTGGGTTCGTCGCTCCGGCAGAGCGATTAGTCTGCTCGGTTCGCTACTGCGTCCAGCCACGGTCTTCGTCACGGTCGCGTTACTGGCGGCGCTATTCGTCGCACAGGATTGGAGCACGCTGTCGGCGACGCTGCCATTCTTCCTGATCGCTCCCGGTATCCCGGAGGGGTTCACGGTGCTAGTCGGTCTGATGCAGCATATCTATGAGTCGCAGCTGGCGGCTCGCACCACGGCAGAGCTGCTTTCCGAGAAACCCATGCCCGAAGGCAGCCGCACCCAAGAAGAGGGCCCAAACCCCGGCCAAGTTGAGGTCTGTGAGGTTTCCTTCTCCTACGAGCCTGACGTGCCCGTTGTGCACGGTGTCTCCTTTACGGCTGAGCCCGGAACGGTCACGGCTCTGGTGGGCCCGTCGGGCGGAGGGAAGTCCACACTGGCCCGGCTGATTGCGCGCTTTTACGACGTCAATGATGGCGTGGTACGCATCAGCGGTGTGGATGTGCGCGAGGCGAGTTTTTCGTGGCTACTTTCCCGCGTCGCGATCGTCCTACAGGACGTAACGTTGTCGAACGATTCGGTCCATACCAATATCGCGCTGTCGAAACCGTCGGCAACGCGCGCCGAGGTCGAGGCAGCAGCCCGTGCGGCATGCATCCACGATCGCATTATGCGTCTGCCCGAGGGGTATGACACCGTGCTTGGCGAGGTTGGTGGCTTCCTCTCGGGCGGTGAGCGGCAACGCATCACCCTGGCGCGAGCATACTTGCAGGATGCGCCGATCTTGATTCTCGACGAGGCCACCGCGCAAGCAGACCCCCAGTCGGAGCGTGCGATCCACGAAGCGCTCAGCACCTTGGCATCCGGGCGCACGGTGATCATCATCGCGCATCGACTCGCCACCATCCGAGACGCCGACCAGATCCTCGTGATTGAGGACGGCCACATCACTCAGCGTGGTAGGCACGAGGACTTGGTCAACCAAGCGGGGACCTATAGCGAGATGTGGCGGGCCCAAGAACTCCATTACATGGCCTAAGGAGAGACACGCTCATGTGGAAACTAATGGTCAGGGTCGTCAACAGGGCCGAGTTGCGTACGTTGGTGGGCTGGTTCGCCTTCTCCGCTGTCCTACAAGGCATCACACTGGCGTTGATGATCCCATTCCTTCGGGCATTATTCTCCCGCTCTGAAACCCTTGGCACCTGGCTCGTCGTCGTTGCCATCCTCGGCGCGATCACGGTGACGGTCGACACCTTCGCGATGTACCGCTCCTATCGGATCAGCGTCTATGAAGTATGCGATACCTTAATTGATCGCGTAGCAGATCATGTCTTGCAGCTGCCGCTTGGGTGGTTTAATGCCAAACGCGAAGCGGACGTGGCTAATGCGACATCCAAGGAGATCAACACCCTGTCGCATCTGGCATCAATGGTGATCCCGAACCTGTGCAACGCCTTCATCGTGCCGTTGGTGATGCTCGTTGCCACCGCATTCATTGAGTGGCCGTTAGCTGTGGTCATGGCAGTGTCGATCTTGCCGTTTATTCTCACGTGGCGGAAAATGTCGGCGGCAACAACCAGAGCCAATGACATGGAAGACCGTACCTCGTCCGCCGCAGCCGGCCGGTTGATTGAGTTCGCCAGGCTACAACCGGTGCTTCGAGCCACGGGTGCCGCGACGTCGTGGGACCCCGTACAAGAGACTCTGCAAGCCGACTCTGAGGCGACGTTGGCCGGGCTTCGGATCAAGGGCCGACCTGCCCAAGGATTCAACCTCATCGCTAACGTGACTTTCGCGGTGGTGCTCGCCTTGGGGCTGTCGTTCGTGACCGGAGCGCGTCTGGACCCGATTGCGTATCTGGTGATCGCGGCGGTCAGTGCGCGCATGCTGCTGCCGCTCACAAAAGCCGCGCTCTACGCATCTGAGGTCGATAACGCCGCAGTAGCGTTGCGCCAGATGGGAATAATCCTTGATGCCGCGCCACTTGCCGAACCTGATTCCGAGCAGGCACGGGAACCGCGTGGGACGTCGATTGAATTCCGAGGAGTGTCGTTTTCCTACGAGTCAGGCCGGCCTGTCCTAGACGATGTCTCGCTCACCGCCCCGCAGGGAGCAGTCACCGCACTAGTGGGGCCGTCAGGGGCCGGGAAGTCGACGATCTTGCGTCTCACCGCAAGGTTTTGGGATGTCGACGCCGGTAGCGTGACCATCGGCGGGGTGGACGTGCGCGAGATTCCAACCACGCGGATCATGGAGCTGACCTCGATGGTGTTCCAGGACACCTACCTGTTTGACACCACGATCCGGGAGAATCTGCGGATTGCCCGTCCCAATGCGACGAATGCCGAGTTGGAAGAAGCAGCTCGCAAGGCGAGACTTGATCGGGTGATTGAGGCGCTGCCTCACGGTTGGGATACCGAAGTGGGGCCTGCCGGGCAGAGCCTGTCTGGAGGTGAGCGCCAACGAGTGGCGATCGCTCGGGCATTCATCAAGGATGCTCCGATACTGCTGCTCGACGAGATTACCTCGGCGCTGGACGGCGAGAATGAATCGGCGATTAGCGACGTCATCAGTCAACTATCTGAGGGCCGCACTGTGATCGTGGTAGCGCACAGACTATCCACCATAGATAGCGCCGATCAGGTGGTCTTCCTCGAACCCTTAGCGGACGGTGCTATCGTCGCCGAAACCGGCACGCCTAAGGAATTGTCTAGTCGGCCCGGACGGTTCCACGATTTCGTGGCTGCCGCCGATGCGTCGTCTCGTTGGCAGCTGAGACACACCTCAGATTAGCGGACACGGTCCCGGTGCCAGGCGCCAAGCCCTAAACCCACAGCTCGAATCGGAGTACCTCGACGCGTTTGGCACACGTGGTGCTGTCGCGAACATGGCGCTAGTGGGATCATTTGCGAACAGCATCTCGCTGATGAGCGAGGGCGCTACTAATCACCAAGGGAGTTGAGTCCCTCATAGTGGTGTAGCGGGGTGGTCGTGCTGGACAGCAGGGCGGTCACCGTGTGATCCTCGAGTTTCGTCCCCTACAACTCACTCGCGAAAGGCCACACGATGACCGCTACCCATATTGTCGACCCTGCCGGGCTGCTTGGCGAACTGCTTGCCGAGGCGTCACCTGTTGCAGACTGTGATCAACGAGTTGCTGTCTGCGGATGCTGATGCGGTTGCAGGTGCCGAGTACGGCCGCCCAGATCCTGACCGACGTGCCCAGCGCAACGGCTACCGCCACCGGCCTCTCGATACCCGTGTTGGGACCTTGGACATCGCGGTCCCGAAACTACGCCAGGGCACCTATTTCCCTGAGTGGCTGCTGGAGCGTCGCAAGCGCGCCGAGTCCGCATTGATCACTGTTGTTGCCGACTGCTATCTCGCTGGAGTCAGTACTCGCCGGATGGACAAGTTGGTCAAGACGTTGGGAATCGACCGGCTGTCGAAGTCCCAGGTCTCTCGCATGGCCGCCGAGTTGGACGAGCACGTCGCCGAGTTTCGACACCGTCCACTAGGCGATGCTGGGCCGTTCACGTTCGTGACCGCCGACGCGTTGACGATGAAAGTTCGCGAGGGAGGTCGTGTGGTCAACGCGGTCGTCATGCTCGCGACCGGGGTCAACGCCGACGGGCATCGCGAAGTCTTAGGGATGCGGGTCGCCACGAGCGAGACCGGCCCGGCCTGGAACGAGTTTTTCGCCGATCTGGTCGCCCGAGGACTGTCCGGGGTCCGGCTGGTCACCTCCGACGCCCACCAAGGCCTCGTGGAAGCGATCGCGGCGAACCTGCCCGGTGCCGTCTGGCAGCGTTGCCGCACTCACTACGCCGCGAACCTGATGAGCATCACTCCCAAGAGCTTGTGGCCGGCGGTCAAGGCCATGCTCCACTCCGTCTATGACCAGCCTGACGCCGATGCTGTTCACGCCCAGTTCGACCGGCTGCTGGACTACACCGCCGAGAAACTCCCCGACGTCGCAGACCACCTCGATGCCGCCCGCGCTGACATTCTCGCGTTCACCAGCTTCCCGACCGAGGTCTGGCAGCAGATCTGGTCGAACAACCCCACCGAACGGCTGAACCGCGAGATCCGGCGCCGCACCGATGCGGTTGGGATCTTCCCAAACCGGGAAGCGATTGTCCGGCTCGTCGGCGCCGTCCTGGCCGAGCAAACCGATGAATGGGCAGAAGGCCGCCGCTACCTCGGCCTGGAAGTCCTCGCCAAGAGCCGCCTCAACCTGATCACCACACCCACAACCACGACCGATGCCGACATGCCCGCACTCGCAGGCTAAAACCCCAAACGAGAGGAAAACACCGTTACACCACTACAAGGGACTTGACCCCCAACTTGCTAAAAGCTTTGTAGTTGACTAGGAGTGCAGATGGTCGTCGGCCCACCTGCAAGAACGAATAGCAAGCGGTATCGTCTACAGGTAGTGGTGCTACCCGCATCATTTGTCGAGACCCCGCGTCTATTCTTGCGCGCGAGATCCCGACTGGTTCACCCCCTCTACGGACGCCAGCCGGGTAGCGACGTGCCAGATACTCAGCGGTACAGCAGGCTAATCTCCAAACGTCCGCGGCAGCCGGAAATCCCAGTTCATCGCCGGTATCGAAGCTGTTCGATGGCCCTGCTCCGCACTGGGGTCTTGTATCCATCGTGACCAGTTGTGCGATCCATTCACCGGGACCGGGACCTTCATTGTGCGGCTTTTGCAGTCGGGCATTGTGAAACCGGAGGATCTCGCGCGAAAGTACGCGAAGGAGCTCTGGGCGAATGAGATCATGCTCCTCGCCTACTACATCGCCTGCGTAAACATTGAGACGACGTATCAGTCGATAATGCTGGCGGCCTCCTCAGAGCATGAGCTTGAGGACATGCCGTACGTGCCGTTCCCTGGCGCAACACTGACCGACACCTTCCAAATCACCGAGGAAGGCGACCGCGCCGACACCTCACTCATGCCCGTGAACAACGAGCGCATTGAGGCACAGCTCGCAAAACCGATTCGTGTCATTGTCGGTAACCCGCCGTACTCCGCGGGGCAGTCGTCCGCGAACGACAACAACCAGAACCTCAAGTACCCGACGCTCGACCGCCGCATCGCGGACACCTACGCGCTGCACTCAACTGCGACGAACAAGAATTCGCTCTACGACAGCTACATTCGCGCCTTCCGCTGGGCGAGCGACCGCATCGAAGAGCACGGCGTCGTCGCTTTTGTCTCGAACAATGGATGGGTGGACGGCAACACCGCGGACGGACTCCGCAAGTGCATAGCAAAGGAGTTTAGCGACATCTGGGTGTACAACCTTCGCGGCAACCAGCGCACAGCGGGTGAACAGTTGCGTCGTGAGGGTGGCAAGGTCTTCGGCTCGGGCGCCCGCACCGGCGTGGCCGTGTTCGTGGCGGTGAAGCGTGCGGATGCTGAGGACGAGTGCCGACTCCACTACTACGAGGTGCCCGACTACCAGAGTGCCGAGGTGAAGCTCAGCACCCTGAATGAGGCGTCGCTCGCAACAGTGAACTGGCGAAACCTCACGCCGAACGACGCCGGTGATTGGGTGAGCCAGCGTGACGAACGCTTCGCGACCTACCCGGCGCTGACGGGACAGGGCCTGAGCTACTTCACGTCCTCCTCACGTGGTCTGGAAACAACTCGTGACGCATGGTGCTACAACTTCTCCGCCGAGAAGGTTGCCTCGAATATGCAGCGCATGATCGACGTCTACAACGCTGAGGCAGCTCGGGGCGTGAGCACTGAGGCGGAACTGGAATCAGATCCGCAGCTCATCAAGTGGTCCTCGAGCCTGTCGTCACGAGCGCTTCGTGGCCAGCGACACGAGTTTGACCACGACGGAGGCCGCGAGGTTCTCTATCGGCCGTTCTCGAGACAGCGTGCCTACCTCGACCGTGTATTTGTTCACCGACCGGGCAAGAACTTCGAGTATTTCCCGACTCCGGAGCACGAGAACTGGGTTCTCTACGTCCCAGGCGCAGGTAGCAGCGCGCCCCCATTCTTCACGTTGTCGTCCTCGTCATTGATCGATCTTGGAGCTTGTGGAATTAGCTCAGCGATTTCATATCCCCGCTACCGCTACGAGCAGGTCCATGAGACCCACGGTAGCTTCGATTTCGGCGGCGACATTGACGAGCATGGCTACCGCAAGATCGACAACATCACTGACGAAATCCTCGCCCACTATGTAAAGCACTTTGGCCCGTACGTCACGAAGGACGACATCTTCGCCTACGTGTACGCCGTGCTTCACTCGCCGCAGTATCGCGAAACGTTCAAAGCCGATTTGAAGCGTTCGCTCCCCCGCATCCCGCTCGCCGCATCGGCAGAAGATTTCCGCGCCTTTGTTACGGCAGGACAAGAACTGCTCGACCTGCACCTGCACTACGAAAGCATCGATCCGTATCCGCTCCACGTCACAAGCACTGTCGAGTTCACCACCGACGAGTACGAGCTCTACCGCGTCGAAAAAATGAAGTGGGCCGACAAGGGCACGAAGATGAAGCTCGTCGTGAACTCGCGCATCACCCTACGTGACTTCCCCGCCGAAGTGCACGAGTACATGCTCGGTGCGCGCTCCGCCGTGGACTGGCTCATCGACCGATACCAGGTGAAGATCGACAAAGCCTCCGGCATCGTGAACGACCCGAACGATTGGGCACGCGAACACGACGACCCGAGCTACATCGTCGACCTCATCCGCCGCGTCACCCGCGTCTCCGTCAACACCGTCCGTATCGCCAACTCCCTCCCCCACCTCCCCCTGTAGCGCAGCCATGGCACCGCAGGTCTTTGACGACATCCCGCGTTCGGACTCCCACTGGCAGCGTGACCCTGAATCAAGCTGGGAATTCCTGAACCGAGTGGATGGTGACTACTGGGACTATGTGCGTCAAATCATCGAGGCATGGTTCGCGTGGATGTCGGCAAGCGGATCCAAGCAATTCTTGGGCCGGCTCAGAAGCGGCGACGATTCGCAATTCCGCAGCGCATTTCTGGAGCTCGAGACACTCCGTCGAGCAGGGTGGTCGGTTGAAGTAGAGCCAGCGCTGAATGGGACCGGGACCCGGCCCGACTTCTTGGCTCGTCGCGGACAGCAACGAGTCATCATCGAAGTCACCGCTCGAGGCACGCCGAGAGAGGTTGCGAGGCGAGCCCACCGGCGGGGACACGTGTGGCAAGCGATCGACGATGTCATTGTCGGAGACGTTGGTTTTCGAGTGGTCGAGCTGACCGTCGGCCCGCAAGATCTACGGCTCAAAGAGCTGAAAGACCAACTCACATTTTGGGCCAATGAAGTCGTCAACAGCCCCGTGGACCCTGGCCCTTTCATGCACTGCCGACAGGGATGGGTGATCCACCTCGAAGCCGTACGAAACGTTCGCGTGCCGGGCGCACCTGGCAAGTCGCGAGGCATCGCTCTCGGTGCAATTGATGCCAGTTTCCCAACCCATGACGAGACGCTTCGCTCGCTCATCGCAAAGAAAGACTGCCGTTATGGCGAGATGGGCCTGCCATATGTCATCTGCGTTGGGGCGAACATGATTGAAACTGACGACTGGTTTGGTGTCCAAACTTTCTACGGGAGACATCAAGTCACGCTCGCTACTGACGAATCCGGTGAAGAGGTCTTTGTACCCGCGCCGCTGACAAACCACGGCTACTTCGTGGATCACGTGTCTCCGAGGCGCACGCACGTTAGCGGGGTCTGGGTGGCAGATAACATCTCGTCATCAGGCCCACACGTGGCGCGAAACACGATGTGGGTCAACCCAAACGCGGCACACGCCTTGGAAGACCCAACGCTCGGTGGACCGCTGAGGGTTGCGCGGTGCGTCGGCCAGGAGATTCGTTTCTCAGAGACTCAAATCGAAGCAGCGAACTTCCTTGAACTCGATGAGCAATGGCTTGGGGCTCGACCCTGGTCATCGGGAGAACCCTGGCGAGCACCGAACCAACCGCTTCGGTACCCGAGTTGACATCGATTTCCTTCATCGACCGGTTTGCTGTGACTCGACTTGAGTAGCCTCTCAACACATGGAGGAGCACATGTCTCTGACGAACTACGTCGCGGCACGCACCCCCGCCGTGGAAGCCGCTCTCAGCGCATTGCGCGCGGAAGCAGGATCCCGCCACGCAGCCTGGACGACAATCGCCTTCACTGCCTCGACGACAACCGGTACTCCCCTTGCCGAGGTCGACATGACGGTTTCGGGAGGGCCCTTGGGTGGCGGCCAGCAGGTGACTCCCACCGACAAGGAATGCGATCTCTTACGCACCATCGCCAACGAGCAGCTGGAACACGACCCGCGCATCTCGTCGTTCGAGATCACGATGGTGTGGAACGAACCCGGCGAGACACTCGAGGTGTATCGAGAGGGAGCCGGTGAGGGTCTGAGCGAGCTGGAACAGTTCCTCGAGGGGGAAGTTCTCCCCACTCCCCGCCTTGCACATCTCGCCTCTATGCCGATGTATGACGGCGCTCGACTTAACTCGTCGATCGTGGCCGAGGCGCGTGGTCTCGACATGGCTGCCGCGAAGTGTCTTCTTGGGGCGGAAGGTGAAGAAGCACGGCTTCGCGAAGAACACAAGCTGGCATTGGCAGCGGCGTCTGCATTCACGAAGCCTGCGACTTTGTTGCAGTTTGGTCCGATGCTCGAGTTGATCCGGGCATGGCGGCCTGAATCCGTGGTTGGTGAGCCGAAGTCGGGTGCTGCGGCAATGCCGGTCATGCTTGCCGCAGCGCAGGACCCTCTCGCTGGCCTTGTTCGCGATGCGATCCCGGCGATGTACGAAGACCTCGCCTTCGACCTCGTGCAGTCTCGCTTTCGTCGATAGCTGCGGAACGAAGCATCCGGCACCGCGATCTGCCGACCGATGCGTCATCGGCCGACGAAAACGCTCGACAGATGACGCATCCCTCGTCATTTCCGTCGGGTGGTGATCTGTATACGGCGCTCGGCGCACTCGATCAGCTCCCACATTGGCAACGCAACAGGGGCCCCACCCGAAGGTGGAGCCCCTGTGCGAAACCGCGGAAGGTCTTAGGCCTTCTTGCCGAACTTGGCGTAGCGGTTCTTGAACTTCTCGACGCGACCGGCCGAGTCCATGATGCGCTGCTTACCGGTGTAGAACGGGTGCGAGGCGCTCGAGATTTCGACGTCGATCACCGGGTAGGTGTTGCCGTCTTCCCACTCGATGGTCTTGTCGGTGGCCTTGACCGTGGAACGGGTGAGGAACTTCTCACCCGACGCGAGGTCGTTGAACACCACGGCGCGGTAGTCGGGGTGGATGTCCTTCTTCATGTTGTTCCTTCGTGTCGGACTGAAAACTTCAAAAGCACGCAGTGATGCACTGCGCGTAAGCCAAGAGGCAACACTACCAGGTTCTTGGCATCCCGTCGACGGAGAGTCTCGGGGTGTTGCGCGCGCTACTTCGCGCGGGCGGTGAAGCGGCCGTCGCGCTTCGTGACCTCGAGGGAGAGACCGAACGCCTCCGAGAGCGGGCCCTCGGTGATGACCTCGTCAACCGGGCCCTGCGCGACGACTCCCCCATCCTTGAGGAGCATGGCGTGCGTGATACCCACCGGGATCTCCTCAACGTGGTGCGTCACCATGACGATCGCCGGCGCAAACTCACTCTGCGCGTAGCTCGTGAGTGACGCGAGAAGGCTTTCGCGGGCGCCGAGGTCGAGCGATGCGCTCGGCTCGTCGAGGAGCAGCAGCTCCGGGTCGGTCATGACCGAGCGGGCGATCTGCGCGCGCTTCTGCTCACCATCCGAGAGCGAACCGAAGGCGCGGTCCGCGAGGTGCGAGAGATCCCACTCATCGAGAATCGCGCGCGCCTGTTCCTCATCAAAAGAGTCGTACTGCTCACGCCAGCGTCCCGTCACACCGTAAGCGGCCGTGAGGACAGCGTCGATGATCGTTTCGTTGGCCGGGATGCGGCGGGCCATCGCGGTGGATGCGAGACCGATTCGCGGGCGAAGCTCAAAGACATCCGTCTTGCCGAGCGTCTCGCCGAGCACCTTCACCTGGCCGCTCGTCGGGTGGAGCTGGGCTGCCGCGAGGTTCAGGAGCGTGGACTTGCCGGCACCGTTCGGGCCGAGCACCACCCAGCGGTCGCGCTCGTCGACCGACCAATTCACACCATCGAGAATCGTGCGGCCGTTACGGACAACAGTGGCGGCGGAAAACGCTACGACTTGAGTCATGGCCACCAGGCTACCCGTTGATGAGCTTCCGGTAGATCTCCTGGGTCTGTTCCGAAATGCGCGACCAGGTGAACTCGCGCTCAGCACGCGCACGACCAGCCTTGCCGTACTCGGCAGCCTTCGCCGGGTCGCTCAGCACTTCGTTGAGCACCGCCGCGAGGTCGGCAATGTACTTGTCCGGGTCGACGGGCGTGCCCGTGCCATCCTGCACCTGCTCGATCGGCACGAGGCGTCCAGTGACACCATCCTCGACGACCTCCGGGATACCACCGGTAGCGGTACCCACAACGGCCGTGCCACACGACATTGCCTCGAGGTTCACGATGCCCAGCGGCTCGTAGATCGACGGGCACACAAAACAGGTTGCCGCGCTGAGCGCCACCATGAGGTCACGCTTGGGCAGGTGACGCGAAATCCAGATCACGCCATCGCGCTCGGCCTGAAGCTCCTCAACAAGGCCCGTCACTTCGCGCTCGATCTCGGCTGTGTCGGGGGCACCCGCGCAGAGGATGATCTGGACGTCCTTCGGGAGCTCACGCACGGCCCGAAGCAGGTACGGCAGACCCTTCTGGCGCGTGATGCGGCCCACGAAAATGACCGAGGGGCGGTCTGGGTCAATGCCCAGCTCACGTGCGGCGTCCGGGTCTTCGATGCGCTGCCACTCGTCGAGGTCGATGCCGTTGTAGACCACTTCGACCTTCGACTCATCAAGCTGCGGGTACGCGCGAAGGATGTCGCGACGCATGCCGCCACTGACCGCGATGATGCGGTCGGCGTCCTCGTAGCTCGTCCGCTCAATCCAGCTGGAAAGGCGGTAACCGCCACCGAGCTGTTCCGCCTTCCAGGGGCGCAGCGGTTCAAGACTGTGGGCCGTGATGACGTGCGGGATGCCGTGGAGCTGCTTCGCGATATTGCCGGCGGCATTCGCGTACCAGGTGTGGGAGTGGACGAGGTCAGCGCCCTCCACATCGCGGGCAATTTCAAGGTCGGTGCCGAGGAAGCCCAGTGCGGCATTCGCATCGGCGAGCGGAGCCGGAACCTCGTAGGCGAAGGTGTCGGCCTCGTCGCGCGGCGAACCGAAGCAGCGGACCTTCACGTCGATGTCGCGACGCATCGCTTTGACGAGCTCGGTGACGTGGACACCGGCCCCTCCGTAGACGGCTGGCGGATATTCCCGAGAGATCACATCAATACGCACACTTGCACGCTAGCCGATAGTCGGAAACTGTTCATGAAGAGGTCCTAGTCTCAAGACATGGGTCAGAAAAAGGTGTTCGGCATCGTCCTTGCTGGTGGCGAAGGAAAGCGGCTTATGCCCCTCACCGCGGACCGCGCAAAACCCGCGGTTCCGTTCGCAGGGCAGTACCGTCTCATTGACTTTGCCCTCTCGAATCTCTTCAACTCGGGCATCCACAAGATCGTGGTGCTCACCCAGTACAAGTCGCACTCGCTCGACCGCCACGTGTCGCACACCTGGCGTCTTCCCGCGATGCTCAACCAGTACGTCGCCTCGGTGCCGGCGCAGCAGCGCCTTGGCAAGCAGTGGTTCTCGGGCTCGGCCGACGCTATCCGTCAGTCCCTCAACCTCATCCACGACGAAAACCCAGACATCGTGGTCGTCGTTGGCGCCGACCACGTGTACCGCATGGACTTCTCCCAGATGGTCGACGCGCACATTGCCTCGGGTCTTGGCGCCACGGTCGCTGCGATCCGTCAGCCGCTGTCGACCTCGAAGTCCTTCGGTGTGATCGAGGTCGATCAGAACGAACCCCACAAGATCTCGCAGTTCCTTGAGAAGCCCGCGCACTGCGAAGGACTCCCCGACTCCCCCAACGAGATCCTCGCCTCGATGGGAAACTACGTGTTCGACGCCGACAAGCTCGTCGAAGCAGTCATCCGCGACTCCGACCTCGACGGCTCGAAGCACGACATGGGTGGCGACATCATCCCGGGATTCGTCGAGCGCGGCGACTGCGGGGTTTACGACCTCAACGACAACGATGTCCCAGGTTCCACCCCTCGTGACCGCTACTACTGGCGCGACGTGGGTACGCTCGACAGCTTCTTCGACGCCCACATGGACCTCATCTCGACGCTGCCTATCTTCAACCTCTACAACGAGCAGTGGCCGATCTTCTCGCAGCAGCTCAACTCGCCGCCCGCGAAGTTCGTCCGCGACAGCCGCGGCTCCACCGGAACAATGATCGACTCGATCATTTCGCTCGGCTGCGTGCTCTCCGGGGCCCACATTGAGCGTTCGGTGCTTGGCCCGTGGGTGAAGGCAGAGTCCGGTTCGGCCGTCGTCGACTCGATCCTGTTCGATCGCGTCGAGGTGAAGCCGGGAGCCGTCGTTCGTCGCGCGATCATCGACAAGAACGTCGTCATCCACGAGGGTGCCCAGGTTGGTGTCGATCACGATCACGACCGTGCACGCGGCTTCACCGTCACCGACTCCGGCATTACCGTTGTCGAGAAGAACGGCGTGGTGCTTCCGTGAGCCGGGCAGGACGTCGTGCCCGCCGGGCGCGGTTCCTCGTCGTGCTGGACGTCGACTCGACGCTCATCGAGGACGAGGTCATTGAGCTCATTGCCGACGTCGCGGACGTCCGCGACAAGGTTGCCGAGATCACCGAGCGTGCCATGCGCGGCGAACTCGACTTCGAGGGCTCGCTCCGTGAACGCGTGGTGCTGCTCGCTGGAATCCAGGTGGATGACCTTGCCCGCGTTCGCGAGCGGATCACCGTCACGAAGGGCGTCCCGGAGCTTGTTGAGGCCGTGCACGCCGCTGGCGGCATGATCTGTGCCGTCTCGGGCGGCTTCCACGAGATCCTCGATGGCCTTGGCGAAGAGCTCGGTCTCGACCGCTGGCGCGCAAACCGCTTTGCTGTTGCTGACGGCCAACTCATCGGTGACGTGGATGGCCCGATCATCGGCCGCGAAGCGAAGCGTGAGACGCTTGAGGCGTGGGCTGAAGAGTTCGGCGTCCCGCTCGAGCGGACAGTTGCCATCGGCGACGGCGCGAACGACCTCGGCATGATGTCGGTGGCGGGCCTCTCAGTCGCCTTCGACGCGAAACCGGTCGTTCGGCAGGAAGCGTCGCTCGTCATGCGCGACCGTGACATGGCGCAGGTGCTGCCCCTCCTCGGCCTCCGGGCGTAGCAACACGAGGTGGTCGAGTGCGCGCGAAGCGCGTGTATCGAGACCGCTGGCGTGAGTTCGGACGCGTGGTCTCGATACGGCCTGCGGCCTACTCGATCAGCTCAGGTGGCTAGTGGATCGCGGCGACGGAGGCGCGAATCGTCTCCGCCGAGTGATCGAGCGCTGCACGCTCCTCATCCGTCACTGACAGCTCGAGCACCTGCTCGATACCGCGGTGGCCGACGATCGTCGGCACCGAGAGCGCGACGTCCCGCAGCCCCCACTCCCCCTCGAGCACGATCGAGAGCGGAAGGACGACGCGCTCGTCCCTGAGGATCGCCCGCGCGATCCGAGCACTCGCCAAACCGATCGCCGTGTTCGTCGTGCCCTTCGTCTCGACGATCGACCAGCCAGCCTCGCGCACTTCCTGGGCAATCGCAGCTTGCGACTCGGGGGCAAAGGGTCGCGTGCCATCCGGCAGCGTGAACTCGCTCACCGGAACCGGCCCGATTGACGCCTGCGACCAGAGCGGGAACGACGTGTCGCCGTGCTCACCAATCACGTGTGCGTGCACGGACGACTCCGCAACACCGCCCGCACGGTGCGCGAGCAGCCAGCGAAGGCGGGCCGTGTCGAGGAGCGTGCCTGCCGAGATCACCCGCTCGCGAGGCAGGCCGCTCACCTCCTGCGCAACGACCGTGAGCACGTCACACGGGTTCGTGACGAGCAGGAAGATCGCATCCGGCGCCACCTTGAGCACCTGCGGGATGATCTGGTGCAGGATCTGCACGTTGATCGCCGCCACATCGAGGCGCGACTGTCCAAGCTTCGGCTTCGCTCCCGCAGTCACCACGACAATGTCGCTGTCGCGCAGCACCTCAAGGTCATCCGAACCGCGCACACTCGACGGCTCAAAGAACATGGACCCGTGGGCAACGTCGAGAAACTCGGCACGAACCTTGTCAGCATTCAGGTCGTAGAGTGCGACTTCGCGGGCAACGCCGCTCGACAGACACGCGAAGGCCGTCGAGGTACCAACAGCGCCCGCACCAACAATGCCGATCTTGCTTCGACTCATAGCTCCACTCTCACGAGGATGGGCAGTGGTGGCGATGGGCAGGTGACTAGTGGCCCATCCCAAGTCCGCCATCCACGGGGATGACAGAGCCGGAAATGTACGAGGCCTCATCGCTTGCGAGCCACGCAGCCGTGTTCGCAATGTCGGCGACCTGCCCGAAGCGTCCCGCCGGGATGCTTGCAAGATACTGCTGCTGCGTCGCCTCCGGAAGCTCGGCCGTCATATCCGTTTCAATGAATCCCGGTGCGATGACGTTCGCAGTGATGCCGCGCGATCCAAGCTCGCGCGTGATCGAACGCGCCATACCGACGAGACCAGCCTTTGCGGTCGCGTAGTTCACCTGGCCAGGCGAGCCGTAGAGCCCGACCACGCTCGAAATGAGGATGATGCGGCCGAACTTTGCGCGGAGCATCCCCTTCGTAGCGCGCTTCACCGAGCGGAAGACGCCGGTGAGGTTCGTGTTGATGACCTCCGAGAAGTCCTCTTCCGTCATGCGCAGCAGCAGCATGTCGCGCGTGATGCCGGCGTTCGCAACGAGAATCTCGACGGGGCCGAACTCCGCCTCGACCTGGCTGAAGGCAGTGTCGAGCGAGGCCGTGTCCGTGACGTCCGCCTTCACCGTGAGCGCACCCTCCGGGCCGCCCTCGCCCGAGCGGCTCGTCACGGCGACGTGATAGCCAGCCTCGAGGAATCGTTCGGCGATCGCGCGGCCGATGCCGCGGTTGCCGCCGGTGACCAGAACGGTGCGGGTGGAGTTCTCGGATGCGTTCGACATGCCGACATCTTAGGAGAGATGAGCGTCTTGGCCGCCCAGTCGGCACGGCACCTTGGCATGTCAACTCCCCCGAGTACCCTGGAACGAGGCGCAAAAGGAGGTGAGCCGTGAAGTTTCGACGTGGATCCGAGGCGGCAAACATCACCTCCATGCCCGAAACCGCGCACGAAGAACGCGTGCGACGGATGCGGAACTACGCCATCACGATGGCGATCCGCACGGCCTGCTTCCTCGCCCTCATTTGGGTGCGTGGGCCGTGGATGCTTGTGTTCGCAGCCGGTGCCATCTTCTTGCCGTACTTCGCGGTCGTCGTCGCGAATGCGGTCGCCCGAAACCGTCGCAGGCCCACGGTACAGCGCCCCTCCACGATCGTGTTGGCTGGATCCCCGACACCGCACGAACAGGCTCAGGAGGCCGCATGAGTGGCGAGTTTGATCTCTTGGCGCGTCTCGCGCAAGGTGAGCGGGAGTTTCCCGAGCCGACGTGTTCGCGCGCCTCGTGCGAGGAGCCGGCGACGGTGCGGATTGAATGGCGCAATCCCCGCATCCACACGCCGGAACGAATCAAGATTTGGCTCGCCTGCGAGGAGCACCGCAGCTACCTCGAGGGGTTCTTGAGCGCACGCAACTTCCCGCTTCGTATCCACGCCATGAGCGATGCGATCGATGAGGAGCCGATCGCGTGAGCGGTGACGCAGCGGGCTGGCGATTTGCGTTCTCGAAGCGCTGGCTCGGCTATCTCGCGCTCCTTATCGTGTTTGCGATCGCGTGCGGGTTTCTGAGCCGCTGGCAGTTTGATCGCCGTGAAGAGAAGGTCGCCGAGAATCACCGCATTGAAGCGAACTTCGACCGAGCCGCAGTCCCAATCGACGAGGTGCTGCCGGAGCTTGGCAGCTGGGACACCGAAATCGAGTGGATGCCGGTGGAGCTTCACGGCCGCTACCTCGCCGACCAGCAGCTGCTGGCACGCGCGCGTCCCTTCAATGGCTTCCCCGGCTTTGAGATCCTCACGCCGTTCGAGACGGACAGCGGGCGCATCTTCATCGTGAATCGTGGCTGGGTGCCGACGGGCAACGAGCAGGATGCTCCTGATCACGTGCCTGCGCCGCCTGCGGGTGAGGTGACGGTGACGGCACGCCTGAAGCCCGGCGAGCCGGAGATTCCTGGCCGAAGTGCTCCGGCCGGTCAGATTGCCACCATCCACTTGCCGACCTTCGCGCAGCAGCTCGGTGAAGACCGCGTCTACCAGGGGGCCTACGGGCTCCTCGCGACGGAGGACCCTGCCGCAGAGCACGGCGACCTCGTGCCGCGGCCGCAGCTGACCGAAGGAAACCACCTCTCCTACGCCGTCCAGTGGATCATCTTCGCGGTGATTGCGGCGGCAGGGCTCGTACTCGGCATCCGCAACGAGTACCGCTACCGAAATCCGGATGACCCGAAGGTGCAGGCCGCGAAGGCGCGCGAGGCCGCCCGCAAGGCGAGGCGAGCCAAGACCGACGGCGAAATCGAAGACGCCATCCTCGACGAACTCGAGTCCCGCTAAACCCCGAAATACCGACCCTTGCGTCAACTACCGAGGTTTGTCGTGGGCATTTGACGCGGACGTCGGTATTTCCGCGAGGGGTGTGATCTCGATACGGACTTCGTCCTACTCGATCAGCTCAGTTGCGGCTAGTTCATGGAGATGAGCTCGAAGTAGTCGGGGCTCCAGTGGTCTTCGGTGCCCTCCGGCATGATGAGCACACGCTCCGGGTTGAGCGCCTCCACGCATCCTTCATCATGGCTCACGAGCACCGTCGCGCCCTCGTAGTGTGCGAGTGCTTCGAGGATCTGGTCGCGGCTTGCCGGGTCGAGGTTGTTCGTCGGCTCATCCAAGAGCAGCACATTCGCGCTCGACACCACGAGCATGGCGAGCGCGAGACGCGTCTTCTCGCCACCCGAGAGCACGCCCGCGGGCTTGTGCACGTCATCCCCCGAGAACAGGAAGGAACCGAGCACCTTGCGCGCCTCAGTCTCAGTGAGATGTTGCGACACGGACACCATGTTCTGCAGCACCGAGCGCTTCACATCGAGTGTCTCGTGTTCCTGGGCGTAGTAGCCCACCTTCAAGCCGTGGCCAGCAATGATCTGGCCGGTGTCGGGCTCATCGACGCCCGCGAGCATTCGCAAGAGCGTCGTCTTGCCGGCACCGTTGAGGCCGAGGATGACGACCTTCGAGCCACGATCGATCGCGAGGTCGACCGCCGTGAAGATCTCGAGCGAACCATAGGACTTGGAGAGGTTTTCGGCCATGATCGGCGTCTTGCCGCACGGGGCTGGCGTCGGGAAACGCAGGCTCGCGACGCGATCTTGCACACGCACTTCCTCGAGCGAACCAAGCATCTTCTCCGCTCGACGCTGCATCTGATGCGCAGCCGCAGCCTTCGTCGCCTTCGCGCCGAACTTTGCGGCCTGCTGCTGGAGGGCTGTGGCCTTCTTCTCGATGTTGGCGCGTTCCTTTTTGCGGCGCTCCTCATCGGCCTCGCGCTGGCGCAGGTAGTGCTTCCAGCCCATGTTGTACACGTCGATCACCTGGCGGTTCGCGTCGAGGTAGAACACGCGGTTCACCGTCTCGCCGACGAGCTCAATGTCGTGCGAGATGACGATGACGCCGCCCTGGTACGACTTCAGGAACTCGCGAAGCCAGACGACCGAATCGGCGTCGAGGTGGTTCGTCGGCTCGTCAAGAATCATCGTGTCCGCGCCGGAGAAGAGGATGCGGGCCAGCTCAATGCGGCGACGCTGACCACCCGAGAGGGTCTTCAGTGGCTGGTCGAGGATGCGATCCGGCAAGGAGAGGTTCGAAGCGATGCTCGCAGCTTCAGCTTCGGCAGCGTAGCCACCGAGCGCGAGGAAACGGTCTTCGAGCCGGGCGTAGCGGCGCATCGCAGCATCCGCCTCGTCTGGGTTGTCGGACGACATGAGCTCGGTCGCCTCGGTCATGCGGATGCGCAGATCACCAAGGCCGCGCGCGTCGAGGATGCGGTGACGCGCGAGCTGCTCGGGATCACCAGAACGCGGATCCTGCGGAAGGTAGCCGATCTCGCCACTGCGACTAATCTCGCCAGCCGTCGGCAGCGTCTCCCCCGCGAGCGTCTTCGTGAGCGTCGTCTTGCCGGCACCATTGCGCCCGACGAGCCCCACCTTTTGGCCGGCCTCCACACGGAAGTTCACGCCGGACATGAGCGTGCGAGCTCCAACGCGGATCTCGAGGTCACGAACGGCGAGCACGGCACACTCCAAAACTGGGCGGGGATGAACTGAACGAGGTTAGCAGGGCAGGAAATCCAGGCAGGTGCTCCCTGCCCAACGACACAGCTCTTGCAGCAATACGACACATCCCATGTGCGACAGTCACCGTCATCCGGGCCGATACTTTGCCTTGGCCTATTCTGGTCAGCCAGGAGGTTCCACCAGTGGCTACATCCCACATCGATTTCGAGTCGGCCTCGTTCCGCATCACCACGTGGACGATCGAGCCGGGCGATGCAATCGAGTTTCACGTCCACGAGCACGACTACGTCGTCATCCCCCGCGAGGGTTCCGAGATGCACGTCATCCGGGAAGACGACAGCGAACTCGTCGCGACGATGAGCCCGGATGCGCCCTATGAGCGGGCGAAGGGATCCAGCCACCGTGTGGAGAATCGCGGGAGCGAACGCATCATCTTCACCGAGATCGAACACCTCGGCCAGCCGATCCCCGCAGAGTAGTCTCAGAGCAACAACAGTGAAGACGCTCTTGCGTCTCGAAGGAGAAAACCTATGACGACCACCGCCGTCGCTGGCGCTCCGCGCCTCGTCCTCGCCGACCGGCTTGTCCGCTCGAAGGGCCTTGCCACCAACGTCACGCTCGTGCTCGCTGGCGCCGCCATTGTGGCGCTGCTCGCACAGGTCGAAATCCCGATGTGGCCGGTGCCCATCACGGGCCAGACCCTCGGCGTGATGGTCGTTGGCGCCGCCCTCGGTATGCGTCGCGGCGCTGCCTCGCTCCTCACCTACATGGGTGCGGGCCTTCTTGGTCTTCCCGTGTTCGCCGGTTTCAGCGGCGGATGGGGTTCGATCGCCGAGCCGTCCTTCGGCTACATCATCGGCTTCGTGATCGCAGCTGGCCTCGTCGGCTGGCTCGCTGAGCGCCGCTGGGACCGCCGCCCGATGCTCTCGATCGCAGCATTTGGTTTCGCCTCGCTCATCCCGTTCATCACGGGTGTCCCCTACATGGCATTCATCCTTGCTCAGCTCGGTGAGCCGATCGACTTCGTGACCGCACTCAACTACGGCTTCACGCCGTTCATCCTCGGCGGCATCGTGAAGTGGGCTCTCGCAGCCGCCATCATGCCGCTCGCGTGGAAGGCCGTGAAGAAGCTCGACGAGCAGCGCTAACGCACGCAACATCTCAACGCCTCGGGCTCGGACACTGTTCCGGGCCCGAGGCGTTCTTCATGCTCGTGTCGCGGCCGCTTCCCCGCGTACACTGCAGCGATCGACTCCCGACAGAACAGCGAGCATATGACCTCAACCGTCTCCACCACGCCACGTCCGTGGCGGGCATTCTCGGCCCTCATCATCGGGTTCTTCATGATCCTCGTCGACTCGACGATCGTCATGGTCGCGATGCCCGCGCTCATCCGTGAACTCGGTGCAGGGCTCAGCGAAGCCGTCTGGGTGACGAGTGCGTACCTCCTCGCCTACGCGGTGCCGCTGCTCATTACGGGACGACTCGGGGACAGGGTCGGGCCGCGCCGGGTCTACCTCATTGGCCTCGTCGTCTTCACGCTCGCCTCCCTCTGGTGCGGCTTCGCGGACACCATCACGATGCTCATCGTCGCCCGCGTCGTGCAGGGATTCGGTGCATCGCTCATGGCCCCGCAGACGATGACCGTCATCACGCGCGTCTTCCCGCCCGAGGAACGCGGCCCAGCCATGGGTGTGTGGGGTGCCGTCGCCGGCATCGCGATGATCGTCGGGCCTATCGTCGGTGGCCTGCTCATCGACGGCCTTGGCTGGCAGTGGATCTTCTTCATCAACGTCCCGGTCGGCGTCATCGCCTTCATCGCGGCCTGGATGCTCGTGCCGCAGCTCGAGACCCACTCGCACCGCTTCGATTGGTTCGGCGTCGTACTCAGCGCCGTCGCCATGTTCGCGATCGTCTTCGGCATTCAAGAGGGCGAACAAATTGGCTGGGGTACGACGTTGCCGCTCATCGCTGGTGGCGTCGCCGTGATGGCGGTGTTCTTCTGGTGGCAGCGCCGCGTGGACGAACCCCTCATCCCGCTCGAACTCTTCCGCGACCGAAACTTCAGCGGCGCGAACATCGTCATCTTCCTTGTCGGCGCGATTGCCGCGACGAGCGCGATTCCGCAGATGCTCTACTTCCAGTCCGTGCTCGGGCTCTCCCCCACGGGCGCCGCGCTCATGCTGCTCCCGATGGCGCTCGTGGGTGCGGTGCTTGCACCGTTCATGGGCAAGATCGTGCAGCGACGGGACCCGCGCCCTGTCGCTTTCACGGGCCTGGTTGCCTTCGGTCTTGGCTGCGCACTTTTCGGGCTCGTCATGACGCCGGGCCGTGAGATCTGGCAGATCCTCCTCGTGAGCGGGGTGTTTGGTGTCGCGAACGCCTGCACCTGGGGTCCAACCTCGATCACGGCGACCCGCAACCTGCCGATGCGAATGGCAGGCGCCGGCTCCGGCGTCTACAACACGACCCGTCAGCTTGGCGCGGTGCTCGGCTCCGCAGCCATTGCGGCGATCATGACGGCGCGTCTCGCCGAGCACCTTGGTGAGGGTTCAGCGCAGCACATGGGGCAGGGCCCGGCTGCCGCCTCGAGCGTACTGCCGAGTTTCCTCCAGGACGGCTTTGCTCGGGCCATGGGCGACTCCATGTACGTCCTCGCCGTCGTCGCCCTCTGCGCCGCAATTGCTGTCCTCTTCTGGGAGCGGCCAAAGACCACCGCGGCGGCATAGCTGCTCACTCAGACGACGGGGCCCGCTGGATGCTCGTCCAGCGGGCCCCGTCGTGTGCTCGGCTGCTACATGTTGAAGCCGAGGGCACGCATCATTTCTCGACCATCGTCGGTGATGCGCTCCGGCCCCCACGGCGGCATCCAGACCCAGTTGATCTTGAAGCGCTCCACGACGCCATCCAGCGCCTTCGCAGTGTCCGCTTCAATCACGTCCGTGAGCGGGCAGCCCGCGGAAGTGAGCGTCATCGAGATGACGAGCGCATCGAGCTCATCCTCCCAATTGAGGTCGTAAATGAGGCCGAGGTCAACAATGTTGACGTCAAGCTCGGGGTCCACGACGGTCTTGAGGGCTTCCTCGATCTCGTCGTAGCGCTTCGGCTCAAGTTCAATGAGCGCCATAGTTCTCCCTACTGGGACTACGCCTGCAGGTAGCGGTCGTAGCCCTCGTTCTCGAGTCGCTCGGCGAGCTCGGGGCCGCCCTGGTCGGCGACCTTGCCCGCGACGAACACGTGTACGAAGTCCGGCTTGATGTAGCGGAGGATGCGCGTGTAGTGGGTGATGAGGAGGACACCGAGGCCGGTGTTGTCCTTCACACGGTTCACGCCCTCCGAGACGATGCGGAGTGCGTCAACGTCAAGACCCGAGTCGGTCTCGTCGAGGACGGCGAACTTCGGCTTGAGAAGCTCAAGCTGAAGGATCTCGTTGCGCTTCTTCTCGCCGCCCGAGAAGCCCTCGTTGACGTTGCGCTCGGTGAAGGAGCTGTCCATACGGAGCTTCTCCATCGACTCACGCAGTTCGGTAAGCCACGGACGAAGGGCCGGAGCCTCGCCGTCAATCGCGGTCTTTGCGGTGCGGAGGAAGTTCGAGACGGTCACACCCGGGATCTCGACCGGGTACTGCATCGCGAGGAAGAGACCCGCCTTGGCGCGCTCGTCAACCTCCATCTCGAGGACGTCTTCACCGTCGAGGGTGATGGAGCCACCGGTCACCTCGTACTTCGGGTGGCCAGCGATCGTGTACGCGAGCGTCGACTTGCCCGAGCCGTTCGGGCCCATGATGGCGTGGATCTCGCCCTGGTTGATCGTGAGGTCGACCCCCTTGAGGATCTCCTTCGTACCCTGGTCGGTCTCAACGGTGACGTGGAGGTCGGAAATCTGCAGCGTGCTCATGTCTAGTTCTGCTCCTTGAGGGTCGGAGTGGGGTCAATGTAAATGTCGCCGTCCTCGAGCTTGACCTCATACACGGGCACAGGCTCGTAGGCGGGCAGGTTCTGCGGCCATCCGGTCTTGAGCGAGAACTTCGAACCGTGTGCCCAGCACTCGAGTTCGCAGCCCTCAACGAAACCTTCCGAGAGGGAAATGTCGCCGTGGGAGCACTTGTCGCCAATGGCGTAGAACGCTCCCTCAGAGTCGCGCACGACAACGATCTGTTCACCCTCGAGCTCGAATCGCTGCGGGGTGTTCACCTGCACGTCGTCGGCGGCACATACACGCTGGAATGCCATCAGGCAGCCGTCCCTTCGGTCTGTTCGACGCGGGCACCGAGCAGCGCATTCGTCGAGCGGTGGAGTTCTTCCTCGAGCTGCTGCTCGAGTTCTTCGCGGATTGACTCTTCGTCGATCTGCTGAACGATTTCGTTGAGGAAGCCGTGGACGACCAGGCGGCGGGCGACGGGCTCCGAGATACCGCGAGCCATGAGGTAGAACAGCTGCTCGTCATCGAAGCGACCCGTTGCCGAGGCGTGGCCTGCACCCTCGATGTCGCCAGTCTCGATCTCGAGGTTCGGCACCGAGTCAGCGCGGGTGCCGTCCGAGAGGACGAGGTTGCGGTTCTCTTCGTAGCTGTCGGTGCCCTCGGCAGCCTGGCGGATGAGGACGTCACCGATCCAGACCGAGCGTGCGCCTTCACCCTGGAGCGCGCCCTTGTAGTTCACGCGCGAGCGGGTGTGCGGTGCGGCGTGGTCGACGTAGACCTGCTGCTCGAGGTGCTGGCCAGCATCCGAGAAGTAGAGGCCGTACATCTCGCCGTCGGCGCCTTGCGCGTTGAGGTGGACGGTCGGGTTGAGGCGAACGATCTTGCCGCCGAGCGAGACGACGATGTGCTTGCAGAACGCGTCGCGGCCAATCGTGGCCGTGTGGCTCGAGACGTGGAGCGCCTCGTCGTCCCACTCTTGGAGCGAGACGATCGTCACCTTGGCGCCGTCACCGATGCGCATCTCGACGTTCTCGGTGAGCTTCGCGGGACCCGTGTGGCGGAGGATGAGGAGTGCCTGCGCGTGCGGCTTCACGTCAATGAAGACGTGGGCTGCGCGCGGGGTGTCGCCGAAGCCGAGACGGTCGATGACCGCGGTCTTGGCTTCTTCGCCGGACACTTCGATGAGGAGGGCTTCGCCGAAGTTCGTGAAGGCGTTCGCTGCTGCCTTATCTTCGGGCGTTGCCACCGAGCCGAGGCGCTCGTCGTCGCGGCCGATCCACGAGATCGAGACGCCGTCAACCGCCGGGTCGTTCAGCTCGGTGTGACCGCCGTCGAGCGGGCCGTCGATGAGTTCGGCGAGTTCGCGCACGGGTGTGTAGCGCCACTCGGCCTCGCGGCCGGTGACCGCCGGGAAGTCGGCGTGGTTGAACGAGGCAGGACGCTCAGAACGGGTCTGCACGGGGACGAGCGGTCCGCCGTGGCTGTGCTCCTGAATGTTGAGGGGGTTCGTCGTCGTCATTGCTTAGCCGACCGATCCTTCCATGCTCATCTCGATGAGCTTGTTGAGCTCAAGGGCGTACTCCATCGGCAGCTCGCGAGCAATGGGCTCGATGAAGCCGCGCACGATCATGGCCATCGCTTCCGTCTCCGGAAGGCCGCGGCTCATGAGGTAGAACAGCTGCTCTTCCGACACGCGCGTCACCGTGGCCTCGTGGCCGAGCTGGACGTCGTCGACACGGATGTCGATGGCGGGATAGGTGTCCGAACGCGAGACCGTGTCGACGAGCAGCGCGTCACACACGACTGAGTTCGAGGACGAGTGGGCCTTCGCGTCGATGCGCACCTCACCGCGGTAGCCGGCGCGGCCGCCGCCGCGGGCGATCGACTTCGAGGTGATGGCCGACTGCGTGTACGGCGCCATGTGGATCATCTTCGCGCCAGCGTCCTGGTGCTGACCTGGGCCTGCGAAGGCAACCGACATCGTCTCGCCCTTGGCGCGCTCACCAGCGAGGTAGATCGACGGGTACTTCATCGTCACCTTCGAGCCGATGTTGCCGTCAACCCACTCCATCGTCGCGCCCTCTTCAGCGATCGCGCGCTTGGTGACGAGGTTGTAGACGTTGTTCGACCAGTTCTGGATCGTCGTGTAGCGAACGCGAGCGTTCTTCTTCACGATGATCTCGACGACTGCCGAGTGCAGCGAGTCCGACTTGTAGATCGGAGCCGTGCAGCCCTCGATGTAGTGCACGTACGAGCCCTCGTCAGCAATGATGAGCGTGCGCTCGAACTGGCCCATGTTCTCCGTGTTGATACGGAAGTACGCCTGGAGCGGAATCTCCACGTGCACGCCCTTCGGGACGTACACGAAGGAGCCACCCGACCACACAGCCGTGTTGAGGGCCGCAAACTTGTTGTCGCCGGAGGGGATGACCGAACCGAAGTACTCCTCGAAGAACTCTGGGTGCTCGCGGAGCGCAGTGTCGGTGTCCATGAAGATGACACCCTGGCGCTCGAGCTCTTCGTTGATCTGGTGGTAGACGACCTCCGACTCGTACTGCGCGGCAACACCGGCCACGAGGCGCTGACGCTCAGCCTCGGGGATACCGAGCTTCTCGTAGGTGTCCTTGATCTCGTCGGGCAGGTCTTCCCAGGTCTGGGCCTGCTGCTCGGTCGAGCGGACGTAGTACTTGATGTTGTCGAAGTCGATCTCGGAAAGGTCAGCACCCCAACTCGGCATCGGCTTCTTGCTGAAGAGCTGGTACGCCTTGAGACGGCGCTCGAGCATCCACTCGGGCTCACCCTTGATGCGCGAGATGTCCGTCACGACCTCTTCGTCGATGCCGCGACGGGCGGAAGCACCTGCGGTATCGCTGTCGTGCCAGCCGAACTCGTATCGACCGAGTCCTTCCAGCTCAGGGCGGTCAATGAGGACATCAGACATCGCTACCTCGTTTCGTTCTGTGATTCGGTCCGGGATGGGCGCGAGTGTCGGGCCACGCGCCAGATTGGGCCGCTCAGTAAACTGAACGTTTGCGGGGAACGAACTGTTCCCGCGTGCCGAAACTCGTTCCCATCGGCCCGCTTGCTGCGGACAGCCCCGCCAGTCTATCCATGGAACTGCCGGGGAAAGGCGCACATGAACACCGTCCAGGACTCCCTCAGCTTGCCTTCAAGCAAGCTCATGCCGAACCACGTCACCGCGTGGACGCGATTCTGCGCGTGGGCAACGCTCGTCGTGCAGATCGGCATCATCGGCACGGGCGGTCTCGTGCGCGTGACCGGTTCTGGTCTCGGATGCCCGACCTGGCCGAAATGCACGGATGAGTCGCTCGTTGCCACGCCCGAGATGGGCATCCACGGCATCATCGAGTTCGGTAACCGCACGCTGACGGGTGTGCTCTGCGTGGTCGCCCTCTTTACCTTCCTCGCGGTGCTCCGCACGAAGGGCTCGGGGCTTCGCCTCCTGAGCCCCGCCGTGTGGATTGGTGTCCTCATCATCGTGCAGGCCGTGGTTGGCGGGCTGAGCGTCTGGGCGTCGCTGGACCCCCGCATCGTCGGCGTACACTTCGTGTTCTCTGCGGTCATCGTCGCCCTGTCGGCGGTGCTCCTGTATCGCGTCCTTCGTAACGAGCCGGCTGGTCACGAGCCCGGAAACCGTGTTGTCCGCCTTGCGACGATGATCACGGTCGTCATGGGTTGGATCACGCTGCTCGTTGGCGTCCTCACGACCGGCTCCGGCCCCCACGCCGGCGACAGCAAGGCTGCACGTAACGGCCTCGACACGGAGATCATGCACCACGTGCACTCCTACCCCGCCTACATCCTGCTGCTCGTGACGCTCATCCTGCTCTGGCTCGCCGTTCGTCAGCGTATGGCGAAGCTCTCGCGTGTGACGACCTGGTTCCTCGTGACGCTGCTTGCCCAGATGGGTATTGGTATCGCGCAGTCGCGCCTTGGCCTCCCCGCTGGCATGGTCGTCCTCCACATGCTCATCTCGGGCATTGCCATCGCGCTCCTCACGATCATGGTGCTCGAGTCGCTCCGTACGGTCGACGAACCGCACTTCGGTGGCGAGGAGGACCTCGTCGACCACGCCGCCCTGCGTACTGACCACGCAGCATCCGCCTAGGCCATCTCACCAAGACGAATGGGGCCGCACCACCGTGGTGCGGCCCCATTCCATGGATCTTAGAGCGGCAGGTGCAGGAGCGGGTCGACGCCGACCGCAACGAACACGAGCGTGAGGTACGTGATCGAGAGGTGGAAGACCTTCATCGGCTTACCCGAACCGTCACGAACCGTGCGGTGGTAGAGCACGTGGCTCTCCCAAATGAACCAGGCACCCGCAGCGAGCGAGACGACCGTGTACACCCAACCCATGCCACCAACCGGGATGAGGATGAGCGAGCACACGACCGTTGCCCAGGCGTAGAGGATCGTCTGCAGCGACACCGACATCTCACCCTCGGTGACCGAGAGCATCGGCACCTCGGCACGCTCGTAGTCGTCGCGGTACTTCACCGAGAGCGGCCAGTAGTGGGCCGGCGTCCAGAGGAAGATCACCATGAAGAGGATGACCGGCTCCCATGCGAGCGAGTTCGTCACGCCAGCCCAGCCGATGAGCACCGGCATGCAGCCCGCGAGACCGCCCCAAACAATGTTCTGCTCGGTCCGGCGCTTGAGGATCATCGTGTAGAAGACGACGTAGAGGAAGATCGCGGCAACAGAGAGCGCGGCAGTGAGCAGGTTTGCCACCGCCCAGAGCACGACCGTGGAAATGATCGAGAGTGCCCAGGCGAAGACGAGTGCGTTGCGGTCGGAAATCTCACCCGTGACGAGCGGACGCTGCTTCGTGCGCTTCATCAGGCGATCGATGTCGCGGTCGAGGTAGCAGTTGAAGGCGTTCGCGGCACCTGCCGAGAGTGAACCGCCCACGAGCACACCGAGCACCGTCCAGATGTTTGGGAAGCCGTGCGCGGCCAGGAACATCGTCGGCGCCGTCGTGATGAGCAGCAGCTCGATGATGCGGGGCTTCGTGAGGGCGACGTACGCCTTCACGACGCTCATCCGGGTTCGCTGAACGGGCACCTCCGGAATCTCGGTGGTGGGGGCTTCAGCAGGCAGTGTCATATCGTCCTCAGGTGGCGTCTTGCTGGGCATGCAGATCATCCCGAGTCTAGTTCACTGCCCAGATTGTCGGGGGCGGGCGCTAGTGTTGTCGCGTGTGCGAATGGGCACCACGCTCGGCAGAGCGCACACGCGATCGCGGATCCGACTGAAAGGCCACGCCTTGACTCGCTTTGACTGGACCGAACTGGACCGTCGCGCCGTTGACACGGTGCGCACGCTCGCCGCAGATGCCGTTGAGAAGGCAAAGGGCGGCCACCCCGGCACCGCCATGAGCCTTGCTCCGCTCGCGACCTATCTCTTCCAGTACGCGATGCGCCTCGACCCCGCCGACTCGCAGTGGATCGGCCGCGACCGCTTCGTCCTCTCCATCGGACACTCCTCACTCACGCAGTACTGCCAGCTCTACCTCGGCGGATTCGGCCTCGAGCTCGACGACCTCAAGCAGCTTCGTCAGCTCGGCTCGAAGACCCCGGGCCACCCGGAGTACGGTCACACCGACCACGTCGAGATCACGACCGGTCCGCTCGGTCAGGGTCTCGCCTCGGCGGTGGGTATGGCCTACGCAGCTCGCTACGAGCGCGGCCTTTTCGACCCGGAGACCCCGGCTGGCGCGAGCCCCTTCGACCACCACGTCTGGGTCATCGCTGGCGACGGTGACCTCCAGGAGGGCGTCACGAGCGAAGCCTCCTCGCTCGCTGGTGTCCAGGAGCTCGGCAACCTCATCGTCTACTACGACTCGAACCAGATCTCGATCGAAGACGACACTGACATCGCCTTCACCGAAGACGTCCAGAAGCGCTACGAGTCGTACGGCTGGCACGTCGAAGTCGTCGACTGGAAGCAGGAGATGGCCTCCGGCGGCGCCTACCGCGAAGACGTTCAGGCGCTCCACGAGGCGACCGAGCGAGCCAAGGCTGAGACCTCGAAGCCCTCGCTCATCATCGTGAAGACTGTCATCGGATGGCCCGCCCCCACGAAGCAGAACACCGGTGCGATCCACGGTTCGGCCCTCGGGAACGACGAACTCCGCGCGCTCAAGGAAGCCCTCGGCGTGAATCCCGACGAGATGTTTGCGGTCGCGGACGACGTCCTCGAGCACACGCGCAAGCTCCCCGCCCGCGCGGCCGCTGTGCGCGAAGCATGGGAAGCCACCTTCGCTGCCTGGCGCGAGCGTGAGGGCGAGCGCGCCGCCCTCCTCGACCGACTCCTCGCAGGTGAACTGCCAGAGAACGTCGAGGCCGTCCTCCCGACGTTCGAGGGCGTCGAAAAGGTCTCGACGCGTAAGGCATCCGGTCAGGTCATCAACGCTCTCGCACCGGAGCTCCCCGAGCTCTGGGGTGGTTCGGCTGACCTCGCAGGCTCGAACAACACGACGATTTCCTCGGCGAAGTCGTTTGCCCCGGCGGACCGCTCGACGAGCACGTGGACGGCCGACCCCTACGGTCGCGTGCTGCACTTCGGTATCCGCGAGCACGCCATGGGCGCGATCCTCAACGGCATCGCCCTCCACGGCCCGACGCGCCCCTTCGGTGGCACCTTCCTCATCTTCAGCGACTACATGCGCCCAGCGGTCCGACTGGCAGCGCTCATGCGCGTGAATCCGATTTTTGTGTGGACGCACGACTCCATCGCCCTCGGTGGTGACGGCCCGACGCACCAGCCGATCGAGTCGCTCACAGCCCTTCGCGCCATTCCGAACCTCGCCGTGATCCGTCCGGCGGACGGCCCCGAAACGGCCGGTGCGTGGCTTGCTGCGCTGCGCCACACTGACGGTCCGGTCGGTCTCGTCCTCTCGCGTCAGGACCTCCCCGTCCTTGACCGCAGCGACGCAGCGCTCACCGCGATCGAGGGTGTGGCCCGAGGTGCCTATGTCATTGCCGATGCCGAGGGCTTCTCGCCCAAGGTCATTCTGCTTGCGAGCGGATCCGAAGTTGAGATTGCCCTTGGCGCGAAGAAGGTACTCGAAGCCGAAGGCACGCCCACGCGCGTCGTCTCGGTGCCGAGCATCGAATGGTTCCGTGCTCAGGACGCCGACTACCGAGAGGCTGTTCTGCTCTCAACCGTGCGAGCTCGCGTCTCGGTCGAAGCAGGCCTCGCGCTCCCCTGGGCGCCGCTGCTTGGCGAGACTGGCCGCTCGGTGTCGATCGAAGACTTCGGTGCTTCGGCCGACGGTCCAGTCCTGTACGAGCACTACGGCATGACGGTCGACGCCGTCGTCCAGGCCGCGCGCGAAAGCCTCGCGGCGAGCGAGCAGGCTGCACGCTAGCCTGGCATCCCATCGAGATCGGAGCACTTGCATGACGAGCACTTCCCGCACTGAACAGCTCTCCGGCGAACAGGTGAGCATTTGGCTTGACGACCTCTCGCGAGAACGTCTTGAGAGTGGGTCCCTCGGACGACTCATCGCTGAACGCAATGTCGTTGGTGTCACCACGAACCCGACCATCTTTGCGAAGGCACTCTCGAACGGTGCGGCCTATGAGGCGCAGCTTGCGCCGCTCGCGAAGGCCGGTGCGAGCGTCGAGGACGTCATCACGGAACTCACCTGCGAAGACGTGCAGCGCGCCTGCGACATCATGCTCCCGATCTACGAGCGCAGCGGCGGTGTCGACGGTCGCGTGTCGATTGAGGTTTCGCCGACGCTGAGCGCCGACACGCAGGCAACGGTCGACGAAGCTCAGAAGCTCTGGGACAAGATCGACCGTCCGAACCTCATGGTGAAGATTCCGGCGACGCGCGAAGGTCTTCCGGCCATCACCGAGGCGCTTGCGCGTGGCCTCAATGTCAACGTGACGCTCATCTTCTCGCTCGGTCGCTACCGCGACGTTATCAACGCCTACCTCCTCGGCCTCGAGCAAGCACAGCAGACGGGTCGCGATCTCTCGACGATCGTCTCGGTGGCCTCCTTCTTCGTCTCCCGCGTGGACGTCGAAGTCGACAAGCGACTGGATGCCATGAGCGAGGCACCCGCCGAGCTCCGCTCGCGCGCCGCTCTTGCCAACGCCCGCCTCGCATACCAGGTGTTCGAAGAGTCCTTCGCCTCCGAGCGTGCCCAGCAGCTGCTTGCCGCTGGCGCCAAGGTGCAGCGTCCGCTCTGGGCATCGACCGGCGTCAAGGACCCAAACCTCCCCGACACGCTCTACGTCACCGAGCTCGTCGCCCCGAACACGGTGAACACGATGCCCGAGGCCACCCTCGAAGCGGTCTTCGAGCACGGCGAGATCACCGGCAACACGGTCGCCGGCACGTACCACGAGGCGAACACCGTCCTCGACGCGCTCGCCGAACTTGGCATCGACTACACCGAACTCACCGACCAGCTCGAACGCGAAGGCGTCGACAAGTTCCTTGTGTCCTGGGAAGAACTCCGGGGCACCGTCACCGAGCAGCTCGCTGCCGCGAAGGAGGCCTAGCCATGACGATCACCGTGAGCACCGCGGGGGCTGCCAGCGACGCAGTCGCCCGCGTACTCCCAGCGCTCATTGAGGAGCGCTTTGCCTCGCGTCTCTTTGACGGCGACTCAACGCTCTGGGGCGAGGCCGCAATCGACGAGTCGAGCAAGCGACTCGCCTGGACCAAGGCCCACGAGGTCTCGCGCCCGCTCGTCGCCGACATCCTCGAGCTCCGCGACGAACTTCGCTCGGCGGGCGTGAACCGCATCGTCCTCTGCGGTATGGGTGGCTCCTCGCTCGCACCCGAGGTCATCACGCGTACGGCAGGCGCCGAACTCGTCGTCCTCGACTCGACTGACCCGGCACAGGTGTCGGCCGTCGTCGGCGAACGACTGCCTGAAACGGCGGTCGTTGTCTCCTCGAAGTCGGGCTCCACGGCTGAGACCGACTCGCAGTGTCGCACCTTCGCGAAGGCCTTCGCTGACGCTGGCATCGACCCGGCATCCCGCATCATCATCGTGACCGACCCGGGCTCGCCGCTCGAGGAGTCCTCGCGCGCAGCGGGTCACCGCGTGTTCCTTGCCGACCCGCAGGTCGGCGGGCGCTTCTCCGCGCTGACCGCCTTCGGCCTCGTCCCGAGCGGCCTTGCCGGTGTCGACATTGAGGCGCTCCTCGACGACGCGGCCGCGGTTGCTGAGGTCCTCTCGCACGACAGCGACGAGAACCCCGGCCTCGTGCTCGGCGCCGCGATCGCCGGCGGCGAGCCCGTGAAGACCTATCTCGGTATCCTCGAGTCGGGATCGGGCATCGTCGGCTTCGGCGACTGGGCCGAACAGCTCATCGCCGAGTCCACCGGTAAGGAAGGCACTGGCCTCCTGCCGGTCGTGCTCGACGGCAACTCCCCTGAGATCGGCTCGACGATCCCCGACCTGCAGCTCGTTCGCCTCGTCGCGAACGCGAGCCAGCAGCCGGCCCTCGGCGACGAAATCTCGGTCTCAGGCCCGCTCGCCGCCCAGTTCCTGCTGTGGGAGGTTGCCACCGCGGTTGCTGGCCGCATCCTGGGCATCAACCCCTTCGACCAGCCGGACGTCGAATCGGCCAAGGTCGCCGCCCGCGCGCTCCTCGACGAGATGCCCGAGCCTGCTGCCGCCGCCTTCGATGAGGACGGCATTGCAGTGCGCGGCACCGAGCGCGTGGTTGCGGGACGCACGAGCGTTGCGCAGGCTATCGACGCGCTGCTCGCAGAGCTTCCCGAGCACGGTTTTGTTGCCATCCAGGCCTACGCTGACCGCACACGCCTCGGCGAACTCGCTGAGCTGCGCGACCTCATCGCGCACCGTGCACGCCGCCCCGTCACCTTCGGCTGGGGCCCGCGCTTCCTCCACTCGACCGGCCAGTTCCACAAGGGCGGACCGAAGCTCGGCGTCTTCCTGCAGATCATCACCGCAGAGCAGGGCGACCTCGAGATTCCGGAGCGCCCCTTCACCTTCGGCACGCTCATCCGTGCGCAGGCCGACGGTGACGCACAGGTCCTCGAAGGTCACGGACGTCCAGTCCTGCAGCTCGAACTGCAGAACCCCGAGTCGAGTGCGAGCACGCTCAAGTCGCTGCTCGCAGCCGTCTAAGCGCGGCCGTGGGATTGCTGCAGCCCGCACCTGGGTTCAATCCGCTTCGTTCGCCTGACGATCGACGACTGACGCGCATCGCCGGGCCGTCGAGCCTCGTGCTTTTCGGCGTCACCGGTGACCTTGCTCGCAAGAAGCTCCTTCCAGCGATCTACGATCTCGCGAACCGTGGCCTGCTCTCGCCAAGCTTTGGTCTTGTGGGCTTTGGTCGCCGCGACTGGACGCACGAGCAGTTCGCTGAACACATGCTCGCCTCCGTCAAGGAGCACGCGCGCACCGAGTTCTCGGATGACGTGTGGAAGCAGCTTCGCGACGGCCTCCGCTTCGTGCAGGGCAGCTTCGACGACGACGAAGCATTCGTGCGTCTGCGCGAAGCGCTTCGCGAACTCGACGAAGCACAGGGCACTCGAGGCAATCACGCCTTCTACCTCTCGGTGCCCCCGAAGGAATTCCCCACGGTCACTGCTCAGCTCCGCAAGTCGGGCCTTGCCGAGTCGGACGAAGACTCGTGGCGACGCGTCATCATCGAGAAGCCCTTCGGACGTGATCTCGCGAGTGCACGCAGCCTCAACGAGGCGGTCGAATCCGTCTTCCCCACGGACGCAATCTTCCGCATCGACCACTACCTCGGGAAGGAGACGGTCCAGAACATCCTCGCGCTCCGCTTCGCGAACCACATGTTCGAGCCGCTCTGGAACGCGAACTCGGTCGACCACGTCCAGATCACGATGGCGGAAGACATCGGCGTTGGCGGACGTGCCGGCTACTACGACGGCATCGGCGCTGCGCGGGACGTCATCCAGAACCACCTGCTGCAGCTGCTCGCTCTCACCGCGATGGAAGAACCCATCTCGTTCTCGGCCAAGGATCTCCGCGCAGAGAAGGAGAAGGCACTCGCTGCCGTCCGGCTCGGGACCGACCTCTCGAGCACGACGGCGCGCGGCCAGTACCTCGGCGGATGGCAGGGTGGTGAGCGCGTGCTCGGCTTCCTCGAAGAGGACGGCATGAACCCGCACTCGACGACAGAAACCTATGCCGCACTTCGCCTCGAAATTGATACGCGACGATGGGCTGGCGTCCCCTTCTACCTGCGTACTGGCAAGCGACTCGGCCGGCGAGTGACAGAAATTGCGGTGACTTTTCAGGAAGCCCCGAAGTACCTGTTCGACCCCTCACAGCGAGCTTCGCTCGGCCCGAACGCACTCGTCATTCGTGTGCAGCCGGATGAGGGCGTCACGATGCGCATTGGCTCGAAGGTACCGGGCTCAGGCATGCAGGTGCGTGACGTCACGATGGACTTTGGCTACGGTCACGCCTTCACGGAGTCGAGCCCGGAAGCCTACGAGCGACTCATCCTCGATGTGCTTCTCGGCGATCCGCCGCTGTTCCCCCGCCACGAAGAGGTTGAGCTCTCGTGGAAAATCCTCGACCCGGTCGAGGACTTCTGGGCTGCTGCCGGTCGCCCCGAAGGCTACAAGCCGGGAAGCTGGGGCCCGCAGTCCGCTGAACGCTTGCTTGCCCGCGACGGCCGCACCTGGAGGCGCCCATGATTATCGACATGCCGTCGACCACCACCTCCGCGATCGCAAAGGAACTTGTTTCAATCCGCGAAGAGGGCGGCGCCGTGGCGCTCGGCCGCGTGCTCACGCTCCTCATCGTCACTGGTCGCGACACGGACGAGCAGGCCATTCTCGCCGCGAACGAGGCCTCCGCTGAGCACCCGATGCGTGTCATCGTGCTCGAACTCGAACACGACAGTAGTGAACCCCGCCTCGACGCACAGATTCGCGTCGGCGGAGATGCGGGTGCGAGTGAAGTCGTCCGGCTTCGCGCGCACGGCGAGGCCGCCCACGATCCGGAAACACTCGTGCAGGGCCTTCTCCTCCCCGATGCTCCTGTCGTGACCTGGTGGACCGAACGCCCTTCCACTCCCCCGAGCTTCGAACCGCTGGGCCGCCTCGCGCAGCTGCGCATCACGGATGCGGCCCCGCGTTACGGCGAACCCGAGGTCGATAGCCGCCACGCCATCAAGCAGCTTGCGGAAGGCTTCATCGCGGGCGACTCTGATCTCGCGTGGACTCGCCTCACTGCCTGGCGGGCACTCCTCGCATCCGTGCTCGACCAGCCACCATATGAAGACATCACGCGCGTCCACGTGACGGGTGCCCCAGGCTCCGCAACTGCACGCCTCATGGCCGCATGGCTTGGACTTGCGCTCCGCATCCGCGTCAAACTCATCGAGCATGAAGACCGCGTGACCGATCGCGGCGCAGGGCTTTCATCCGTCGAGCTCACGCGTGCTAGCGGCACGGTCCGACTCGAGCGCGTGAGCGAAGACACGATCGAGCTTGACCAGACCGGAGCCCCCACCCAGCACGTGGCACTGCCGCTCAGCACCTTGACGCAGCTGCTCGCTGAAGAACTTCGCTCGCTCGCACCCGACACCTTCTTGGGCCGTGTGCTCCGTGAGGGCCTGCCGCTCGTGGACTGCGCAAGCGACGCCCGTGCTCGAGGAGCGAACGCCGAATGACGATGCAGGACATCACCGTCTGCGCAACGTGCGACCTCGTCGCCTTCGAAGCCGCACGACGTCTCGCCTCGCTCTTTGACGCCGAGGATGACGGTCAGCGCGAGTGGCATCTCGCCGTCTCTGGCGGCTCCTTTGCGACGAGCGTCTTCCCTCGCCTCGTGGAGGTGATGGCGGAGCGCACTGGTCTCGCCTCCCGCGTCCACATCTGGTTCGCCGATGAACGGTGGCTTCCTCACGGTGATGCGGAACGAAACTCCACGCCAATCGCTGCAGCGCTCGAGGAGCTCTCCGGCTTCAATGCCGACAAGCAGCTTCACCTGCTCGTTTCGAGCGACAGCGGCCCGACGCTCGAGGAAGCCTGTCGCTCCTACGCTGACGAGCTTGCTAAGGCCACCGATGCACTCGACCTCGTCCTCCTCGGCGCTGGCCCCGACGGACACACGGCGTCGCTCTTCCCAGGCAAGCCCGGACACGATGCGGCACCCCGCGGCACGATCTCCGTCACCGACTCCCCCAAGCCGCCGAGCGAGCGGATGTCACTCACGCTTGCCGAGATCCGCGGGGCCCAGCGTGTGTGGGCTGTCGTGACTGGCGCAGGCAAAGCCGAAGCTGTGGCGCTTGCCGTGCGTTCTGACGACGCAACAGCAACGCCCCTCGGCGCAGCGAGGGGCGTTCTGGAAACCGTGCTCATGCTTGACGAGCCGGCAGCAGCAGCCATCAGCTAGACAGCCACACTGCCACCGCGACGGGCGCGAAGCTTTTCGAGGGCCTCCTCGAGGAGCTTGGCGCCCTCTTCGTGCGTGCGGCGCTCCTTCACGTAGGCGAGGTGCGTCTTGTACGGCTCGTGCTTTTCCGGGTGCGGCGGGTTGTTCTTGTCGCGGCCAGCCGGAAGGCCAGAGACCGGGCAGTCGATCGTCTCGGGAATGTCGTCCTCGGCGATGTCGGCCGAGAAGTAGCGGACCGTCTCGTTGCCGAGCTCATCCCAGTAGCTCACGCGGACGCGCGGAGCGTGGTTCCCGTGGTCCTGCTCACCAATGGGGCCTGCGCCGACGCGAGAACCGCGAATTGCGCTCCCACCGGTCGACACTAGAAGCCGCCGTTCTGGATCTTGAAGAGGATGCCGAAGATCACGATACAGAGCACCCAAATCACGGCAACCCAAATCGTCAGACGATTGAGGTTCTTCTCGGCAACGCCCGACGATCCAAGGCTCGAGGTGACGCCACCACCGAACATGTCGGAGAGGCCACCACCGCGGCCACGGTGGAGCAGGATGAGCAGCACAAGGAGCACGCTCGTAATGAAGAGCAGCACCTGCAGAACGACGAGGGCGATGTCCACAGAGGACCTTTCATCGGGTTTCGAGGAATCGTGCCGTCGTAGTAAACGACGGCGGGAAGGCCGAGAGGCCCTCGTCCGAGTATAGGCGAGCGCCTCTCGTTGTGGTGCGTGACGCGGCTAGGCACCCACGTGGTGACGGAAGCGGGCGATCGAGCAGAACTCGTCGACCTTGAGGCTCGCGCCACCGATGAGCGCGCCGTCGATGTTCGGTTCGCGCATGAAGCCGGCGATGTTCTCGGCCTTCACCGAACCGCCGTAGAGGATGCGCGTGCGATCAGCCTGCTCCTGACCGTGTAGCTCAGCGAGCTTGTCGCGGAGCGCCTTGCAGACCGCCTCGGCCTGCTCGGCAGAGGCTGCCTGTCCCGAACCGATGGCCCAGACGGGCTCGTACGCGATGATGAGCTCGGCATCCTTCGGCAGCTCAGCCACAGCGGCCTCGAGCTGCGCGACCGGGATGGCGCTGGCGCCGTGTTGCTCGAGGTCTTCAGCAGTTTCGCCCACGCAAATGACGGGCGTGAGACCGTGACGCAGGGACGCGACAGCCTTGGCGTGCACGACCTCGTCGCTCTCACCGTGGTCGCCTCGACGCTCGGAGTGGCCGATGATGACGTAGTCACAGCCGAGGGCCGAGAGGAACTGACCAGAGATCTCACCGGTGTGCGCGCCCGAGTCGTGCTGCGACACATCCTGTGCGCCGTAGTGGAGTTCGAGCTTGTCGGCATCCACGAGCGTCTGTACGCTGCGCAGGTCGGTGAAGGGCGGGAAGACGGCGACTTCAACGTCCGAGAAGTCGTGCTTCGCGTCCTTGAGTGTCCACGCAACCTTCTGCACGAAGGCGATGGCCTGCAGGTGGTCGAAGTTGAGCTTCCAGTTGCCCGCCATGAGCGGGCGGCGTGCGGCCGCCATTACTTTGCCTCGGTGTTCTGCTCGAAGCCGAGTGCTTCAAGGCCCGGCAGGAGCTTGCCCTCGAGGAACTCGAGGCTTGCGCCGCCACCGGTCGAGATGTGGCCGAACGCGTCGTCGGCGAAGCCGAGCGTACGCACGGCCGCAGCCGAGTCACCGCCACCGACGACCGAGAAGCCGTCCGTCTCGGTGAGGGCCTGAGCAACAGCCTTCGTGCCGTTCGCATAGGATTCGAACTCGAACACACCCATGGGGCCGTTCCAGAAAACCGTCTTCGAGGAGCGGATGACCTCGGCGAATGCCTTGGCCGACTCCGGGCCGATGTCGAGGCCCATGCCCTGCTCGCCGAACGAGGAAGAGGTGATGGCGTTCGCAGGGACGACCTCGTGTTCGGCATCGGCGGCAAACTTCTCGGCCACGACAATGTCGCTCGGGAGGACGATCTCGACGCCGCGTTCCTCGGCCTCAGCCAGGTAACGCTTCACGGTCTCGAGCTGGTCTTCTTCGAGGAGCGAGGCGCCAACTTCGTGGCCCTGGGCCTTGAGGAAGGTGAAGACCATGCCACCGCCGACGAGGAGGGTGTTCACGCGCGGGAGGAGGTTCTCGATGACGCCGAGCTTGTCGGACACCTTCGAACCACCGAGGACGACGGCGTAGGGACGCTCAACCGAAGCGGTGAGCTTTTCTGCGACCTCAACCTCGGCCTGCACGAGAAGGCCAGCGGCGCTCGGGAGGAGCTTCGCGAGCTCGTAGACCGAAGCTTGCTTGCGGTGGACGACACCGAAGCCGTCCGAGACATAGACGTCGGCAAAGGCAGCGAGCTGCTGGGCGAAGGCCTCGCGCTCAGCAGCATCCTTCGAGGTTTCACCAGCGTTGAAGCGAAGGTTCTCGAGGACGACGACCTGGCCGTTCTCGAGCGAGTCAACGAGCGCCTTGGCGCTCTCGCCGACGGTGTCCTCGGCGAGCTTGACCTCCTGGCCAAGAAGCTCGCCGAGGCGAACGACCGCCGGCTTGAGAGAGAACTCGGGCAGGGGCTCGCCCTTCGGACGCCCGAGGTGGGAAATAACGATGACCTTGGCGCCCGCGTCGATGAGCTGGCGGAGCGTGCCGAGCGAGGCGCGAACACGCCCGTCGTCGGTGATGACACCGTCCTTGAGCGGAACATTGAGGTCGCAGCGGACGATGACCTTCTTGCCGGCGAGGTCGCCGAGCGAGTCGAGAGTGCGCAGAGTCATGTCGATTCCTGTCGTCGTTACTCGAAAGTGGATGGATGGATTAGAGCTGGTCGGCGACGTAGCGCGTCATGTCGATGAGACGCTCTGTGTAGCCCCACTCGTTGTCGTACCAGGCCGAGATCTTGACCTGGTCGCCGATGACGCGCGTGAGCGGTGCGTCAAAGATCGAGGAGTGGTTCTCACCAATGATGTCGCGCGAGACGATCGGGTCCTCGTTGTACTTGAGGATGCCCTTGAACTCGCCCTCGGCAGCAGCCTTGAACGCGGCGTTCACCTCGTCGACCGTAACCTCGCGCGAAGCCTTCACCGTGAGGTCGGTGATCGAGCCGGTCTCAACCGGGACGCGGAGTGCGAAGCCGTCGAGCTTGCCCTTGAGCTCCGGGAGCACGAGGCCGATGGCCTTGGCGGCACCCGTCGAGGTCGGGATGATCGAGAGCGCAGCGGCGCGGGCGCGGCGGAGGTCCTTGTGCGGGGCGTCCTGGAGACGCTGGTCGGCCGTGTAGGCGTGGACCGTCGTCATGAGGCCCGACTCGAGGCCGAAGGCGTCGTTCAAGACCTTGACGACCGGTGCGAGGCAGTTCGTCGTGCAGGATGCGTTCGAGATGACGTGGTCGGTCTCGGGGTTGTAGTCGGTGTGGTTCACGCCGTAGACGAAGGTCGGAGCCTCGCCCTTGGCCGGTGCCGAAAGGATGACCTTCTTTGCGCCAGCCTCGAGGTGTGCGGCGGCCTTGGCGGGGTCGTTGAAGCGACCGGTGCACTCGAGGACGATGTCGACGCCGAGCTCCTTCCACGGAAGCTTCGACGGGTCGGCCTCTGAGAGTGCGTGCACCTCGTGACCGTCAATGAAGATGTGCTCTTCGTCGTGCGTGACATCCTGCTTGAGCACGCCCGAGGTGGAGTCGTACTTCATGAGGTGAGCGAGGGTTGCGTTGTCGGTGAGGTCGTTGATGGCAACGAGCTCGAGCGGGACGTGGTCGAGAAGCAGCGCCCGTGCGTAGCTGCGGCCAATGCGTCCGAATCCGTTGATGGCAATCTTGGTCACGAGGACTCCCTGCGATAGGCGATCGACGGGACGAGGTATTCGCCCGTCGTCGTGAGCCTACGAACCGAGTGTGAACGCTCGGTGCAAGCCCACTGGTCGACATGGCCGACCTGGCGTTCGCTACATGTCGTCGACGTTCGGAAGGTTTGCGGTGGTGTCCGGAACGCCGAGTTCGTGCGCTCGCTTGTCAGCAAGTGCGAGCAAACGTCGGATACGGCCGGCAACAGCGTCCTTGGTCATAGGGGGCTCTGCGTGACGGCCAAGCTCATCGAGACTCGCATCGCGGTGCTGGACGCGGAGCTTTCCTGCATAGCTCAGGTGTTCAGGAGCATCCGTACCGAGAATTTCCAGTGCACGCTCAACACGTGCACAGGCGGTCACCGCGGCTTGGGCAGAGCGGCGGAGGTTTGCATCATCAAAGTTCACAAGGCGATTCGCGGTCGCGCGGGTCTCGCGGCGCTGACGCATCTGCTCCCACGACTCGACGGTTTCGCGGGCGCCGAGCACCTTGAGCATCTTCGCGATCTCTTCGCCGTCACGGATGACGACACGGTGCACATTACGGACCTCGCGGGCCTTGGCACCAATGCCAAGGCGGTTGGCGGCGCCGACGAGCGCCATCGCGGTTTCCGCGTTCGGGGTGATGACCTCGAGCGCGTTTGAACGGCCCGGATCGGTGAGGGAACCGGCCGCGAGGAAGGCGCCACGCCAGATACCAGCGAGGTCTTCGCGGTTGCCTGTTGTGAGGCGGTTCGGGAGGCCACGCACGGTGCGACGGCGCGAATCCATGAGTCCGGTCTGACGTGCGAGCGTTTCACCGTTCTCGAACACGCGAACGAGGAATCGCTCCCCTGGGCGTCCGCCGGTGCCGGCGACGATCGAGACCTTGGCTCGCACACCGTAGAGGTCGAGCAACTCCTGGCCGATGCGGCGGGCAAGCTGCTGCGAGTCGGTCTGCGCTTCAACGGCAATGCGACCCGAGATGAGCTGCAGGCCGCCACCGAAGCGGAGGATCGACGAGATTTCGGCTGCGCGCGCCTGCGTGGACTTGGCTCGGGTCTTCATGATCTCGAGCTTGACGTCAGCGGTGAGCGACACAGTTCCTCCAGCGGAGTCGTCGGCGAATTGGGGAAGAAAGTTTGGGCGGCACGCGCCAGCAGACCAGATTACTCTCGACCGAGGTCCCTGTGGCGCACTGCGACGCTCAAATCGTCGCGGTCACGAAGCATTGCGGCCAGACGCTCGGTCATCGCAACCGAACGGTGCTTACCACCGGTGCACCCGATAGCGATGGTCACATGGCGCTTGTTTTCGCGCGTGTACCCGGCAAGCACGGGCTGCAGCGCTGCGAAGTACGCGTCGAGGAACTCGGTCGCACCCTCCTGAGCGAGCACGAATTCTGAGACGCGAGCGTCCCGACCGTTGAACGCGCGAAGCTCCGGGTTCCAGAAGGGATTCGGGAGGAAGCGCATATCGGCGACAAGATCGGCATCCGTCGGGAGCCCGTACTTGAAGCCAAAGCTCATGACCGTGAGCGAAATCTTCTGCTGCTCGGGCTCACCAAAGCGCTGCGTGACGCGCATCGACAGCTCGTGCACATTGAGCTCGCTCGTGTCGATGAGGATGTCGGCCGCCTCGCGGATCTCTGAGAGACGCTCACGCTCACGTTCGATGCCCTCGAGAATCGTGCCGGTGCCCTGCAGCGGGTGCGGGCGGCGCACCTGCTCGAAGCGGCGAACGAGACGGTCGTCATTGGCATCCAGGAAGAGCACCTGCACGTCGTGCGTCTCGCGAAGTTCGTCCATGAGGGCCGAGAACTGGGCGAGGAGGCGGCCACCACGAATGTCGACTGAGACAGCCAGCTTAGGCAGCGAGTCACGCGCCTTGCCGGCGAGCTCCACGAGCGGGCGGATCATCTGCGGCGGCAGATTGTCGACGACGAACCAGTCAAGGTCTTCGAGCGCCTTCAGCGCTGTCGAACGGCCCGCGCCGGACATGCCGGTGACCACCAGAATGTGCTGGCGTTCTTCGTCGAGAAGTTGCTCGCTCATGATGTGACCCTTCGTTCGTGGGTCAGCCTAGCGAAGCGCAGCAAGAATTCGCCGAGCAGTTTCGACACCGATGCCGGGGACCGAGGAAATCTCGTCTTCGTTTGCCGCAGCGAGGCGCTTCACGGAGCCAAAGTGGGTCAGGAGCGCCTGGACACGTGCCGGGCCAAGGCCTGGGATGGCGTCCAGCGATGTGCCGAGCGCCTTTGCTCGCGAGTTCCGCTGCGCTGTGATGGCGAAGCGGTGGGCTTCGTCGCGGAGGCGCTGCAGGAGGAACAGGGCTTCGGAGTTTCGGGGCAGGATGACGGGAAATTCCTCCCCTGGGAGCCAGAGCTCTTCGAGCCGCTTCGCGAGGCCAGCAATGGCGATGCCAGTTACTCCTGAGGCATCCAGGGCTCGTTGCGCGGCGTTTACCTGAGGCAGACCGCCGTCGATGAGGAGCAGTTGCGGCCGATAGGCGAACGTTGGTGCGTTCGGATTCTGCTGCGCTTCTGCCTCCGCGGCGAGGGATTCTGCGTCCTGGTCGAGGTGCTTGAGCCTGCGCCGCAGCACCTGATCCATTGCATCCGTATCGTCGCGCGCAGATGCAATATTGAAGCGACGATACTGGGATTTCTTGGGTAGGCCGTCCTCGAAGACGACCATCGAACCGACGATGCCGGTGCCGCCAAGGTGCGAAATATCGAAGCACTCAATGCGCAGCGGCGCCTCCGGAAGCTCGAGCGCCTCCTGCACGTCGTGCATGGCCTGCGTCCGGGCAACGTAATCAGCGGTTCGCTTGAGCTTGTACTGCTGCAAAGCGCCCACCGCATTCTCGTGAGCCGTCGCGAGTAGCTGTTCTTTCGCGCCACGCTTCGGAACCGTGAAGCGCACGACTCCCCCACGGCGCTCGCTCAGCACTTCCGTCAGCGCCTCCACCCCGTACGGAAGTCCCGGCACGACGATTTCGGCGGGTGGGACAAGCCCATCGTCGCTGTAGAGCGAGACGAGTGACTGCTGCAGGAGTTCACCCTGCGCAACATCCAGCTCAGTGTCGACCGTGAGCGAGCGCACTCCGCGAACACGACCACCGCGCACGGTAAACAGTTGCATCGCCGCCGCAAGCTCATCAAGCTCGACGGCAATAACGTCGAGATCAGTCCGCTCCGGCAACACCACAGCGCTCTTCTCGAGCACCGTCTCAAGCGCGATCATCTGGTCCCGGTACTTCGCGGCATCCTCGAAGCGGTGCTCGGCAGCGGCCTCTCGCATGCGTCGCTCAATGGCATCCACTTCGCTTCGGTCATAGCGCTCCATGAACGCGATGAAGCGATCCACCATCTTCCGGTGCTCGTCAATGGTGACCGTGTGTGAGCAGGGCCCGCCGCAGCGGCCAATCTGCCCGGCAAAGCACGGCTTCCCGGTCTTCATGGCCCGCTCGTAGTCGCTCGGCTTGCAGGTGCGAATGGGGAACACCTTGATCATGAGCTCGATGGCCTCGTTGACCGCCCACACCTTCGGGTAGGGGCCGAAGTACCGGGCGCCCCGGATATTGCGGTTGCGCGTGACGAACACACGCGGCGCCTCGTCCTTCAACGTGATCGCCATCATCGGGTAGCTCTTGTCATCCCGAAATTTCACGTTGAATGGCGGGTCAAACTCCTTGATCCACGTGTATTCGAGGTGGAGCGCCTCAATCTCGTTCGAGACGACCGTCCACTGCACCTCACTCGCCGAGGTGACCATGGCGCGTGTGCGCTCGTGCAGGGTGTGGAGCGGTGCGAAGTAGTTCACGAGCCGGGATCGAAGGTTCTTCGCCTTGCCGACGTAGAGCACGCGGCCCTGGTCATCGAGGAAGCGGTAGACCCCTGGTCGTTGCGGGATATCGCCCGTACGGGGGCGATAGGAAAGCACGTCTGCCATGCCAGCTACTTCCGCTCGGCCGCAAAAATCTCCGCGAGGAAGGTGCCGGTGTGGCTCGTCGGGTGCTTGGCAACATCCTCTGGGGTGCCGCTCGTGACGACCGTGCCGCCGCCAGCGCCACCTTCGGGGCCCATGTCGATGATCCAGTCGGCCGACTTGATGACGTCGAGGTTGTGCTCGATGACGACGACCGTGTTGCCCTTGTCGACGAGGCTCTGCAGGACGACGAGGAGCTTGCGGACGTCCTCAAAGTGGAGGCCTGTTGTCGGCTCATCGAGAACGTAGATCGTGCGACCGTTCGAGCGGCGCTGCAGCTCGGTGGCGAGCTTCACGCGCTGTGCCTCACCGCCTGAGAGGGTCGTCGCAGACTGCCCGAGTCGCACATAGCCGAGGCCAACTTCGACGAGCGTCTTGAGATACCGGTGGATGGCAGTGATCGGCTCGAAGAACTCGGCTGCCTCGCTGATCGGCATATCGAGTACCTCGGCGATGTTCTTGCCCTTGTAGAGCACTTGCAGGGTCTCGCGGTTGTAGCGGGTACCGCCGCAGACCTCACAGGCGACGTAGACGTCGGGCAGGAAGTTCATCTCGATCTTGAGCGTGCCGTCGCCCGAGCAGGCCTCGCAGCGGCCGCCCTTCACGTTGAACGAGAAACGGCCCGGCTGGTAGCCACGCGCCTTCGCCTCCGGGGTTTCGGCGAAGAGGGTACGGATGCGGTCGAAGACGCCCGTGTACGTGGCGGGGTTCGACCGCGGCGTGCGGCCAATCGGTGCCTGGTCGACGTGGACGACCTTGTCGAGGTGCGAGAGTCCGGTCACGCGCGTGTGCTTGCCGGCGACGTGGCGGGCACCGTTGAGCTTCGTGGCGAGCACTTTGTAGAGGATGTCGTTCACGAGCGTGGACTTGCCGGAGCCGGAGACACCCGTCACCGCAGTGAAGACGCCGAGCGGGAACTGCGCATCCACGTTCTTGAGGTTGTTTGCGCGGGCGCCGACGACACCGAGCATGCGGTCCGGGTCGATGGGACGGCGTGCGTCAGGCGTGGCGATCGAGCGGACGCCGGTGAGGTAGTCACCGGTGATCGAGTGCTTGTTCTTCGTGAGCTGTTGGCATGTGCCCGAGTGAACAACTTCGCCACCGTGTTCACCGGCACCGGGCCCGATGTCGACGATCCAGTCGGCGGTACGGATGGTGTCCTCGTCATGCTCGACGACGATGAGCGTGTTGCCAAGGTTGCGTAGCTTCACCAGCGTGTCGATGAGGCGACGGTTGTCGCGCTGATGGAGACCAATCGATGGCTCGTCGAGAACGTAGAGCACACCCGTGAGGCCCGAACCGATCTGTGTGGCCAGACGGATGCGCTGTGCTTCACCACCCGAGAGCGTTCCAGCTGCGCGCGCGAGGTCGAGGTAGTTGAGGCCCACCTCAATGAGGAACTCGAGTCGTGCGCGAATCTCGCGGAGCACCTGCGCCGCAATCTTCGCCTCGCGTGCATCGAGCTTGACGGTGTTCATGAACTCGAGGCACTTGTCGAGGCTCATCCAAGTGACATCCGCGATGGAGAGGCCGTTGATCTTCACCGCGAGCACTTCGGGCTTCAGACGCGCGCCATTGCAGGCCGAGCAGGGAATCTCGCGCAGGTACTCCGACCAGCGGGCGCGTGCGTTGTCGCTCTCGGCTTCCTTGTACTGGCGCTCGATGTACGGCATGACGCCTTCGAAGCCCGAGGTGTACGTGCGCTCTCGGCCGAACCGGTTGCGATAGCGCACCTGCACCTTGAAGTTGCGGCCCTTGAGGATGGCGGTTTGGACGTCGCCGGGGAGGTCCTTCCACGGCGTCTTGAGCGAGAAGCCGAGTTCGTCCGAAAGACCCGCGAGCAAGCGCTCGTAGTACTGGTAGAGGCTCTTGCCCTGCGACGTCCACGGGATGATGACGCCGTCGGCGAGCGAAAGTTCCGGGTCGCCGAGGAGGAGATCCGGATCGACGGACATCTTCGTGCCGAGACCGTCACAGGTGGGGCACGCGCCGAAGGGTGCGTTGAACGAGAAGGTGCGCGGCTCGATCTCCGTGAGGGAAATCGGATGTTGGTTCGGGCACGAGAGTTGCTCCGAGAAGAGCTGACGACCGGCATCCGAATCGTCATCCACGAAGTCGATTTCTACGACTCCCTCGAGACGAAGCGCCGTCTCGAGGGAGTCGGTGAGGCGTCCAAGCATGTCGGGCTTCGCAACGAGACGGTCAACGATGACCGAAATGTCGTGCTTGTACGACTTCTTCAGCGTCGGCGGATTCGTGAGCTGCACGCGTTCGCCATCCACGAGTGCACGGGCGAAACCCTGACCCGAGAGACCCTGCAGCAGCTCGACGAACTCGCCCTTCTTCTGCCGCACGACGGGAGCGAGTACCTGGAAGCGAGTGCCCTCTTCGAGCTCCATCAGACGGTCCGCAATCTGCTGCACCGTCTGACGCTGGATGACCTCACCACACTCGGGGCAGTGCGGAACACCGATACGTGCCCACAGCAGACGCAGATAGTCGGAGATCTCGGTGATTGTGCCAACGGTCGAGCGAGGGTTGCGGTTCGTCGACTTCTGGTCGATCGAGACCGCGGGGCTCAGGCCCTCGATGAAGTCGACGTCCGGGCGATCGACCTGCCCAAGGAACTGGCGTGCATACGCCGAGAGTGACTCAACGTAGCGGCGCTGCCCCTCCGCAAAGATCGTGTCGAAAGCGAGGGACGACTTCCCCGAACCCGACAAGCCGGTGAACACCACGAGACTGTCGCGCGGAATCTCAAGGTCAACGTTCTTGAGATTGTGGACGCGCGCACCCTGAAGCTTGATGGTGGAGGTTTGTGATGCGGGGGAAGTAGGCACGGCTTGAGTCTACGATCCAGCGCCGCAAATGCGAACATTTGTTCGTGTGTTGCAGCTGCCAGCGAACGAGCGCTACTGCTGCTCGGAGGCGGCGAGCTGGCCGCAGGCGCCGTCGATCTCCTTGCCTCGCGTATCGCGGAGCGTCGTCGGGATGCCCTTCGCACGGAGTCGCTCGACGAACTCGTCCATGACTTCCGGCTCTGAGCTCGTCCAAATCGAGCCCGGTGTCGGGTTGAGCGGAATCGGGTTCACGTGCACCCAGCCGCGCCCGCGTTCATTGAGGAGGTCGGCGAGGAGATCTGCACGCCAACCGTGGTCGTTCATGTCCTTGATGAGGGCGTACTCGATTGACACACGACGGCCCGTCTTGTCGAAGTATTCACGGGCGGCGTCGAGGGCCTCCCCCACCTTCCAACGACTGTTCACCGGGATGAGATCGTCACGGAGTCCGTCGTCCGGTGCGTGGAGCGAGAGCGCGAAGGTGACCGGGAGCTTCTCCTCCGCGAGCTTCTGGATGCCGGGCACGAGACCAACCGTTGAGACCGTGATCGCGCGAGCCGACATGCCAAGACCTTCGGGTGCCGGGTCGACCATACGGCGGACGGCATTCATGACGCGCTTATAGTTGGCAAGCGGCTCCCCCATGCCCATGAACACGATGTTGTGGACGCGCTCGACATCGCTCGCGTTGCGCGACGGATTCGGGCGGCCACCGCCGAGTTCACCATTCGCGATGATCCGGTTCGCCTGCACCACCTGGTCGACGATTTCCGCCGTCGAGAGGTTTCGGGTGAGGCCGTTCTGGCCGGTCGCGCAGAACGGGCAGTTCATGCCACAGCCCGCCTGCGAGGACACGCACAGCGTGATGCGGTCGGGGTAACGCATGAGCACTGACTCGACGAGGACACCGTCAAAGCAACGCCAGAGCAGCTTCATCGTGTCGCCGCGGTCGGTCGTGAAGCGGCGCACTTCCGTGAGGAGCGTCGGGAAGAACTCCTTCGCGAGGCGCTCACGATCCGCTGCCGGAAGGTCGGTCATCTCTTCGGGCTTCGTCGTGTAGTGCTCGAAGTAATGCGTCGAGAGCTGCTTGGCGCGGAAGGCGGGCAGCCCCATCTCCTTGAGCGCTTCCTTCCGCTCCTCAAGCGACATGTCGGCGAGGTGACGGTCAGGCTGGCGCACGCGGGGACGCTGCGCAAACTGCAGCTGCGGACGCCCATCGGGGCCCATCGGCTGCACCCAACCTTCAGCGGTGGGTCGAACCTGGGGGCGGGGACGGGGACGAGCTGGCTTCTCAGTGCGCATAACGTCCCCAAGCCTACGCGGCCCGGTGGCGAACGCGCCGGAGCCGTTCGGGCCGTAGCTCGTGCTGTGCTTACGCGTGGCCAGCCTTCTCCATTGCGCGGAGTTCCTTCTTGAGGTCCTGCAGCTCGTCGCGAAGGCGGGCAGCGAGCTCGAACTTGAGCTCGGCTGCGGCCTCGAGCATTTGCCCGTTGAGGTCCTCGATGAGGACCTCGAGCTCGGATGCACCCTCGGCAGCGATGCCCTCACGCTTGAGACGCGGCGTCGGCGCCTTCTTCCGCGGGGCGTTCTGCTGGGAGTGGTCGGCTCGCGAGCGGCCACGGCGCGTGGCGAGGAGCTCTTCGGTGTCCTGCTCCTCGCGGGCGAGCTGATCGGTGATGTCCGCGATCTTCTTCCGAAGCGGCTGCGGGTCGATGCTGTGCTCGGTGTTGTACGCGATCTGCTTTTCGCGTCGACGCTCGGTCTCTTCGATCGCAAAAGCCATCGAATCGGTGATCGTGTCCGCATACATGTGCACTTCACCCGATACATTTCGAGCGGCACGACCGATGGTCTGGATGAGCGAGGTGGATGAGCGCAGGAACCCTTCCTTATCGGCATCCAGAATTGCGACGAGCGACACCTCCGGAAGGTCGAGGCCCTCACGAAGTAGGTTGATGCCGACGAGGACGTCGTAGACACCCTGGCGGAGTTCGGTGAGGAGCTCGACGCGGCGGAGCGTGTCAACGTCCGAGTGGAGGTAGCGAACGCGCACACCGTGTTCGCCGAGGAAGTCGGTGAGATCTTCCGCCATCTTCTTCGTGAGTGTCGTGACGAGGATGCGCTCATCCCGCTCGACGCGCACGCGGACTTCTTCGAGCAGGTCGTCGATCTGCCCCTTGGATGGCTTCACGACGATCTTCGGGTCCAAGAGGCCCGTTGGGCGGATGATTTGCTCGACGACACCATCGGCTTGGGCGAGCTCGTACTTGCCGGGTGTTGCCGAGAGGTAGACGGTCTGGCCAACGCGTTCCTCGAACTCGTTCCAGCGAAGCGGACGGTTGTCGAGCGCGGAGGGAAGCCGGAAGCCGTGCTCGACGAGCGTGCGCTTGCGGCTCGCATCCCCCTCATACATGGCGCCAATCTGCGGGACCGTCACGTGCGACTCATCAATGATCGTGATGAAGTCGTCCGGGAAATAGTCGAGCAGACAGTGCGGCGGCTCCCCCGGCTTTCGACCGTCAATGTGCGCCGAATAGTTCTCAATGCCGGAACAAAAGCCGATCTGCTCCATCATTTCGAGGTCGAACGTCGTGCGCATCTTGAGGCGCTGCGCTTCGAGAAGCTTTTGCTCGCGATTGAGGACCTGCAGGCGGTCATCCAACTCATCGCGAATCGTGCCCATGGCACGGCGCATGACCGACTCTTGTGCGGCATAGTGCGAACCCGGGAACACACTCACGGATTCCATTTCCTTCACCACATCGCCCGTGAGCGGGTTGAGCGCAGAAATGGCGTCAATTTCATCGCCGAACATTTCGATACGAATCGCGAGCTCTTCGTACATCGGGATGATCTCGATCGTGTCGCCGCGCACGCGGAAGGTACCGCGCTGGAACGCGACATCGTTGCGCGTGTACTGCATATTCACGAAGCGGCGGATGAGTTCCTGGCGCGGGATTTCATCGCCCACGTGCAGCGCGAGCATCTGCTCGTAGTACTCTTCCGGCTTACCGAGACCGTAAATGCATGAGACGGTTGAGACCACGACGACGTCGCGACGACTCAGCAGCGAGTTGGTCGTCGAGTGGCGAAGGCGCTCGACCTCTTCGTTGATGGACGAGTCCTTCTCGATAAAGGTGTCCGTCTGCGGCACATACGCTTCGGGCTGGTAGTAGTCGTAGTACGAGACGAAGTATTCGACCGCATTGTGCGGCAAGAGTTGGCGGAACTCATTCGCGAGCTGCGCGGCGAGCGTCTTGTTGTGGGCGAGGATGAGCGCGGGCCGCTGGAGCTCCTCAATGAGCCACGCGGTCGTTGCCGACTTACCGGTACCGGTCGCACCAAGGAGTACGACATCCGGCTCACCGGCACGGATGCGTTTCGCGAGTTCGGCGATGGCCTGCGGCTGATCACCGGAAGGCTTGTATTCGCTCACCACTTGGAATGGGTGCACCACACGCGTCGGTTCCATGCTTCGAGCCTAGAGCGTGCTCCGTGGCGCGCATGAGAAGATGGCGAGCATGCTGTCATCCGCGCCGAGTTACCTGGTTCCACGCGGGCTCGGGAGTGCGGAAATCGTCGAGAAGAAGTCGCGCTTCCTGTGCCTCATCGAGCGCGTGAGCGACGAAGCCGAGGCACGCGAGTTCATTGCGATGGTGCGTGCTGAGCACCGTCTCGCGCGGCACCACTGCTCGGCGTTCGTCATCGGCGCTGACCGTCAACTTCGCCGCTCGAACGATGACGGTGAGCCTTCGGGGACGGCCGGTGCACCGATCCTCGATGCCCTCATCGGCGCTCGACCCCACGGTGACGTGCCGTGCAGCGATCTTGTGGCGGTCGTCGTGCGCTGGTTTGGTGGCGTGCTCCTTGGTGCTGGCGGCCTCGTCCGTGCCTATGGGGATGCGACGAGCGCAGCACTTGAACAGGTGCAGTGGCTCCAGCGCGATGAGCGGACGCTCTGGGAACTCGACGCACCGCATGCCGAGGCGGGACGCTGGGAACATGAACTCCGGACTCGCGGGCTCGACCTGTTGCCGCCAAGCTACGGCGCGAGCGCTGCGACCCTGACACTCACCCTCGACGGCACGCCAGAGGAGCAGGCCCGTGCAGAAACGATCGTCGCCCAGCTTGGACGTGGACGAACGCTCCGCCCCGCCGGCCGCGAATGGATCGAACGGGCAGTCTCGTAGCGACTACGCGTCGTACGAGACGGTGGGCGCTTCGGCTGCCTCGCCAGCCTCGATGCGTGCCCACTCCTCCTCGACGCGAGCGAGGGTCGACTCGATCGTGTCGCTCGTGTCGATGAGGACGTCAGCGAGGGCACGGCGCTCAGCGTCATCCACCTGCGCCTTCACGCGCGCGGTGGCATCCTCAACGCTCATGCCGCGGCCCTCAACGAGGCGTTCGATGCGGAGCTCGGCAGGAGCCTCCGCGACCCAGATCTCGTCGTAGTCGTAGTTGTGACGCGCTTCGACGAGGAGCGGGATGTCGTGCACGATGATCGCATCGGGCTCATCCGCGCGGATCGCCTCAAGGTCCTCCCCCGTCATGCGGCGAATCTCCGGATGGAGGATCTCGTTGACCGCTTCGCGCTCGGCCTCATCGTTGAAGATGATGTCGGCGAGAGCCTGACGGTTCAGCGAGCCGTCCTCGGCAAGAATGGCATCCCCGTAGCGTTCCACGAGCTTCGCGAGCCCCTTCGAGCCCGGCTCAACGGCACGGCGAGCGAAGGCATCCGCGTCGAGAATGTGCGCGCCGAGCTCACGAAGGTGCGCCGCAATCGTCGACTTACCCGAGGCAATGCCACCTGTCAGGGCGATCGTGGTCACGATGGGCTCCTCTCACTCGCTTCATTGACGAGGCTCTTCATGGGCTTCCTCTGGCAGACTACTCCGGAAAGGAGCCCCAATGCTCGAAGTCCTCACCGGTGCCGGCCTCGCGTCCGCGAGTGGCCTCAACGCCTTCATCCCCATGCTCTCGCTCGGCCTGTTGAGCCGCTTCACCGACCTCGTGAATCTTCCGGCGGGATGGGAATGGCTCGAGAACGAATGGGTGCTCGGCATCATCGCTGTCCTGCTCGTGCTTGAGCTTGTCGCCGACAAGATCCCAGCGATCGACTCGATCAACGATGTCGTCCAGACCGTCATTCGCCCGACCGCCGGTGGCATCGTCTTCGGCGCGGGCACGGCTGCGCAGACGGCTGCGATTCAGAACCCGGCCGAATGGTGGCAGTCGAACGCCTGGGTGCCGGTCGTGATCGGCGTCATTACGGCGCTCGTTGTGCACGCCGGGAAGGCAGGCACGCGTGCCGCCACGAACACGGTGAGCGTTGGTGCCGCTGCCCCGGTCCTCTCCGTCGGTGAGGATGCCATGTCGGTGGGCCTCGTGTTCGCGGCGATCCTCATCCCCGTGCTGGTGCTCGTGCTGCTGCTCGCCCTCGTGCTCATGTTCTGGTGGATGTGGAGCACCTTCCGCCGCATGCGTGACCGCCTCAAGGCTCGCGGCACGAAGTCTCCCGACGTCCCCGCCGCCGCGTAGCCCGCGTACCAACTCCAGCTCAGGTCGCAGTTGCGACCTGAGGTATCGCCACCTGAGGTCACAACTGCGACCTGAACTGTTTCATGGGTGGGGCACGCGGGCACGCGAAAGGGGCGGCCCCGAAGGACCGCCCCAGTGCTGCGAATGCAGGATCGACTAGTTGCCGACGAGCTTCTCGCGGAGAGCTGCAAGCGACTCGTCGTCGGCGAGGGTACCGGCGCCGGTCGACTCGCTCGAGTAGGAAGCTGCCTGGGCAGGAACTGCCTCGGCGGTCTGTTCCGACTCGAGAGCCTGAGCAACCTGCTTCTTGTGAGCTTCCCAACGCGACTGGGCGAGAGCGTACTCCTGCTCCCAAGCCTCGCGCTGCTCCTCGAAGCCTTCCTTCCACTCGTTGGTCTCCGGGTCGAAGCCCTCCGGGTACTTGTAGTTGCCGGCCTCGTCGTACTCGGCAAGCATGCCGTAGAGCGCCGGGTCGAAGTCCGTACCCTCGGGGTCGACACCCTCGTTCGCCTGCTTGAGCGAGAGCGAGATGCGGCGACGGTCGAGGTCGATGTCGATGATCTTGACGAAGAGTTCCTGGCCAACCGACACAACCTGCTCGGCGAGCTCGACGTGACCCGTCGAGAGCTCCGAAATGTGGACGAGACCCTCGATGCCGTCTGCAACGCGGACGAAGGCACCGAACGGAACGAGCTTGGTGACCTTACCCGGGGCGATCTGGCCGATGGCGTGCGTGCGAGCGAGCACCTGCCACGGGTCTTCCTGGGTGGCCTTGAGCGAGAGCGAAACACGCTCGCGGTCCATGTCGACCTCGAGGATCTCGACGGTGACCTCCTGGCCAACCTCGACAACCTCCGAAGCGTGCTCGATGTGCTTCCACGAGAGCTCCGAGACGTGGACGAGACCGTCAACGCCGCCGAGGTCAACGAAGGCACCGAAGTTCACGATCGACGAAACGACACCCTTACGGACCTGGCCCTTCTGGAGTGCGTTGAGGAAGTTCGAACGCGTCTCCGACTGGGTCTGCTCGAGGAGGGCGCGACGCGAGAGAACCACGTTGTTGCGGTTCTTGTCGAGCTCGAGGATCTTGGCCTCGATCTCCTGGCCGAGGTACGGGGTGAGGTCGCGCACGCGGCGGAGCTCGATGAGCGAAGCCGGGAGGAAGCCGCGGAGGCCGATGTCAACGATGAGACCACCCTTGACGACCTCGATGACGGTACCGGTGACAACACCGTCGTCTTCCTTGATGCGCTCAACATCGCCCCAGGCACGCTCGTACTGTGCGCGCTTCTTCGAGAGGATGAGGCGGCCTTCCTTGTCTTCCTTCTGGAGGACAAGAGCTTCGACCGTGTCGCCAACCTGAACGACCTCGTTCGGGTCGACGTCGTGCTTGATGGAAAGCTCGCGCGAGGGAATCACACCCTCGGTCTTGTAACCGACGTCGAGGAGCACCTCGTCGCGGTCGATGCGAACGACGCTACCTTCGATGAGGTCGCCGTCGTTGAAGAACTTGAGGGTCTTTTCGACCGCCGCAAGGAAGTCGTCAGCCGAGCCGATGTCGTTAATGGCGACCTGCTTGGCTGCCTTGTCGGTCGTAGTCGTGGTCATGTAGGAGTGCTCCGATTGGATTGGGTACTCGGCCCGAGCGGCACCGTCTACACTCTGGTAAACACTCGCGTGCCGTCCGGGGAATGGACAGGAATTGTGCGCAAAACACGCACCCGTCCACCCTAGTGCTCCCCCGGTATCTAGGGCAACACGCCCGAGTGTCGCACGTCGGGTCGCCGCCGAATCGAAGGGTCGATGGATGTGGATGCGGCGCAGCTTGTGCACTCGGCGGGATACGCCACTGGGCGCGCCAGGGACGGATGCTCGTCCGCCCCAGCGCGCCCAGTGGTGAGGGCCTCGCGAGGCTACTCGCCGAGGAGCACCTGCTTCAGCGTGTCGAGGCCAACACCTCCGAGGTTGAGGGCCTTCGTGTGCCACGCCTTGAGGTCGAAGTCAGCACCGGCGCGGCGCTCGGATTCGGCACGCACCTCTTCCCAGATGCGTTGACCGATCTTGTAGGCCGGGGCCTGTCCGGGCCAGCCGAAGTAGCGGTTCGTCTCGAACTGGATGAAGCCGTCAGGCATGTTCACGTTTTCGCGCATGAAGTTGAGCGCGTACTCGAAGTCCCAGGTCTTGCCACCCTCCGGGATCTCCTTGCCGAGGTGGACACCGATGTCGAGGGCAACGCGAGCGGCGCGCATCCGCTGACCATCAAGCATGCCGAGACGGTCGGCCGGGTCATCGAGGTAGCCGAGCTGCTCCATGAGGCGCTCCGCGTAGAGCGCCCAACCCTCGCCGTGGCCGGACGTCCAGTTCCGGCGGCGCCAGGCGTTGAGCTGGTCCTTCACGTACGTTGCGCGGGCGATCTGCAGGTGGTGGCCCGGAACGCCCTCGTGGTACACCGTCGTGAGCTCACGCCAGGTGTCGAACTCGTTCGTGTCTGGCGTCACCGACCACCACATGCGGCCGGGGCGCGAGAAGTCGTCCGAGGGACCGGTGTAGTAGATCGCGCCTTCCTGGGTGGGAGCAATCATGCACTCGAGGCGCTGCATGGGCTCGGGGATGTCGAAGTGTGTCTTTGCGAGGTTGGCGACGGCCTGGTCGCTCGTGCGCTGCATCCATTCACGGAGCGCTTCGGTGCCGATGAGCTTGCGAGAAGTGTCCTGCTCGAGGTGCGCGATCGCTTCCTGCACGGTCGCGCCGGGGAGGATCTCCTTCGCGATCGCCTCCTGCTCGGCGCGCATGCGGGCGAGTTCCTCGAGGCCCCACTCGTAGGTTTCATCGAGGTCGATCTTCGCGCCGAGGAAGCCGCGGGAGGCGAGACTGTAGTGCTCGCGGCCGACGCCGTCTGCTTCAGTGGCCTTGTCGAGGTACTCGTTCTTGAGGAAGTCGGCAAGCTCCGCGTAGGCAACACGGGCCTTCTCCGCGCCGGCCACGAGGGCACGCTTCAGCGAGTCATCCGCAACCGACTGGGCGGCCTTGCCTTCAGCGAGCTGGTCGAAGAAGCCGCCCTGCTTGGCGTATTCCTCCGTCTGCTCGATAACGAGGTGCACCTGACGCTTCGCTGCCGTGTTGCCCTCGGCAGCACCCGTGCGGAGCGTCTCTTTGTAGCCCTCGAAGTAGGCGGGGAGGTTCGCCATACGGCGGGCGATCGCGTCGAAGTCCTCGGCGGATTCCTGTGACATGAGGTCGAAGATCATGCGGCCGTTTTGTGCTGGGCACGCGATGTTGTTCATATCGCGGTAGCCGATGCGAGCGTCGAGCTGCTCGAGCTCAAGCTCCAGCACGCGCACGAGCTCAAGCTTCGTGACCTCGTCGATCTCGTCGACGGTGTCGGTCGACTGCACCTCGGCGAGTGCCTTCGTGACGGCGCTGCGGCGGGCGTCAAAACTTGCCGGGGACAGATCGCTGTACTCGGCGGTGTCGCCGGGAAGACCCAGCTCAACTCGATACTCGGGAGCGAGGGCGACCTCAGCGTCAGCCCAGCGCTCAGCAACACGGTCCATGTCAGTGGTGGGGCGCGATGCGCCCTGCTCAAGAGCGGTCATGGCCGAAGCCTAGCGCGCCCTCACGCCCTCTGAGAAGGAAGGCCCGCAATCGCACGCCAGGCAGCGCGGGCGAGCGTCGGATAGGCAATTCCAATCGCTCGATACAGGCGCTCGTCGACGCGATCGGCTGCAGCTTCATGCTCGGCACGATCTGGCCGGTCCGGGTCTTGCGCGAGGAGCCGGGCGAGCGAGTACTGCTGAAGCTGTCCCTCCGACTCGAGCGCGTCATCGTGGAGGGCTTTCACGATGTAGTCCTCGACCGGAGGCAGCTCCGCGAACACCTCGGCAGGGTCTTCACCCATCCGCATATGGTGCTCGATGACGGCGTCCCGCTAGTCGCGGGCGCGCCCACTCAGTTCGCTGAAGTCGCGGGCGTGAAGCACCCGGAGGAGCGCCTCGTCGACGGGGGTGCTCAGTGGCCCGCCTCATCCCAGTTCGCGCCGCGGCCAACCGAAACATCAAGCGGCACGGACAGGTCAGCAGCACCGGCCATCTCTTCGCGAACGATCTGCTCGAGCGCCTCCGACTCCCCCGGTGCCACTTCGAGCACGAGTTCGTCGTGCACCTGCAGGAGCAGGTGCGAAGCGAGACCCTCTTCACGGATACGGCGGTCGACGCCGAGCATCGCGATCTTGATGATGTCGGCGGCCGAGCCCTGGATCGGCGAGTTGAGCGCGGCGCGCTGTGCGTTCTCGCGGACGAGTCGGTTCCTGCTCGAGAGCTCTGGGAACGGACGGCGGCGACCGAAGATCGTTTCCGTGTACCCGTCCTCGGTGGCCTTGAGGACGACGTTGCGCAGGTAGTCGCGCACCTTGCCGAAGCGGGCAAAGTAGCCGTTCATGAGTTGCTTCGCCTCGGCAACCTCAATCTGCAGCTGCTTCGACAGACCAAAGGCCGAGAGCCCATAGGCAAGACCGTACGACATGGCCTTCACCTTCGAACGCATCTCCGGCGTCACATCCTCGGGCGCGACACCGAACACCTGCGAGCCCACGAAGCGGTGCAGATCCTCGCCCTCATTGAATGCATGGATGAGGCCCTCGTCCTCGGCGAGGTGCGCCATGATGCGCATCTCGATCTGCGAGTAGTCTGCAGTGAAGAGCGTCTCGAAGCCCTCGCTCGCAATGAACGCGCGACGGATCTTCCGACCCTCTTCGGTGCGAATCGGGATGTTCTGCAGGTTTGGATCCGTTGACGCAAGACGTCCCGTGGCAGATCCCGTCTGCACGTAGCTCGTGTGGATGCGGCCATCCGGGCCGACGGCCTTCAGCAGCGACTCCATCATCTGACGCAGCTTCGTCGCATCGCGGTGCTGACGCAGCGCCCCAAGGAAGGGATGCGGCGAGGTGCGTTCGAGCTCAGCCAGCGAATCCGCGTCCGTCGAGTAGCCGGTCTTCGTCTTGCGCGTCTTCGGCATCTCGAGGTCCTCGAAGAGCACGGTCTGGAGCTGCTTAGGCGAGGACAGGTTGATCTCCTTGCCACCAATCGCCTCGAAGGCAGCCGCCTGGTAGTCGACGATCTTCGCGCTGAGCTCATCAGCAAGGCCCTGCAGGAAGGGCACGTCAATCGCGATGCCGCGGCGCTCCATCCGCGAGAGCACCGGCACGAGCGGCGTCTCGATCTTGTCGAAGACGTCCTTCGTCGGTTCCGGGATACGTTCCTCGGCGGCTTCGCCCGCGCGGCGGATGAACCACGAATCGCTGGCGGCAAAGGCGGGCTCGTCTTCTTCGAGACCCGCGAGAGCATTCGGATCCGCCTCGGGCAGAGATTCGTCGAGCGTCATCTGCACCAGCTCGGCAAGACGCTTCGGAGCATTCGCGGGACGCGTGATCCACGCCGCGAGCTGCCCATCACGGAGTTCGCCGCCGACGGTCAGCCCCGCACCCTCGAGCGCCTTGATGAGGGGCTTGCCTTCAAAGACGCGCTTGGGAGCATCCGAGGCAAGCCAGGCTTCGAGCGGCGCGTAGTCGGCGCGGCCCGGAACCCAACGAAGCTCCGTGGCCTCCGTGCCAGCAATGCCAATGGTAGCAATCGCGCCGCCGTGCTCGATGACGCGAAGGCCGAGGCCACCCGGGCATTCCTTCATCTGCGTCTCGAGCCACTTCTCGAGGTCCTCATCGAGGAGGCCCTCACGAATGGGAGCTGCCACAGCGGGTTCGTCATGCGCTTCAACGGCGCCGTTCTCGGTGGCAAGCTTGAGGACGCGCTCTTGCAGCGTGCGGAACTGGAGGCGCGTGAACACCTCACGGATCGCATCCACATTCATCGGCGTACGCAGGAGATCTTCGGGCTTCACATCGAGCTCGACGTCGTTGCGGAGCTGGTTGAGCTTGCGGTTGCGGATCGCTTCGCCCTTGTGCTCGCGGAACGACTCCCCCACCTTGCCGGAGATCTCATCCTCGTGCGCGAGAATCTCACCGAGCGAGCCGTACTTCTGAATCCACTTCGCTGCCGTCTTCGGGCCCACCTTCGGCACACCCGGCAGGTTGTCACTCGTTTCACCAACGAGCGCCGCCATGTCCGGATACTGCTCAGGGCGCACACCGTACTTCTCGACGACCGCTTCAGGCGTGTAGCGTTTGAGCTTCGAGACACCCTGCACCGACGGGTACAGCAGCGTCACCTCGTCATTGACAAGCTGGATCGTGTCGCGGTCACCAGAGACAACGAGCACCTTGTAGCCAGCATCTTGGCCCTGCTTCGCGAGGGTCGCGAGGATGTCATCCGCCTCGAAGTCTTCCTTCGTGAGGGTCTGGATGCCCATCGCGTGGAGGGCATCGCGCAAGAGCGGAATCTGGCCCTTGAACTCGGGTGGCGTTGCCTCGCGCGTTCCCTTGTACTCGGGGTACTCACGCGTGCGGAACGAGTGACGGGAAATGTCGAAGGCGACTGCGAGGTGCGTCGGATCCTTATCCTTGAGGAGCGTCAGCAGCATCGAAATGAAGCCGTGGATGCCGTTCGTGTGCTGTCCATCCGCGGTGACAAAACTCTCGACCGGCAGCGCAAAAAAGGCGCGGAACGCGAGCGAGTGGCCATCAATGACCATGAGGGTGGGCTTCGTTTGCTCAGTCACCCCAGTCACTCTACTGTCGAGAACAGAAGATGACCCGAGGAAGGCCACCATGGAACCCATCAGCGCAGATGTGAGCGAACTCCCCGAGATCAACGGACACACGGTTCCCGACCAGCTCGATGTGACGCACGGTCGCGGGATCGGCGAACTCAACAAGAACATGGGCATCCGCATCGTGAAGCTCAGCGCCGAACACTCGATCGCCGTGATGCCCGTCGACGGCAACCGCCAACCGATCGGGCTGCTCCACGGCGGCGCCTACTGCGTCATCGGTGAGACGCTCGGTTCGATGTCCGCGAATGTGCACGCGAAGTCGCTCGAGGGCGGCGATTTCTTCGCGGTCGGAATCGACCTCAACGCGACGCACACCGCTTCAGCGACGAGCGGTTGGGTCACGGCGGAGTGCACGGCGATCAAGCTGGGCCGTTCGCTCACCGTCCATGAGATTGTCGTGCGCGACGAACACGGGACCCGGTGTTCGACGGTTCGCATCACGAACCTCATCCGCAAGCGGAAGTAGACGCTACACATGACTGAGGGCCCACCGCGTGGTGGGCCCTCAGCGCATTGATGGCTACTTCTTCGCCGACAGCTGCTTCACGACAGCCTCGGCAACCTCGTGCATGGTGAGGCGACGGTCCATCGACGCCTTCTGAATCCAACGGAATGCTTCAGGCTCCGAAAGGCCCATCTTTTGCGTGAGCAGGCCCTTCGCACGGTCGACGAGCTTGCGCGTCTCGAAACGCTCGGTGAGGTCAGCAACCTCGGCTTCGAGGGCGACGAGCTGCGCGTGACGGGCAAGGGCAATCTCGATCGCCGGAAGGAGGTCATTCTGCGTGAACGGCTTCACGACGTACGCCAGGGCGCCAGCTTCGGTGGCACGCTCGACGAGTTCCTTCTGGCTGAAGGCGGTGAGGAGCACGACCGGAGCGATGGAATCCTTCGACAGCTGCTCTGCAGCCGAGATGCCGTCAAGCTGCGGCATCTTGACGTCCATGACGACGAGGTCGGGGCGAAGCTCCTTGGCGAGCGCGACAGCGGTCTCGCCGTCGCCAGCCTCACCGACAACGTCAAAACCGTTGTCGCGGAGAATCTCAACGATGTCCAGGCGGATGAGCGATTCGTCTTCAGCGACGACGACTCTCCGTGCAGTCTGCGATGCTTCGTGGTCAGTCACGCATGCGAGTCTAAGCCCCGACACGCGGCGGCGCGTGGACGAGATGTGGATGTCGTGGAGTGCTCTTGCGAGAAGCACGCACCCGATGTGATGTGGCTGAGCATTTCGCTGCGTGGTCTCGATACGGGCTGCGCCCTACTCGACCAGCTCAGTGCGAGGTGATCGAGCGCGCACGGCTGAGGTGACCGAGTGCGGCCGCAGGCCGTGTATCGAGATCACCGGCGAAGGGGACCCCGTGCAGAGTCCTCGCCCGCCACCGACGAAAAACCCCGCGACCACCACAAGGGTGGATCACGGGGTTTTGTGCCGGCTGCGGGACTCGAACCCGCCCCATCGACACGGCTCGACAGCGCCACGGCGGGTGCGCAGGGTGCGTTTGCGTGTTGGGCGCTGTCTCGTACCGGCGATGGGGACCCCCGTGCAGAGTCCTCGCCCGCCACCGACGAAAAACCCCGCGACCACCACAAGGGTGGATCGCGGGGTTTTGTGCCGGCTGCGGGACTCGAACCCGCACACCTTTCGATAGCGCAGTTTGAGTGCGCCGCGTCTGCCAATTCCGCCAAGCCGGCTGGGGTGACAGCAACACTCTAGACGGAATCGGCTGAGCGCTCCGCATCATCCCGCGGTTCACCACGCGAACCAGAACGCGTCGGCAACTGCGGCGACCAGTAATACACGCCGATCCGGCGGCCCTCTACCTCATGAATTGGGATGAAGAGGTCGTAGAGCTCCGCGAGCCGCTCACTCGTCATGATCTCATTCGTTGGCCCCTCATGGAGCACGCGACCATCACGCATTGCGATGATCCGATCCGCATACACGCTCGCGAAATTGATGTCGTGCAGCACAATGACGACCGTCTTGCCGAGCTCGAGTGCGATACGCCGCAAGTGCTGCATCATCATGACCGAATGCCGCATATCGAGATTGTTGAGCGGCTCATCCAACAACACGTAGTCCGTGTCCTGACAGATCACCATCGCCACAAAGGCGCGCTGACGCTGACCGCCGGAGAGTTCATCGAGACTTCGATCCGCGAGCTCCGTCAGGCCAAGAAAGGCGAGGGCTTCATCAATGTGCTGCCCATCGCGCGGCGAGAGCTTCCCGTTCGAATGTGGGAAGCGACCAAAAGCCACCAAGTCACGCACCGTCAGGCGCATCGTCACGTGATTCTCCTGACGGAGCACCGCAAGACGTGTTGCCAGCACCGAAGACTTCGTTGTCGACACATCCAGGCCATCCACCGTGACCACACCTGCCGAGAGCGGCTCCAACCGGCTCATCACCTTGAGTAGCGTCGATTTGCCTGCGCCGTTCGGGCCGATCACGGCGGTCACTCCCCCGCGCGGGATCGTGAGATTCACGTCGTCGATGATGAGTTGCTCGCCGTAGCGCTTCGCGACGGACTCGATCGAAATCATGTCGAAGACCTCCTGAGGATGAGCGCGAGGAACACGAGCCCGCCGACGAGCTCAATAATGATGGACAACGATGCCTCGAATGGCAGCACATGCTCGATGATGAGCTGTCCGCCGACAAGCGCCACAACAGCTGCAAGGGATGCTGCCGGCAGCACGATCGAATGACGCTGCGTCGAAAGCAACTGGTAGGCGAGATGCGCCACGAGAAGGCCAAAGAAGGTCACCGGGCCGACAAGCGCCGTTGAAACCGCGACCATGAGCGCGACCGCAGCGAGCAGACGAACCCGCAGACGGTCCGGGTCGACACCAAGCCCACGGGCAAGATCGGGCCCGAGTGCGAGCACATCAAGTCGACGCCGATCAACAAGAACGAGCAGAAGACCAGTGCACACGAGCGTTGCAGCCCACGGCAAGAGATCCGCCTGCACACGAGAGAAACTTGCAAACATCCGGTCCTGCAGCACAAGGAACACATCCGGCGACATGACACGCTGGACGAAGTTCGAGAGGCCGCGGAAGAGCATCCCGACGACCACTCCGATGAGGAGGAGCTTCGTGACATCCGCCCGACCACTCAACAGGCGCCCGTAGAGGATCACTGCGAGCAAGAGCAGCAGCCCCACCTCGATGAGGAACCGTGGTACCGCGCCGAGCCCCGCAAGGCCAGCGGCACCAAAAATTTGCACCGCCACGGTCTGTATCAAGACGTACAGACTGTCAAAGCCCATGATCGAGGGGGTGAGGATGCGGTTCGCTGTGAGCGTTTGGAAGACGACCGTGGAGACCGCGATACCGATCGCGACGAGTACGAGGCTCATGACCGCCGCACTGCGCCGCGCCATGATGTATCCGATGTTCCCGCGTACGCCGATCGTGAGGAACAGCACGATTGCGGTTACGGCGAGGGCCGCGAGCACGGCGAGCACGAGCACATCACGTTTGGTGAGGCACGCTGCCCGGCGGCGGAGCGGGGTGGATGAGGACGTGAGCTTAGGCAAGACCACGACGCCCCTTTCGCGCGAGCATGACGAGGAAGAGCACGGCGCCGAGGACCGCCATCACGAGCCCGGCCGGCACCTCGAACGGGTACACAACCAGGCGGCCAATGAGGTCGCACAGCAGCGTCAGCCCGGCACCTGAAAGCGCCACCCAGGGAGTGGTCCGGCGAACGTTGTCACCGAGCAGCATCGAGACTGCGTTCGGGACGATGAGGCCGAGGAAGGGTAGGGCGCCCACGTGGACGACGACGACCGCGACGGTGATGGAGACGACACCGAGGCCGAGCGCGAGGACATTGCCTGAGCTCACGCCAAGGTTCGTAGCGACGTCATCCCCGAGGCCGGCAACCGTGAATCGGTCCGCGGCAACAAACGCGACAAGCGCGAGAAGACCGACGAGCCACAGAAGCTCGTATCGGCCCTCGAGCACGCCCGAGAAATTCGCCGTCGAAAGTGACGAGAGCGACTGCATGAGGTCGTGCCGGATCGCGAGCATCGTGGTTGCGGCGCCGATGACGCCACCCAGCATGATGCCGATGAGCGGCACGATGAGCGGGTCCCGCAGCGGTACGCGTCGAAGAATGAGCATGAAGGCGCCCGTGCCGATGAGCGCTGCGAGGGCAGCAGCAACGAGGCGCACCGAGACCGGGACACCCGGGGCGAGGATCGACACAGCGACGACACCGAGCGCTGCAGCCTCGTTCGTGCCAGCCGTGGCAGGCTCCACGAAACGGTTCCTAGAGAGGATCTGCATGAGCATACCCGAGATTGCGATCGCGGATCCAGCAAGCAGCAGCGACAGCGTGCGCGGGAGGCGACTCACCCCGAGAAAGTCGGGCGCCCCATCCGCGCCGAGCGTGCCAGCGCCAACCATGAGCGATACGACCGCGAGCAGCACAACGGCGAGGAGGAGGCCCCAGAGCCCCCTCCTCGCCATGAGCGAGCGAAGATTCGCCACGACTACTTCAGGCCGCCCGAGATTTCTTCGAGCATCGTCTGCATCGTCGTGAGGCCACCGGTGACGACGTACCAGTTGCGGCCGTCCACGTAGGTGATGTTGCCGTTCTTGGCAGCGTCGGTGGAGTTCACGAGCTCGTTGTCGAGCACAGCTTCAGCGGCTTGACCCGACTGGCCGATAGCCGAGTCGCGGTCGAGGACGAAGAGGTGCTGAGGTTTCGCTTCAGCGATGAACTCGAAGGAGACCTCCTGGCCGTGGCCAGACTCCGACTCCTTCACCTCACCCGCCGGGGTGAAGCCGAGCTCATCAAAGATGAAGCTGTAGCGCGAGGTGTGGCCGGAAGCAAAAGCGCTCACCTTGCCGCCAGAGACGAGCAGGAACATCGCCGATTCCTGGTTCGACTTGCTCTTGACATCCTCGATCGAGGCGCGAATCTTCTCGACGTAGGGCTTCGCATCCTCCTGCATGCCGAACAGGCCAGCGAGGTCCTCGGCGCGTTCGATCGTCGAGTCGAGGAAACGCTTCGTGTCTGCGGTCACGTTCACGGTGGGGGCAATCTCGCCCAGCTGGTCAGCAAAGTCGGCCGAACGTGGGCCGATGAGGATGAGGTCCGGGTCGGCAGCGGCGATGGCCTCGAAGTCAAGCTCCTTGAGGGTGCCCGTGTCAGTCGTCGACTCTGCAGCGAAGCCATTGAGGTGTTCCGGCAGCGTCTTCTTGGGCACGCCCACGACGGCCTGGTCGAGGCCGAGCGTGTGGAGCGTGTCAAGGGCGGCGTACTCGAGCACAACGACGCGCTGCGGAACTGCTTCCAGCGTCGTTTCTTTCCCCGAGAAGTCCATGAGGGTGAGGTCGGCCGATGCCGGGTTTCCGAGCGACTGTGCGCTGTTGGCGGGCTGCTCGGGAGCACCCGCACAACCGGTCAGCGCAAGCGACACGGCGGCGGCGAGGGCGGTGAGCGCACTCAAACGTCGACGCATGAGAGTCCTTTCGATCGGTGGCCAGTCTTCGCGCAGAGTGGCGAAGCGTTCCTGGCGGGAGCCGGTCTCGATCGACCGGCAACGCGGAACTAAGGTTAGCCTTACCTAAGAAAGTTGTGCAAGCTGCGGTCGAAAGCCCCGCCACCGCAGGACAGCGGGGCCTGACACTACTTGCGGTGACGACCCTCGTAGGCCGGTGCGGCCTGATCCATGGCGTCGCCAATGCGGTGCACGCGAAGGTCGTTCGTTGAACCGACGATGCCCGGTGGCATACCTGCCACGATGACGACCTTCTCGCCGCGCTCCGCGAGACCCAGTTCGAGCAGCACCTCGTCGACCTGGTGGAACATCTCATCCGTGTGGGTCACACGGTCAACCTTGAACGCCTTGACACCCCAGTAGAGGCTCATACGGCGCTGGATCGCCTCATTTGGCGTGAACGCGAGGAGCGGGATGCCCGTGCGAAGGCGCGACATGCGACGGACAGAATCGCCCGACTCTGTGAACACGCAGTAGTACTTCGCGCCAAGGAACTCCCCCACTTCGGCAGCGGCAAGCGTGATGGCGCCGCCCTGCGTAAACGGGCGGGTACCGAGCGGCGGGATGCGGTCAAGGCCGTGATCCTCGGTCGAAGCGATGATGCGTGCCATTGTCTCAACTGCCTGGATGGGGTGCGCACCGACGCTCGTCTCACCCGAAAGCATGAGCGCGTCAGCGCCGTCGAGGACCGCGTTCGCGCAGTCGGACGCTTCGGCGCGGGTCGGGCGCGGATTCTCGATCATCGACTCGAGCATCTGCGTGGCCACGATGACGGGCTTCGCTCGACGACGTGCGAGCTCGATGGCCTGCTTCTGGACGATCGGCACCGCTTCAAGCGGAAGCTCGACACCGAGGTCGCCGCGGGCGACCATGACGCCGTCGAAGGCATCCACGATCTCTGCGAGGCGGTCGACGGCCTGCGGCTTCTCGATCTTCGCGATGACAGGAAGGACAACGCCCTCCTCTTCCATGATCTCGTGGACACGCGTGATGTCTTCGGGGCCGCGAACGAAGGAGAGCGCGATGAGGTCGGCACCGATGCGGCAGGCCCAGCGGAGGTCGTCCTCGTCCTTCTCAGAGAGCGCGGGGACGTTCACGGCAACGCCGGGCAGGTTGATGCCCTTGTTGTTGGAGACAGCGCCCGGGACTTCGACGCGCGTGCGCACGCGAACGCCGTCCGTATCGATGACGCGGACCATGACCTTGCCGTCGTCGATGAGGATCGGGTCGCCGGGGTTGCAGTCCTGCGGAAGGCCCTTGTACGTCGTGCCGACGAGTTGCTTCGTCCCTTCGACGTCTTCAGTCGTGATCGTGAAGATGTCGCCTTCGGCAAGCTCGTGCGGGCCATTCGCGAAGCGGCCAAGACGAATCTTCGGCCCCTGCAGATCCACAAGGATGGCGATGGCGCGCTGCTGCTCTTCGGCAGCCTCGCGGACGAGGCGGTAGTTCTCCGCGTGCAGGGCGTGGTCGCCGTGGCTGAGGTTGAAGCGCGTCACGTTCACGCCGGCCGACAGCAGGGCGCGGATGCCTTCAGGGGTGTTGACCGCGGGACCGAGGGTCGCGACGATCTTGGCTCTCCGGGGCACAGGGACTCCGTCTCTCGGCGCGGTGCGCCGCTCACCGTGGGGTGACGCCGTGGGCTAGGGCGTCGGGGTCAGGTTAGCGTCTTCAGCTGACACCTCAGCTGAAGAGCTCATACGCTCGGCCGGTGAGCGACCGGGCAGATAGATGCTCGCTTCGTCGTCGTGGTGCTGCCGGTGGAACCACACGAGCATCCCCACACCAAGAAGGGCGAGCATGAGCGCGCCGAGCACGTTCGAGCGCAAGCCGAGAATAATCTCCGAGTAGTCCATGCGGATCGATTCGATCCACATCCGGCCAAGGCCGTACGAGACGAGATACACCGCGAAGGCGCGTCCCCACCGCATGTGGAACATCCGCTCGAGTACGAGGATGATGAGCACCCCGATGAGGTTCCAGATCATTTCGTAGAGGAAGGTGGGGTGGAACAGGAGACCGTCGGGCAGACCAGCCGGATAGGCGGGATTTGTCGACTCGATTTGCAGACCCCACGGGAGGTCGGTCGGCCAGCCGAAGAGTTCGTGGTTCACGTAGTTGCCGAGACGGCCGATCGCTTGTGCGAGGAGCATGGCGGGCGCCAGCGCATCCGCAAACGACCACAGCTTGATGCCAGCGAGACGGCATCCAATCCAGGCGCCGATGGCACCGCCCATGAGTGAGCCGATGATCGCGTTGCCGCCCTCCCAGATGTAGAAGATCCGCATCGGGTCAGCGCCGTCGTAGAAGTAGTCGCCTGGGTGTGTGAACACGTGGTAAAGCCGCGCACCGAGCAGGCCGAGCGGCACGGCCCACAGGATGATGTCAATGACCACCCACGGTTCTCCGCCGCGCGCGGTGAGGCGCTTGTTCGTCCAGATCGTCGCGGCCACGATTCCGGTGAGGATGCACAGGGCGTACACGTGGATCGTGAACGGCCCCAGGTGCAGCACCGACCACTCAAGCGGCGGGCTTGGAATCGACAGGATGTTCATCGGGTCCCTTCCGCGAGGTTCTGGGCAAGATCAGTGAGCGCGGGGATGCCGCCCTCAGCAAGGGCACGAACGAGCGCCGATCCGACGATGGCGCCGTCCGCGTATTCAAGCACGTCGCGCACCTGGGCGGGCGTCGAGATGCCGATCCCGACGCAGGCGCTCGTGCAGCCTGCGACACGCAGACGGGCGACGAGCCCGCGGGCGGCTTCGTCGACATCCTCACGCGCACCGGTCGTGCCCATCGTGGAGACCGTGTACACGAAACCGCGCGACTGCTCGGTCATGAGCGTCAATCGGTCGGCAGAAGAGGTTGGTGCTGCGAGGAAGACGCGTTCAAGCCCGTGCTGTTCTGAGGCGGCAATCCACTCGCCAGCTTCATCGGGAATGAGGTCCGGGGTGATGAGCCCTGCTCCCCCGGCTTCGGCGAGCTCGCGCGCAAACGCATCCACGCCGTACTGGAGGATGAGGTTCCAGTAGCTCATGATGAGGACCGGCGTACCGGTCGCCGCGTGGATGCGGCGCACGGCATCGAAGGCATCCCGCACGCGGAATCCCTTCGCGAGGGCCTCGACAGTGGCGGCTTGGATGACGGGGCCATCCATGACCGGATCCGAGTACGGGAGTCCGAGTTCAAGCACATCGACGCCAGCGTTCACGAGGGCGATGGCGGCTTCAACGGAGGTGTCGATATCCGGGAAACCGAGCGGCAAGTAGCCGATCAGCGCACCATGCCGCTCCGAGTTTGCGCGGGCGATCGCGTCTGCAACGGTCGTCATGCCTCGACTCCTTCGTCGTGTCCCTCAGCGGGTGAGAGCTCTGAGTCGTGCCGGTCGGCGTCGCCGAGCTTGAACCATTCGAGCGCCGTGCTCATGTCCTTGTCGCCGCGGCCCGAAAGGCACACGACGAGCGTCGCGTCGGGACCGAGTTCGCGGCCGAGGCGGAGGGTACCCGCAAGGGCGTGGCTCGACTCGATGGCCGGAATGATGCCCTCGGTGCGAGCGAGGAGCTGGAACGCCTCCATCGCTTCGGCATCGGTGACGGGTTGGTATTCCGCGCGACCGATGTCGGCCAGCCAAGAGTGCTCGGGGCCGACACCTGGATAGTCGAGACCGGCGGAGATCGAGTGTGAGTCGATGGTCTGGCCGTCTTCGTCCTGGAGGAGCATCGTGCGCGCACCGTGGAGAACACCTGGACGGCCGCGCGAGATGGTGGCGGCGTGGCGGGGCGTGTCGACGCCGTCGCCGGCAGCTTCGAGGCCGATGAGGCGAACCTCGCGGTCATCGAGGAAGGCGTGGAACATGCCGATCGCGTTCGAGCCGCCGCCGACGCAGGCGAGCACCGCGGTCGGGAGCTTGCCCGTCATCGCGAGGATCTGCTCGCGGGCTTCTTCACCAATGATCGCCTGCAGGTCGCGAACGAGCTCCGGGAAGGGATGCGGGCCAGCAGCTGTGCCGAACACGTAGTTCGTCGTGTCGACGTGGGCGACCCAATCGCGCATGGCCTCGTTGATGGCGTCCTTGAGAGTCGCGCTGCCAGCGTCAACGGCGATGACCTCGGCTCCGAGCAGCTGCATGCGGGCCACGTTGAGCGCCTGTCGTGCCGTGTCGACGGCGCCCATGTAAATCGTGCAGTCAAGACCGAAGAGCGCAGCAGCGGTGGCCGTTGCGACGCCGTGCTGACCGGCACCCGTCTCGGCGATGACGCGAGTCTTCCCGAGGCGCTTCGTGAGGAGCGCCTGACCGAGGACGTTGTTGATCTTGTGCGAGCCGGTGTGGTTGAGGTCTTCACGCTTGAGGAAGATGCGCGCGCCGCCTGCGCGTGCCGCGAAGCGAGGTGCCTCGGTCAGCAGGGATGGGCGGCCCGAGTAGTCGCGGTGAAGCCGTGCCATTTCCGTGTGGAAGCTCGGGTCAGCCTTGAGCTCCGCCCAGGCGGCAGCGAGTTCATCGAGTGCCTCGACAAGGCTCTCGGGGATGAATCGGCCGCCGAACTTACCGAAGTACGGGCCGTGGGCGTTGCGGAGCTCGTGGGTCATGCGTTGAGGAAACTCTCCAGGGTTGCGGTGGGGTCGTGCTTGGTCACGAGGGCTTCGCCGATGAGCACCGCGTCAGCGCCGGAATCCCGATAGTTGCGCACGTCGGCGGGCGTGGCGACGGCCGATTCAGCGACACGAATCGTGCCCCTCGGGATGAGTGATTGCAGCTCGCCGAAGCGCTCTGGATGCAGGGTGAAGGTCGTGAGGTCGCGTGCGTTGACACCGACGAATCCTTCACCGGCGTCGAGGCAGCGAAGCACCTCGTCCTTCGAATGTGCCTCGAGCAGCGGCGTCATGCCCAGCTGACGCGTGAACTCCGCGAGACGCTCGAAGGTCTTCTGATCGAGCGCCGCCGCAATGAGGAGCGCCAGATCAGCACCGTGGGCGCGGGCTTCGAGGAGCTGGTACTCCTCGCCGATGAACTCCTTGCGAAGGACCGGCACGCGCACTCGCGCACGCACGGCATCGAGGTCGTCGAGGGATCCGCGGAACCGTCGCTGCTCCGTGAGCACCGACACAGCACTCGCACCGCCGCGTTCGTACGCAGCGGCAAGATCAGCAGGGTCCTGAATCGCGGCGAGTTCACCGCGGCTCGGGCTGGCCCGCTTCACCTCGGCAATGATATGAACGCGTTCCCGCGGCGCGAAGATCGCCGCGACATCGAGCGCGGGTTCGCGCTTCAGGGCGGCGCGTTCGACAGCCGCCGTGGAGATCACTTCACGGCGCTGTTGCGCATCCTGGAGGGATCCGGCCAGCAGCTCCGCGAGCACGACTTAGTGGCTCTTCGGTCCGAGGCCTGCAAGCTTGAGGACGGGCCAGGCAAGAATGCCAAGCGCTGCGACGCCAAGACCGATCCAGAGCATCATGTTGATCTCAAGGAAGAGCGCTGCGGCTGCGACGGCGAGGCCGACGAGAATCAGGATGACACCGATCCAACCGGCGACCGAGTGGCCTTCGTCCTCGTGGTGCTGCGCGGCGGTTGCGGCGTGCTCGCTCATGGGGCTGTTCTCCTTGTTTGAATCGGGCCTGGCCAGTCTAGCGGGTGGCAGGGACATGCTTGGACTGGCTGCGAGGCTAGTGATCGACGTCGTCGGTCGGGTCAGCACCTTGGCTGAGCTGATCCCACTGCGAAATGTTTCGGTTTGCGCGGGGTTCGTCGGCAGCTTCGGTGACACTCGTTCGAGCCGGGCGTTGCTCGAATCGGGTGCTTGCACCTGCCCAACTGGGCGCCGTAATGAGTGCCAGGATACCGGCAGCCATCAGCAGGACCGAGCCAATCGCTGCGACGATCCACATGAAGGTGACGTCGGCGCTCACCGCGTCGAGGCTCTCGAACTGCGAGGCAAGCTGTGTGCCGTGTGCTGTCATCTGCTCTTGGCCGACGACAACAGCACGGTCGTAGCTTGTGACCGAGTGGCCAAGGCTCGCGGCGCCGAGGAGCATGAGCACGCCACCGAGGATGCGAGCCCCACGTGCTCGGAGCGTGAGCATGACGAGTAGCAGCACGAGTGAGGCAAGCCCAATCGGGAGCAGCGCGGGCGCGGCGGCGTCACCTCGCAGCTCCTCGTTCGTTTCGGCGCCAGAGATGAGGACGCCATGCAGCGTCAGCCACGGTTGCGACCAGGCAATGAGCGTGACAAGTGCGGCGACGACGCCGAGCGCGAGGATGAGGCGTTTCATGCGGCTCCTTCCGAGGCGACGAAGCGGACGGCGAGCGTATCGCCGTCGAAGCAGCTGCGCGTCCCCGTGTGACAGGCAGCACCCGCCTGCTCGACGACGAGGTGCAACACATCGCGGTCGCAGTCGAGTGAGCATTCAATGAGGCGCTGTGTGTGACCGCTTGTCGCGCCCTTTCGCCAGAGTTCCTGCCGTGAACGGGACCAATACGTCACCTCGCGAGTTGTGAGCGTAAGGCGAAGCGATTCAGCGTTGAGCCAGGCAACCATGAGGAGTTCAGCCGAGCCCTCTGCCGTCACGACAGCCGGGATGAGGCCGTCTGCGTTGAAGGTGCAGGAGTCGATGATTTCCTCCACCTCGGCGTCACTGAGTTCGACGACGTCACGCACGCGGCGTCACCTCACGAACGAGGTGGCCCGCGTCAGCAAGCGCCTGCTTGACCTCGCCGATCGTGAAGATGCCGTGATGGAACACGCTCGCCGCGAGGACGGCATCCGCACCAGCCCCGACCGCGGGAGCAAAGTGTGAGAGTTCGCCCGCTCCCCCGGATGCGATGACGGGAGCGGAGGACACCTCACGGATGCGGGAGACGAGTTCGAGGTCAAAACCATGCTTCGTGCCATCCGCATCCATCGAGTTCACGAGGAGCTCCCCCGCGCCACGATCGACCACTTCGCGTGCCCACTCGATGGCATCCAAGTCCGCTTCACGCCGACCGCCGTGGGTTGTCACAGCAAAGCCTGACGGTTGCCGGTCAGATCGGCGAACATCGAGTGAGAGCACAAGCACCTGCGCACCAAACACGCGAGCAATCTCGTCGACGAGCTCGGGACGCCCGATCGCGGCCGAGTTCACGCCAACCTTGTCAGCACCCGCGGCAAGGAGGGCGTGGACGTCGTCGACCGAACGGACACCGCCGCCCACTGTGAGCGGGATGAACACGTGCTCGGCGGTGCGCGTGACGAGCTCGAGCATCGTGCCGCGACCCTCGTGGCTTGCCGTGACGTCGAGGAAGGTGAGTTCGTCGGCACCCTCAGCACCGTAGCGCGCTGCTAACTCAACAGGGTCACCAGCATCGGTGAGGTCCTGGAACTTCACACCCTTCACGACACGGCCATTGGCCACATCCAGGCATGGGATGACGCGTGTGGGAAGCGTTGCGGTCATTGCTACATCCGAACGGCTTGAATCGCCGTCACCAGGATGGCGCGCGCACCGAGCTCGTGGAGCTGGTCCATGATCTGGTTCGCTTCGGTGAGCGGGATCATCGAGCGCACGGCCACCCACTCGCTGTCGCGCATCGGCGAAATCGTCGGCGACTGGAAACCGGGCGTGATCGCGACGGCGGCATCGAGGATGTCGGTCGGCGCGTCGTAGTCGATCATCGCGTAGCGGCGGGCGACCATGACGCCGTCAAGGCGGCGCATGAGCGTCTGTGCGGCGGCCTCCTTCTCAGGCGTGGAGACGAGGACGGCCGTGGACTCGAGGATGACAGGGCCAAAGATCTCCAGGCCCGCCTTGCGGAGGGTGCCGCCAGTCGAGACGACGTCCGCGATGGCATCCGCAACGCCGAGACGGATAGCACTCTCAACGGCACCATCAAGCTTCACGAGCGTCACGTTCTCGATGCCTTCGCGCTCAAACCAGCGCTCGAGCAGACCGATGAAGCTCGTCGCGACGCGCTTGCCTGCGAGTTCGCGCGGGTCGGTGAAGCGGCCGGGCTCAGAGGCGAAACGGAAGGTGGAGTCGCCGAAGCCGAGTTCGAGGACTTCGCGGGCTTCCGAGCGAGCATCGAGCAGGAGGTCACGACCGGTGATGCCAGCGTCCAGGACGCCCTGCCCAACGTAGGTGGCGATGTCGCGCGGGCGGAGGTAGAAGAATTCGACGTCGTTGACGGGGTCGATGGCGGAGAGTTCACGGTTGTCGCGGCGACCTCGGTAGCCGGCTTCGCGGAGCATGGCCGCCGCGGTTTCGGAGAGCATTCCCTTGTTGGGTACAGCGATGCGGAGCATGGGGTTCCTTGTCACGCGGGAAAAGTGCGGGGTCGTGCCTAGAGCACGCGGTAAAGATCGTCGGGGGTGATGCCCTTCGCGATCATCATGACTTGCAGGTGGTAGACGAGCTGGGACATCTCTTCGATCGTCGCCTCATGACTCTCATGCTCAGCCGCCATCCACACTTCTGCGGCCTCCTCGACAATCTTCTTGCCGATTCCATGCACGCCGGTGTGGAGCTCCGCCACGGTGCGGGAGCCTTCCGGCCGGGTTTGGGCCTTCTCAGTGAGTTCTGCGTAGAGCGAGTCGAAGGTCTTCACCCGTTCAGGGTAACTGGGCTCACTCGTGAGTGTGTTGTGCGGCTGCCTGACGCAGCGCTTCAATCTGCTCGGCTGGCTCTCCGCGGAAGACGGCGGATCCGGCGACGAAGGTGTCGGCACCGTGTTCGGCGGCGATACCGATCGTGTCGGTCGTGATGCCGCCGTCGACCTGAAGCTGCAGCTCAAGGCCCGTGCGCTTCGCGAACTCGTGTGCCTGGCGCAGCTTCGGCATCGTCTCGGTCATGAAGCGCTGTCCGCCAAAGCCCGGCTCGACGGTCATGATGAGCAGCTGATCGAAACTGCCGAGGATTTCCTCGACCGCACTGAACGGGGTGCCAGGACGCAGCGCGATACCGGCGCGGGCACCTGCGGCGCGAAGCTTCTTCGCGAGGGTAACCGGTGCGGTAGCTGCTTCTGCGTGGAACGTCACAGACCACACGCCCATGGCCGCAAAGTCAGGTGCCCAACGGTCGGGGTCTTCAATCATGAGGTGCAGATCGAGCGGGATTGGGCTTACTGCCTGGAGACGCTCGACCATGGGCTGCCCGAAGGTGAGGTTCGGAACGAAGTGGTTGTCCATGACGTCGACGTGGGCGGCGTCAGCGCTGGCGATATGTCCGAGCTCGCGCTCGAAGTTGGCGAAATCAGCAGCGAGGATGGACGGGTTGATCTGCGCGCTCATGCTTCGAGCCTAGGCCGTTGGAGGAGCGCAAGGAACATGCCATCCGTGCCATGGCGGTGCGGCCAGAGCTGCACGACGTTGCCGTCCGCCACCTCGCGCGGGACAAGGTCAATCTCGCTCTGGCACACATCGCGCAAGGCGCCGCAGCTGTCGAGGACGTGGGCGCTAGTGAGGCGGGCAACGCGCTGGACCACCGCGGTTGTTTCAGCGAGATGAGGTGAGCAGGTCACGTACGCTGCGACACCGCCTGGCTTGAGGACTCGAACCGCAGCTTCGAGGAGGGCTTCTTGGATGGCCACGAGTTCGGCAACATCCCGTGCCTGCTTGCGCCAGCGGGCTTCCGGGCGGCGACGAAGCGCGCCAAGGCCCGTGCAGGGCGCGTCAACGAGGATGCGATGCCAGGGGCCCGGGAGTGCCCTCGCGAGCTCTCGGCCATCACCGCAGTGGACACGGTTCTCGATGTCGTCGACGATGGGCGCAAGGGCCTGGGCGACGAGGCGGGCGCGGTGCGGTGCAACCTCATTGGCGTGGAACTCGGCACCGGCTTCTCGGGCGAGGCTTGCGAGCAGGGCGGCCTTGCCACCGGGGCCCGCACAGAGGTCAAGCCAGCGCTCCGACTCGGCGGCTTCGTCGGTGCCGCGGTCAAAGGACGCGAGGGCGAGCGCCACGAGCTGGGATCCCTCATCCTGCACACGTAGGACACCCTCGCGGGCTTCGGGAAACTCGTGAGGGTCGCCGCGGACGAGGTCAAGAGCGGTGCGGGCGTAGGGGCTGAGGTTCACTTCCGGCGCATATTCGGCGGCGATCTCCTCTGCGGAGGCGAAACTGGGCAGCGCCACGAGATCAACGGTCGGCGCATCATTGTCGGCGTTGAGGAGTGCCTCGAGCTCGTCGTCGCGGCCTTCCGCAGCGAGTGCCGTACGGAAGGCACGCACAATCCATGCAGGATGACCGCTTGTCACGGCGAGGTAGTCGTCGCCATCGAGCAGTTCTTCAAGACGTTCGAGCCACCCCTCGAGTGGAGTGCGGCCAATGGTGCGGAGGACGCCGTTCGCAAAACCCACGGCGGCCGGGTTCGCGTGCTGACGCACGAGTTCGACGCTCTCGTGAACGGCAGCGTGGCTTGCGATCCGCATGCCGAGGAGCTGGTGCGCGCCGAGACGGAGCGCGTCGAGCACCTTCGGGTTGATTTCAGTGAGCGGTCGCCGCGCGGCGAGTTCGATGATCGCGTCGTAACGGCCGAGCAGCCGGAGCGTCCCGTAGCAGAGTTCCGTTGCCAGAGCGGCGTCTTGTGCACTGAGCTGCGCCGCGGCCAGTTTTCCGGGGAGGAGCAGGTTCGCGTAGGCGTCGCTCTCGGCAACCTGGCGGAGCACCTCGTAGGCAATGGCGCGGCTGGGGCTCACGTGAGCGGATGCGCTGCTGTGTGCGCGATGACGGTGCTGGCTCATGCGAGGGTCACCCGGTCACCTTCGGCAAGGCGCGTGGACATGCCCCGCCACCAGTCCATTGCCGTCATGGCCTGCTTGCCGGCTGGTTGAACCCGAAGGAGCTCGATTGGCGTTGTTGCAGTGCCGACGAAGATTCGTTTGGCCACGATGCCGAGTTCACCAGGCGCCAACTCGATTCTGGCGTCTGCGGCATCCGCGATCTCGTGGATCTTCAGCCAGTCTTCGCCGATGAGCGCACGGGCACCCGGCTCTGGCGTGACACCGCGAATCTGGGATGAGACGAGCCACGCCTCACGATGCCAATCGATGTGGCCATCGTCGCGCGTGAGTTTTGCCGCGTGGGTGGGCTCGCCCACCTGCGGCACCGCGACGAGTGCGGCAGAAGCAATGCCGTCCACAACGTCCACGACGAGATCTGCACCGGTGACGGCAAAGTCGGCGAGGAGTTCCCCACTCGTCTTCGTCGGGTCAAGATCAACTGGGAGGCTCTTGTAGATGGGCCCGGTGTCGAGCCCTGCTTCGAGCTGGAACACGGTGAGGGCGCTCGTGCGCTCCCCCGCCATCACGGCGCGCTGTAGTGGCGCTGCGCCGCGCCACTTCGGGAGTGCCGAGAAATGCAGATTGACCCAGCCGTGTGGGATCGCATCCAGCACCGGCTGCGTGAGGAGTGCCCCGTAGGCGACGACGACACCGAGTTCAACACCGAGCTCCCGAAACTGCCGGATGACCTCCTCATCAGGCTTCGCTGACTTTAAGACGGGCACACCGAGCGCTTCAGCTCGCGCAGCCAGCGGAGATGGCGTCATGATGCGCTTTCGACCGAGCGGTGCGTCGGGGCGCGTGAGCACCGCCACAACCTCGTGTTCGCTCGCCATGAGGGCGTCGAGCGTGGGAACGGCGACTTCCGGGGTACCGGCGACGACGACGCGCATGATGGTTCCTCCTCGAGCGTGGCGTGAACGGATGTGTCGATGCTATCGGTGCCGAGGGTGCGCCCCGGCGGTGTGCTTAGAAGGCGTGCGGCGGATCGAGGCGAATGCGCAGTGTGGCCCCGGCTGCCCGGCGCCTTCCCGGGAGCGGAGCCGGCCGGGAGGTCGCAGCCCGAACAAGTTCTGCCTTCATAGCGGGAACGAGCGTGCGTGCGTTCGCGTAGCTCATGCGGACCAGGGCGCGGCTTGTGCCGTCCTCATCGGTGAGCGGACCGAGGATATCGAGTTCATGCTGCTCCCCCAGCCGTTCGAGGGCGTGCTCAACTTCGGCGCGAGTCCCGCGCACCTCGGCGACGCGCACGGTTGGCGGAAAGCTCAGGGCCCGACGCGCCTGGAGCTCCTCCCGCACGAGTGCAAGTTCGCTGTGGTCCCGAAGTGCGATGGTTGCAGGATGTTCGCTGCCCGCGACGACCACTTCACCGTCGTCGGCGCACAGTGCGGCCGCTGCCGCCCAGCCATGGAGCGCGTCGAGCACCACATCGAGCCCTTCGTGCAGCAGCATCGACCCCGTGTCGAGCAGGATGACGCAGGCATATCCAGAGGCAGCAATCGGCGCGGTGCCGCGGGTCGCGACGACAAGATTGCCGGTGCCGCTCACGCTGACGCGCTCATGCTCGCCATCCGCCACGACGAGCGTCGCCCCCGGGAACGCCCGACCAAGTTCTTCGACTGTGCGATGCACGCCGCTTCCGGAGGGCCGTGCACGTTCACTGCCGCAGTGCTGGCAGCTCCAGCGCACGTGGTCGCGGCCGCACACGCGGCAGCGAGGCCGGGCACCCTTCCGCGGCTGGCCGAGGAAGGTGCCGCAGCTGCGGCAGGTGACTCGTTCGCCGCATCCCTCACATACGAGCGCGGGGGCGTATCCCGCTCGCCCGACCTGCATGAGCACGTTGCCTGAGCTCAGAGCCTCTCGAGCACGCTGCCAGGCGTAGGAGGGAATCCGAGCGTGCTGCAGCCGGTCGTCCTCGCCAAGGACGTGCTCAGAGATCACGACGCGTGGCAGCTTCACCTGCCGATCATCGTGTGCGGTCAGCCACCCCATATCGATGAGGCGGACAACCGCCGCCGAGGGCACATACGAGGAGAACACGAGACGGCAGCCCGTCAGCTGCTGCCTGAGGAGCGCCACATCACGAGTGTGCGCATACGGTGCGAGCGGTTCGGTGAAGGAATCGTCGTCGTCATCCCAGATGTAGATCGACGCGAGCTTCGTGACCGGTGCGTAGAGGGCGGAGCGGGTACCGATCGCAATGACCGGCGTCCCTTCGAGACAGGCGAGGAAGTGGCGGGCACGTTCCTTGGGCTTGAGCCTCGCGTCCATACGGCGCACGAGTCGCCCATCCGCGCGCGTGGACAGGTACCTAAGGGCAAGTTCGACCTCGCGAAAATCAGGCACAGCCACGATGACGCTCTCGCCGTGCGAGAGATCGGCGAGGGCAGCGTCAAGGATTGCTGCGAGAGCCCGTGGCGTGCCGTCGGACCGGACGCCGTGTGGCGCAGCACGGAACGCACGCTCCCTTGGCACGGCTTCCGTCGCATCGGAATCGCCGTCGACGGCATGCCGGATGCCGCCCGTCTCGGGCGCGGACCCGGCACAGCGTGCCTCCCACCACGCGGCCTCAAACCGTGCGGAACGTGCCGGCACCGCCAAACGCAAGACGTCGTTCAGCGTGCCTGCCTGTCGGTTCGCCACTTCGCGAGCAAGTTCGGCGATCTCAGGGGTCAACACCGGCACCGGCGACACGACGCTCACGAGCTCCGCAAGCTTGCCCTCATAGGAGGATTCTTCGGCGAGTGCGAGCACGAATCCCTCGACGACCCGGCCGCCCGTTCGAAGTGGCGCCCGAACCCGCACCCCCACAGCGATGGACGCCTGCAGCGGTTCGGGAATGGCGTACTCGAGAACGCGGTCGAGCTGCGGCAGCGGCGTGAGCAGCGCGACCGACGCGACGCGAGCCATGCGCTGAACTAGCGGGCGACCGCTGCGCGCAGCGCCTCAACTCGATCGGTGCGCTCCCACGTAAACTCGGGCAGCTCACGGCCGAAGTGGCCGTAGGCGGCGGTCTTCCCGTAAATCGGACGACGAAGGTCGAGCGCATCGATGATCGCTGCCGGACGAAGGTCAAACACCTCGCGGATGGCGCGCTCAATGTCGGCGGTCGGGACCGTCTCGGTGCCGAAGGCTTCGACGTAGAGGCCCACCGGTTCAGCGGCGCCAATGGCGTACGCGACCTGCACCTCAAGACGCTTGGCAAGGCCTGCCGCGACCACGTTCTTCGCGACCCAGCGCATGGCGTACGCGCCCGAGCGGTCCACCTTCGACGGGTCCTTGCCGCTGAAGGCACCGCCGCCGTGGCGGGCAAAACCGCCGTAGGTGTCGACGATGATCTTGCGGCCGGTGAGGCCAGCATCGGCCTTTGGACCGCCGTCGACGAACGAGCCGGACGGGTTCACGAAGACGCGCATGCCCTCGGTCGAGAGCTCGGTGCGGGCGAGCACCGGGTCGATGACATGCTTGCGGATGTCTGCCTCGATCGTCTCGATCGGCACATCCGGGTCGTGCTGGGTCGAGACGACGACGGCATCGACGCACACGGCACGGTCGCCGTCGTAGCCGATCGTCGTCTGCGTCTTGCCGTCGGGACGGAGGTAGCTGATCGTGCCGTCACGACGCACATCGCTGAGGCGCTCGGCAAGACGGTGCGAGAGCCAAATCGGCATCGGCATGAGTTCGGGCGTCTCGTCGCTTGCGAAGCCGAACATGATGCCCTGATCGCCCGCGCCCAGCAGCGCGTACGGGTCTGCATCCGCGCCGGAACGTGCCTCATAGGAGGTGTCGACACCAGCAGCAATCTCGGGCGACTGCGAGCCAATCGAGGTGGACACGCCACACGAGTCGCCGTCGAAGCCGATCTCGCTCGAGGTGTAGCCAATGCTCGTGATGCATTCGCGCACGATGGCGGGGATCTCGGCATAGCCGCTCGTGGTGACCTCGCCGGCCACGTGGACGAGGCCCGTGGTGACGAGCGTCTCGACGGCAACGCGCGAGCTCGGGTCTTGGCGAAGGAGCTCGTCCAAGATGCGGTCCGAGATCTGGTCGCAAATCTTGTCGGGGTGACCTTCGGTGACGGATTCCGAGGTGAAGTACCTGAGGCTCACGGGATGCTCCTAAGCAGTGACGTCGTTCGTTGGCGTGTGCGCCGAATCACGGAGATATTCGGCAAGTGTGTCGAGGATCGCACCTGCCACCGACATTTTGTTTCCGGCGTGTCGCACCGCGAGCGAACCATCGCGCGCGATGAGTGAAATCTCGTTTTCGTCGTGCTGGAAGCCCACATTCCAGCCGACTCGGTTGACAGCGAGAACATCGCATCCCTTGCGCTGCAACTTGGCCCGCCCCCGAGCGAGCAGCTTCTCGTCGTTAGGCTCCGTTTCCGCAGCGAACCCCACGACGAGCTGGTCAGGTCGTTTTGAGGCTGCGAGTTCTCGGAGGATGTCTGGGTTCTTCGTGAGGTGCAGCGTCAGTTCGTCGCCCGTCTCTTCCTTCGTGATCTTGCCCTCGGCAACGGTCACGGGACGGTAGTCGGCGACGGCGGCGGTCATGACGATGATGTCGTGCTCTGGGGCGAGCCGGGTGCACTCGGCGTGCATCTCGGCCGCCGTGGACACCTGAATGACCTCAAGGTTCGCGGGAGCAGGAACTTCGAGGTTTGCGGCAACGAGGGTGACCTGTGCTCCTCGAGCGGCTGCGCTCGCTGCGATCGCTACTCCCTGGCGGCCGCTGGAACGGTTCCCGAGAAAGCGGACAGGGTCAAGCGGTTCGCGCGTACCGCCAGCGCTCACGAGCACCTTTCGGCCAGCCCAATCACGTCTGGAGTCAACAGCTGCCCTGGCGCCCGCCTGTTCTATCGCGGCAACGATCGTCTCAACCGCTTCGAGGCGACCAACACCGGTGTCGTGACCGGTGAGTCGACCGGTCCCCGGACCCACGATGACAGCGCCTCGCTCCGACAGCGTCGCGATATTGGCTTGGGTTGCCGGGTGCTCCCACATCTCTGTGTGCATCGCGGGTGCGATGACGAGCGGGGCTGTCGAAGCCAGCAGCGTTGTCCCGAGCAGGTTGTCGACAATGCCCGCGGTGATCTTGGCCACCGTGTTCGCCGTGGCAGGCACAACAGCGATGACATCCGCCTGCTGACCAAGAGCCACGTGACGGACTTCGGCAACGTCGTCAAAGACATCCGTGTACACGGGGTTGCGGGAGATCGCCTCAAGCGTGGGAACACCAATGAACCGGAGCGCCGAGGGCGTCGGAATGGCGTGCACTTCGTGCCCGCGAAGGACGAGTTCACGGATGACGAGCACAGCCTTGTACGCGGCGATGCCCCCGCTGATACCAACGACAATGCGCAGAGGGTTCGCCTCTGCGCGTGTCGTTAGCGTGCTGTTGCCGAGATCGGCCACGACTACTCTGCAGTCTCCTCTGCGCCAGCAGCGTCGTCGAGCTCGTCGAAGTTGATGCCGAAGTCGAGGTCGTCGCCAGCATCCTGGATGGCCGTGATCGGCTTCATCTCGAGCTTGTTCTGGTTGATCTCCTGGAGGGCGATCGAGAGCGGCTTGTCGTCAACTGCCGAGTCAACAAGCGGGCCGACGTTCTCGTAGATGGCGCCGTCGTGCAGATCTGCGTAGTAGCCGTTGATCTGGCGGGCACGACGCGAGGCGAAGATCACCAGCTGGTACTTGTTGTCGACGTGCTCGAGGAGCTCGTCGAGCGGGGGTTCGGTGATGCCCTTCATCGAATCAATCATGCTTGTCCTCCCTGGTTGGAGACCCCCATGAGGGCCACCACCTTGCGTGCCGCATCCGGCACCTGGTCGTTGACGACGAGATCGTCAAATTCGTCCTGCGCTGCCAATTCGGTGCGAGCAGTTTCGAGACGACGGGCCTGCTCTTCAGCAGATTCGGTGCCTCGTCCTTCCAGACGGGCAACGAGTTCATCCCAGCTCGGTGGCAGCAAGAATACGAGTCTAGCGTCCGGCATGTGCTTACGGACCTGGCGCGCACCCTGAATATCGATTTCGAGCATGACCGGGCGCCCTTCCTTGAGTGCAGTGTCGATCGGAGTGCGCGGCGTGCCGTACCGGTGGGTGCCGTGCACGGTCGCGTATTCGAGCAGCTCGTTGCGCTCGATCATGCGGTCGAATTCTTCATCGGTGACGAAGAGGTAATTCACACCGTCCACTTCGCCCGGTCGGGGTGCACGCGTGGTTGCCGACACCGAGATGAGGACCTCCGGGTACTGATCCTGGATGTACTTGACCACGGTGCCCTTACCAACAGCGGTAGGCCCGGCGAGGACGAGGAGACGGTGGCGGGGCTTCTGCGGCACGTGCTCGCTCAGGTACTCGCGGAGTCGCTTCCGCTGGTTCGAGCCGAGACCGCCAAGTCGCTTCGACGGCGAGATGGCGAGCGTCGCGAGGATGCGCTCCATCTTCGTCGTCCCGATGTGCGGGATCGACAGCAGGAAGTGAGTCACGCGAAGCGAGTGTTCGGCCGCGTTCGTCGGATCAAGCGACGCGTCAAGCACGTGAAGAGAGCTGCGAGTGGAGTCAGCGATGGCTCGCTTCACCTCAGCGCGAGCACGACGGGCGGCAACAGCTGCGCGGCTCGCAGCCGCGCGGTCAACGGGCGGTGGAACTGGCATCGCGGCTTACTTCCCGAATGCTTCGTTGAGGAGCGCGCACTGAGCTTCGATGGCGTCGGCGAGGCCGATCTGGCCGGCCGAGAGCACGCCGCGGCTCTGGTTCACAATCGTCGTCGAGGCGACCGTGCCGAAGATCTTGTGGATGTCGGCGACTGCGGCGCCCTGGTGGCCAAAGCCCGGCGCGAGGACGGGCGCCTTGGGCTCCTTGCCGAGCTCGTCGAGGTCGATTCCGAGGAACTCGAAGTCAACCGTCGCACCGAGCACAACACCGACCGAGCCGATTGGGCCCGAGAAGTGGTCGCGGTTCCAGTCCGCTGCGCGCGACGCGATACCACCGGCAACCGAGCGTCCGTTCTTGGACCCGCGCACGCGGCGGGCGGTCTGGATCGATGCCGACTCGGGGTTCGATGTCGCCGCAAGAATGAAGACGCCCTTGCCGTGCTGCTCGGCAAGCTGCAGCGGGTGGCGGAGCGTGTCAAAGCCCTGGTAGGGGTTGAGTGTCATGGCATCAGCCTCGAGCGGCGAGCCAGGTGCAAGCCACGCTTCGCTGTACGCCTCGAGCGTCGAGCCCACATCGCCTCGCTTGACATCGGCAATGACGAGCAGGCCTGCAGCGCGTGCGGCCTCAAACAGCTCCTCGAGGACCTTGTAACCGATCGCTCCAAATCGCTCGTAGAAGGCGATTTGTGGCTTCACGATGCCCGCGCGGCCCTCCATGGCCTCGATGACGCGAAGGCCCATTTCCAGGGCGCCCACGGCAGAGACCGGGAGTCCCCATCGCTCAAGCAGATACTCGTGTGGGTCGATGCCCACGCAGAGGTGTCCGCGGTTGGCGAGGGTGTGTTCGAGACGCTCTCCGAACGACGTGACGGCATCGTGAGCCGGACCACTCATGAATCAATCTCCTCGAGCTGCGCTAGGGCCAATGATGACTCTACGCGGTTTGGATGTGAGAACCCCGCTCGTGGTCTTGGCTTGTGCAGGAGCATCCTGTTCGAGGCTGTTCGTGAGTGGAGCGAGGTCTCGGAGTGATCGGCCCGGTGCGTGCCAAGTGTGCACGAGCTTCACGGGCCGTCGCCGCCATAATACCGAGGATCATTCATGGAATGGTCCTGATGAAGTGAGGAGACGCCTATAGAGCGGCAGTCAGCAGCGTGGCGTTGACCTGGGTGTGGAATGCGGACCGTTCACGCTCGTCTACGAACCGGAACACGGAATCGACCGTGTCTCCTGTCGGGTCTGGGCGCCAGCGGAGGACACTCAGTCCCCCGGGCTCAACTGCGCGATCGATCGTTGCAGTACCTGCGTGCAGACTGTCGAGGGATTCGCGCGAGATGAAGAACGGAACTTCGCCAGCAATTCCGATGACGAGGCCCTCCGGCAAGAGTTGGACGCTGCAGCGGCCCCGGAAACCGTAGGGCTTCGTAGCGATGCGCTCGAGGGGTGCATCGCTCGGGGTCGTCGCCACGTAGTGGATGTCGTCCCATGCGGCCACGGTGTCGCGCCCCGTCAAGCTTGGCGCGGGGGGTGCTGGATATCGATCCGCCTGCTGGTTGAGCTTGCGGCGCCATCCCACAACGAGGAGTGCCAAGAGCGTAAGGCACAGGGCGGCGAGCACCGCGGCCGCGATGAGACGAGTGTCGAGCAAGGTTAGGCCGACGCTTCCGAGACTGCGAGTTCGCGACGACGGCGGGCAGCAGCCGCGACATCGCTGCGGTCTGCGATCGTGCCGTCGATGAGCGTGGGCTCACCACGGAAGATTGTCCACGCAACGCGGCCCGGGAGCTCGATGCCGAGGTACGGCGAGTTCGAGCTCTTCGAGGCGAGGTCGTCGAGCGTGAAGCTGCTACGACCGCTCGGGTCGTAGAGGCAGAGGTCCGCCGGCTCGCCAACAGCAATCGGGCGGCCCGAGAGCTCAGCCTGGCCGATCTCGGCCGGACGCTCACTCATGAAGCGCGCAACATCACGCCACGTTGCCTTACCGGTGTCGACCATCGTCTCCTGAACGACGCGGAGCGAGGCCTCGAGACCGAGCATGCCCATGGCGGCGCAGTCCCACTCGCAGTCCTTCGCCTCTTCCGGATGCGGGGCGTGGTCGGTGGCGACGATGTCGATCGTGCCGTCGGCGAGCGCCTCGCGGAGGGCGTCCACATCGGCCTGGTCACGCAGGGGCGGATTTACCTTGAAGCGTGCGTCGTAGCCGCGCACTTTCTCTTCCGTGAGGAGGAGATGGTGCGGAGTGACCTCGGCGGTCACCTGGACGCCGCGCTGCTTGGCCCAGCGGATGATCTCGACGCTTGTGCGGGTTGAGATGTGGCAGACGTGCAGGCGTGCACCGACGTGCTCAGCGAGGAGGACGTCACGGGCGATGATCGACGCCTCGGCAACCCACGGCCAGCCGTTGAGACCGAGCTCCGAGGAGAGTTCGCTCTCGTTCATTTGGGCCTTGAGCGTGAGACGCGGGTCCTGGGCGTGCTGGGCGACGACACCGTCGAAACCCTTCACGTACTCCAGTGCGCGACGCATGACGAGCGGGTCGGAAACGCAGTGACCGTCATCCGAGAACACGCGCACACGTGCCTTCGAGTGGGCCATTGCTCCGAGCTCGGCGAGGTGCTCACCCTTGAGGCCGACGGTGACCGCACCATTCGGGCGGACATCGCAGTAGCCAGCCTCTTCACCGAGTGTGCGGACGGCTTCGACGACACCCGCGGTGTCCTGCACCGGGTAGGTGTTCGCCATCGGGAAGACGGTCGTGAAGCCACCCTTCGCAGCAGCCTGCGAGCCGGTGAGGATCGTCTCGGCGTCTTCGTAGCCGGGCTCGCGGAAGTGCACGTGCAGGTCAACGAGGCCGGGCAGGAGCACCATGCCCTTCGCGTCAATGACGCGCTCGCCGTCTTGCGGGGTGAGATCAGCTTCAACAGCGGTGATCACACCGTCGGCGATGCGGACGTCCTTGACGTCCTCGCCGTACAGGGATGCCTTCTGGAGGAGAAGATTCGTCATGGTCCTACGCCTTCTGTTCGCCCGAGCAGAGGAGGTAGAGCGCGGCCATGCGGATGTAAACACCGCTCGTGACCTGCTCAAGAACCGTGGAAGCGGGCGAATCGGCGGCCACGGAAGAAATCTCAAGTCCACGGTTCATCGGACCGGGGTGCATGATGAGCGTCGACTCGGGCAGTTGCGCGAAGCGGTCGGAGTCAAGCCCCCAGAAGCGCGAGTACTCGTGCGAAGACGGAAAATACGCGTCATTCATGCGCTCGGCCTGAACACGGAGCAGCATGACAGCCGTCGGCTTCTGCGCGAGGGCAGCGTCCAGGTCGTGAGTGACCTCACACGGCCAGTGCTTGGTCGAGACCGGCAGGAGCGTCGGCGGGGCGACGAGCGTCACCTTGGCACCGAGCGTGTTGAGCAGCCACACGTTCGAGCGGGCAACACGCGAGTGCAGGATGTCACCGACGATGATGACGTGCTCGCCCGAGAGGTCCTTGCCACGTGCGGCAGCGCCGTGGAGACGGCGGCGCAGCGTGAAGGCGTCGAGGAGTGCCTGCGTCGGGTGGGCGTGGGTACCGTCACCGGCGTTGAGGATCGGGGTGTTGATCCAGCCCTTGGTGGCAAGCAGCTCAGGGGCGCCGGATGCAGGGTGACGGATGACGACGGCATCCGCACCGATTGCGTGCAGGGTCTGGGCGGTGTCCTTGAGCGATTCGCCCTTCGAAACACTCGAACCCTTCGCCGAGAAGTTGATCACATCGGCGGAGAGACGCTTTTCAGCGGCCTCGAAGGAGATACGGGTGCGGGTGGAGTCCTCAAAGAAGAGGTTCACGACGGTAACGCCGCGGAGTGCAGGGAGCTTCTTGACTTCGCGCTGCTGCGAGTCCGCCATGTCTTCGGCGGTGTCGAGCAGGGCAAGTGCTTCGTCTCGCGTCAGGTCGCGAGTGTCGAGCAGGTGCTTCATGAGTGTCTAGGCCTCCGTTTGGCCGGCGGCGGCACCAGAGGCGTCCTCGCCGCTCGAGATGACGACGCGGTCGATACCGTCGATCTCCGACAGCTCGACTTGGATGTGCTCGCTCCGGGCCGACGGCAGGTTCTTGCCGACGTAGTCTGGGCGGATGGGCAGCTTGCGATGGCCACGATCCACCAGAACGGCAAGCTGGACGGCGTCAGAGCGACCGATTGCCGAGATCGCGTCGAGCGCAGCACGAATCGTACGGCCAGAAGAGATCACGTCGTCAACCAGCACGACGGTGCGGCCGTCAATACCACGGCTCGGGATGCGGGTGGGGCTCGTCATCTTGACCTTGCCGCGACGCAGGTCATCGCGGTACATGGTGATGTCGAGGGAGCCAACCATCTCAGGGAGATCAATCGAGCGTCCTTCAAGGGACTCGATCTTCGCGAGCTGCTCGCCCAAGCGCTGTGCGAGCGGAACACCTCGAGTGGGAATACCTAGCAGCACGAGTTCCTCCGTGCCACGCTGCTGTTCGAGGATCTGGTGTGCGATGCGCGTCAGTGCGCGCGAGATGTCGTCGTCGTTGAGCACGACTCGTTTGCTCACGGCGACCTCCTTCCCCGCCTCTCTGTGCGGAAATTAAAGGTGGTCAAATTGATCGGGCCCAAGCCTATCACCGGCTTGGGCCCGAAACGCGCGTGGCGCGTGGATTAGCGTTCGCTGAGTCGTCCGAGGACGCCGTGGACGAACTTGCTCGAGTCGTCAGTGGAGTACGCCTTGGCTGCTTCGACCGCCTCGTCAATCGCGACGGCGGCGGGAACCTCGTCGTTGTAGTGGAGTTCCCACACGGCGACGCGCAGGATGGCACGGTCGACGGCAGGCATGCGCTCAATCGTCCAGCCGCGCGAGGTCGAGGCGATCTCTTCGTCGATTTCTGCGGCGTGGTCGATCACACCGAGCACGATCTGGCGAGCGTAGTTCCAGCTTTCGCGGCGCTCCGGCTCGTGCTCAGCACGTTCAGCCTCCGCTGCGAGAAGTTCCTGCAGCTCACTCCCCCGCACATCAGCAGCGAAGAGCATGTCCATGGCGCGCTTGCGCGCCTTGGTGCGTGCGCCCACTAGTTGACGCGACCGAGGTAGTCGCCCGTGCGGGTGTCAACCTTGACGCGGGTGCCCTGGTTGACGAAGAGCGGAACCTGAATCTCAGCGCCGGTCTCAAGCGTTGCGGGCTTCGTACCAGCGTTCGAGCGGTCGCCCTGGAGACCAGGCTCGGTGTAGGTGATCTCGAGTTCAACCGAAGCCGGCATTTCGAGGTAGAGCGGCTCGCCCTGGTACATGGCGATCTGGACTTCCTGCTGCTCGAGCATGTACTTGGCAGCGTCACCAACGACGGTCTCCGCGACCGTGAGCTGGTCGAAGTCCGACTGGTCCATGAAGACGAAGCTCTCGCCGTCGCGGTAGAGGTACTGGTAGTCGCGGCGGTCAACCGTGGCGGTCTCGATCTTTGAGCCAGCGTTGAACGTGCGGTCAACGGTCTTGCCCGAGACGACGTTCTTGAGCTTGGTGCGCACGAAGGCGCCACCCTTGCCGGGCTTCACGTGCTGGAACTCGATAACCTGCCAGAGCTGGCCATCGATGATCATGACGATGCCGTTCTTGATGTCGGCGGTCGTTGCCATTCAGTCGTCCTTTTCGTTGCGAGTTCGTCGAGCGTACGCGGCGCGCAGTCCGACAAACCAGCTTAGCGCGCCCGGGCGATCATGCCCAGGAGAACGCATAGCTGGCGACTGCGGTACTGGCTCCGAAGATGGCCACACCGAGAATGAGTACGAGGACGACGTACACGATGAGGACGAGTACCACGAGCGCCATCGAAATGTAACCGATGATGAGGCCAGCCATTGCGAGGCCGTGGCCCTCTTCGCCGCTCGTCTTGATCTGGCCGAGTGCAATGTGCCCGAGGATGACGCCAATGAGGTGGAAGCCAATGAGCGAGCACACGAGCGAGGCGATCGCGAGACCGTTCGTGCCGCGGGCGGGTGCCGCATACGGCATCTGGGGCTGGGTGTACTGGGGCTGGGCCTCGTAGGGAACCATCGTTCCCCCGCTGTACGGTTCGTAGCTCACGAAGTCTCCTCAAGACGTGGTTGGGCACCAACTATTGTGCGAGGACGGCGAGCGCTCCACGACCGCCGAGAGGCGGAGTTTCCAGCCCGGCTACTGCGCACTCCGGATGACATGGAGCGCCGCGGAGTAAGACCCTGCGCCAAATCCAGCGATGGTACCGCTCGCAACCGCTGAGATGAGACTCGTGTGTCGGAATGACTCGCGGGCAGCGGGGTTTGACAGGTGCACCTCGACCACGAGGGAACCTGCCTCGACCGTGAGCGCAACTGCATCCCGAAGCGAGACCGAGGTGTGCGTGTAGCCCGCGGGGTTGAAGATGACGTGCGTGCCCGTGTGTGCAGCCTCGTGCAGCGCCTCGATGAGCACACCCTCATGCTGCGACTGGACATGCGTCCACTCCACGTCAGGAGCTTCCGCCTTGAGACGCTCGAGAATGTCCTGTTCACTGAGCGCGCCGTAAATGCCGGGTTCGCGGGTGCCGAGGCGGTTCAGGTTCGGGCCGTTGAGGACGAGGATGCGCATGCTTCGAGTGTAGGCGGGCCGCTAGCCCGCGATTTCCTGGTAGGCGGCGAACAGGAGCGATTCATCGGGGGCCTGCATGACGCTCGGCTTACCGATGGCATCCAGCACGATAAAGCGGAGCATCGAGCCACGCGCCTTCTTGTCGCGGCGCATCGTGGCAAGCAGCGTCGGCCAACGGCCAGACGGGTAGCTTGTGGGCAAGCCGAGGGACTCGAGGATGCTTCGGTGACGGTCGGCCTCGGCGTCCGAGAGACGGCCCGACAGACGCGCAAGCTCAGCGGCAAACACCATGCCGATCGAAATTGCTGCGCCGTGCCGCCACTGGTAGCGCTCACTGTGCTCGATGGCGTGCCCAAGGGTGTGGCCGTAATTGAGGATTTCGCGCAGGCCCTTTTCGCCCGGGTCCTCCCCCACAACGCGTGCCTTCGTCGCGATCGAGAGTTCAAGGCAGCGGCGGAACGGGGCAGAGCCTGGGTTCACAGCCTCGCTCGGGTTCTCTTCGATGAGGTCAAGGATCTCGGGCTCTGCAATGAAGCCGCACTTGACGACCTCTGCGAAGCCCGCGATGCGCTCGTTCTCAGCGAGGGAGTCGAGCACATCGAGATCGCACACGACGAGTTCCGGCACGTGAAAGGCACCGACCATGTTTTTGCCTTCGGCAGTGTTGATGCCTGTCTTGCCACCGACCGCAGCATCGGCCATAGCGAGGACCGTCGTCGGGATCTGCACGACGCGGACGCCCCGGAGCCAGGACGCCGCAACCCATCCGGCGAGGTCTGTCGTTGCGCCCCCACCGAGGCCAATGATGAGGTCCGAGCGCGTGAAGTCGGCCTGGCCGAGGATTTGCCAGCAGAACTGAGCTACTTCGAGCCGCTTGGCGTCTTCCGCGTCCGGCACCTCCGCGAGGAGCACCCGTCGATAGGGGCCAGCGGGTGCCTGGAGCTGCTCGCGAACCTCGCCCGCAACCACGGCGAGGGACGGTGCGTGGATGATGAGGATCTGCTCGGGTGCGTCGTCAAGGGCGTCCTGCAGCAGCGTGTCGAGCTGCGGGATGAGACCTGTACCCAGCAGCACATCGCCGTGAGCGCCCGTTACCGAGATTCGCGTGGTGGCTTCGGTCATGGCTGGTCGTCTCCTTCATCGTCGTGCTCGTCTCCATCGATGTCGTGGAGCGCATGCTGGGTGCGGCCTCGTCGCGCTGCCTGCAGGTGCTCGACCTCAGCTTCGGTCAACGCACTGTGCTGTTCGAGCAGCTCCAGGATGTCGTCAATGACCCGTCGCATGGGCCGGAACGAGGTGTCGACCGAGATTGAGGCCAGTCGCTCATAGGTGTCGCGGCGAGCCTCAACGAGTGCCTTCCAATCGTCGAGGCTTTTGATGAGGGGACGCTTGTCGTTGTCGATACGTTCAGCGACCGCTTCCGGGCGCACCGTCAGATGGACAACAATGACTGGTGCTTGGAGCAGCAGCTCTTGCGTCGCTGGGTCCATGACCGCGCCGCCGCCGAGCGACACGACATCAAACTGCGTGAGCGCATGACGAATCGTCTCGCGTTCAATGGCGCGGAACGCTGCTTCGCCCTGCTCTTCAAAGATCGTGCGAATGGGACCGTGGGCAGCCTGGATGAGCTTGTCAGTGTCGGCAAATCGACGATCGAGGGCGCGCGCAAGACGGCGCCCAGAACGTGACTTGCCTGCCGCGGGCGGTCCGATGAGGACGATATTCACACGCGCCACGCAGACCGCGAGTCGCCCTGTTCTCGCTCATCGATGGGGCGATTGGGATTCGGGATGGCCGAGTTCGCGCTCGTTGCAAGCTGCTGCGGGATCGCACCCATGAAGGCCTCGAGGTTGCGGCGCGTCTCACCGACACTGTCGCCACCGAACTTCTCGAGGATCGCGTTCATAAGCTCGAGCGCGACCATGGCCTCTGCCACGACGCCAGCGGCCGGTACCGCGCAGACGTCGCTGCGCTGGTGGTGGGCGGTCGCATCGATGCCCTGAGCAATGTCAACCGTGGCGAGCGCATTCGGAACGGTTGCGATCGGCTTCATGGCGGCGCGCACGCGCAGGAGCGTGCCCATCGACATCCCACCTTCGATACCGCCTGCGCGGTCGGAGCTGCGGGTAATGCCTTCCGGCGAGGTAAAGAGTTCGTCGTGGGCTGCAGTGCCAAGCCGTTCGGCGGTCTTGAAGCCGTCGCCGACTTCGACGCCCTTGATTGCCTGGATGCTCATGAGGGCAGCAGCGAGTCGTGCATCCAGTCGACGGTCCCAGTGCACGTACGATCCAAGGCCGCACGGAAGGCCGCGCACGCACACCTCGACGACACCGCCGACGGTGTCTGCGCTCTTGCGCACCTCGTCAATGTGGGCCACTGCCCTGGCGCTCGTTTCGGCGTCGAACATACGCACCGGATCGGCGTCGATCGCCTCGAGATCTGCAAGGGTCGGCGTTGGAGCATCCTCGGGGACGTTCACCGTTCCGATCGAGATCGTGTGGCTCACCGTCTCAATGCCGAGCTCGTGAAGGAAACGCTTGGCAATCGCGCCGAGGGCAACACGAGCTGCCGTCTCACGAGCGGAGGCTCGCTCGAGCACGGGACGCGCCTCATTGAAGCCGTACTTCTGCATGCCAGTGAGGTCGGCGTGTCCCGGTCGAGGCCTCGTGAGCGGGGTACCGCGGCCCGTGGCGAAGACCGACTCATCGACGTGCTCAGCGCTCATGACCTCGGTCCACTTGGGCCATTCCGCATTGCCGATGCGCAGGCCAATGGGCGAGCCAATCGTCTTCCCGTGCCGCACGCCAGCCGAAAGATGCAGCTCATCCTGCTCGAACTTCATGCGGGCACCGCGGCCATAGCCGAGCTTGCGGCGCTGAAGGTCGCGCGCGATGTCGTCACGCGAGAGTTCGAGGCCTGCCGGAACTCCTTCGATGATCGCGAGAAGTTCGGGGCCGTGGGATTCACCTGCGGTCAGCCAACGAAGCATTCTGCCATTCTCCCATGCGGCGCTGGGGTGATTCCTCAGGCAGATGCGAGTGCTGCGCGCAGGGCGGCGGTCACACGCACAACGGTTGCGTGATCCCAATCGATGTTTGGCAAGCCCCAGGCGGTGTGTTCTTCGTCGCTGCGGACGCTGGTCATGAGGCGCAGTTGCTCGACCGCCTGGTGGAGCAGCATCGCTTCTCCCCCGATGACGCCCCGTTCGGCAGCAAACCAGCGCGTGGCGAGGGGGCTTGGCCACGGGGCATAGACGACGTCAAAAAGGGCGCTCTCGGAGACGAGCTCCTCACACGGGTGGAGGGACCCGCCAACGGTGCCCGGCAGCGTGCTCATGACAAGTGTCGAACCGCATGCGCTCCCCCACTCAGCGAGGGGCACGAACTCTGCTTGCATCCCGAGGCGCTCGACAAGTTCGAGCCGACCGGCCGCCCGGGTTTCGCTGCGGGCGATGATCCGTACCTTCTGCGCGTCGAAGCTCGTGAGTGCGGCAATGGCGCTCGCACAGCTGGCGCCCGCGCCGAGAATGTCGACCTGTGGTGCACTGACGGTGCCCGCTTCGCGGAGGGCTTCCGCGATCCCGTGGATGTCTGTGTTCCAGGCCGCGCATGGAGCATCTGGCTCGGGTGTTGCAAACACGAGCGTGTTTGCTGCTCCGGTGAGCTCGGCGAGTTCGTCCGTCCAGGAAGCTGATTCGAGCGCTGCGCCCTTGAGCGGCATCGTGACCGAGACGCCTCGCCATCCGAAGCCGCGGGACTGCAGCCAGCCGTCAAAGGCCTCCTCGTCGAGTTCAACGCGTGTGTAGTCCCAGCCCGTCACGCCGAGTGCCTCATAGCCGGCCGCATGCAGGAGCGGCGATTTGGAGTGCGCGATCGGTGAACCGAGCACGGCGGCCTGGATGTGTGAGAGGGCCATTACTGGTACTCCGGGTGCTCTTCCATCCACGCCTGCCACTTGGCAACCGCGACTTCGTGCTCCTCGAAGGTGTTCGAGAAGATCGTTTCACCCGTGTCGAGGTTCCAGGTGACGAAGAAGAGCCACTTGCCGTCGGCGGGATGCATGGCCGCGTCGATCGCCACATCACCCGGATTCGAGATCGGTTTCACGACGAGACCATCGTGCACGTAGGTGTTGTACTCGTTCGACGCGTCGGCACGCTCTTCGTCGGTCGTGGTCACCCGGTGCGTGTTGCCGCTGCCGTAGGCGACGGTCGCATCCGATTGCAGCTTCATGCCTTCGTCGATTCGGTTGAGGAAGACGCGGGCAACCTTCGGGAAGTCCTCTGCGAGACCAGCCTCACGCTGCACGAGCGAGGCAAGGCGCACGACCTCCCAGCGGCGATCCGCGGGCACACCGTGCTCGTCAAGGGCCTGGATGCTGCGCTTCACCATCGTCTCAAGGATGGCCTTCGCGTCGAACGAGGGATCGAACTCGTAGCTCGCCGGGAAAAGGAAGCCCTCAAGCGACTCCGCTTCCTCGGGAAGGCCGAAGGCCTGCGGGTCCTTGGCGGCGGCTTCGAGCTCCTCCACGGACACCTTCGTGCTGTCGGCGATGAGCTCAAACACCTGCTTCTGCGCGGTGCCCTCCGGGATGACAACGCGTCCGGTGACTCGGTTTGCCGGGTCGATGAGCGCGTCGATGGCAGCCGCTGCGCTCATTTCGAGCTGCAGAGTGTACGTGCCGGGCTGAAAGACCGGTTCTTCGGAGCGTGAACGCAGCTCATCGAGCACAGCCTCGCTCGACTTGACGATGCCAGCCGCTTCGAGACGTTCGGCGATGTCGGTGCCGGTGTCGCCCTCGGTGATGGCGAACTCGGCGGGCGTTCCGTTTCCTGCTCCGCTGAAGTCGTTGCCAGCAAACATCTTCATGACTGTTGGTGCGATCATGATTCCGCCGGCCATGATTGCCGCGCCTACGAGCACGAGCGCAATCAGTCGAACGACGCGCGGCTTCTTGGACGCTCGCTCCTTCTCGCGGCGGCTCCGTCGTTCGTGGCCGCTCGCCTCGGTGTCGCCGCTCAGCAGCTCGTCAAATGAGGCCATGATCAGCGCACCTCCGACTCGTCGTTCAACAGGGTTCCGGGGGGACGACCACTCGATCGCTCCGCTTCGAGGGCGTTCTGCAGGATGACGACGGCGGCCAACTGGTCAATGCGATCGCGCGACCGGCTCGGCTTCTTGCCCGAGGCACGAAGTTGCACGGAAGCACTCACCGTCGACAGACGCTCGTCCACGTAGCGAATCGGGACGGGACACACGGCGGCAAGCTGCTCGGCGACCTTTCGCGCATCCTGCGTGGACGCGGTCTCGTTGCCCGAGAGCGCAAGTGGGAGCCCGATGAGCACCTCGATCGCCTCATGTTCCTGGATGAGTGTCACAAGTGGCTTGACGTGCGCGTCACCCTCAAGATCACGTGGCACGGTCTCAACCGGGGATGCGAGCATGCCGTGGAAGTCGGATCGGGCAACCCCGATCCGAGCCTTCCCGACGTCGATGCCGAGTCGGACCCCGCTGCGCACTAGACGCCCAGCTCCGTTCGAACCGCCGCAAGGGCAGCCTCGATCTGGCTGGCGTCCTGGCCACCGCCCTGTGCGACATCGTCCTTGCCGCCGCCACCGCCGCCGAGCACGCCGGCTGCGATACGCACGAGCGCACCAGCCTGAACGCCCGCTTCACGGGAGGCTTCGTTCGTGGCAATGACGACGAGCGGACGCTCATTCGCGACACCTGCGAGGGCGACCGTCGCGGCCTCGGTGCCAAGCTGTTCGCGCACGCGAAGCACGAGCGTGCGCAGCTCATCGCCTGAGGGGACCTCGCCGATCGATGCTGCCACGACTGCGCCGCGTGCACCGCGAACGGCACCCGCCACGAGTTCGGGCACACGCTGCGCGAGCTGGCGAGCCTCGAGCTCCTGGATGCGCTTCTGCGCCTGCTTGAGCTGCTGGACGAGATCCTGGACACGCTCACCAAGCTGCTCGCGCGGAGCCTTGAGGTTCTGACTCAGCTGGTTCACAATCGCGCGCTCAGCGGCGAAGTCCTTGAACGCGTCCTTGCCGACGAGCGACTCGATTCGGCGGTTCGCCGAGCCCACGGAGGACTCGCTCACAAGGTTGATGATGCCGATCTCTGCCGAGCTGCCCACGTGGGTACCACCGCAGAGTTCGCGCGACCACTCACCGCCGATGTCGACCATACGCACGACAGCGCCGTACTTCTCACCGAAGAGCGCGCGGGCGCCCATGGCCTTCGCCTCGTCGAGCGCCATTTCGCGGGTGACGACCTCGTAGTTCTGGCGAATCGCGCTGTTGGCGATCTCTTCGAGCTCAGAGCGCGTCTCAGCGGAAAGCGGCTGCGTCCACGCGAAGTCGAGGCGCATGTAGCCGGCCTTGTTGTACGAGCCGGATTGGTGTGCGTCGGGGCCGAGCACGTCGCGGAGGGCGGCGTGGATGAGGTGGGTTGCCGAGTGCGCTTGGCAGGCAGCGCGGCGGTAGGCAGGATCCACGACGGTCTCGACGCGCTCGCCGACACCGATTTCGCCCTGGCTCACAGTGACGGTGTGGCTGACGAGACCCGGCACCGGCTTCTGCACATCAACGACATCTGCGACAAATCCATTGCCTGTGCCGAGGATCGTGCCGGAGTCGGCTTCCTGGCCGCCGGACTCTGCGTAGAGCGCGGTTTCCTTGAGGATAAGTTCGACGGTCTCGCCAGCGCGTGTGCTCGAGACGGAGACACCATCCTTCAGGATGCCGAGGACTTCGGTCTCCTGGTTGAGCTGCTCGTAGCCGGTGAAGACCGTCTCACCCTGCGCACGAATCGCCGAGTACACGCTCGTGTCGGCGTGAGCGGTGCGCTTCGCTTTGGCATCAGCCTTCGCACGTGCACGCTGCTCGCTCATGAGCTCGTCGAAGGCCTGGCGGCTGACGGTGAGGCCTGCTTCTTCGGCCATTTCCATCGTGAGGTCGATCGGGAAGCCGAAGGTGTCGTGCAGAAGGAAGGCGGTCTTGCTCGAGAGGCTCTGCGAGCCCTGCGCCTTCGTTTCCTTGACGGCCTCGTCGAGGATGGCCGTGCCCTGCTCGAGGGTCTTCAAGAACGTCTGCTCTTCCGCGTAGGCGAGGCGCTGCACGCGTTCGAAGTTTGCAGCGACCTCCGGGTAGCCCTCCGACATGACTGCGTGTGAGAGCGGGAGCAGCTCCGGCAGCGTCGGGCCTTCCACACCGAGCAGACGCATCGCGCGGATGGCGCGGCGAAGCAGGCGGCGGAGGATGTACGAGCGGCCCTCATTGCCGGGAGCAACGCCGTCCGACATGAGCATGAGGCCCGAGCGGACGTGGTCGGCAATCACGCGAAGGCGGACGTCGTCATCGCGGTTGGCGCCGTATTCGACACCGGCGAGTTCTGCGGCGCGGTCGAGCACCGGGCGAACCTCGTCGATCTCGTACATGTTGTTGACACCCTGCTTGATGAACGCGATGCGCTCGAGGCCCATGCCGGTGTCAATGTTCTTCTTCGGGAGCTCGCCGATGATGTCGAAGTCGACCTTCGAACGAACCTCGCCGAGGAGGTCCTGCATGAACACGAGGTTCCAGACCTCGACGTAGCGGTCGTGGCCGGTGGTCGGGCCGCCGTCGGGACCAAATTCGGGACCGAGGTCGTAGAAGATCTCGGAGTCGGGGCCACCCGGGCCAGCCTGACCCATGTGCCAGTAGTTGTCCGAGCGGCCGAGACGCTGCACGCGGCCCTCAGCGATGTCGGTGCACTCGTACCAGAGCGATTCGGCCTCATCGTCCGTCTCGAAGACGGTTGCCCACATGCGGTCCTTCGGGAACGCGAGGCAGCCTTCTTCTTCGGGGCCCGTGAGGAACTCCCACGCCCAGGTGATGGCTTCGCGCTTGAAGTAGTCGCCGAACGACCAGTTACCGAGCATCTGGAAGAAGGTGCCGTGGCGCGGGGTCTTGCCGACCTCTTCGATGTCGTTCGTGCGGATGCACTTTTGCACATCGGCCATGCGGGTGCGCGGCGGCTGCTCGGACCCGAGCAGGTACGGCACCATCGGCACCATGCCAGCGATGTTGAACATGACCGAGGGGTCGTCACTCACGAGCGAAGCTGAGGGGACGATGAGGTGTCCCTTGGACTCCATGAAGTCAAGGTAACGCTGGCGAATTTCTGCAGTGCGCATGTGCGTCGAATCTCTCGAAGACGTAGTGGGATGGGATGAAGTTAGGCGCGGTGAGCGCGGTCTTGCTCGGCGATGACGTGCTCGAGCTCTTCGACGCGGGCGTCGTAGCCAGCGCGGATGGCTTCACCGAAGCCGTCAAGCTGCTCGTTGACCTGCGTGAAGAACGCGTGGCCGCGCTCGGTCTTGTTCACGAAGTGCGCGATGGTCAAACCGGCGGCGATGCCGGCGACAACACCAATGGTGGTACGCATGACGTCTCTCCTTGTGGTGGTGACGGGACTAGCGGGAACGCTTCTTCGCGCCGCGCAGGCTCATGATGCCAGCGCGTGCCGCGGCCGTGAAGCCAGCGAGCTTGATGAGCGGGCCACCGACCGTGGCCGCGGTGAGCGCGACGAGGCTCGAGACGTTGTTCGTCGTGTCGGACACGTGGTTCGTGATCGTGTCGACCTTCTGAAGCTGCTTGTTCGTCTCGCGAACGGTGATCTGCGTTTCCGCGAGCGTCGGGGTAATCGAGTCGACCGACTCGCGGATGCCCTTGCGGAGCTCGTCGAGGACACCGCCAAGCTTGATGAGGGGAACTGCGAGCAGGGCCACGAGAATGAGGAACACGCCCGCTGCAATGAGGCCTGCGATGTCGCCACCGGTCATATGCATTGTCTCCATCAGCTTGTTGAGGCGCGGTCTGCGTCACCGCACCGTACCCGCTTTGGGCACTCTGTCGATGATAGTGCCCCGCTTCATCCCCGCGTTGCGTGAATGAGGTGTGCGCGAACGGGAAAGGGGCCCACCGCCGAAGCGATGGGCCCCTTTTGCAGGGAGGTACTAGCGAGCTGCGTAGTACTCAACGACGAGCTGGACGTCACACTGGATCGGCACCTCGGCACGCTTCGGGCGGCGCGTGAGCACAGCCTGGAGCTTGTCGAGCTCAACCGAGAGGTAACCCGGAACCGGGGGAAGCACCTCAGCGTGGCCACCGGCAGCGGCAACCTGGAACATCTCACGCTCTTCCGAACGCGGCTTGACGTGGATCTGCTGGCCCGGCTTCACACGGAACGAGGGGCGGTCAACGATCTTGCCGTCAACGAGGATGTGGCGGTGGACGACCATCTGGCGAGCCTGAGCGGTCGTGCGGGCAAAGCCTGCGCGGAGCACGAGTGCGTCGAGGCGCATCTCGAGGAGCTCAACGAGGTTCTCACCGGTGAGGCCTGCGGTACGGCGAGCCTCTTCGAAGACGATGCGAAGCTGCTTCTCGCGGAGACCGTACTGGGCGCGCAGACGCTGCTTCTCGCGCAGACGCACTGCGAAGTCGGAGTCGGTCTTGCGGCGCGTGCGGCCGTGCTGGCCGGGAGCGTAGGGACGCTTCTCCATCGCGCGGGCAGCCTTCGGGGTGAGGGCCACGCCGAGGGCGCGGGAGAGGCGCACCTTCGAACGGGTGCGGGAGGTCTTGGACATGAATGAGCCTTTCGGATCGTTTGGCGCGCGTGAGCGCGCAGATGGAGTGCTCCGCATCCGGAGGCGGTCTCGATGAGAGCGCAAAACTCCTGTGGATGCGTCAAACGCGGTGAACCGCACTCGGTGCGATTCGGGTGTCGTCGACGGCTCGGCTACAGAGGCCGTCGCAGGCATTGGGGATCCAGCCGCAGATCAATCCAATGCAGTGACCGAATCAGCTTAGTGGCTTCTCGCGGTCTTCGCCACGCGTAATGCGTCGGAGTTTCGCAAGCCGCGGGTGAACTTCGCGTTCGAAACCGAGTTGTTTCGGTTGGTAGTACTCGGCGCCGCGGAGGGTGTCCGGCAGATATTGCTGCGTGAGGACACCAAGCTCGTCGTCGTGCGGATAGCGGTATCCGGCTCCGTGCCCGAGTCGCTTGGCCCCGGCGTAGTGAGCATCGCGCAAGTGATTCGGGACGCGGCCCGCGCGCCCGGACTTCACATCGGCGATTGCCTCGTCGATAGCCAGGTAGGCGGCGTTCGACTTCGGAGCGGTCGCGAGATAGACCGTCGCTTCGCTGAGCGGAATCCGTCCCTCGGGCATACCGATGAGCTGGACCGCCTGGGCCGCAGATACTGCGACGCCGAGGGCACTCGGATCGGCCATACCGATGTCTTCGCTCGCGGAGATAATGAGGCGCCGGGCAATAAAGCGGGGGTCCTCACCCGCGACGATCATTCGGGCAAGGTAGTGGAGTGCAGCATCCGGGTCACTCCCCCGGATCGATTTGATGAAGGCCGAGATGACGTCGTAGTGCTCGTCGCCGTCACGGTCGTATCGCAGGAGGGCCTGATCACTTGCCGCGGCGACATGTTCGGCAGTAATCGTCGTCGCGCCCTCGTCGTGAGCGCTTGCCGCGGATGCTTCCAGCGTCGTGAGGGCGCGACGCGCGTCGCCCGATGCGAACTGGATGATGGCCCGCTGTGCTTCCTCATCGAGCGCGAGCTCTCCTGGAACACCGCGCGGGTCAGTGAGCGCGCGCCGGAGCAGTTCGCCGAGATCTGCGTCATCGAGCGGCTGGAGGGTGAGGAGCAGACTCCGCGAGAGCAGCGGCGAAATGACCGAGAAGGACGGATTCTCGGTCGTCGCCGCGACGAGCGTCACCCACCCCTGTTCGACACCCGGCAACAGTGCGTCCTGTTGCGCCTTCGTAAAGCGGTGAATCTCGTCGAGGAAGAGGAGCGTATTCATGCCGTAGAGGTCGCGCTGCGTGAGCGCATCATCCATGGCTTTGCGGACATCCTTCACGCCGGCCTGGATGGCCGAGAGCTGCACGAACCGACGACCGGATGTCGTTGCGAGGGCCTGTGCGAGCGTCGTCTTGCCGGTGCCTGGCGGGCCCCAGAGGATGACGGACACACCTGCCTGCTCAGCAGCATCCGGTGACGCGAGGGTGCGCAGCGGCGAGCCGGGACGCAAGAGGTGCCGCTGCCCGACGACTTCATCGAGCGAACGCGGCCGCATGCGTGCGGCAAGCGGCGCACTTGTCGAGTGCAGCGCGGGGGAACGATCGCTCATGGCCTGGATGTTAGTAAACTCGCCGGGTGCGTGTCTGTCACGCACCCCATCTCTCAACACGTCTGGAGTAGCTAGTGGCTCAAGGAACGTCCAATCGCGAGCAGCGCCGCCGCGCCCGAGAGTATGCGGCGAAGAAGGCGGTCTACGAGCTGCAGCACGAGCGTTCCTCGCGTGACAACCGTCGCTCGCTCATCGGTCTTGGTGTTGTGGCGTTCGCCACGGCAGCCCTGCAGGTGGCCTTCTTCGCGATCGGCCCCGGCGCAACCCCGCCCGCGCAAGATGCTGCAGCCCAGACCTCGACAACTCCGGCGGCTAACGAAACCACTCCGGCCGCGAATGTGCCCGACCCGAGCCTTGCCGAATCGCGCACCTGGAAGGGTGAGATGACAATCAACGGCATCGCGCTCGACGTGGAGTACGACGGCGCGAAGGCGCCGCAGGCGGTCGCGAACGCCGTCTCGCTCGCCCAGAGCGGTTTCTACGAGGGCACGCCCTGCCACCGCCTCACGACTGAGGGCATCTTCGTCCTGCAGTGCGGTGACCCGACCGGCAAGGGCACTGGCGGCCCCGGCTACCAGTGGGGTCCGATCGAGAATGCACCGAAGGATGACCTCTACCCCGCTGGCACCATCGCGATGGCACGCCAGGGCGGCAACGCCGAGAGCATGGGTAGCCAGTTCTTCATCGTCACCGAGGACTCCACGATCCCGAGCGACTCGGCCGGTGGCTACACGATCATGGGCAAGGTGACGAAGGGCCTTGACGAGCTCATAGCGCAGGTCACCGACAAGGGCGTCAAGGACGGTACCGGCGATGGCGAGCCGACGGTTCCCACGACGCTCGAGAAGCTCGAACTCAAGTAGCACCCCGCGCGGTTCCGTCGGGGCGAGGTGGCGGAGAAGCCGTCTCGCCCCGAGTGCTTTGCGTGGCAGCGCCCAGTTGCGTGAACCCGGTCACCTCTATGCCCTAGCATGGATCAGACCCGCGCGTCCGCGCGGATTCCGACACCGAGGGAACACCTGAATGTCTGCTCTTCCCGAGAACCAGTGGGGCCGCGTCGACGAAGACGGCACCGTGTATGTCATTGAAAACGGCACGGAGCGTGTCGTTGGTCAATACCCGGACGGCACCCCTGACGAGGCGCTCGCCTACTTTGTCCGCAAGTTCCAGGACCTCGAGGGGCAGCTTGTCCTCCTCGAGCAGCGCGTGCGCAATGGCGCCCCTGCCCAGGACGTCGCGAAGTCGGTCGCGCACCTGAAGGAACAGCTTGATGGTGCGAACGCGGTCGGCGACCTCGCCTCGCTCAGCGCTCGCCTTGAGGCGCTCGGTGGCACGGTCACGGAGCTCAGCAAGGAGCAGCAGGAGGCCCAGGCCGCTGAACTCGCCGAAGCACTCGCCCACCGCGAGGGCATCGTCGTCGAGATCGAGCAGCTCGCCGCCCAGAACCCGAAGCAGATCCAGTGGAAGCAGACCACGGCGAAGATCGACGAACTCTTCGCTCGCTGGCAGAACCACCAGCAGACGGGCCCGCGCCTGCCGAAGCAGGAAGCGAACGCACTCTGGAAGCGTTTCCGCACGGCCCGCACGACGCTTGATGCCGAGCGCCGTGCCTTCTTCGCTGAGCTCGACGCCCAGCACAAGCAGGCTCGTGACGCAAAGCAGAAGCTCATCCAGCGCGCAGAAGAGCTTGCACCCCGTGGTGCTGACGCCATCCCCGACTACCGTCGACTCCTCGACGAGTGGAAGGCCGCTGGCCGAGCCGGCCGCAAGCACGACGACGCACTCTGGGCGCAGTTCAAGGCTGCCGGTGACGTCCTTTTCCAAGCGAAGCAGGAAATCCTCGCGAAGGAAGACGAAGAGTTCACGGGCAACCTCGAACTCAAGGAAGCGCTCCTCGTTGAGGCAAAGCCCATCCTTGAGATGACCGACCGCAAGGCCGCCCGCGAGAAGCTCATTGACATCCAGCGCCGCTGGGATGAAATCGGCAAGGTGCCGCGCGGCCGCTTCCGCCAGATCGAAGACGAACTCCGTCAGATCGAGCAGCACGTTCGCAAGCTCGACGATGAGCACTGGCGCAACGCCGACCCCGAGAAGAAGGCCCGCAGTGCAGGCCTTCGCGGCCAGCTCGAAGAGGCCATCGAGAAACTCGAGGCTGAGCGCGCTGAGGCAGAAGCCAAGGGTGACACTGCGGGTGTCAAGGCCGCCGAGGAGGCGCTTGAGGCACGCCGCGTGTGGCTGGGCGCGCTCGGCAACTAGTTATGCACACATTGCGGGGTTCTGGGCTTCGGCTCAGGACCCCGCTGCTGTTATCCACAGCTTTTTGGGCCGTCCGCTGCAGCAGGTGACGAATCTCGTCATCATGGTCGCGTGAACGACGTCTACACGGCAGATTTGCGCCCTCGCGAACTCATCGACTTCCCCACCGCTGAACTCATGGCGATGGAGCTCGACGGGGTGCTCTGGCGAGCCGGAGGCGGCATCACGGAGGGCTGGACCTCAGTTGATACGTCCCTCTCCCCCGAAACCCGAGCCTCTGCCATCGCGCACCTCGTGCGAGAACGCGAAACGGTCATCGGCGATGTCGCCCGATGGATCCACTTGGGCGGCACGCAGCCTGAGGAACTCGAGCTTGCGACGACGCGTGGTGGCGTCCGCTTGGGGCATCCGCACATCACCCGCTACGAGCGGATCATTCCAGAGGCCTCGCGGGAACGAATTGCGGGTGTCTGGGTCGTCACTCGTGCGCGTGCTGCCTTCGATGAACTCCGGAACGTGTCTTCGGACGATGTGGCGCTCATCGAACATTGGCTTGCCACGTTCGGCGTCTCGGCACGTGAAGTCTTGCTCGAGCTTGAGCATGCAGGCCGTGTGTCAGGAATCACTGGCCTTCGCCGTCAGCTCTACCGGGTGCAGGCCGCGAGCTAGCTGTACTGACCGGAGACGTTGACCGAGTCAGGCAGTGGTGAGCCAGTCATAAATGTCCTCTGGTTTGTGGATTAGGAGGTCGCGCCGTCCGGGGCGGCGTTCGATCCACCCTCGGTCGATGAGGGCGCGCATGAGCGCGGCTCCGAGTCCTCCAGCGAGGTGGTGGCGTTGCTCGGTCCAGTCCGTACACACCTTCAGCAGGGGACGACGCCCAGCCTGCACCACGGCGAGGTCAACACCGATCCAGGCGAAGTGCTGGGCAGCGTGGGGACCCAGCACGTAGCCGGTGGCCGTCGGGCCGGCGATGGCATCGAGCGGACCCCGAACGGTGCCCTGGATGCCGTCGGTGCGGCGCAGCGTCTCGACCTCGACTAGGCCCGCCAGGATGTCGGTGCCCAGACTGCCGGCCAGGTGGTCGTAGCAGCTGCGCGCCACCCGCAACCGGTCCCACTGGCTGGCCTGGCGTAGCCCCGTGACGCCAGGGGTGGAGGCCAGAGGGATCAACGACTCCAGGACCACCGCGACGTGGGGGCCTGCGAGCCGGTAGCGACGCACCCGTCCCTCGGGCTCGACGACGAGCAGTCCTGCCCCCGCCAGGCGGGACAGGTGCTCGCTGGCGGTGGAGGTGCGCACCCCTGCCACCTGGGCCAGGCGCGTCACGGGGCGGGCGTTGCCGTCGAGCAGTTCGAGCATCATCGCGGCGCGTGACCGTTCGGCGAAGTGCGCGGCCACCGAGGCGATGTCTGGCTGTGGGTCCATGGCACCCATCCTCACCCCGTCACACTTCGACCGCCACCGAAGCGTCCACACCTCATCGTGGTAGGCATGAACCTCTCTCCTGATGCCCCCGCCTCACACCGGGGTGGTGCCCGCAGCAACGGCGGGACATTCCTGCTCGTAGTGTTGTGCATCCCCATGTTCCTGGTGCTGCTGGACGTGTTGGCCATGAACGTGGCGATGCCCACGGTCGGCCGCACCTTCCATGTGCCCGTGGCACGCTGGGCCCAGGTCGTGGATGCCTACACCGTGCCCCTCGCCCTCGCGCTGCTGCCCGCCGGGTGGTTGGTCGACCGCATCGGGCCACGTCACGCCCTGCTGGCCGGCATCACCGTGTTCACCGCCGCGTCGCTGCTCGGAGGGCTGGCCGGGACATGGCTCGTGGTCCTGACGGCCCGCTGGGGTCAGGGGTTGGCTGCTGCTGTGATGCTGCCGGCCGGGTTGGCCGCCCTGAGCCAGGCATGGCCCGAGCCCGGTGAGCGAGCCAAGGCCTTGGGGGCCTGGTCGAGCATCAGCGCCGTGGCGACCGCGCTGGGACCCGCCGTGGGCGGTCTACTCGTCGCCGCGCTGTCATGGCGGGCCGTGTTCTGGATCAATGTGCCCCTCGGCCTCTTCGCCGCGTGGGGGACCGGGCGCCAGCTGTATGCGGCTCGCCCTGCGGCCCTGCACGCCGGCCCGCCCGCCGCCGCTGGTCGAGGCGAGATGGCCAAGCGTGCGCTGGTCGGGTCCGTCATCGCGGCAGCGATGATGACCTCGGGCGCGAACGGCACTCTCCAGGCCATCACGGTCCACTTGCAGTCCGGGCTCGGGATGGGTGCCGGGCCGACTGGACTGCTGCTGTTGCTCGCCACAGCGCCATTCGTCGTGCTCGGCCCCCTCTCGGGGAGGGCTGTCGTCCGCCTCGGCCGACGCCGCGTCGCTGCCCTGGGATTCGCCGTCGGCGCCGTGGGACTCGCGACGCTGGGCTGGCTGCCGGGAACCATGGGTCTCGCCCCAGGGCTGCTGGGCATCGGGGTCGGCCTCGGGTTGATGACCTCCGCCATCGTGGGCGAAAGCCTGTCCGCCTGGCCCGGCCGCCCAGGAGTGGCCAGCGGGCTCAACAACGCCCTCCGACAGACAGGAACCAGCCTCGGCGTGGCCCTCGGAGGCTGGGCAGCCGGATGGTGGAGCGGAACGCCGCTGCTCGTGAGAACCGGAGCCGCAGCAGGACTTTGGTGGGTCGGAGCAGCCGTCCTGGTCTTGGTCACTTTCACCCGCTCCCGCAGGTCGAGGAAGAACCCGCGATGAGCCACCCCAACGCTGCCCTCACACCCCGCCACCGACTGATCGTCGCCCGGCTCGTGGTCGACCAGGGCTGGCCGGTCAGCGACGTCGCAGCCCGATTCCAGGTCTCCTGGCCCACCGTGAAGCGCTGGGCCGACCGCTACAGCACCGGCCAGTCCATGCAGGACCGCTCTTCACGGCCCCACCGGTCGCCGAACAAGACCAGCCAAGCCACGACCAGGCGTTGCATCCAGCTCCGCCTGCGCCTGCGCGAAGGACCGGTCCAGCTCGCGTGCCGGCTCGGGATCGCCCCGTCGACGGTCCATCGGATCCTGGTCGACGCGCACCTGAACCGGCTTTCCCATGTCGACCGCGCCACGGGAGAGCCCGTTCGCCGTTACGAGCACGACCATCCCGGGGCGATGCTGCACGTCGATGTGAAGAAGCTCGGCAACATCCCCGACGGCGGGGGCTGGCGCTACGTCGGCCGACAACAAGGCGACCGCAACCGCGCTGCCACCCCGGACAAGCCTCACAACAAGTGGCGGGACCCGTTGATGGGAAAGGCGTACGTCCACACCGTCATCGATGACCACTCCCGTGTCGCCTACGCCGAGATCCATGACGACGAAACCGCCCTCACCGCCACTGCCGTGCTGGTCCGGGCTGTCGAGTGGTTCAACTAGCGTGGCGTCACCGTCGAGAGGGTGTTGTCCGACAATGGTGGCGCCTACCGCTCACACCTGTGGCGAGACACCTGCCATGAGCTCGGGATCAAGCACAAGCGCACCAGGCCCTATCGGCCGCAGACCAACGGGAAGATCGAGAGATTCCACCGCACCCTGGCCGACGGCTGGGCCTACGCCCGCTGCTACACCTCTGAAGCCGAGCGCCGCGGTGAGCTCGAGGGCTGGCTGCACTACTACAACCACCACAGGCCCCACACCGCCTGCGGCAACCAGCCACCCTTCACGCGATTAACGAACGTCCCCGATCAGTACAGCTAGCTCTTGACGCGCGCCACTTCGTACACGCCCTCAATACGCCGGACCGCGCTGAGCAGACGGTCGAGGTGGACGATGTCGCCCATCTGGAACGAGAAGCGGGAGATCGCGAAGCGGTCGCGCGAGGTGTGCAGATTCGCGGAGAGGATGTTGACGTGATGCTCCGAGAGCACACGCGTGACATCCGAGAGCAGGCCCGCCCGGTCGAGCGCATCCACCTGGATATTCACGAGGAACACACCAGAGGTGTTCGTGTCCCACTCGACTTCGATGAGACGCTCCGGGTCTTGCTTGAGTCCCTTCGCGTTCGAGCAATCGGCGCGGTGCACCGAGACACCCTGGCCTCGGGTGACGAAGCCGAGGATCTCATCGCCCGGCACCGGCGTGCAGCAACGAGCAATCTTCACGAGGATGTCGGCAGCACCGCGCACGAGCACACCCGAGTCCGAACGTGGACGCGGCATCCGAGCCGCATTCGACCCGATCTCAGTGACTTCTGGCTCGTCCTCAACCTCGTCGTCGCCCAGTTCCGTACGGACCTTCTCAAGGAACGACTGCGGAGACACATGCCCATCACCGATTGCTGCGTACAGCGCGGTGATGTCGGCGTACCGGAGGTTTGCGGCGACCGTGTCGAAGGCCTCTTGGACGGCATCCCGGTGCATGGGGATGCTGTTGCGGCGCATCGCGCGGGCCACGAGATCGCGGCCGTGCTCGATCGCCTCATCGCGGCGTTCCTTCGAGAACCACTGCCGGATCTTGTTCCGCGCACGCGCCGAGGCGACGAAGCTCAGCCAGTCCTGCTTCGGGCCAGCATCCGGGTTCTTCGAGGTGAACACCTCGACGACATCTCCGGTCTGCAGCTTCGTGTCCAGCGGCAAGAGGCGCCCGTTGATCTTTGCGCCCATCGTCCGGTGACCGACATCCGTATGGATGGCGTAGGCGAAGTCGACCGGCGTCGCCTTCGCGGTGAGACCGATGACCTTGCCCTGCGGAGTGAAGACGTACACTTCGCGCGCGCCGATCTCGTAGCGGAGCGAGTCGAGGAACTCCTTCGGGTCGCTCGTCTCGGCCTGCCAGTCGCTGAGCCGCGCGAGCCACGCCATCTCGGTGCCAGCCTTCGCCGGGGTTGCGATCGTGGCCCGGCCCGAACGTGCGGTGCTCGATCCCGGTGGCTGCTGCTTGTACATCCAGTGGGCGGCGACGCCGTACTCAGCCCGGCGGTGCATCTCGTGCGTGCGGATCTGAATCTCGACGTGCTTGCCCTCGGGACCGATCACCGTCGTGTGGAGCGACTGGTACAGGTTGTACTTGGGTGTGGCGATGTAGTCCTTGAACCGGCCCGGGACCGGCGTCCAACGGGCGTGCAAGGCACCGAGCACCGCGTAGCAGTCGCGCACTGTGTCGACGATGACACGTAGGGCGGTCAAGTCGTAGATCTCGTCGAAGTCGCGCTTACGCACGACCATCTTTTGGTAGATCGAGTAGAGCTCCTTCGGACGCCCCACGACCTCGCCGCGAATGCGCATGAGGCGCAACTCGGCATTGACCTCGTCAATGAAGCGCTTAAGGTAGGCCTCACGCTGCGGCTGACGCTGCGCGACGAGGTGTTCGATCTCGTGGTACACCTTCGGATGCAAAACAGCGAAGGAGAGGTCCTCCAGCTCGTTCTTCATCGACTGGATACCCATGCGATGCGCGAGCGGTGCATAAATCTCGAGCGTCTCGCGGGCCTTCGCCTTTGCTTTTTCGGGCGGCATGAAGCCCCAGGTTCGCGCGTTGTGGAGGCGGTCGGCGAGCTTGATGATGAGGACGCGGATGTCCTTCGACATCGCGACGACCATCTTGCGGACGGTCTCGGCCTGAGCATTCTCGCCGTAGCGAACCTTGTCGAGCTTGGTCACACCATCCACGAGCATGGCGATTTCGTCACCGAAGTCGGCCCGCAGCTCGTCGAGCGAGTATTCGGTGTCTTCGACGGTGTCGTGCAACAACGCTGCAGCGACGGTGATGGCGCCGACGCCGAGTTCAGCGAGGATGTGGGACACCGCAATTGGGTGGGTGATGTACGGCTCCCCCGACTTACGGAACTGCCCCTCGTGACAGCGCCGCGCAACCTGATAGGCGCGGATGACGAGCGCGGTGTCTGCTTTCGGGTCGCGTCGACGAAGTTCGCGCAGCAACGGTGCGAGTTCGCTCTCCTCGGCAGCCGCTCGAGTGAAGATGCGGGGCACGAGGCGACGCAACGCGCGAGTTTGCGTGGGGTCGCTCATAGGTGCTCCGATCGACAGTGGTGGAGAGAAACCGGAACCCCGCGCACGAAACGGCCCCGGTGGAGCAACGCTACCACCGGGGCCGAGTTCTCACGGTCAGGTGAGTTGGTCGCTAGCGACGACGCTTCGTCCGCTTGGTCGCCTTCTTCGGACGAGGCTTCGGCGCGGGCTCTGCCTCATCCTCGTCGTCGGCGTCGGCAAGTTCCCACGGGTTGTCCGCGTCAGCACTTGATGCGTGCTCCGAGGGCTCGATGGGAGCCACCGATTCGGCCTTGAGCTTCGCGGTCGCTTCGTCCTGTTCCTTCGTCGTCTTGAGCTCCTTACCACCGGTCTTGGCGATGGCGTCCGACTCGGACTCGCCGCGGCGGATGCGCACGGCCTGGTCGATGCGACGGATCGAGGTCTCGCTCGAGCGAAGCACCGCGTAGAGCGGTGCCGCGAGGAAGATCGTCGAGACTGCGCCGACGAGGATACCGATGAACAGCGCGAGCGAGATGTCGCGGAGCGTGCCAGCACCCATGAGGAAGGCACCGATGAAGAGAATCGCTGCAACCGGGAGCACAGCCACGACCGAAGTGTTGATCGAACGCATGAGCGTCTGGTTGATGGCGAGGTTCACGAGCTCAGCGAAGGTGTGGCGCTGGTCCGGCGAGTGGGTCGCGGTCTGCTCACGGACGCGGTCGAAGACGACGATCGTGTCGTAGAGCGAGTAGCCGAGAATCGTGAGGAAGCCGATGACCGTGGCCGGCGTCACTTCGAAGCCGGTGAGCGCGTAGACACCCATCGTGAGGATGAGGTCGTGGAAGAGCGCGAGGATTGCGGCGAGCGAGATCTTCCAGGTGCGGAAGTACGCCGCCATGAGCACGGCAGCGAGCGCCAAGAAGACACCGAGACCGATGAGCATCTGGCGGGTGATGTCCTGACCCCACGACGGACCGATGAGCGAGACGGCAACCTGCTCGCTCGAAGTGCCGTAGGCGGTCGCGAGCTCATCGTGGAGCTGGTTCGTGACCGTCGGGTCGCTCGTGTCCGTCTGGACACGAATCGAACCGTCACCGAGCGTCGAGACACGGGCAGGCGTGGCGCTGTAGTGGGAAGCCACCTCAGTCGCGATCTGCTGGTCCTTCGTGGCCGGCGAGGACACGGTGAATTCAGAACCACCGGTGAACTCGATACCGAGCTCAAGGCCGCCACGGAGGAAGGGGGCAGCCACCGAGATCGCGATACCGATGAGCGCGATCAGAAACCAGATCTTCGCGCGGCCAACAAAGTTGAACGAGCGCTCTCCGGTGTGGAGGTCATTGCCGAGCGTACGAAGTCCGCTCATCGCGTCTCCTCCTTCGTGGTCGTTGCGCCCTGGAGCTGCTGAGCCTTGCGCTCGGCGAGCGTCTGGCGGCGCTTGGCTTCCTTCGAGGCGCCCTTCGAGGCGCGGGCAGTCGGCGAGACGCGGAACTCACCGCGTCCGCGGTAGACCGCACCGAGGGCGCGCGGGTCGAGGCCGGATGCGGGGTGGCCCTCGCCGAAGAAACGGGTGCGGGCGAGCAGGCGCATCACCGGGTGCGTGAACAGCGCCACGACGATGAGGTCGATGACGGTGGTCACGAAGAGGGTGAGCGCGAATCCGCGGACGTTACCGACTGCCACGACGAAGAGCACGGATGCGACGAGCAGGTTCACGGCGTCCGACACCAGAATCGTGCGGAAGGCGCGCTGCCAACCGGTCTCGACAGCTGAGACGAGGCCTCGACCGTCGCGGAGCTCATCCTTGATGCGTTCGAAGTAGACGATGAACGAGTCCGCAGTAATACCGATCGCCACAATCAAACCGGCAACACCGGCGAGCGAGAGTCGGTAACCCTCCTGCGAGGAGAGGAATGTCACCACGAGGTAGGTCAGGCCCGCCGACACGATGAGCGATGCAACGGTCACAAGGCCAAGGGCTCGGTATTGGAAGAGCGAGTACAGCACGACGAGCGCGAGACCGATGCCACCAGCGATGAGACCGTTCATGAGCTGCGAGGTACCGAGCGTCGCCGAGATCGACGACGACGATTGCGTCGCGAAGGTGAACGGGAGCGCACCGAACTTGAGCTGGTCGGCGAGTGCCTTTGAGCTTTGCTGGTTGAAGGTCTGACCCGTAATCTGCGGCTTACCGTCGGTGATGACGGCGTTCGTCGTCGGGGCCACGATGACGCGGTTGTCGAGCGTCACCGCGAAGCGGGTACGGTTTTGGTCTTCCGGAGCCTGCGACTGGCCCTGGTAGCTGTTGAGTCGCTTCGTCACCTCAGCGAACTGCTGCGTGCCCTGGCCGTCGAACTGGATGTTCACAGCCCACTGACCGGTGGTCGCACCCTGCGAGGTGGTCACGAGGCCACTCGAGGCGTCAGCGATACGTTCACCCGAAACCTCGACCGGGCCGAGCACGAACTTCTCCTGACCGGTTTCGTCACAGGTGACGATCGGCTCATCCGGCTTGACATCGGCAGCCTTCGGGATGTCCGTGGCGCAGTTGAACTGGATAAAGTCAATGAACTGCTGGTCAGAGATACCCTGCGGGTCACTCGCGTCGGTCGGCGCAGCCGTCGGCGTCTGGTTGATCGTCTCCGGGAGCTGGTCCTGCGGGATCATCTGCGAGTTCGCGGCCGAGTCGGCGTAGATGACCGGGCGGAAGTCGAGACGAGCCGAGCTTTCCACACGCTGACGCGTGGCCTCATCCATCTGTCCCGGCACCGAGACGACGATGTTGCGGCCACCCTGCGTGGTGATTTCCGCCTCGGACACACCGGCAGCGTCGACACGCTGGCGGATGATCGAGACCGCCTGCTGCATCTGCTCGGTGGTCGGCTCAGCCTGACCTTCCGGCAGCTGGGCCTGGAGGACGAGTTGCGTACCACCCTCAAGGTCAAGGGCAAGCTTCGGCGTCCAGAGGCCGCCTTGCGTGACAGCGATCCAGTTGAGTCCGGCAAGAGCCGCGACGAGCGCGAGCAGCCAGGCGAGCGTTCGCCAGGCTCGGGCGGTCAAGCTCGTCTGCTTGGCTCGCCCGCGCGAGGTGGGGGTCATGAGTGACACGGGGTGTTGGCCTTTCGGCGGTGGTACGCCTCGGCGAGGCGTGGTGATCTGGTGCGGTTAGCGCGTGAAAGCGTCGGGGTCAGCGGGGCGGATGTCGTCCGCGTCAGCAGCGGGTGCAGTCTCGGCGGGCGTTGCCGGGGCAACGGTCTCCTCAATCGAGGTCTCGTCTGCGGGAGCGGCTCCGGTGTTCGGCGTGACGGGAGCCTCGTTGTCGGAGACGACGCTCGCGATCGTCATCGAGTGGACACGAAGGCGGGTGCCCGGGGTGGACTCGATGGTGACGACGTTCTTCTCGTCGTCGATGTCGACGATGGTGCCGAAGACGCCGCTCTGCGTCAGCACCTCTGCGCCCACAACGCGCTGCGACTTCATCTGTTCCTGCTGCTGCTTGCGCTGGCGGTTGCCGCGCCAGAGCACAAGGCCGAGCAGCACGAGCATCGCGATGGGAAGGATGAGGGTGAAGGTGTCGCCTCCAATAGGGGCCTGGGCGGCAAGAATCATGCGGGGGTGCTCCCTTGGGGCCGTTAGACGGCGTGAATCGCGGTGGACAGAACGTTCATCATACGCGGCGAGGCTTACGCGAGGGGGATTTGTTCGGGAACCGGAAGCCCGAGGTGGAGGTACGCGAGCTCGGTTGCCACGCGGCCACGAGGCGTACGAGCAAGCAGTCCCGAACGCACCAGGAAGGGTTCGACGACCGACTCGATCGTGTCGGACTCCTCCCCGATGGAGACAGCGAGAGTCTTGATGCCAACGGGGCCGCCGCGGAAACGGCTGATGAGCCCGTGGAGCACGGCCCGATCGAGGCGGTCGAGCCCGAGAGCATCCACGTCGTAGAGTTCGAGCGCACGATCGACGGCCTCGCCACTTGCCGGCGTCTCGTGGACGAGCGCGTAATCACGCACGCGGCGAAGGAGACGATTCGCGATACGCGGCGTGCCGCGGGAACGACGTGCGATGGACGTCAGCGCGTCATCGGACAGCTCAAGTTCGAGGAGACGCGCTGCGCGGTGGAGCACCTGCTCGAGTTCGGCATCCTCATAAAACTCAAGGTGGGCCGTGAAACCGAAACGGTCACGCAATGGATTCGGCAGGAGGCCAGCACGGGTGGTCGCACCGACGACCGTGAACGGTGCGAGCTCGAGCGGAACACTTGTTGCGCCAGCGCCCTTCCCGACCATGATGTCGATCCGGAAATCCTCCATGGCGAGGTAGAGCATCTCCTCGGCCGAGCGCGCCATGCGGTGGATCTCGTCAATGAAGAGGATCTCCCCCGGCAAGAGGCTCGAGAGCACCGAGGCAAGGTCACCCGCGTGCTGCAGCGCTGGTCCTGAGCTCATGCGCAGTGGCTGCGAAGTCTCCTCAGCAACAATCATGGCGAGCGTCGTCTTGCCGAGGCCCGGAGGACCAGCAAGCAGGATGTGGTCAGGTGCGCGGCCCTGGAGCGCAGCTGCACGGAGCAGCAGGTCGAGCTGGGTGCGGACCTTCGTCTGGCCGACAAACTCAGAGAGGTTCTTCGGGCGGAGCGCGCCTTCAAAGGCGAGCTCCGCCTCAGACTCGGGCGCGGCGTAGTCGTTGAACGGCTCGCTCATCGGGCCCTCGAGAGTTCTTTGAGGGCTGCACGCAGCACATCAGCAACGGGCGCACCCCGAAGCTCCTCGGAGGCGAGCGCTCCATCCACGGCGGGCGCCGCCTGCTTTTCGGCGTAGCCGAGGTTGACGAGCGCGTCGAGCACATCGGCACGCAGACCGCTCTGCGCGGGAAGTGCGCCGGACGCGACATCCGAGCTCGCTGCCGAAGCGGAGACCTTGCCGGTGAGCGACACAATGATGAGCTTCGCGGTCTTCGGACCGACCCCGTTCACACGTTTGAAGGCAGCGACGTCCTGCTCCTCGACGGCCCGAGCAAGCTCTGCCGGGCTCAACTGCGCGAGGACACCCATGGCGGACTTCGGGCCAACACCACTCACACTGCACAAGAGCGTGAAGAGTGAGCGCTCCTCGGGCGAGCGGAAGCCGTACAGCGTCATCTGGTCCTCGCGGACGACGAGCTCGGTGACGACGGTGAGGTCCGCGCCACTGCGCAACTCGAGCGCGTGCGTGGGCGTGAGGTTCACCAGGTACCCCACCCCGTGGACGTCGAGAACACAGGAGCTGGCGGCAACTTCGAGGACGGTGCCGTGGAGGGAGGCAATCACGCTCAACACCGTAGGCGCTAGCGGCGTCCTCGTGAGGTACGTTCCGCGGCGAGCCATGCACGTTGGGCAGGTGTGAGCGCTCCAGCTGCCCGCTCAGCGGGCGCAGCGGCACGGCTCTCGCGGCTGGCGGCTTCGACGGGAGTACGCCACGCGGCGCAAATGGCGAGAGCCAGCGCATCAGCGGCATCAGCAGGCTTGGGTACCTCCGTGAGACGAAGAATCCGCCGCACCATCTCCCCCACCTGCGCCTTGTCAGCGGCGCCGTAGCCGGTCACCGCTGCTTTCACCTCGGAGGGGGTGCGCAGTTCAATCGGGATGCCCCGACGATCAGCGGCAACGAGAATCACCCCGGAGATCTGCGCGATGCCCATCACCGTGCGGACGTTGTGCTGGGCGAAGACCCGCTCGAGCGCGATCTTGTCGGGGGCATGCTCGTCGATGGCTGCCTCGATGGCATCGGCAATGGTACGAAGTCGCGGTGCCAGTTCCATCCCCGCATCCGTGCGCGCGCAGTCAACGTGGACGAGCTGCAGCGTGCGGAGCCGATCAACGTCAATGACCCCGATCCCACATCGAGTGAGGCCGGGGTCAATGCCGAGAATTCTCGTCACGCGAAGACTTAGTCGTCGTCCTCTGCGAGCTGTGCTTCGACGGCGTCGGAGAGGTCGAGGTTCGTGTAGACGTTCTGGATGTCGTCGAGGTCTTCGAGTGCGTCGATGAGCTTGAGCACCTTCTGCGCCGTTTCGAGGTCGGTGATCTCGACCTTGACGTTCGGAACGAACTCAGCCTCAGCCTGGTCGTACTCGAAGCCTGCCTGCTGGATTGCCTCGCGAGCGGCGAGCATGTCGCTTGCCTCGGTGCGGATCTCGAACTTCTCGCCGTGGTCGATGACCTCTTCAGCGCCGGCGTCGAGGACGACCTCGAGCACCTCGTCTTCGGTCGGGGTCTCGCCGTGCGGGACGATGATGACGCCCTTGCGCTCGAAGTTGAAGGCAACCGAGCCGGGGTCGGCCATGTTGCCGCCGTTACGGCTCATGGCCGTGCGGACCTCAGCTGCAGCGCGGTTCTTGTTGTCGGTGAGGCACTCCATGAGGAGCGCAACGCCGCCCGGGGCGTAGCCCTCATACATGATCGTCGTGTAGTCGATGGTCTCGCCGGTGAGGCCAGCACCGCGCTTGACGGCGCGGTCGATGTTGTCGTTCGGGACCGAGGTCTTCTTCGCCTTCTGGATGGCGTCAGCGAGCGTCGGGTTGCCAGCCGGGTCGGGACCACCGATCTTCGCCGCAACCTCAATGTTCTTGATGAGCTTGGCGAAGGACTTGGCACGCTTGGCGTCGATGACGGCCTTCTTGTGCTTGGTGGTGGCCCATTTGGAGTGTCCGGACATGTGCTTCCTGTGATCGTGTCGGTCTGTGGGCGTGCGCCCACGTGAACGGTCTGTCAGTCTACGCCGCTTGCTCGAGGCAAGGTGCGAAGAGGCTAGGAGTGCTCGGGCCAGCCGCCAGCGAGGAAGACAGCGAGGGCACGTTCGAGGCCATCCACATCGCTTGCGGCGCAAAGTTCACGAGCCGAGTGCATCGAGAGCATCGGGATGCCGACGTCGACGGTGCGGATGCCGAGGCGCGTTGCCGTGATCGGGCCGATCGTCGAACCGCACGGCATCGAGTTGTTCGAGACGAAGTCCTGGCTCTGCACGCCTGCGTTGCGGCATACGCCGTGCCAGAGTGCAGCACCGGTGGCGTCACTCGCGTAGCGCTGGTTGGCGTTGATCTTGAGAATTGGGCCGTTACCGGCGAGCGGCACGCAGTCATCGTCGTGACGCTCGCGGTAGTTCGGGTGGACCGAGTGGCCAACGTCGCTCGAGACGCACCAAGAAGCGGCGGCCGCACGGTGGATGTCCTCGGCGGTGGCGCCAAGACCCGCGCGAATGCGCGCGAGCACTTCGTCGAGGAAGGGGCCGCCTGCGCCACTGCGCGTGGCAGAGCCGACCTCCTCGTGATCGAAGCAGACGATCACCGGGATGACGCCGCTCGGCACCGTCTCAATGAGTGCGTGCACGGCCGCGTGGACGCTCACAAGGTTGTCAAGGCGTCCCGAGGACACGAGCGGAGCATCGCCGAAGATCGTCGGCTCCTGGGTGTCGGCGAGGAAGAGGTCCCAGCCGACAATGTCTTCGCGGGCAATCTTGGCGGCGTCCGCGACGAGGTCAAGCGCGCCCTTACCGTTGCCGAGTCCGATGACCGGGCGCAGATGCTGCTGCTTGTTGAGCTTGAGCTCGTCATTGACCGAGCGGTCAAGGTGGATAGCGAGCTGCGGGATGCGGGCAACCGCCCCGGTGCGCACGAGCTGCGTGCTGCCGTCAGCGAGCGCCACACGGCCAGCAATCTCAAGCTCGCGGTCAAGCCACGAGTTGAGGAGCGGGCCACCGTAGACCTCAGCGTTGAGCTGACGCCATCCGTGCGCCTCGTGGTCGGGAGCGGGCTTCAGCTTGAAACCGGGCGAATCAGTGTGTGCACCAGCGATCGCGAAGGGTGTGGTCGGGGTGACGTCCTCGGGGAGGCGCCACGCAATGATGGCGCCATCCCGCAGGACATAGTTCGCACCGGAGGCCTTCGTCCACGGATCGCGCTCCTGAAGCTCGGTAAAATCTGCCTCGTCAAGGCGGCGAGCGGCCTCGAGGGCAGCGTGATAGCTCGACGGGGCGGCAACCACAAAGCTGGCGAGTGATTCAGCGGCCTTCTTTGCGCGCTGTGCTGCACTCATGCGACGACGTGCCATTCGAATGACCTTTCCACGACGCGGATCTGCTCAAGCTGGCAGTGTACTCCGCGCGCGGACGGTTACGTCGCCGAGGAACGACGTGCGACGGTGAGTTCGATGAGCTTCGCGTGGAAGCGACCCTCGCCAGCAACCTCCGGGTGGAACGAGAGGCCGATGATGTTGCCCTGTCCCACTGCGACAACGCGTCCATCGTCGAGGGCCGCGATGACATGTGCCTGCTCCCCCACGGACTCGACGAGCGGTCCGCGAATGAAGACGGCGTGCACGGGCTCCTCGCTGATTTCGGGAGCGTCGAGGTCAACCTCAAAGGACTGGTTCTGCGCACCGAAGGCGTTGCGACGCACGACGACATCAAGGCCGCCGAGCTGCAGCTGGCCGGGCGCGGCATCGTGGATGGCATCCGCAAGCAGGATCAGACCGGCGCAGGTACCGAGCGTGGGAAGGCCCGATGCAATGAGCTGCTGCAGCGGCTCACGGATGCCAAAGATCCGCATGAGCTTGTCGATGGCGCTGGATTCGCCACCCGGCAACACGATCGCTTCGAGGCCCTCAAGGTGTTCTGGGCGTCGCACGAGGACGACGTCCGCGCCGAGACGGCGAAGAACCGTCTCGTGTTCGCGGACGCCGCCCTGCAGCGCGAGTACGCCGACGCGGGGTGCCTGGGTCACCAGCCGCGCTCTGCGAGACGGTGCGGTGCCGGAAGGTCAGCAACGTTGATGCCGACCATGGCCTCACCCAGACCGCGCGAAACTTCGGCGATCGTGGCCGGGTCGTCGTACTGAGCGGTGGCCTTGACGATGGCGCGGGCGCGCTTCTCCGGGTCGCCCGACTTGAAGATGCCCGAGCCGACGAAGACACCGTCAGCGCCAAGCTGCATCATCATGGCTGCGTCGGCCGGGGTGGCAACGCCACCGGCGGTGAAGAGCACAACCGGGAGCTTGCCGGTCTCGGCGACCTCTTCGACGAGACCGTACGGAGCCTGGAGCTCCTTCGCTGCGACGTAGAGCTCGTCCTTCGACATCGACGAGAGCTGGCGGATTTCCTTGTTGATCTGGCGAATGTGCTTCGTCGCCTCCGAGACGTCACCCGTGCCAGCCTCACCCTTCGAGCGGATCATGGCAGCACCCTCGGTGATGCGGCGGAGAGCCTCGCCAAGGTTCGTGGCACCGCAGACGAAGGGGGTCGTGAACTCCCACTTGTCGATGTGGTTCACGTAGTCGGCAGGCGAGAGCACCTCGGACTCATCGATGTAGTCAACGTTGAGGGCCTGGAGCACCTGGGCCTCAACGAAGTGGCCGATACGGGCCTTCGCCATGACCGGGATCGAAACCTCGGCAATGATCTTCTCGATGAGGTCGGGGTCGCTCATGCGGGCAACGCCGCCCTGCGCGCGAATGTCGGCGGGAACACGCTCGAGCGCCATAACGGCGACAGCACCGGCATCCTCAGCGATGCGGGCCTGCTCCGGCGTGACAACATCCATGATGACGCCACCCTTGAGCATTTCGGCGAGGCCTCGCTTGACGCGGTCCGACCCGGTCGTGCCCGGCTGGTTCTCGTTCTGCACCTCAGTCATCGGTGTCCTTTCATCGCACGGCGGCACAACAAGACGCTGTGCCGGATGTCAATATTCTACGGGGGCCAGATTCAGCCTGCGGCTGCACACTAGCTATGGGGATCGTGCATGTGCACGGTGTGAGCGGCTACCACTCGTGACGTTCGGGCCAGGCTTCCGCGAGTTTCGCCCGCAGATCACCGAGCAGGACGGGCATTGCCTTCGTCTTCGCGATGATGGGGAAGAAGTTCGCGTCCTGTGCCCAGCGCGGCACGATGTGCTGGTGAAGGTGGCCCGCGATGCCTGCGCCAGCGATTTGCCCCTGGTTCATGCCGATATTGAAGCCGTCCACGCGGCTCACTTCACGGTGCACGCGCATCGCCGTCTGCGTGAGGGCGGCAATCTCGAGCACTTCGTCCCGATTCGCTTCGTCGTAGGTGGCGATGTGGCGGTACGGGCACACAAGCAGGTGGCCTGCGTTGTACGGGTACAGGTTCATGACCACGTAGGCGTGCTCGCCGCGCGCCACAACGAGGCCGTCCTCATCAGATTTGCTCGGGACGACGCAGAACGGGCAGCCGCGTTCTTCGCGATCACTCCCCTCGCTGATGTACACCATGCGGTGCGGCGTCCACGTGCGCTGAAGCTCATCCGGAACGCGCGCGTACTCCCCCGACTCGGTGAGCTCGATGTCCTCGAGCTCACCGTCGGGGAAGCCAAGACCGGCCATGGTTAGACCAGGTCCTCGTCCGTGTTCACAAGCGTGTGCTCGCGGATGGCACGAAGGATGAGCTCCTCGGCCTCGGCAAGCGGCACACCATTGCGCTGCGATCCGTCGCGGAAGCGCAGCGACACCGAACCGTTCGCGCGGTCGTCCTCACCGGCAATGAGCTGGATCGGCACCTTCGCCTTGGCGTGGTTGCGAATCTTCTTCGGCATACGGTCGTCCGAAAGGTCCAGCTCGGCACGAACGCCCTGAGCCTTGAGGCGGTCGATGAACTCGCCAAGGTACTCGCCGTATTCGCCGGCGACCGGGATGCCGACCAGCTGCACCGGCGAGAGCCACATCGGGAAGGCGCCCGCATAGTGCTCAACGAGTACACCGAAGAATCGCTCGATCGAGCCGAAGAGTGCACGGTGGATCATGACCGGACGCTGGCGCGTGCCGTCGGATGCCGTGTACTCAAGGCCGAAGCGCTCCGGCAGGTTGAAGTCGAGCTGAATGGTCGACATCTGCCAGGTGCGACCGATCGCGTCGCGCGCCTGCACAGAGATCTTCGGACCGTAGAACGCTGCGCCGCCCGGATCCGGAACGAGGCTCAGTCCAGAGGCCGTCGCGACCTCCTCAAGCGTGCGCGTGGCTTCTTCCCACACTGCGTCGTCGCCCACGAACTTCTCTTCGTTCTTCGTGGATAGCTCGAGGTAGAAGTCGTCGAGACCGTAGTCCTTGAGGAGCGAGAGTACGAACTCGAGCGTGCGGGTGAGTTCGTCGCGCATCTGCTCACGCGTGCAGTAGATGTGCGCGTCGTCCTGTGTGAAACCACGGGCACGCGTGAGGCCGTGCACAACACCCGACTTTTCGTAGCGGTAGACGGTACCGAACTCGAACAGGCGCAGCGGCAGGTCGCGGTAGGACTTTGCCGAGTCGCCGTAGATGAGGTTGTGCATCGGGCAGTTCATGGGCTTCAGGTAGTAGTCGAAGCCCTCGCGGGTGACCTCACCCTGCTCGTTGCGCTCCTCGTCCACACGCATGGGCGGGAACATGCCGTCGCGGTACCAGTCGAGGTGGCCGGACACCTCATAGAGGTGCCCCTTCGTGACGTGCGGCGTGTTCACGAAGGAGTAGCCGGCGTCAATGTGGCGCTTGCGCGAGTGCTGCTCCATCTCCATGCGGATGATGCCGCCCTTGGGGTGGAACACGGGAAGGCCTGAGCCGAGCTCGTCCGGGAACGAAAAGAGGTCGAGCTCCTTGCCGAGACGACGGTGGTCCCGCTTGAGCGCTTCTTCAATGCGCTCCTGGTAGGCCTTGAGTTCATCCTTCGAGGGCCAGGCGGTGCCGTAGATGCGCTGCAGCTGGGCGTTGGCCTGGTTGCCGCGCCAGTAGGCGGCAGCAACGCGGGTGAGGGCGAAACCGTCACCGATGGCTCGGGTGGACGGAAGGTGCGGGCCTCGGCAAAGGTCCTTCCAGTACACTTCGCCCGTCTTCGGGTCAACATTCTCGTAGATGGTGAGCTCAGCGCCGCCGACCTCAACGTTTTCGCCGTTGTCGGAGCCTGCCGAGCCCTTGAGGCCGATGAGCTCCATCTTGTAGGGCTCTGCGGCCAGCTGCTCGCGGGCTTCAGCGTCGGTCACGACGCGGCGAACGAAGCGCTGACCCTGGCGGACGATGCGCTTGGCTTCCTTCTCGATCGCCTTGAGGTCTTCGGGCGTGAAGGGTTCTTCCGCGTCGAAGTCGTAATAGAAGCCGTCAACAATGGGCGGGCCGATGCCGAGGCGCGTCTGCGGGCGGAAGCGCTGCACAGCCTGCGCGACGACGTGCGCGGTCGAGTGGCGGAGGATTTCGAGGCCGGCCTCAGACGAGATGTGGATGCCTTCAACGACATCGCCCGGGGCAACCTCGCTCCAGAGGTCGCGGAGGTCACCATTCACGCGGATCGCGATGATGTCGCGCTGCCCTTCAAAGAGTGCACCACCAGTCGTGGTTTCAGTCACCTCGACGCGTGGGACGTCAATTGCTTCTGGTGCGTCGGGTGCGCTCACGTGGAACTCCTTGAACGGTGATCGGCTGACGGTTGTCGAACCAAGTGACCATTGTATGACCGCTTGCCGCTTGGCTCCGGTCGACGCTTTCGCGTTGCGTGGCTAGATGCTACGACGTGCCGCGTTCCAGTGCACCGTTCGGATAATGCTGCTCTGGGTGTTGTGGGTATCTGCGTGGATCATCCGTGCTCTGCGCGTTGAGCCCTCTAGAAGGCGGTGTCGTCCTCCCTTTGTTCATCCATGACAATCAATGAGAAACGTTGTTGTCATTGACCGTCGTCATCATCTGAATACCTATTGGTATCGAGCACATTGGATAGGTATTGCTTATGAAGCGGTCAGTCTTGTTCGTTCTTGCGGGGATATTTGCGGCAGCGCTTCCACCTCTTGCCGTGTCTCCGGCGGTTGCTGCTGAGACCGTCGTTGTGGATGACGGATCTGTGACGATTCCCCCGACGCTAGACGCGCCAGTGGAGTTCACCTCAGAGCCAGGGGACTTTAGTGCCCAGATTGAGGAAGGCGCAGGCGCAAGCGATTCTGAAGTTTCGGCGACGCTTGATAATGATGAGAATGCCCTCATCTCTGCGCAGGGCTCACTCACGGTTGAGCTTTCCTTGCCAGTCGGAACCCACGGTGAGGTGTACGAAAGTGACGCGGGCGGAGACGTGCTGGTGCTGACCACAGCAGAAGACGAACTCCTTGGCGCATTCGCAGTTGAGCCCACCTTCGATGAGGCGGGTGCGTCAATCGACACGGAAATCACCTTCGATGGAGAGCGGCTGACGGCCTCAGTTGCACGGGCCAGTGCAGATCGTGCTGTAGCGCTTAGGGCGGGCACAGTTTGGTACTCACGAGTCTGGGTGACCTACCAATCCGGAGGAACGTATGTGGTGAACGCCATTCCCACGGAGCTTGGCCGTCGACAGTCGGCGACGAACGTTCACTACCTTCACGTCCGCCATCTCAAGTCGCTCTTGGGTGCAAAGCCAACCTCGTGACGTCCACGATCGAACAGCAGTTCCTCTGTCACGTGGCCTTGAATCTCTTCGAACAGGGCGCGTGCAACATGGAATCCTGGCGGAAGGGTTTGCCATGGTGGCAGCAAACCAACCCGGTCCACCGATGCAACCCCTAAAGCGATAGGAGACACCATGCGAGCGCTCTGGATCCTATGTGCGACGTCCACTGGTCTGCTGGTCGTCCTCATTGGTGTGCTGCAACTTGGTCTCCAGCTTGGGGAGAACTGGTCGTCGCTCGACGAGGGTGGCCCTCAGTGGCCTCTAGTCGTTGCCTACGGCTTGGCCGGAACCGCGCTCGGGTCGCTCCTGGTGATCGTCTTCTCGAGTCTCTGGAAAAGCTGCACACACAGAAATCTTTTCGGCGTCTCCTCAAGATACACAGTGGCTAGCCGCTCGTTTGTTGTCGTATCAGGAGGGGTGTCGTTGCGACTGCGTGGCGAGGTGTGGGAGCGGGGATCTTGCTGTCGCCGTGGGGGGGGTGATCCCCTGCACTGTTCGGACCCCAGCACATGTCCCCACCGTGTCCATCGCGGAGGCTGCAGGTGGTCAAGCGTGAGCCAGACACCCCCTAATGGCCCCGGTCGAGACGGGACGCTTCCGCTACGTGCCTGTGCCGGTTATTCAGGCGTCGCCTGGGGATGAAAGATTTGAGCAGGAAGACTCGGTCGAGGTCACGGCGCCTCTGCTTGATGCGCAGGATGAGGTAGAGCTGGAAGCCGCGTTTGCACGCTTGCTTAAGCTCGAGGCTTCGCAGGCTAGCTGATGCTTAGCATTTGTCTAGAGGGCGCGATGCGATGCGTTCCAGCGCATCATCAGGTCAACACTTGCGCCTTCGAGAGTGCGCCCCAGCAAATCAATCGTGAACAGTTGACTCTCAGCTGCTGAAGACAAGAAACAAAGGGCTTGCGGTGCTTGCAGCACAACGCGGAGTTCAGTGACAGTTGGGTCACACTCATTCAAGGAGTCCAGACTGGTTGCCACGTCGTACTGAAACAGTGCCCATGACTCCATGAGCGTCGGTTCTACGGGAACTGGGCATCCTCGATCCAACGCGTGGCTATGCACGTTGAGCATGTCGAGGATTTGCAGGCGACTCTCTGGTGCGCTCGAGGCCTGGAGAGTTTTGCCACCGGCAAATGTCACGGTCACCTGGGCTTGGCGAGGGGCGAGTTTGAATTCAGTGACTCGCGGACCTGTGGGCGGTGCTAGCTGCTCAGCCTGAGCAAGCCAGCGAAGCGTTCTAGCCTGCTCGCTGGCTGCTAGCCAACTGTCGAGTTTACGAATGCTGGACAAACTTGCGTTCCTTCGCAGTAGGCCGTGACGACACCAAAGGTCTGGCCCCCTGGGCCATACTTCCGATAATCAACAACGACACGCACCATCACCCAGCCAGCCTTGGGGCTGCCGACTTGGGTTCGGTAGACCCGAGAAGTGCCTTCTTGTTTGACGTCATTGGCCCATTGCGTCACGACGCGCACTGGCTTGGGCGTAAGACCATGGGCCTCGATCTTGTAGGCAGCGTCACGACGCAAGAACACGACTTCGTTGTTCTTGTCAAGCCACTGTTCCACGACAGGACCCCCATACGGAGTAATGACTCCACTCCCCTCTTCCGCGAGTGAGAGTGCGGTCTCTTCAGTCATGTCGATCGGACGAACAATGTCGTCAGTGCTGGTTGTGACTACGGAAGCCTGAGCGGGCGTGGAAAATCCTGTCAGGAGTGCAGCGCAGACAGCGGCCGCGAGTGTCGTTTTTGAAATCGCCTTCCATGCCCGATTGAACATGATTCCCCCGAGTTGTGATGTGCTGGATTGTCACTGCAGTCGACACTCACTCACGTTATCGCTGTAGGTGGATGATTGGGTGGTCGTTCATCGAAATTTAGGCAGGAGATTCCAAGCCGTAAAGAAGTGGGTGTCTCGGGGCGATTCAGAGCGAGCGGATAGCTACTCACTAGTTGTACTGACCGGGGCCGTTCGTCAATCGCGAGAAGGGCGATTGGTTCTCGCAGGCGGTGTGTGGGCGGTGCTGGTTGTAGTGGGGGGGGGAGCCAGTCGGCGAGGGCGTCGCGACGCTCTTGCTCGCAGGTGTAGCAGCGGGCGTAGGCCCACCCGTCGGCCATGGTCCGGTGAAACCGTTCTACCTTGCCGTTGCTCTGTGGACGGTACGGCCGCGTGTACTTCGGCGTGATCGTCAGCGACTCGCAGGTGTCGCGCCACAGGTGCGATCGGTACGCGCTGCCGTTGTCCGACAAGACGCGCTCGATCGTGACGCCGTGGTCTGCGAACCACTCGATGGCGCGGTGCAAGAGGCCGACAGCAGGGACAGCGGTCTCGTCGTCATGCACCTCCGTGTATGCCACGCGGGAGTGGTCGTCGATGACGGTGTGGACGAACGCGTAGCCGAGCTAGGGGTTGTGCCATTTGCTCTTTGGCTTGCCGGGCGTGGCCGCGCGGTTGCGTTCTCCTTGGCGGCGTCCGACGTAGCGCCGCCGTCGGGGATATTCCCGAGCTTCTTCACGTCCACGTGCACCAGCGACCCGGGGTGCGGGTGCTCGTACCGGCGGACCAGCTCGCCTGTCGCGCGGTCCAGGTATGACAGACGGTTCAGGCGAGCAGTGGTGAGGATGCGATGCCCGGTCGATGGAGCGATGCCGAGCCGGGAGGCGAGCTGAACTGGCCTTCCCGCAGCCGGATTCGAAGGCTCACGCACCGCTTCGTGGTCTCCACGCTGGTCTTGCTCGGTGATGTTCTCGCGCGTGACGACCGGTCTTCCATCGACTCGTCAGCCAGGTACCGGTCGACCCATCGCTTGACGGTCGGTCACGACACCTGGAAGCGGGCGGCGACCTCGCTGATCGGCCATCCCTCTTCGACGACCAAGCGGGCGACCTTCAACCGGTGGCGTGGCGTGAGAGCGGCGTTGCTGTGGGACATGGGAAGCTTTCAGGGATCGATGGCGCCTAGGTCCCGTGGTCAGCCATTGACATGCGTCTCAAGGTTCTGGGCAGTATGGATGCGCAGTGCTTGCGCTGCTAGCTGGGCAGCGGCTTTGCTGCCGAAGGACTCATGGAAGTCGGGGTTGGTCTCGTACATCGCGGCCATGCCGCGGATCATGGCAGCGGATTGAACCGGGTCTCCGGCGTGGGTGGGGGTTCCGGGGATCTCGGCGAACCATGCGACGTGGGTTGCGGCGTGTTCTTGCGCGGCATCACCTTCTGGGGTGGCGTGCTCACGGGCGAGCTCAGCCCAACGCGCGAGCAACTGCTCCGAGCGGTTCTTCCAGCGACGTTGCTGTGCAATGGACTTCGAGTGCCACCAGGTGTTTGACGCCTCGAACGCCTCATGGCCCCACCGGGTGACCACTTCGTCGCGGTAGCGGTCGTTGAAGCCCTCAAGCATCACGTCCATCTGCGGTTCCCGACCCGAGCGACGCATGGCCAAGGTGTGCTCGACAGCAGCGATCCGTTGCTCGATCACCGCCTGCTCATCGCGCAATTGCTCCAGGTGGGAGCACAGTGCGGTGATCTCGCTGTCACGGGACTGGTCCACGTCCAGTGCTGCCGCAATGTCTGCCAGGGCCATCCCGGTACGACGCAGCAACAAGATGCGTTGCAGGCGGGCAACCGCATCGGGCCCGTAGTACCGGTACCCATTAGACCCGATGCGGTCAGGCTCGAGCAGCCCGATCTGGTGGTAGTGACGCAAGGTCCGTCCGCTGATGCCCGCGCGTTCGGCGAGTTCGTGCACGGTCCATTCCACGGGCCTCACCCTTCTCCAGGCTGATGGTCAGGTCGGTCAGTGTGCCCCGGCGTCGTTCAGGTCGAGCGCAGGCAGAGCCACGGCCAGGATGTCGCGCGCGGGAGTGTGGACGTTCTGAGCCGCAGTCGTCCCCGTCGCGTCCAGATAAGCCTGCACGATCCGTACACCAGCGGCGTACCCGGCACCGGTCGGCAGGCCGACCGGCTCACCACCGAACAGGCGGGCGGACGCATCGCCCAGAACCCAGGACGCGAAGTCGGCCATGCCGGTGATGTTCAGGCCGGAACTGACCTTGGCCAGGACGGCGGCGTCGGTGCGGGTGCGCTCGTTGACGAAGTGGGTGTAGCCCCGGTCGCCGTACAACTCGGCCGCGAACAGATCTGCCAGGCCCTCGGCGACGACATGCTCGCCGACGGTGACAGTGACCGGATCCCAGACGACTCCGCCCGGGGAGTACCGCACGTTGTGATGCAGCTCATGTACAGCGATCGCTTCCAACCGGTCCAGGACCTGCTCGGTGGGCCACACCGTCATAGAGATGAACCCGCTGATCCCGCCGAACGCAGACAGGCCCTGGATCTCGTGCATGAAGTGGCGGTTCGTCGGGTCGCCGGCAAGGAGAAGGACCCGCAGGTCAGGAACCAGCATCCTCAGATCCCCCGCGGCCAGCGCCGCGACGCCCTCCTGCAGCGCGGCCCTCACCCGCACCCACGCGTCGGCCAGCTCGAGGGCCGTGATCGCCTCTCGGACGCGCTGCTCAGTCTGGACTGTCATGTCGAGGGGGAAACCGAAGTTCTGTGAGTGTACACCCAGCATGTCGACGCCAGGGACGAAGTGGTACATGCCCGCCATCGGTGCCCACAGCTCACGCACCGCATCAGCACGCTCGTGCACCGTATGATCCAGGACACGACGCATCCCGGCCGCGCTGTCAACCACTGAAATGTTCATGGCACTGACGCTAAACATTGCCCCAGCGACAAGGTCAACCCGTCCGCTCGATCAACGTCTCCGATCAGTACAGCTAGAGGGAGACGTCCCGGAGTTCGCCGAGGTCTTCAACTTGAGCGTCGTGGTGTTGGCACGAGGATGATGGGCGGCCACGGAAAGCATCGGCACTTCGGGGTGCATTGGCGTTCGCATGCCCGGCACGGTCAATGACGAAGTCGAGCACAGTGAGGGCTGCCGTCAGCTTGTAGTGGTGGCGCCCCTTTGTGCGGTCATCGAGACGGCGTGCGAGTCGCGTCGCGTTCTTCCGAATGACGTCTTCTCGACCGCGAACGACACGCTGCAGGCCACCACCAATATTAGCGAGTTGTCGATTGCACGGGTGAACACGAGGGTTCATCATGACCTCCATCTGTCGAGATGGAGCGAGCATAAACCAGCTCGCGATATATCGCGTGTGAAGTGCGAGAGGCTGTTGCGCCGCGGACACAAAAAGCCCCCGCCGAAGCGGGGGCTTGCTGTGCGCGATACTGGGTTCGAACCAGTGACCTCTTCCGTGTCAAGGAAGCGCGCTACCACTGCGCCAATCGCGCGTATCTCCGAGGAGATCGCACACGTGATCGTATCGAAGATAGCGAACACGGCCAAGGACGCCCGAAGGCGCCCTCAATCTGTTGTGCACCGAGGTGACGACGGGATTCGAACCCGTGTTGACGGCTTTGCAGGCCGCTGCCTCGCCTCTCGGCCACGTCACCGTGTGGGTTAACCCCGTGCTACCTGGGCCAAGCCCTGGTGACACTCGAGCGGATGACGAGACTCGAACTCGCGACCCTCACCTTGGCAAGGTGATGCGCTACCAACTGCGCCACATCCGCATTTACCTTCCGAACTCTGGGCTGCTTTCGCTTCCCTCGTTCGGCGCGTCAATGACTCTAACCGAATCGGGGACGATTGCAAAATCTCACCCAACAACAACTTAAAACCCCAGGTCACACGGCGTGGCGAACGTGACGCGCGTGAACTCGTGTGACGAACGTGACGTGCGAGCATGCCGATCGCGATGCAAAGCGTGCATTTTTGTGGCATAGTTGATCCTCGTTGTAAGGGCGATTGGCGCAGCTGGTAGCGCGCTTCCTTCACACGGAAGAGGTCGTCGGTTCGAGCCCGGCATCGCCCACCACGAAATGGCCCCGCAGGAACACTCCTGCGGGGCCATTTACTGTCTCTGGCGAGACATATCGTGTGCGCCTAGTTCGCGTTCCACCACATGAAGTGGCACACGATCGCGACAGCAAGCAAGAGCACCGAGGTGAGCGCACAGCCCATCTCGATGAGCATGCCGATGCCGAGGGCCTTGAGCGCTGCGAGGCTCGAGTCCACCGCATCCCCCCAATCGCGCACGCGGTAGTACTCGGCGCCCACAAGGCCAACCACGAAGCCGATCAGGAGGCCGAACGCCGGCAAGACGAACATGCCGACAATGCCGACGAGGATGGCGATCGTGACGCTTCGGGTCGGGATCTCGCGCTGTTTCAGTCCACGGCCTGTCAACACGGCACCGCTGATGTTGCCGATGAGGAGCAGCACTGCGGCAATGCCGAAGAACACCCATCCCCCGACCGTGCCACTCACGATCGCCCAGATGAGGAATCCCACGGCAATCGTGATGCTGCCGGGCAACACCGGCAGCACGATGCCAAAGAGGCCAATGATGGACAGCACGACCGCCGCAATCGCGGCGAGAATGTCCGGATCGATCGTCACATCGCCAATTTGCATGCTTCGACGCTATCGAGACAGCAGGCGCTCATCCTGATAATGGAGCGGGCCGTCTCGCACGGGCATGCGCTACGAGAGGTGGTCTGCCTCGGGAATGTTCGCTGCGCCAGTGGACGCGATGAGTCGCGAGACACAGCGCAGGTACTTCTTGCGGTAGCCGCCGTCGATCATGCCGCCAGCAAAAATGCCGTCGAGCGAAACGCCCGAGGCAATGATCGGGATCTCCGCGTCGTACACACGGTCGATGAACGCCACGAAGCGCAGGGCATCTGCCTGGTCGTGCAACTCGTGGACGTCATCGAGGGCGAGTGCTGTGACGCCTTCGATCATCCGGATGTACTTCGAGGGGTGCACCTTCGCGAGGTGGGCAATCAGATCGTCAAAGCGGTCGTGTGCCACGACTCCCCCGGCCTTGACGCGCTCATCCACGAGGCGGGCGAGGCTCCCGTCGCTCACGCGCACCGCGTGGCCCTCGAAATCACGGCGACGGTAGTCGGTGCCGTCGATACGGAGGGTCTGGAACACATCCGCGAGCTTCGTGATCTCACGGAGGAAGTCCTGGGCAGCGAAGCGGCCTTCGCCGAGGGCATTCGGCGGCGTGTTACTCGTGGCCGCAATGGAGGTACCCGAGTCGACAAGCTCGCCGAGGAACTTCGACATCATCATCGTGTCGCCCGGGTCATCGAGCTCGAACTCGTCGATAGCAATGAGCTGGCAGCCGCGCATCGTACGCACGGCCTCCTGGTAGCCGAGGGCACCAATGAGCGAGGTGTACTCGAGGAAGGTGCCGAAGTACTTGCGGCCCGGGTGTGCGTGCCAGATCGAGGCGAGCAAGTGGGTCTTACCCACACCGAAGCCACCATCAAGATAAATGCCCGGCTTCATTTCGGGCTGACGCTTGAACATGCCAAAGAAGCCACCCGAGGACTTCGTCTGCGGCTTCTTCCCGGCAAAGCGCATGCACATCTCAACCGCTTCTGCCTGCGAGGGGTATTCAGGGTCGGGCCGGTAGCTCTCGAAACTCGCCGTATCGAACTGCGGCGGCGGCACGAGCGCCGCGACCATTTGCTCGGGCGTGACCTCCGGCTGCAGTTCAGTGAGATGGAGAATTCGGCCGTCGCTCACGCGCACATCCTTCGTCAAACAGGGGCAGGGTTCGGGGGTACAGCCTACGCGCGTCACACTTCGACATTTCTCGCGGCGCGAACGAGTTGGAGAGCACAATCGCCTACGCTGAGTGATTGCTGTTCGCTCCAACCTCGAGCAGGCCGTCGTCCCGAGGAGTCTCTGATGCCCGTTCCCGCAGAAGTCAACGATCGATTCGCCGGTTACGCTCACCCCGAGCGGCTCGTGTCAACCGAGTGGGTGGAAGCCCACCGCGGCGACGAAGGACTCGTCATCGTGGAATGTGACGAAGACGTCCTCCTCTATGAAGTTGGGCACATCCCTGGCGCCCTCAAGCTCGACTGGCATGTGGACCTCAACGACCCGGTTCGCCGCGACTTCGTTGACGGGGAAGGCTTCGCGAAGCTCCTGTCCGAACGCGGCATCTCGCGCGACGACACGGTCGTGTTCTACGGCGACAAGTCGAACTGGTGGGCGGCATACGGGCTCTGGATTTTCGAGCTCTTTGGTCACGAAGACGTTCGCCTCATGGATGGCGGACGTGATGCATGGATCGCCGAGGGCCGCGAACTCACGACCGAGCGACCGACGCCGACCCCGAGCAACTACCCCGTCATCGAGCGCGACGACCGCACGCTCCGCGCCTTCCGTGACGACCTCATGCAGCACTTCGGGAAGCCGTTTATCGATGTCCGCTCCCCCGAGGAATACGCTGGCACCCGCACGAGCGCACCGGACTACCCCGAAGAAGGCGCGCTCCGCGCAGGACACGTACCGACCGCAGCATCCGTGCCGTGGAAGAAGGCCGTAGATGAGACGGGCCGCTACCGTCCAATCGAAGAACTCAACGCGCTTTACCGCAACGAAGCTGGCCTGAACGACAGCGACGACGTGATCGTGTACTGCCGTATTGGTGAGCGCTCGAGTCACACGTGGTTCGCGCTCAAGCACCTGCTCGGGATTGACGGTGCGCGCAACTACGACGGTTCGTGGACGGAGTGGGGCTCCCTTGTCGGCGCTCCGATCGTGACTGGCGAAGAACGCGGCGACCTCCCCCGCTGACTCGATCCTGCGACGACGCCCTTCGAGACAGGCCGGTTCGGTACCCTCGTGGGGCGTCGTCTCGTTCGACGAAACACCGGCACATTTCGAGGAGCTGTATGACTCTGCCCGCGTTCTTCACTGAGCTTCGCGCCGACATTGAGGCGCTGCCGGATCAGGAGAAGCTCAACCTGCTCCTCGAATTCGCGAACGATCTGCCTGAGCTTCCCGAGCACCTCGCGGACCACCCTGACCTCATGGAGCAGGTGCTCGAATGTCAGTCACCCGTCTACCTCTTTGCGGAACTCGACGACGAGCAGAAGGTGCACATTCACGCCACGGCCCCCAAGGAGGCGCCCACCACGCGCGGTTTCGCGTCGATCCTCGCGCAGGGTGTCGAAGGCCTGGGTTCCGAGGAATTTCTTGCACTCCCGGATGACACGCCCTTCGAGCTCGGACTCACGCGCATCGTGTCGCCGCTGCGTCTGCGCGGCATGGTTGGCATGATTGCCCGCGCCAAGCGGCAGGTGCGTGAGGCACTCGCCGGCAACGAAGGCTAGCTGTGGCAGCGATCGACTCCATGCCGAGCGCTACGCAGCTCACGCTCCTGCGCTCGCGCAGCAGAGATGTGGCGCCCACCATCGACCTCGGCAACGACACAGCCAAGGCAGAGCTTGACCGTTGGTATACGACGCCAGCCTCGTGGTGGCGGATGAACATGATCGGCAGCCTGAACGGCAAGGTCGCAGGCCCTGATGGGACAAGCGACTCTCTCTCGAACCGTGCCGACCGGGCTATCCTGCAGCGCATTCGAGCGATGAGTGACGCCGTGCTCGTCGGTGCGGAGACCGTGCGAAACGAGCAGCATGCGCCCACTGGCGGCGGCACGCTCGTTATTGTCACCGGCTCGGGAAATCTCAGCGGCCACCGGCTCCCGCGAGAAGAAGCCGAGACGAATTGCCTCGTGCTCTGCCCGCCTGTCGCACGTGCGCGGGTTGACGAGACGCTCCCCGGGGCACCCGTCCTACATCCCCCGCTCAAGGACGACGCCGTCGACGTGTCGGCCCTGCGTTCAGTGCTTGCCGATGAGGGGTACGGACGTGTGGTGGTTGAAGGTGGACACCGCCTCATCACCCAGTGCCTCGACGCGGAACTCCTGGACGAAGTGTGTCTCACCGAGGCGCCTGTCTTCGGTGCGCCGGATGCCACTGACCTCCCCGGCTCTCGTCGCGAACAGCACTGGCAGCGTTATCTCTTGGCCTCTGACGAGCTCGGCTACCTCTATCACCGACTCGTACGCGAAGAGTGCCTCCTTCACCTCTCCGCCCGACGAGGGCAGCGGTGACGCCTGAACCAGGCGCGGACGACATCGTTCCACCGTGTGGGGTCGTCGTTCCACAGGCGCGTGTGGAGGCCGCGCGGGAAGATCTCGAGTTGAACAAGCTCCGGCCGTAGTCGGTGGAGTCTGCGGCTTGAGCGGTACGGCACGACGCGATCTTGCTTCGAATGCAGGATGAGGATCGGCACGCGAAGTTCATCCCCACGCTCGTGCACTTCTAGCCGTTCGAGTTCGAGCGGGTCGGCGACACCCGTGGTGAGCGGAGCCAGCGGCGAACGGAGCAGGCGCCACGCGAGCGGCGCAATCCACGGCAAGAGTCCAATCTCCCGCGCTTCGAACCGGAAGACGTCGAGCCAGCTCGTGACGGGCGATTCGAGCATGATGGCAACCACGTCTTCCGCGTCCCCGTCGAGGAGCGTCGCGAGCACAGCAGCCCCACCCATCGACCACCCCACGAGCATGATGCGCGTCGCACCGTGAGACCGTGCGTACCGCAGCGCGGCCGCGACATCCTGCGCCTCGGTGAGCCCGAGGCCGTAGCGTCCATCGGCGCTCGGCCGCCAATCGGCGTCGTTGCGGTAGCTGATGACGAGACTCGTCCACCCCTCGCGATGCGCTTGGCGGACACCACGCAGCGGTTCGCGGCGACTCGCACCGCGACCGTGAACGTGAATCGCCCAATCATCGTTCGAGGATGCCTGCGGGAACAGCCACGCGGGAAGTGCGCCGAGTTCCGTAGCAATCTCAACGTCTTCAACCGGGATCTCGAGCTCGGTGTGCGTGAGTTCGGGTGCGGAGGTGTACCGCACCCACTGGGCATCCCAGGGCGCGGCACCGTTCCACGCGACCACGCGCCGGGTCACGCTCCGCCGGGTTTGTTCGACGATGTCCCCGAGCAAGGCAACACCGTCCCGGTAGAGAACCGTGTAGCTGCCTGGCGCACGAGCCTCGACCACAGCCCGCGTCGTGAGCGTGTGCGTCTGTTCATCCGCCCGCATGACCCGGACGGGTTCGCGCTTGCGCTTCGCCGGACGAACAATGGCCCGCGCCGCAGTCACCGTGCTGGTCACCGTGACGGCACCAAGCGTGATCAAGGCACCGAGGAGCGCCCAGCTCGTGACCTTGAGGGCAGACGCAATCGTCGATGCACAGTGACGCTGCGGCTCGGACATGTCTCGCTCTTTCTGGGCAGGGGCGCGGGGAATCGGCGCGCCTGGGTGAGGCATGGTCGTGTCGAGTCTAATCTCGCCAGCGTGGTTGTCTCCTTGCACCGTGTAGCTCCCCGCTTCGATGCGGCCGCAGCCTCCGTGCGCGCCGTCGAGTTCCGCTCTGAGCTCGTCGTGAGCGAGATCCGTCCACCAGCCAATCTCGCGCCGGAGGCCCTTGCACTCTCGGGCGACGTCCAGCCGCGAGTCCACGGCGAGGACTCCGATCTCGGCACGGGCCGCTTCATCCTGCTGCACGACGAGGCTGAGCCGGAAGCCTGGCGTGGTGACTTCCGCGTCGTCTGCTTTGCCCAGGCGCCGCTCGAAACGGAGATTGGCGTGGATCCCTTCCTCGCCGATGTAGCCTGGTCGTGGCTCATTGACGCGCTCGACTCACGCGGCGCTGCCTACGATCACCCCTCTGGGACCGCCACCACCATTAATTCCAAGGGATACGGCGAACTTGCCGAGCAGGGCGAAGGTGCCCAGATTGAACTCCGCGCCTCGTGGACGCCGCGCGACCTCGACCTCGGCGCACATGCCGCCGCCTGGGGTGAACTCCTGTGCATGCTCGCGGGTCTTCCGCCGGTTGAGAGTGAGGGCGTGACGGTTCTTCGTCCCCGGAGGCGCGCGTGAGCGACCGAGATACTGAGCGTCTGAGCGAGGGCGGCCTCGACCTTATCGACACCCCTGAGGAGCTCGAGGCCGCATGTGCGCGCCTGGAAGCAGGTCACGGGCCCGTTGCACTCGATGCTGAACGCGCTTCGAGCTACCGCTATTCTGAGCGCGCCTACCTCGTGCAGATATATCGCCGAGGTGCCGGGACGCTCCTCATCGACCCGCTGGCCTTTGAGAACCTCTCACCCCTCAACGACGTCATCGCCGACGAAGAGTGGGTCTTCCACGCCGCCGCCATGGATCTGCCCTGCCTGCGCGAGCTGGGCCTCCATCCCGTCCGAATCTTTGACACTGAACTCGGAGCGCGCCTGCTCGGTCTCGAGCGTGTTGGCCTCGGTGCGGTCACGGAAGAACTTCTCGGCGTCCGCCTTGCAAAGGCCCACTCCGCGGACGACTGGTCAACTCGCCCTCTGCCCGAAACGTGGCTGGCCTACGCGGCTCTTGACGTTGAGGTGCTTGTGGACCTTCGGGATGTCCTGGAAACGAAGCTCGCCGAGGCAGGCAAGTCCGTCTGGGCCCAGCAGGAATTCGCTTCCGTGCTCGCCCGGGAAGTGCCCGCGAAACGCGAACCCTGGATGAAGTTCGTCGGCACCCGCACCCGTCACGCCCGAACCGTCGCCATCGCGCACGAGCTGTGGCACGCCCGCGATGAACTTGCCCGCACCCGGGACGTCTCCCCCGGCCGACTCGTCCCCGACCGCTCCATGGCGCTCATTGCCCAGAAGCCGCCGCGCACGAAGCAGCAGCTCGCCGAGCTTAAGGAGTTCCAGGGCCGCGAGTCCCGAACTGAGCTTGACCGGTGGTGGAAAGCCATTGAGCGCGGCCGTGATGCTGATCTTGCGCCGTTCCAGGCGCCACCGCGAGACCCGGACGCGATGCCGCACCACCGCAGCTGGAAGCAGCGCCACCCTGCTGCGCATGAGCGCTACCAGGCAGTGAAGCACCTCGTCGGTGAGCTAGCCGAGGAGCGTTCGCTCCCGATCGAGAACCTGCTCACTCCTGATCACCTGCGCCATCTCGCGTGGAATCCGCCGGAGCCCGTTTCCCCGGCAAGCGTGGCCATCGAGCTTGTCTCGCTCGGCGCTCGCCCCTGGCAGATCGAGGAGACCGCAACTATGCTCGCCGCGGTTCTGGTGAGTTTCGACAAATAACTTCACGTAGAGACAGTTCGCGCTCGTCGATATTGTCCAGTCAAGTCGTTCTTCAGGAGAGCCTCCCTACGATGTGTGCCAAGCAACGATGCAACAATGTGGAGGCACAGTGTCAACTCGCGAAGTGCACTTCATCGACGGCATCCGGACGCCGTTCGGACGCGCCGGTGAAAAGGGCATGTACTGGAAGACCCGAGCCGACGACCTGGTGGTGAAAGCCATCCGAGGTGTCCTCGACCGCAACCCGAACATTCCACTGGATCGGGTCGATGACGTGGCCATCGCGGCCACCACGCAAGAGGGCGATCAGGGGCTCACGCTCGGCCGCTCCGCCGGAATGCTTGCTGGGCTCCCCCAGTCGGTGCCCGGTCTTGCGATTGACCGCATGTGTGCAGGAGCCATGACCACGACGACGACGATGGGGTCGGGTATCGGGTTCGGTGCCTACGACATTGCGATCGCCGGTGGTGTCGAGCACATGGGACGTCACCCGCTGGGTGCGGGCGCGGAACCGAATCCGCGCTTCGTCGCGGAGAAGCTCGTGAGCGAAGACGCGCTCAACATGGGCAAGACCGCGGAGCGTCTGCACGATCGTTTCCCGGAGCTCACGCGTGAACGCGCTGACCACTTTGCGATGCGCTCGCAGCAGAAGGCGGCCCTCGCCTACCAGAACGGCGATATCCAGCCTGACCTCGTACCGGTCGCGATTGAGTCGGAGACCGGATGGGATCTCGCCACGCGCGACGAAACCCTCCGACCCGACACCAACCTCGAGACACTCGCCACGCTGAAGACCCCCTTCCGTCCGCACGGCCGCGTCACCGCCGGCAACAGCTCTGGCTTGAACGACGGTGCAACAGCAGCGATCCTCGCCTCCGGTGAGGCCGTCACGGAGTTTGGTCTCACGCCCCGCATGCGCATGGTGACCTTCGCCTTCGCAGGCGTGGAGCCGGACGTCATGGGACTTGGCCCCATCCCGTCCACCGAAAAGGCACTCGCCAAGGCGGGGCTCACGATCGACGACATCGGCCTCTTTGAACTCAATGAAGCCTTTGCCGTGCAGGTGCTCTCGTTCCTCGACCACTTCAAGATCGACGCCGATGACCCGGCGGTGAACCCGTACGGTGGCGCGATCGCCTTCGGACACCCGCTCGCCTCCTCGGGCGTGCGCCTCATGACCCAGCTCGCCCGCCAGTTCGAGCAGCACCCCGAGGTGCGGTATGGCATCACGGCCATGTGCGTCGGCCTCGGACAGGGCGGCACGGTCATTTGGGAGAACCCGCACTGGAATGGAAAGCGTCACGCACGCGCAGGACAGTCGACGAAGGGACGCGCATAATGTCAGAACTCCGAACGCAGTACGCCGCACTCCTTGATGCTTCCCGCGACGAGGTCGTCACACACGCCCATGTGCGCGATATTCGCCTCGCTTCAGGGCGCATTCTCGCCCTCATCACGCTCGACAACGGTCGTGACTACAAGCGTCCGAACACGCTCGGACCGCACACGCTCGTGGCGCTCGGCGAGACCATCCGCGAGCTCCACACCCGCGCCGAGGCCGGTGAGATCCAGGCCGTTGGTGTCACGGGCAAGCGCTTCTGCTTTGCCGCAGGTGCCGACCTCTCCCAGGTGGACGCCATCCCGAGCCGTGAGGTTGCGCTGCAGCTTGGTGAGCTCGGCCACGAAGTGCTCGGTTCGCTGAGCACACTCCCTGTTCCGAGCTTCACTTTCTACAACGGCATGGCACTCGGCGGCGGCGTGGAGGTGGGCCTGAACTCCACGTACCGCACGATCGACGAGTCCGTGCCGGCGTTCGCGCTGCCGGAAGTCTTCCTCGGCCTTGTTCCGGGTTGGGGTGGGGCGACGCTGCTTCCGAACCTCATCGGTATTGAGAAAGCGCTCGAGGTCGTCATCTCGAATCCGCTCAAGAACAACCGCATGCTCAAGGGCCCGCAGGCCTTCGAACTCGGCATCGCAGACGCCATGTTCCCCGCAGTGAACTTCCTCGAGGAGTCACTTGCGTGGGCGGATGCGGTCCTCGGCGGCGAGATCGAGGTGAAGCGTCCCTACGCACCCGGCAAGATGGAGCGTCTCACGAAGTGGGACATCGCCATCAACGTCGCGAAGAAGACGCTCGAAGACAAGCTCGGCACGGTCCCACTCGCCCCGTACCGGGCGCTCGACATCCTCAAAGCTGCGAAGTCTGGTGCTGTCGCGAAGGGCTTCCAGATGGAGTCGGAGGCACTCGCCGATCTCATCGCCGGCGACCAGTTCATCGCGTCAATTTACGCGTTCAACCTCGTGAACAAGCGCGCGAAGAAGCCTGCCGGCGCGCCCGACAAGGAGCTTGCACGCCCCGTCACAAAGGTCGGCATCGTCGGCGCAGGTCTCATGGCAAGCCAGTTCGCGACGCTCTTCGTCCGCCGCCTCCAGGTGCCGGTCGTTATCACCGACCTCGACCAGGCTCGCGTCGACAAGGGTCTCGAGTACATTCACGGCGAACTCGACAAGCTCCACGCCAAGGAGCGCATCGGGGATGACGAGCTCAACCGCCTCAAGGCACTCGTGCACGGCACGACCGACCGCAGCGAATTCGCGGACTGCGACTGGGTCATCGAGGCCGTTTTCGAAGAGATGCAGGTGAAGAAGGATGTCTTCGCCTCGATGGAGGCGATCATCTCCCCCGAGGCGATCCTCGCCACGAACACCTCGGGCCTCTCCATTGAAGAGATGTCGGCAGACCTCGAGCACCCGGAGCGCGTGGTTGGGTTCCACTTCTTCAACCCGGTGGCAGTCATGCCGCTCATCGAGGTCGTGAAGACGACGAAGACGAACGATGTGACGCTCGCAACGGCGATGGCTACCGCGAAGAACCTTAAGAAGAATGCGGTCATCACGACGGATACGCCGGGATTCGTGGTGAACCGCATCCTCGCAAAGGTGCTCGGTGACGCCATGCACGCCGTCGACACCGGCATGCCGTTTGAGACGGTGAACCATGCGCTCGACCCACTCGGGCTCCCGATGACGCCCTTCGAACTCCTCGAGCTTGTCGGGCTCAAGGTTGGTGCGCACGTCCTCGACACGAACGCGACCGCGTTCCCGGAGCGCTTCCACGCATCCGAAAATCTGCACAAGCTTGCCGACTACGGCAAGATCTTCGACCGCGACGGCAAGGGCAAGATCAAGGACTTCGACAAGAAGGCCGTGAAGCTTGTTCAGGGCGGCATTCCGAAGAGCAACAAGACCGCCGAAGAGTTCCGTGACGAGGTCTTCGTGGGTCTCGCCGACGAAGTCAAGCACATGCTCGACGAGCGCGTGGTCGCCGAGGCGGAAGACATCGACCTCTGCCTCATCCTCGGTGCCGGATACCCATTCCAGGCGGGTGGCCTCACGCCGTTCCTCGACCGAGTCGGCGCATCTGAGAAGGCCTTCGGCGGCACCTTCCACACGCCGCCGAAGCGTGGTGCCGCCCACCGATAGGGCACACAGCAATGGGGTTGGCCCAGTGATCACTCACTGGGCCAACCCCTTTCGCGTTCCCGAACGCTAGCAGCAGCGCGCGCCCGGGTTTCGGTCTTGTTCGTCCGCCTTGTCGCGCCAGAACTCGCGGGCGGTCATCACCGGTTCACCCGGGTGATGCCGCTGGTGGTGTGCGAGGTAGCGGTCGTAGGCATCCGCGCCCATGACGCCGCGAAGCCCCTTCCAGAAGCGGCGCGCGACGTCACGAGCATTCGACATGGTCGTCACCGTTTAGGCGTGCTTTCCGTCTGCGGATGCTGTCAGGCGAAGGTCAACCGGGAGCGCATCCCACTGCTGCTCAACCTCACGCTCAGCGGCAGTCGGGATGAAACCCGACGGCTCGTAGGTGCGGCTCGGGATGGGACGCGGCTCGGTCGTCGGCTGGCCGTCGAGCTTCCACGACTTCACCATGGAGACGATCGCACTCACCACGACGATGATCGTGAGGATGGCGAAGACTACCGAGAGCGAGCCCTGCACCATCGTGTTTCGGACAACAGCCTGCATCGCCTCAACGTTCTTCGCGCTACCGAAGCTCGTCTTGCCTTCAGCAAGTGCGTTCTGGAAAGCGTGCATGTTGGCGAAGTAGCCAACCTTCGGGTTCGGCGAGAAGATCTTCAACCACGAACCGGTGAGCGTCACGGCGAGGTCGAAGGCGAGCGGGGCGAGGACCACCCAGAGCACCTTGAAGGCATGACGTCCACGCTTCGCGACGATCGAGGCACACACAGCGAGCGCGACGGCCGCGAGGAGCTGGTTTGCCACACCGAAGAGCGGGAAGAAGGTGTTGATACCACCGAGCGGGTCGGTCACGCCGAGGATGAGGATCGAGCCCCAACCGAGGACCATGAGACCCGTTGCACCCCAGACCGCGGGCTTCCAATTGTTGTCGGCGAACTTCGGCCAGATGTTGCCGACGGCCTCCTGAAGCTGGAAGCGGGCGACACGAGTACCGGCGTCGACAGCCGTGAGGATGAAAAGCGCCTCGAACATGATGGCGAAGTGGTACCAGAAGCCCATGAGGCCCGGGCCTGTGAGGTGCTGCATGATCGTTGCGATACCGACTGCGAGGGTCGGTGCACCACCAGTGCGCGAGACGACCGACTTCTCGCCCACGTTCTGGGCAAGCTGCGTGAGCATGTCCGGCGTGAGGTTCACGTTCGTGAGACCAAGGTTGTTCACGAACTGGACTGCGGTCTCGACCGTGCCACCGGTTGCGGCGGCGGGTGCGTTCATCGCGAAGTAGATGCCGCGGTCGATCGAGAGCGCTGCCACGATCGCCATGAGTGCGACGAACGATTCCATGAGCATGCCGCCGTAGCCGATGAAGCGGGTCTGGCGTTCCTTGTGCACCATCTTCGGGGTCGTACCCGAGGAGATGAGGGCGTGGAAGCCGGAGAGTGCACCACAGGCGATCGTCACGAAGAGGAACGGGAAAACCGAACCAGCAACGATCGGGCCGTCTTCACGACCGATGTACTCGGAGAAGGCGGGGGCCGAAATCTCCGGGCGAACGATGAGGATCGCGCCAGCGAGCATGGCGATGACGCCGATCTTCATGAAGGTCGAGAGGTAGTCGCGGGGGCTGAGGAGCAGCCACACCGGGAGCACAGCGGCAACGAAGCCGTAGATGATGATCGCGATGGCGATCCAGATCTTGTCGAGGTGGAAGATCGCCTGGCCCCACTCGGTGCCTGCGATGTAGCCACCGCCGATGATCGCGGCGAGGAGGAGACCGAAGCCGATGAAGGAGATCTCCATGACCTTGCCGGGGCGGAAGAAGCGCAGGTAGCAGCCCATGAAAATGGCGATCGGGATCGTCATCGAGACGGAGAAGACACCCCAGGCGCTCTCGCCGAGAGCGTTCACGACGACCAGGGCGAGGATGGCCACGATGATGAGCATGATCATGAGCGTGGCGAAGATTGCTGCCGTACCACCGATCGGACCAAGTTCCTCACGGGCCATCTGGCCGAGCGAGCGGCCCTTACGGCGCATCGAGAAGAAGAGCACCAGGTAGTCCTGGACCGCACCGGCGAAGATCACGCCGAGGATGATCCAGATCGTGCCTGGCAGGAAGCCCATCTGGGCTGCAAGGACCGGGCCGACGAGGGGGCCAGCACCTGCAATAGCGGCGAAGTGGTGACCGTAGAGCACGCGGCGGTCGGTAGCAACGAAGTCCTTACCGTTGGCCGCGTATTCGGCGGGCGTTGCACGGCGGTCGTCCGGCATTGCCACCCTGTTTTCGATGTACTTCGCGTAGAAGCGGTGCGCGATGAAGTAGGAGCACACACCAGCGAAGACGAACCAGACAGCGTTGATGGTTTCGCCACGGTGGAGTGCGAGGATCGTCCAGCTCACGGCGCCGAGCAGGCCCACGAGCGACCAGACAAGGATGGTCTTCCAGAGCTTGCCCTTCTTGGCGTCCGGATCGACCGAGGTTGGGGGTAGGTCAGTCGGCATCTCAATCGGCTGCTCTGCCCAATCGCGTGGAGCCGTCGTTGGCTCCACCTGTTCCCGAGTTGAACTCGTCATTGCGTCTCCCTCAAGTTTGGAAACTGCCGTCTCAGCTGAGAAACGGCTGTGAGGGGAGTCTATGAGCGAGGGTGCCGAGCGCCCAAGAAGTTGTGAAAAAAGTTGATTGTGGGTTTCGTGCAGACGAACTACTTGCGTGTGCGCTCTGGACGGGCGTACGGGATGCGCGTTCCACGCACCTGCGCGATGACGTTTGCGGCGATGTTCTCGGCCGTCAGACCGGCATCCTTGAGGATTTGTGAGCGGCTTGCGTGGGCAATGAATTCGTCTGGAATACCGAGCTCCGTGACCGTGGTGTCAATCTCAGCGGCACGGAGGTCTTGACGCACGCGGGTGCCGATGCCGCCCACGACAACACCGTCTTCGATGGTGACGACGATGCGGTGTTCGCCTGAGAGGCACAGCACGCTCTGCGGGACCGGCACGACCCAGCGCGGGTCAACCACGGTCGCGCCGATGCCTTCGGCTTCAAGAAGGCGTGCCACATCAAGCCCGAGCGTGGCCATCGGGCCCACCGTGACGAGGAGCACATCCTGCTTGGAACCGCGGACGAGTACGTCGACACCGTCTTCGAGGCGCTCGACGGCGTCGTGTTCGTCGTCGACGACACCCTTCGAGAAACGGATGACGGTGGGTGCGTCGTCGACGGCGACTGCTTCGCGCAGCTCCTCACGCAGACGGCTCGCATCGCGGGGCGCCGCCAGGCGAATCGTCGGGACGATCTGCAGGAGCGCGAGGTCCCACACGCCGTGGTGGCTCGGCCCGTCGGGGCCAGTGACACCCGCACGGTCGAGCACGAAGGTGACGCCGGCGCGGTGGAGCCCCACATCCATGAGCACCTGGTCGAAGGCGCGGTTCATGAAGGTCGAATAGATAGCCACGACCGGGTGGAGGCCGCCGTAGGCGAGGCCTGCGGCGCTCGTGACCGCGTGCTGTTCTGCGATGCCCACGTCGAGGACGCGTTCCGGGAAGCGTTCCTTGAAGCGGTGCAGCCCGACGGGGCGCAGCATGGCAGCGGTAATGCCGACGAGCTTCGGGTTCGTGGCGGCAAGCTCAGCGATTTCGTCCGCGAAGACGCTCGTCCAGGATTCGCCCTGGTCGGCCTTGAGCGGTTCACCGGTCGTCGGGTCCATCTTGCCGACGGCGTGGAACTGGTCCGCGTCGTTGTCGAGGGCCAGCTGGTAGCCGCGGCCCTTCTGCGTGATCGCGTGCACGATGACGGGAGCGCCATAGTCCTTCGCCTGACGCAGCGTGTCTTCCAGCGCCTCGATGTCGTGGCCGTCAACCGGTCCGAGGTACTTGATGTCGAGATTCGAGTAGAGCGCCTCACCATTCGAGAAGCGCGAGAGGAAACCGTGGATGCCGCCACGCACGCCACGGTAGAAGCGGTTTCCGAGCCCGCCACCGAGCTGACGGAACGCCTTCGAGGATTGCGACTGCAGCGCGAGGTACGAGCGCTGCGTACGCACCGTGTTGAGGAACCGGGCCATGCCGCCGATCGTCGGGGCGTAGGAGCGGCCGTTGTCGTTCACGACGATGACGAGCTTGCGCTTGTTGTCGTCGGTGATGTTGTTGAGCGCTTCCCACGTCATGCCGCCGGTCAGAGCACCGTCGCCGACAACGGCAACGACGTGGCGGTCGTCTTGACCGGTGAGGCTGAAGGCGCGAGAGATGCCGTCGGCCCAGCTCAGTGAGCTTGAGGCGTGCGACGACTCAACGATGTCGTGCGGGGACTCCGAGCGCTGCGGGTAGCCGGCAAGGCCACCGCGTTCACGGAGACGGGAAAAGTCTTGGCGACCGGTCAGCAGCTTGTGCACATACGACTGGTGACCGGTGTCGAACACGATCGCGTCCCGCGGCGAATCGAAGACGCGGTGCAGCGCGAGTGTGAGTTCAACCACACCGAGGTTCGGCCCAAGGTGGCCACCCTGGCGGGAGACGTGTTCGATGAGGAATTCGCGGATCTCCTGCGCCAATTGGCGCTCTTCCTCGAGCCCGAGCCGCCGCAAATCGGCTGGCTTGGTGATCGTCGGGAGAATCTTGGTGCTCATCGAACCCATCCTAGCGAGAGGGAGCTTGGGCAGACCGGTTGGTCTGCCCAAGCTCCCTGAGACTCGAGTGACTACTTGCTGGCGAGCTGGCGCAGCACGTACTGGAGGATGCCGCCGTTGCGGTAGTAGTCGGCTTCACCAGGCGTGTCGATGCGGACGATCGCGTCGAACTCGACGGTCTGCTTGCCTTCCGGCGAGTGCTCGGTGGTCTCTGCCACGACATGCACCGTCTTCGGGGTGCGACCCTCGTTGAGCTCTTCGAGGCCCGTGATCGAGATCGACTCGGTGCCGTCGAGGCCGAGCGATTCCCAGCTCTCCCCTGCCGGGAACTGGAGCGGGACAACGCCCATGCCGATGAGGTTCGAACGGTGGATGCGTTCGAACGACTCAACGATGACAGCCTTCACACCGAGCAGGCGCGTGCCCTTTGCAGCCCAGTCACGCGAGGAACCCGAACCGTACTCCTTGCCACCGAGCACGACAAGCGGCGTGTTGCTCTCGGCGTAGTGCTGGGCCGCGTCGTAAATGAACGACTGCGGGGCATCCGGCATCGTGAAGTCGCGCGTGTAGCCACCCTCGACACCGTCGAGGAGGAGGTTCTTGAGACGAATGTTCGCGAAGGTACCGCGAATCATGACTTCGTGGTTACCACGGCGCGAGCCGTAGGAGTTGAAGTCATTGCGGTCAACGCCGTTCGCGGCGAGGTACTCACCCGCGGGCGAGTCAGCCTTGATCGAACCGGCCGGCGAAATGTGGTCGGTCGTGACCGAGTCGCCGAGCTTCGCGAGCACGCGTGCGCCCTTGACGTCCGAGACCGGCGTGAGCTCGAGCTGCATGCCCTCGAAGTACGGGGGCTTGCGGACGTAAGTCGACTCGGTGTCCCACTCGAAGGTGGCACCGGTCGGCGTCGGCAGCGAACGCCAGCGCTCGTCACCGTCGAAGACGGCCCCATACTGCTTGTTGAACATCTCGGTGTCGATCGAGGAGTCGATCGTGGCCTGCACTTCTTCGGCGGTCGGCCAGATGTCCTTGAGGTAGACGTCGTTGCCGTCCTGGTCCTGGCCGAGCGGCGTCGAGTCGAAGTCGAAGTCCATCGTGCCGGCGAGCGCATAGGCGATTACGAGCGGCGGCGATGCGAGGTAGTTCATCTTCACATCGGGGTTGATGCGGCCCTCAAAGTTGCGGTTACCCGAGAGGACTGCCGTGACAGCGAGGTCGTTGTCGTTGATGGCCTTCGAGATGGGCTCGTCGACGGGGCCCGAGTTACCGATGCAGGTCGTGCAGCCGTAGCCGACGAGATAGAAGCCGAGCGCCTCGAGGTCCTTCCAGAGTCCTGCCTTCTCGTAGTAGTCGGTGACGACCTTCGAGCCGGGTGCCATCGTCGTCTTCACCCACGGCTTGCGCGTGAGCCCCTTGGCGACGGCGTTGCGTGCCACGAGGCCAGCCGCGAGCATGACCGAGGGGTTTGAGGTGTTCGTGCACGAGGTGATGGCAGCGATCGCGACGTGACCGTGGTCGATCGTGAAGGTGTCGTCGCTGTTCGTGACCTCGACCGGGTTCGAGATGCGAGTGACCGGGGCCGCGGGCTTCTGCTCAATGACGTCGGTCTCGTCGGATTCGGGCGTCGTCGAGGCCGGGTCGGATGCCGGGAACGACTCGCTGGCCTGGTGGTCGACGAGGTCGTGCTTGACCGGCTTCGCGTAGTTCGCAAGGTCGCGGGCGAACTGGGCCTGTGCTTCGGTGAGCTCGATGCGGTCCTGCGGACGCTTCGGGCCAGCGATCGAGGGAACAACCGTCGAGAGGTCGAGCTCGAGGTACTCCGAGTAGTTCGCCTCAACCGAGGGGTCGTGCCAGAGGTGCTGTTCCTTGGCGTAGGCCTCGACGAGCTTGACCTGCGACTCGCTGCGGCCGGTGAAGCGGAGGTAGTTGAGGGTCTCCTCGTCGATCGGGAAGATCGCGGCGGTCGAACCGAACTCGGGCGACATGTTGCCGATCGTGGCGCGGTTCGCGAGCGGAACCTCGGCGACACCGTCACCGTAGAACTCGACGAACTTACCGACGACACCGTGCTGGCGGAGCATGTCCGTGATCGTGAGGACGACGTCCGTTGCCGTCACGCCAGCAGGGATCTGGCCCTTGAGCTTGAAGCCGACGACCTTCGGGATGAGCATCGAGACGGGCTGGCCGAGCATGGCAGCCTCGGCTTCGATGCCACCGACACCCCAGCCGAGGACGCCGAGGCCGTTCACCATCGTGGTGTGCGAGTCGGTGCCGACGAGGGTGTCCGGGTAGGCCTGGAGCGCACCGTCAACTTCGCGCACGAAGGCGACGCGAGCGAGGTACTCAATGTTGACCTGGTGGACGATACCGGTACCCGGAGGAACGACCTTGAAGTCGTCGAAGGCCGTCTGGCCCCAGCGGAGGAACTGGTAGCGCTCGCCGTTGCGCTCGTACTCGATTTCGACGTTGCGCTCGAAGGCATCCTCGCGACCGAAGAGGTCAGCGATGACGGAGTGGTCGATAACCAGTTCGGCCGGAGCAAGCGGGTTGATCTTCTTCGGGTCGCCGCCAAGCTCGAGAACAGCCTCACGCATCGTGGCAAGGTCAACGATGCAGGGAACGCCAGTGAAGTCCTGCATGACGACGCGGGCCGGCGTGAACTGAATCTCGGTGTTCGGCTCAGCCTGCGGGTCCCACGAGCCAAGCGCGTTGATCTGCTCGGCGGTGACGTTCTTGCCGTCCTCGGTGCGCAGCAGGTTTTCGAGGAGGATCTTGAGACTGAACGGCAGCTTGTCGTAGCCGTTCACCGAATCGATGCGGAAGATGTCGTACTCGGTGCCGTCCACCGCAAGGGTGTCCTTGGCGCCGAAGCTGTTCACTGCGGTCACGTGGTTACTCCAATCAAGGAAACACACCGTCTCCGCGCAATGGGCACGAGCCCGAACGCGGCCCGACGGCACTGGTGCGGGCAGCACGAGTTCTATTCTGCCGAATTCGGCCTGAACAACCGCTCCGCTCGTGCAGAGCTTAGCAAACTATCTCTATGTCGAGATACCTCGAGCGTTGGGATGGAGGATGCCTGACTTTTCGAGCACACCCTTCGCGACCAGGAACGTGCCGACGAGCAGCACCGCTTGCATCGGCGTGCCCATGAGGAGCTTGGCCGTACCGAGGCCAGTGACGTTGCCTGCGAGGTACAGCGGCAGCTGGACAGCAAGGCGAAGCGCCGAAACGGCGATCCAGGCGAGTGTGAGCCATCGCATAGCGATGAGGCAGGGACGATGGGCGCGCCACGCGCTCCCCGTGCCCGACAAGAGTCCCGCTCCAACACCTACAAGCGGCCAATTGACCAAGAGTGACACCGTGAACGCAACAATCCAGCCAGCGTTCATGACGAAGCCGAGGAGGAAGTAGTCGGCGTCGTTGCCACTCCTCAGGGCGAGGAATGCCGAGAGCGCCAGCGCCAAGAGTCCCGCCAGTGCCGGCATGACGGGCTCACGACGCACGAACCGCACGAGCAACGAGACGACACCGAATGCGACCGGGCCGATGAGTGCACTCATGAGCTCGTTGGTGAACGCATAGACGCCGAGGAACAGCATCCCCGGCACCATCGACTCGACAATGCCGCGCACTCCCCCGACCGATTCGGCAAGGGAACGCGCGGTCAAGCCTTCTTCTGCGGCCGCACGGAACCGCTCGGAGCGGTCGCTCACTTGCCGAGCTGCTGCGCCATTGCTTCAGGAATCTGAATCGGCAGCAGGTCGCGCGGCGGAATCGGACGGTCGCCACGGACGACGATAATGCTGCGGAAGAGCTCCTCAACCTCGCGCGCAGCATCCTCATCGTGAAGCGCCTTGCCACTCAGGACGGCACGCAGGAACCAGCGCGGTCCGTCCACACCGATGAAGCGTGCAGCCCGGTAGGCGCCGTCAGGAGCACCAGCCATGAGCGGCAGACGCGTCTCAAGCTCAATACCGAGGTCGGTTTCGAGTTCGCGTGCGCTACCGCCCTGCTGCTCAACCTGCTCGGCAAGCTGCACGCGGATGCGATTCCAAAGCCCGGTCGAACGCGGCGAGGCAAAGGCCTGCACCTGGACCGTCGACTCGCGGTAGTCGAGCGCGACTGCGACGAGACGCTTTGTCTTTTCTTCAACTTCAAGTCGGAGCCCCATGCCTTCGCGGGCGGGAATGCGAAGCGAGCCAAGGTCGACCATCGGACCCTCGAGCGTTGCTTCTTCGGAGTCGAAGGGGCCGCGTTCGGCGCGGTCAGCAGGTGCGCACTTCGAATCGTCGAAGTCTGGCTCCTCGAGCTCGGTGTCGCCGAGCTCCTCAACCTCTTCGCCTGGCACGACGAGCTTGTCGGCCTTGGGTCGAGCTTCTTCCGGGGTCTTGAAGATGTCGAACAGTCCCACGCTTATGCCTCCTTGAGTGCTTCGCGTCCGGTTGAACCAAATCCGCGTTCGCCGCGTTCGCCGTCAGGCAGTTCATCAACGGCCACATATTCGACGGGCGGGAACGGCAAGACAATGAGCTGCGCAATGCGCTCGCCCGCTGCGATCTCGAACGGCTCGTGCTGATCAGTATTGAGCAGGCACACCTTGATCTCACCGCGGTAGCCTGCGTCAATCGTCCCCGGGGCGTTCACGATGGTGATGCCATGCTTGGCAGCAAGACCTGAGCGTGGGACGACAAAGCCGAGCGTTCCTTCCGGCAGCGCAATCTTCGTGCCGGTACCAACGAGACGTCGTTCACCGGGCGCAAGGACGCAACCCTCAGCCGCCATGAGGTCAGCGCCAGCGTCGGTCGCGTGCGCGTGACGCGGCGGCGCGCCGAGGAAGGGAATCGAGAGCGGGGTCATGAGTGCCGAGCGTAGTGGACAACAGCGTCCAAGTTCTGGATGCCGCATTCAGCAGACCTTCGGGAGGTGCGTGTTCAAATACGTCTGTGAGTAAGTACCGCGAACGTCTGTGGCCGGCCCCCTGGATTTTCCTGGGGAGTGCGCTCATCCTCCCCGCGGTCATCCTCGTCTTCGCGCCGATCAACTTCATCGTCGGCGTCATTCTGGCAGTCGCTCTCTACCTCGGATGTTGCGCGGTGCTCGTGTGGGCATCCCCCCGTCATTGAAGTCACCGAGAGCCAGCTTGCGGTCGGTAGCGCCCGACTCCCCCTCGTGTTTGCGGGTGACGCGACGCCCCTCACGACGAAGGAAGCTACGCGTCTTGCCGTTGGCCCAGAGCTCGATGCACGCGCCTGGCTCTGCTTGCGCGGTTGGGTGGGAACCTCACTCCGCATCAACATTGACGACCCGAACGACCCTGTCCCCTACTGGCTGTTTTCGACGCGCCAGCCAAACGACGTCGCGCGCGTCATTGCTGACGCGCGCGAGGAGTTGACTCGTCGTGGTAGAGCCCGAGTGAAGGGGTCGTTGCGGGACTAAGCCCCGACGCAGTCGCTGCACACCGGGCCGAGCGAGCTTTCTTCGGCAAGCTGCGAGTGGTGCTTCACAAGAAAGCACTCGATGCAGGTGAACTCGTCCGCCTGCTTCGGGATCACAACGGTTTCAAGCTCAACATCAGCAAGGTCAGCGGCAGAAAGGTCAAAGCTGCCCGGGTTGTCGGCGTCGTCGACGTCGACGTTGCTGCTCATCGCATCGGGCACTCGTTCCTTGAGCGCCTCAATGGAGTCAGTCGCGTCGTCGTCGGTCTTACGCGGTGCGTCATAGTCGGTGGCCATGAGGGAGTCCAATACGTCAGGCGAATGGGGGCGCCAATCGCGCCCCTCGGGCCGAGATTATGTACGAGGAATGCCAGATCTGCAAACCGGCACGTCTGACCGTTTCGTGAGAGTGGACGGCACGCGGCCCGGATTCCGGGTTCACCACAAGAATCGTGTGACACTGACGCGGACGCGTGTTGTCGCTGCTCAGATCCAGCGGCACGTGATCGCCCAGGAGACCGAACGAGGAACAAGGGGTTGCACGTCATGACCGAACTTCGCTTCATCGGCGTCGAGGACAACCGGCTCATCGTCTCCGGCGACGACGGACGACAGTTCCAGGTCCCCATTGATGATGCGCTGCGGGACGCGGTGCGCCCGAAGCCTCAGGAGCGCCGCACGGCACCGAAGGTGGCGCCTCGCGAGATTCAGCAGCTCATCCGTGCTGGCCACTCCATCGATGAGATCGTCACGATGACGGGCGCCGAGAAGGCGGACGTGGAACGTTTTGAGGCTCCCATTCGCGCGGAGCGCGATTACATGGTTGAGCAGGCACGGGGTGTGTCGGTGCGTGTGCAATCGGATGTCGATCCGATGGGCAGTGACGGTGCCACGTTCGGCGGCGTCCTCGATGAGCGCCTCGAGACGATCAACGCGCGCGACATTGCCTGGGACGGTTGGAAGGACCCGGAGACGGGTTGGCACATCAAACTGTCGTTCACGGTCGACTCGCTCGAGCGTGAGGCCATTTGGACGTTTGAGCCGAAGTCCCGCGCGCTCTCGCCAAAGAATGACCACGCGACGACGCTCTCGCAGCAGGGCGAGCTCGAGTCACTGGCAGCCCCGACGCTGCGTGCCGTGCAGCAGGAAGGCGAGATGGTCGCGCCCATTGAGCGCTCGACCGCGCGCATGGCGCCAACGCACGAGGCTGAAGCGCGTGACATCCCCCGGCACCCGACAGCCGCTGCGCCGCGTATCCCTGGCAATGAGACGGCAGATCTTCTTGAGGCCCTTCGCCGTCGACGCGGTGAGCGTGAACCGCTGACCTTCCAGGATCCGGAGCTCGAGGCGGAGTACGACGAGCAGTTCCCCGCACCCGAAGTTCCCCAGCCGCACCGTCCGCCGATCGCCTTCACCCCTCGACAGGGTGGCCTTCGTGAAGACTCCGGCATCGACGACCCGGGCGCACTGCCAGCACCGAACCGTACGTCGGGCATGACCGGTGGCGTCGACCGCATCCGTCGCGGCAGCCACGGCAAGCAGACGAAGAACGGCCCCCGCATCGTGGACGTTCCGCTCCACGGTTTCGACGAGGTCCAGGACTCGGATGCCCGTGAAGAGCGACCGGCGGCTGGGGCGTCATCGACGGCAGCTCGCCCCGAGCGCGCGAAGGCTGCGCCCGTGACTGAGCAGAAGCCGGAACCGCCCGCACACCCGGGAACCCAGCAGCGCAACACGACGGCGTCGCTCGGTAAGAAGCGATCCCGCAAGGCAATGCCGAGCTGGGATGAGATCGTCTTCGGCACGAAGCGCGACGACGAGTAGCCGCTGGCCCTACGGGCTGGTTCGATGAGTGTATGGCTCCCCGCTCGCTAGTTGCGGGCGAAGGCCCCGTGCCGGATGACGGGGACGATGCACTCCTCCGGTGTGATCGAGCCGTGCTGGCCGACGATCATGCGACCGTGGCCGGTCACGTCTTCGGGGTAATAGCCAACGAGCTTCTGCGTCGCGATGAGAATGTCGCCGATGCGGCTGCGGGCAGCCTCCGTCACCGTTGCGCCAAACCATCCCGCGGACATCGCGTCCTCTCGCGAGACAATGAGTGCCCTGTGGCCGTCGTGTTCGCGCCAGCGTTCGAGCAGGCGCTCCGTCGCAGTTGCCGAGGCGTCCTCGAGGTAGAGGTGACGAAGCCTCGGCTCACCGCCAATGTGGGCCACGCCTTCGAGGAGCGGTGAGGCGTACTCCATGTCGATGTGGCGAGTATGCGGGACATCCACCATGCCGTGATCGGCGGTGATGATGAGGCCCGCACGCGAGGGTAGGTACTGGGTCAAGACACCCACCGCCTGGTCGAGTTCTTCGAGCGCGGCAAGCCATTCGGAGCTCTCGGCACCGTAGCGGTGGCCGGCCTGGTCGAGCTCGGCAACATAGCAGTAGATGAGGCAGCGGGGTTCTCGTGCGAGGAGCTCGAGGGTCGCCTCGATACGCTCCATGATGCTCGAAGCCGCCACGTACTCGGCACCACGCAAACACGCCTGGGTGAGACCGGATTCCGCGTAGGCCGGGACACCGACGACGAAGCTCGGCAGCGCGTCAGGCCCCTCGGCAAGCTGCTCGAAGATCGTGGGGCACGGCTGCCAGGTGGCGGGATCCATACCGTCTCCCCAGCCGGAGAGCTGATTCCGGACGGTTCCGGTTGATCGATCAAGCACCGCGTACCCGAGCATCCCGTGCACGCCCGCACGTTCACCGGTCGTGAGGGTCGCGATTGCCGACGCGGTGGTGGAGGGGAAGGAGAAGGCGAGATCGCGTTTACCCCAGGTCGTCACCATGCGACGGGCGTAGGCCGTGTTCGGCTTGAGGTTCACTGCGCCGAGCCCATCCACGAGGAGTACCACCGCTTGATCGACCGGAGGAAGCCCCATCGAGCCAGTCTCCCCGCGGAGCGCACTCACGCAATTCGGCAACACGTCGGCCAGCGTCGGCTTTCCCGATTCAGCGCTCAATACCATGGGGTTCATCTGCCCAAGTTTCCCACAGCCGTCGCGCTGTGTTGCTGTTGACAGGACACCATGACCCCTCGCGCTGCTTCTCCATTGTCCTCCCCCGCCGGTGAGCGAATTGATGATGTTGATGTCGCGCAGGAAATGGAGTCGTCCTTTCTCGACTATGCCTACTCGGTCATCTACTCGCGCGCGCTTCCGGATGCCCGTGACGGTCTGAAGCCGGTGCAGCGCCGCATCCTGTACCAGATGACGGAGATGGGGCTGCGTCCGGATCGAGGTCACGTGAAGTGCTCGCGCGTCGTCGGTGAAGTCATGGGCCGTCTTCACCCACACGGTGACACGGCCATCTACGACGCGCTTGTGCGCCTGGCGCAGCCCTTCGTGCAGCGCGTGACGACTGTGGATGGGCACGGCAACTTTGGTTCGCTCGATGATGGCCCCGCAGCTCCTCGCTACACGGAGGCTCGTCTTGCGCCCGCTGCGCTCGCGATGACGGAGTCGCTCGACGAAGATGTCGTTGATTTCGTCCCGAACTACGACAACTCCGAGCAACAACCCTCCGTGCTCCCGGCAGCCTGGCCGCACCTACTCGTGAACGGTGCCCAGGGTATTGCCGTTGGCATGGCGACCTCGATGGCGCCGCACAACCTGGGCGAAGTCATTGACGGTGCTCGGCACTTGCTCGCCCACCCCGATGCGAGCCTCGACGACATCATGGCGTTCATCCCGGGTCCTGACCTTCCCTCGGGCGGCACCATCGTTGGTCTCTCGGGCATTCGCGACGCCTACGCGAATGGACGCGGGTCCTTCCGAATGCGGGCCACCGCCTCCTTTGAACGAGTGACCGCGCGCAAGCAAGGCATCGTCGTCACGGATCTCCCCTACATGGTGGGCCCCGAAAAGGTCATCGAAAAGATCAAGGACGGCGTCCAGAAGAAGAAGCTCGCCGGTATCTCGAACGTCGTTGACCTCACCGACCGAAAGCACGGCCTGCGACTCGTCATCGAGATCAAGACGGGCTTCGACCCGGCTGCTGTCCTCGAACAGCTCTACCGTCACACGCCGCTCGATGAGCCCTTCCACATGAATAATGTCGCGCTCGTCGATGGTGAGCCGAAGACGCTCGGCCTCATCGAACTGCTGCAGGTGTTCCTCGACCACCGCATCCAGGTCGTCCGTCGCCGCAGCGCCTATCGACTGGCCCGCAAGCGGGAACGTCTGCACCTCGTTGAAGGCCTCCTCATTGCGATTGTCGATATTGACGAGGTCATCCAGATCATCCGCTCGAGTGACGACCCCGCGGAAGCTGGCGAACGCTTGCGGATGGTCTTCGACCTCTCTGAGGCCCAGTCGGAGTACATCCTCGAACTTCGTCTGCGTCGCCTCACAAAGTTCTCGCGCATCGAGCTCGAGGCCGAAGCGGATGAGCTGCGTCGCGCCATCGCGGAACTCGAAGCGATCCTCGGCGATGAGCAGCTCTTGAAGCGCACCGTGAGCGACGAGCTCGCGGCGGTGTCGAAGCAGTTTGCGACCCCGCGCCGCACGCTCCTCACCGAGGGCAACCACATTGTCACCGCGAAGCGCGGCAAGGGCGCAGCAGCACAATCGCTCGAGCTCGAAGACGCTCCCGCGAAGGTCGTGCTGAGTGCCACAGGTCGTGTCCTGCGCGTCGATCTCGAGGACCCTGAACAAAGCATTCCGCGCCCCGCCCGCCGTTCGAAGCACGACGCCATTCGAGCAGTCGTGACCACGAGTGTCCGAGGGGATGTGGGCGCGATCACAAACACGGGACGCATCGTTCGCCTCCCCGTCGTCTCGCTGCCGGCGGCACCGGTGAATTCGGTGCTGCTTGGCGCGGGTGTGAAGCTCAAGGACTACGCGGCCCTGCCCGACCCGAAGGAGCGCATCATCCAGCTCATCTCGCTGGGCGACGACGAGAAGCCGCTCGTGCTCGCGACGCGCCAGGGCGTCGTCAAGCGTGTTGCCGAGCTTGATTTCGGCCGTGGTCGAGAGATCGACATCATCACGCTCAAGGACGGCGATGAACTCGTCGCTGCGGGTCGTGCCGAAGACGAGGACGAACTCGTGTTCGTCTCGAGTGACAGCTCGCTGCTCCACTTCGCGGCTGAGAAGGTGCGCCCGCAAGGTCGGAGCGCCGCGGGCATGGCAGGCATCCGCCTCGCCGATGGTGCCCGAGTGGTGCAGATGAGCGTGGTTGCGCCGTCCGAGATGGAGACCGCGCAGCTCGTCACAATCGCGCGCAGCGACGAAGCGGACGATCCCGGCAGCGCGAAGATCACCCCCTTCTCCGAGTACCCCTCGAAGGGACGCGCAACGGGTGGCGTGCGATCGCACCGCTTCATTCGCGGCGAAACGCACCTCGCGCTGGCCCTCGTGGCTGCCGCGCCGCTTCGCGCGAACGCGCAGGACGGTGCCCAGCGTCAACTGCCGGAACTCATTGGCAAGCGCGATGGTTCAGGCATCCCGCTGGATGCGGCCGTCGCCCAGCTCGGTGTCGTCCTCGGTGAGGAGCCGCAGGAGTAGCCGGATCCGATCGGAACGTCGCTACTGGATACCGAGTGCTCGCAGTCCAGCGGTGACGCCGAGGGCGACGACGAGCACCACAAGGAGTGGGGCTTTGAGGAGTGCCGCAAGGCCACCGGCGGCGACGCCGGCCGGTCGCGCCCAACCAGCAAAGTCCTGCCCGTCGAAGCAACTCATCACGAGCACGGCCATGAGGAGGACGATGACGCCGCGGTCGAGGATCGCGATCGCCCGCTCCGGGTCTTTGATGCGCTTGCCGAGGAGCACGCCACCGAGGCGCAGGCCGTAGGTGCCGAGGAAGAGCACGCCGACGGCGAGCAGCATGTCACCCATGTTCACGCCGTTCATTCGTGGAGTTCCTCTTCGTTCGGAAGTCGAATCGCTCCCGTGCTCGGCATGGGGCCGTCCAGGTCAGGAAGCGTGATCGTGCCAGTCCGGGGTTCTGGCGTCTCGAGGTCCGGAAGTGTGATGGCTCCGGTGACCGGGTCCACTTCGGGCGTACTCGCGCGGGGTGCCCGGCGACGGTCGACGTACCAGCCCGCGAACATGCCAGCGAGACCGAGCACTGGTGAGACGCCGGCAGGCACGAAGGGCGTCGTGGCCAGAGCAATGACACCGCCAGTGATGGCGGCAGCCCGTGATGCGGCATCCTCGCGGACGGCCTTCGAAATGAACGCGAAGAACATGGCGGGCATGGCTGCGTCGAGACCGAGCATGTCCGGGTGCTCGATGAGGCCGCCGACCACGGTGCCGAGCCACGAGCTCATGGGCCAGACGAAGATGATCGCGCTGCCCGTGATCCAGTAGGCGGTGCGACGAGCGCGCGTGGTCGGCTGGATGACAGCGAGAGCTGCGCCCTCATCATTCGCGATGTGGGCGGCGAGCAGGCGCGAGGGGCCGGGACGCAAGAACGTCGAGGCGTGCATGCCGTACGCGAAATTGCGGGTGTTCACGAGGATTCCGGCGATCGCAGCCACGATGGGCGCGCTGCCGGTCATGATCATGCCGACGAACAGGATTTCGCTGCTGCCGGCGAGCAGCAGGAAGGCCATGCCGACCGTGAGCCACGTGGGCATGCCAGCCTGGTGCGCAATGGCGCCGTAGGAGACGCCCACGACCGTGAGCGAGAGGAGGACGACGACGATGCTTCGGATAGTGTCGGGCTGCAGTTCAGCGGCTCGATGACGCAACCGTGGGGCGATCATGCGTCAATGGCCTCCTGGTCGATGTGTTGTGCGCCGGCAACGATGAATTCCTTGCGCGGGGCGACGTCATTGCCCATGAGCAGCTCGAAGACTCGCTCGGCTGCCGCAGCGTCACTGACCGTAACACGGCGCAGTAGACGGGCGGCAGGGTTCATGGTCGTCTCCCACAACTGGTCTTCATCCATCTCACCAAGGCCCTTGTACCGTTGGATCGGATCCTGGTAACGCTTGCCGCGCTGCTCGAGCTTCTTCAGCAGCGTGTGGAGCTCACGCTCCGAGTAGGTGTAGATGGTCTCGTTCGGCTTTGAGCCGGGATTCAAGACGACCACGCGGTGCAGTGGCGGCACTGCGGCATAGACGCGCCCGGCGTCGATCATGGGACGCATGTAGCGGAAGAAGAGCGTCAGCAGCAGCGTGCGAATGTGGGCGCCGTCGACGTCCGCGTCGCTCATGAGGATGACCTTGCCGTAGCGTGCCGCGTCAAGGTCAAAGCTGCGCCCGGAACCAGCGCCGATCACCTGGATGATGTTCGCGCATTCCGCGTTCGAGAGCATGTCCGAGAGGGACGCCTTCTGCACGTTGAGGATCTTGCCTCGAATCGGCAGGAGCGCCTGGAACTCAGAGTTACGGGCAGGCTTCGCGGTGCCAAGCGCCGAGTCACCCTCGACGATGAAGAGTTCGGACTGCTCAACATCATTCGATCGGCAGTCGACGAGCTTTGCGGGCAGCGAGCTCGATTCGAGCGCGTTCTTGCGGCGCTGCGTCTCCTTGTGGGCGCGCGCGGAGATGCGCGACTTCATCTCGGAGACGACCTTGTCGAGCAGCAGGGAGCATTCGGCCTTCTGCATACGTCCGGTCGCGGCAAAGCGCTCACGGATGCCCTGAGCGACAACGTTCGCGACGATCTGACGGGCAGGCGGGGTACCGAGCACTTCCTTCGTCTGGCCCTCAAACTGGGGCTCGGGGATGCGGACGGTCACGACCGCCGTGAGACCCGCGAGTACGTCGTCCTTCTCGAGCTTGTCGTTGCCGACCTTGAGGCGGCGTGCGTTCTTCTCCACCTCGGCCCGGATCGTGCGCATGAGGCCCTGTTCGAAGCCCTGCTGGTGCGTACCGCCCTTGGGCGTCGCGATGATGTTGACGAAGCTCTTCACCGTCGTGTCGTAGCCGGTCCCCCAGCGCAGCGCCACATCCACGTGCATCCTGCGTTCGACCTCGCGCGAGACCATGTGGCCGTTGTCGTCGAGCATTGGCACGGTTTCGCTGTAGTCGCCGTCGCCTTCAAAGCGCCAGGTGTCGGTCGTTGGTGCATCGCTGGCAAGGAAATCGGCGAACTCCGAAATGCCGCCGTCGAACTTGAACGCCTGGCGCACGTGCTCGTCGCTTCGGCGGTCTTCAAGCACGATCTCGAGCCCCGGGATGAGGAAGGCGGTCTGGCGTGCGCGCGCGAGGAGGTCGTCCAGCGAGAAGACAGCTTCCTTGATGAAGATCTGCGGGTCTGCCCAGTAGCGCACACGCGTACCTGTGACCCCGCGCTTCGCCTTACCGATCACGGGCAGTTCCGTGCCTGCCTGGAAGGGGGTGAACGGCGAGTCAGGGCTCTTCACCCCATTCGGGTCGTCAAAGACGCCGGGCTCGCCGCGGCGGAAGCTCATCGCATAGGTCTTGCCGCCACGATCAACTTCGACGTCCAGGCGTGCCGAGAGCGCATTCACGACGGAGGCACCGACACCGTGGAGACCACCGGCGGCGCCGTAGTTCGAGGCGCCAAACTTGCCACCAGCGTGGAGCTTCGTGAAGACGACTTCAACGCCCGACAGGCCTGTCTTCGGCTCGATATCAACCGGGATGCCACGGCCGTGGTCTTCCACCACGACCGAGCCGTCCGGGTCAAGCCCGATGGTGATGGAATCGCCGTGCCCTGCGAGCGCTTCATCGACAGAGTTGTCGATGATCTCCCAGAGACAGTGCATGAGGCCACGTGAATCGGTCGAACCGATGTACATGCCAGGACGCTTCCGGACGGCATCCAAGCCCTCAAGGACCGAGAGGTGTCGTGCCGAATACTGGTCCTCGCTTTGCGGTGTGGCCACGCTCAGCTGATTCCTTTCCTAGGAGTGTTCGATCTTCACGCCCACGCGCGCAATGAGTGCGCGGCGGCTCGCTTCGGCGTAGCCGTCCACCTCGTCGAGCCAGCTCGTACGCAGGTTGAGGTCGATCGTGTTCGCGATCGCACCGCGTGCGCGGGCGTGCTCGGCCGCGTGATAGAGCGCGTCGTCAGCAAGGCGCGGGTTCATCGTGAGGAGCGAGCCGTGAAGGTTTGAGGCGAGAAGGTTCTCGCGACGGTAGCCTTCCGCGCTCTTCTTCGTTGCCTCGTTGCCGTGGCCCTTGAGCACCGTGCCGAGCATGGTGGCCTGGTCGATGCCTTCCATGATCGAGTCGTGGTTCGAGAAGCCGGTGACGATGAGGCCTTCGGGCATCCGGACGACGGTCTCCCCCACGCGCTGCTTGCCGCCGCGAATCGAGCGCGTCGGAAACACTCCTGCACCGTTGAGGACTGCCCCGTCCGCGAGGGTGATGCGCTCTCCGAGGGCATCCCAGCCGCCACCGATGGCAACAAACTCGACGCCGCGGTCACGCCAGCGGCGAAGCTGCGGAGCCATGCGCTCAAGTGCCCGAAGCACCGCCTGCACAGCAGCAAGCGGGCCGGAGCCGATCACGATGGCGTCCGCGTGCTCGGGGAGCTCGTCGTTCAGGCCAATCTTGGTGATCGTCGCGTCGATGCCGCGCGCGCGTGCGCGCTCGGCGAGGGCCATGGCGTTGCCGACGTCACCGTTGATGCCGAGTTCGTCCGGGAACAGGTGAAGGATGTCGATGCTCACGAGTTGTGCTTCCCCTCGATACCCGACTGGCCCATAATGCGGCGCAGTGCGATGGTCTGTTCGTAGTTGGCGATGATGAGCTTGCGCCCCTCCTCGGGTGCCGGGAGGGCGAGGAACGCGCGGATCGCTTCGGCGTTATTCGGGATGACCTTGCCCACCGGCAGGTGCTGGTAGCCGAAGAAGGTGGCAACTTGGGCGGCCTTCGTACCGGTCGTGATGTCAACGCCGCCCAGCTTCGAGAGGTCGATGCCGTACATCCACGACGGGTCGGGGCTGCCTTCATCCATCGCGAACATGAGCACGTCCGGCTTCTTCTCGAGCGCGTCGAGGTTCATGCGCAGGCTCGGCGGGTTCTTCATGAGGATGATCTCGATCTCCTGACCTTCGACCATCATGATTTCGCCGCGGCCGTAGACCGTGTCCATCGTCGAGAGCGCGCGAGCACCCGCTTCGAGCGAGAACTCCTCGCCGAGGAGGCGGTAGCCAGCCGTGAGCGCCGCTGCCGCGTCAATCGCGTAGTGCATGCCGCGAGCGGGCAGCTCGACGCGTGCAACTTCACCATGGAACTCGATCGTTGCCGTCTGGCCGACAAGGTCCACGACCTGCGCGGTGCGCTCAGATGCCGGAATCTCGTCGATCTCTACGCCGGGGGCCTTGTAGCTCGGGAGGCCACTCGACACGCGAGCTGCGACCTCGGAGTCGATGCCGAACCAGGCGCGGTCAACGACCATCTCCGGCGCAATGCGGCGGAGATTCGTGTCGTCAGCGTTCAAGACGACGGCTTCGCCGCACATCTTGGCGAAGTCGAGCAGGTAGTTCGCGACGCGAGCCGGGTCGTAGAAGCGGTTGAGGTGGTCCACCTGGACATTGAGGAGGACGCCAACGCGAGGCTTCAGGGCCGGAGCGATAAGACGACAGATCGCCTCATCCACTTCGAGCACGGCGATGTCGGCGTTGAGGTGTCCCTGCCAGTCGACATCTCCGAGCATCGCTGAGACGATGCCCTGCGGCATGTTGCCGCCCGAACCGTTCGTGAAGACGCGAAGGCCATGGCCCCGGAGCACGCTCGTGACGTAGGCGGTGGTCGTGGATTTCCCGTTGGAGCCGGTCACGAACACCACCCCGCGAGGCAGGCGTTCAACGGCGCGCCCCAGGAAGTTGGGGTCAAGCGTGCGCGCGACGTGACCGGGCATGGCCGAGCCACCGCCACGCAGACGCATGGCAACACGGGTCGCGCGGCCGAGACCGACCGCGAGCGGCGTCAAAGGGTTGAAAGCCATCGTGTCTCCTACTCGAGGTAGTCGCGCAGCGACTGCGAACGCGAGGGGTGGCGGAGCTTTGCCATGGTCTTCGACTCGATCTGGCGGATGCGCTCGCGCGTTACGCCAAAGGTGTCACCAATCTGGTCGAGTGTCTTCGGCATGCCGTCACCAAGGCCGAAGCGCATGCGGATGACGCCCGCTTCACGCTCGGACAGCGAGTCGAGGAGCGACTCGAGCTGGCGTTGCAGCATCGTGAAGCTCACGGCGTCTGCTGGCACGACAGCTTCGGTGTCTTCGATGAGGTCGCCGAACTCCGAGTCACCGTCTTCACCGAGCGGCGTGTGGAGCGAGATCGGCTCACGACCGTACTTCTGCACCTCGACGACCTTCTCGGGAGTCATGTCGAGTTCAGCGGCGAGCTCTTCCGGGGTGGGTTCGCGACCGAGATCCTGCAACATCTGGCGCTGGACTCGGGCGAGCTTGTTGATGACCTCGACCATGTGCACCGGGATACGGATGGTGCGCGCCTGGTCGGCCATGGCGCGCGTGATGGCCTGACGGATCCACCACGTGGCGTAGGTCGAGAACTTGAAGCCCTTCGTGTAGTCGAACTTCTCGACGGCACGGATGAGACCGAGGTTGCCTTCCTGGATGAGGTCAAGGAACTGCATGCCGCGGCCCGTGTAGCGCTTCGCGAGCGAGACGACGAGACGGAGGTTCGCGCCGAGCAGGTGGCTCTTCGCGCGCTGGCCGTCACGGGCGACCCACTTGAGTTCACGGATGAGCTGCTTGTCGAGCTTCTCGCCCGAGGCCTCTGCCTCCTTGAGCTTCTCTTCTGCGAACAGACCTGCCTCGATACGCATCGCGAGGTCGACCTCTTCAGCTGCGTTGAGGAGCGCGACCTTACCGATCTGCTTGAGGTAGTCCTTCACCGGGTCAGCGGTGGCACCCGTGATGGCTGCCGAGTAGACGGGGGCTTCGTCGTCACCCGAGGAGGCCGAGAGGACCATAGCGCCTGCGGCCACCGCGGTGAGCGGTGCATCCGAGTCATCCATGTCGTCGACTTCGTCATCCTTGTCGTCGGACTCTGCCTCGGTGTCGTCGTCGGTGTCGACGTCGTCGGCAGCGTGGACGTCGAGCTCGTCCTCGGCGTCAATCTCGTCTTCGACGATCTCGTCCTCGGCGACCTTCTTGGCCGTCGACTTCTTCGCGGTCGTCTTCTTGGCCGTGGTCTTCTTGGCCGTGGTCTTCTTGGCGGTCGTCGTGCGGCGACGCGTCGCGGGCTTCTTCTCCTCAGCCTCCGCGCTCTCGTCGCTCGGCTCAGGCTTCGTCTCGGCTGCGGCAGCCCCTGCCTCCGTCTTCTTCTGGGCGGCCGTCTTGCGTGTGGTGGTGCGCTTGGTCGCGGGCTTCTTCGCGGCAGGCTTGGCGTCCTCGGCGGGTGCCTCTGCGGCCTCTGCCTCGGCCTTCTTCTGAGCAGCGCTCTTGCGCGTGGTGGTGCGCTTGGTCGCGGGCTTCTTCGCGGCAGGCTTCTTGGCTGCCGTCCCGGCCTCAGCGCTCTGCTCGCCTGCACCCTCAGCGGCGGCAGCAGCCTCTGCTTCGGCCTTCTTCTGAGCAGCGGTCTTGCGCGTGCTCGGCTTCTTCGCCGTCGTGCTCGACGACGCGCGGGTCGAGGTGCGAGTCGACGTGCGCTTGGCTGCCGGCTTCGCAGCGGCTGCTGTCTCCTGCTCGGAATCCGATGATCCCGTCGTGCGTGCTGCCATGGTTTACCTCTTTGCTGCTGTGCGGGCACAAGGAAGGCCCATGTCAAGCCCTTCCCGAACGAAAGGCTTGCTGGGACCGTCTGTCAAGTATGGCACGCGCCATGCAGAAAGCCTGCATGCGCGGTGATCGCTGCAGGTGAATCGCATCGATGCCATACCTCGTCAACTCAACGTCGATGGCACGAGCGATATTCCCGTGAGGCACGGGCTAGTTCTGCGCGTCGAACGGACGACGGTTGGCGAGATAGCGCTCGAGCTCCTCAGCCAGCTCGTCGGCACTCGGCAAGGAGCCATCGCTTCCGGCAAAGCTACCGCTACTTGGCACCTGCGCAAGATAGGCGTCGTGGCGCACTTCGAGCTTCTTCACGAGTTCAGCGGTATCCGTGTCTTTCGCCAAGTACTCCTGCATCACATTCTGGAAGAAGCGTTCCTGCTCGCGAAGTGGTTCCGTGGCGAACATCCGGGATGTCGCGGTCGAGGTTGCGGCAAGGGCCGCAATCGCTGCGCCGGGAAACTCCGTGTCAAGGACGTAGTGCGGGACAAGCGTGACCAGCCCAGTCACCGGGTGGTCTCGTTCCTGCAAGCGTCGCTCTACGAGGTGCAGTGCATGCGCGGGGCCCTGCGTCGTCGGTGACCACACCGAGAGGGAATCCACGAGTTCCTGCCGATTCCCAGTCACGGTCAGCTGCGTCGGACGAGTATGCGGCACGGGCAAGGGAATCGAGTGGATGAAGGTTGTCGACGGCACCTCAAGATCACGAATGATCGAGGCGAGCTCCTCGGCGAATTGCTCCCAGTGGAAATCGGGTTCTGCGCCATTGAGAAAAAGGTATGGCGCGCCGAGCTCGTCGTGCAGGAGGTCGATGCGCAGCTCCGGCATCTCCACATCGACGATGGAACCTGCCGCGACCGAGAGCTTTGGACGGCGGGAACGGTAGTCAATGAGACTGTCGGTGTCGAATCGCACGATCGCCGTGTCGTCGCCCTCGACGCGCAAGGCATCCGTGATCTGGCGCACCACGAGTCCAGCGTCTCGAAACCCCGTGAGCGCGCCAACAAGCGGCAATCCCTGTGGGGTTTCGCTCATTCGCTGCAGCCGGTCGTGCAAGGGTGACGAGTCGAGCATGTGCCCATCGTATGGTTATGGCCATGACAGCTACTGAGTTGACCCGCCAGGAATTCACGATCGCCGAGGATGCACTCACCGTCGTCCTCACGCAGAAGGGCACGGACGGCGTCGTCCTGCTCATCAATGACGTCGAAGGGCTTGCCGAACTCGGCCAGGCTGTTGGCGCGAGCGGCGCGAAGGATGAACTCATCCCTGCCGCGCTCCCCGTCAACGGTTCGCTTCGCCCGATCGTGTTTGTTGGCCTCGGCACAGACGCCGAGAACATTGACGCCTACCGCCTCGCCGGTGGCGCACTCGGCCGCAAGCACCTCGAAGTCGAAGTACTCGCGCTCGCAGGCTCGCACTCCCCCGAGGCCATTGAGGCCTTTGCCACTGGCTACCTTCTCGGTGACTATCGCTTCGAGTCGTACCTCAGCGAGCAGGGTGCCCAGACCCCGTCACTCCGGGTTGCTTCGATCGAGGACAAGGGCGCAGAGATCGGTGAGGCCCTCAACCGTGCCAAGGTCATCGCGGATGCCGTGAACCGCGTTCGCGACCTCGTCATGACCCCGCCGAACCACCTCTACCCTGAGTCGTTCGCCGAGCGCGCCCGTGAAAGCGCCGAGCGCGCCGGTGCCGAGTTCCGCGTCTGGGATGAGCAGCAACTCGAGGCCGAAGGCTTTGGCGGCCACATTGGTGTTGGCAAGGGCTCGATCCGCCCGCCGCGCCTCGCACGCCTTGCCTACCGTCCGGCAGGTGCCACCAAGCACATCGCCCTCGTTGGCAAGGGCATCACCTTCGATACCGGTGGCCTCTCGCTGAAGCCCGCTGGCGCCATGGTCGGCATGAAGTTCGACATGGCCGGAGCGGCCACGATCCTCGGTGTCATCGAGGCGCTCGCAGCGCTCGAGGTCAAGATCAACGTGACCGGTTGGCTCTGCATGGCCGAGAACATGCCGAGCGACCGCGCCACGCGTCCCGACGACATCATCACGATGAAGGGCGGCACGACCGTCGAAGTGACGAACACGGATGCTGAGGGACGCCTCGTCCTCGCCGACGGTCTCGTCATGGCCAGCCAGGACGAACTGCGTCCTGACGCCATCATCGACATCGCGACCCTCACGGGCGCACAGCTCATCGCACTCGGCGAGCGCACGACGGGTGTCATGGGCAACAACGAGGACCTCATCGACCGCGTCATCGAAGCATCCCGCGAAGTCGGCGAGCCTGCCTGGCCGATGCCGATCCCGGAAGAGATCCACGAACCGCTCAAGTCGGACGTCGCCGACCTCGCGAACGCCCGCCCGGGCAACCGCAATGGCGGCATGGTGATGGCCGCAGCCTTCCTCTCGCGCTTCATTGGTGAGGATGCTGAGGGTCAGCTTCTTCCCTGGGCCCACCTCGACATCGCAGGCCCCTCGAACAACGAAGGATCGGCCTACGGCTACACCCCGAAGGGTGCGACCGGATGCATGGTGCGCACGCTCGTTGCCCTCGCTGAGAGCGAAGCCACGAAGTAGGCCGACAGCACCCAGCTGAATCCCAGATGAGGGGCCCGAACAGCATGTTTCGTTCGGGCCCCGGGTGTAGTGTCTATGCAGCGCGCTTTGCGTAGATGCGAGACGCCGACCCTGCTGGCGACCCGCACGATTTCGTTCACCATCAAGGAGCTCACAGCGTGGCAGAACAGAACTTTGACCTCGTCGTCCTCGGTGGCGGTAGCGCCGGCTATGCAGCCGCGATTCGCGCCGTCCAGCTTGGCTCAACGGTGGCCCTCGTTGAGAAGGACAAGCTTGGTGGCACCTGTCTCCACCGCGGCTGCGTCCCCACCAAGGCAATGCTGCACGCAGCGGAACTCGCTGACGGCGCCAATGAAGGCGCAGCAATCGGCGTGAACACGACGCTCGAGAGCGTCGACATTGACAAGGTTGGCGCCTTCCGTGACGGCATCGTCGCGAGCAAGTTCAAGGGCCTGCAGGGCCTGCTCAAGGCTCGCAAGATCGAGGTCTTCCAGGGCGAAGGCAAGCTCACCTCGGCGAACACCGTCCAGGTTGGTGACACCACCCTCAAGGGCAAGAACGTCCTCCTCGCAACCGGCTCCTACGCAAAGTCGCTGCCCGGCCTGGCCATCGAGGGCCGTGTCATCACGAGCGACCAGGGCCTCCAGCTCAACTGGATCCCGAAGCGCGCACTCGTCCTCGGCGGTGGCGTCATCGGCCTCGAGTTCGCGAGCATGTGGCGTTCCTTTGGTGCTGAGGTCACGATTATCGAGGGCCTCGACCACCTTGCTCCCGCTGAAGAGCCCTCGGTGTCGAAGCAGCTCGAGCGCGCCTACAAGAAGCGCGGCATCGACTTCAAGCTCGGTGTCCGTTTCTCGGGCGTTGAGCAGGACGACCACGGCGTCAAGGTCTCGCTCGAGTCGGGCGAGACGCTTGAGGCAGATCTCCTCCTCGTCGCTGTCGGCCGTGGCCCGGTGACTCAGGGCCTCGGCTTCGAAGAGGCCGGCATCAAAATGGAGCGCGGCTTCGTCATCGTCGACGAGAAGCTCGAGACCTCGGTTCCGGGCGTCTACGCCATCGGTGACATCACCCCGGGCCTCCAGCTCGCCCACCGCTCGTACCAGCACGGCATCTTTGTCGCCGAGCAGATCGCGGGCCAGAACCCGGTTATGGTCCCGGACGTCAACATCCCGAAGATCACCTACTGCACGCCCGAGATCGCTTCGGTGGGGCTCAAGGAGGCCGACGCAAAGCAACAGTACGGTGACGACAAAATCAGCTCGTACGAGTACAACCTCGCGGGCAACGCGAAAAGCTCGATCCTCGGCACGGCAGGTTCGGTCAAGGTCGTGCGTGTCAACGACGGCCCCGTCGTCGGTGTGCACATGATCGGTGCCCGTGTCGGCGAACTCGTCTCGGAAGCCCAGCTCATCGTGAACTGGGAGGCTTACCCCGAGGATGTCGCCCAGCTCATCCACGCCCACCCGACGCAGGGTGAGACGATCGGCGAGGCGCACATGGCACTCGCTGGCCGTCCGCTCCACGCGCTCTAAGACACCCCGAAGCAAACAGAGTCGAATCACGACTCACTCCAAGGAGACATACACATGAGTGAAGACGTCGTACTCCCCGCGCTCGGGGAAAGCGTGACCGAAGGTACCGTCACCCGCTGGCTCAAGCAGCCGGGCGACGAGGTTGCCGTTGACGAACCCCTGCTCGAGGTCTCGACCGACAAGGTCGACACCGAGATCCCCTCGCCGGTTGCTGGCGTGCTCGAGGAGATCCTCGTGGACGAAGACGAGACCGCTGAGGTTGGTGCTGTCCTCGCACGCATCGGTGACGGCTCGGGTGCAGGCGCGAAGTCGGATAACAGTGCCGACGCCGCCGAGGCCGCCCCGGCAGAGGAGGCTCCCGCTGAAGAGGTCGCTGACGAGGATGCCCCGACTGACGACGCTCCCGCCGCGAGCGAGGCTGCTTCGGGCGACGCACAGGATGTCACCCTGCCCGCGCTCGGCGAGAGCGTGACCGAAGGTACCGTCACCCGCTGGCTCAAGCAGCCAGGCGACGAGGTTGCCGTTGACGAACCTCTGCTCGAGGTGTCGACCGACAAGGTCGACACCGAGATCCCCTCGCCGGTTGCTGGCACCCTCCTCGAGGTGCTGGTGGACGAGGACGAGACCGCTGAGGTTGGTGCGGTGCTCGCTCGCATCGGTTCGGGCGCACCGGCTGCCAAGGCTGAGACTGCCAAGGCTGAGGCTCCGGCCGCTGCTCCGGCACCGGCCGAGGAGCCGAAGGCTGAAGCACCGGTACCCGCATCGCAGCCAGCGCCGGCCACGACTATCCCTGGCCCCCCGGCTCCGAAGCCTGAGGCTGTCGCTCCGAAGGAGGCTGAGGCACCGAAGGCTGAGGCACCGAAGGCCACCGAGTCGAAGGATGCTCCGGCAAACGCTGCCCGCTACGTGACCCCGATCGTCCGCAAGCTCGCAAACGAAAAGGGTGTCAACCTTTCGACGGTCACCGGTACGGGCGTTGGCGGTCGCATCCGCAAGGAGGATGTCCTCACCGCTGCAGAGGCCAAGGCATCCGCAGTCCCGGCTGCCGCTGCGCCTCAGGGCCAGGCCTCGGCGAAGCCGCACGAGGTTTCGGAGCTTCGTGGCACGCGTCAGAAGATGTCGCGTCTGCGCAAGGTTGTTGCCCAGCGTGCCGTCGAGTCGATGACCTCGACCGCTCAGCTCACGACCGTGGTCGAGGTGGACGTCACCCGCATCGCGCAGCTGCGTGACCGCGTGAAGGGCCAGTTCCTCGAGAAGACAGGTCACAAGCTCTCCTTCCTCCCGTTCTTCACGCTCGCTGCGGTCGAGGCTCTTCAGACGTACCCGATCATCAACGCGACCGTCGAAGACAGCGAGATCGTGTACCCGGCCACCGAGAACATCTCGATGGCTGTCGACACGGAGCGCGGCCTGCTCACCCCGGTCATCAAGGACGCTGCCTCGCTCGATATCGCAGGCCTCACCGCTGCGATCGCTGATCTTGCCTCGCGTACGCGTGACAACAAGCTCCTCCCGGACGAGCTCCAGGGCGGCACGTTCACCGTCACGAACACCGGCTCGCGTGGTGCGCTCTTCGACACCCCGGTCGTGTTCCTCCCGCAGAGCGCGATTCTCGGCACGGGCATCGTCGCGAAGCGCCCCGCGGTCGTGAAGACGGCCGACGGTCAGGAGTCGATCGCGATCCGTTCGATGGTCTACCTGGCGCTGAGCTACGACCACCGCATCATCGATGGTGCGGACGCTGCCCGCTACCTCGGTCAGGTGAAGGCTCGTCTCGAGGAAGGCCTTTTCGAGGACAAGCTCGGCATCTAGTCACCCAACGACTCATCGTGGCCCCGGCGCATCGCGTCGGGGCCACGATCGTCTTACCCAGCTGGAGTACTACTCGGCGCCACCGGATTCACCCCGTCTGAGCGTGCAATGTCTCGGAGGAGCCACTCGTCGCCGCTCCCCTGCATCGTCACGAGGATGCCATCGCTGTGTTCAAACACGATGACCTCGCCGAACGCGTCACGCTGTTTCCACCCGGTGAGCGGGAGTTGCTCCTTTCCGCCCGCCTCGAGTGCGAGCAGCTCCCGTTCAAGGCCTGGGGATCCCTCGGCGAATGCTGCTCGAAGTTGGGATACCTCGCCCGTCGCGACGGCCTCGTTTCGGAGCGTGAGAAGCTCCGCGAGCCGGTCTTCGGAGCCTGGAGTGGCGCGCGGCTCGGCGGATGATCCGCTGGATGCCGTTGCGTCACTGGCCTCGGGCGTGCTCGAGCTGGCGGGGGTTCCTGTGCTCACAACGGTGATGCTTGGTGTTGCAGCGGTCGCTGCAACGGCCTCACGCTCGCTGCCGCCCTGCATCGCGACCCAGAGCGCACACAGCGCTGCGAGACAGCTCGCGGCGGCAACGATCCACACCGGCTTTCGAACCTTGCTGAACTCCTCGCGTGCGAGCTCGAGGGCCCGTTGCGCAAGCTTTGGCTGCCCGCCCCCAGCTGCCCGCTCGCGGGCACGACGACGTGGCGAAAACGCCGGTTCGACCTCGCGACGATCCTCTGAGTCACCATCCGGGAGCGGAATCTCGCCGCCCGGCGCGAAATCGAAGAGCGCTTCCAGAACGGCCGGTGCGTGCTCGTCCCCCATGTCTCCGCGCGCGGCGAGGTCAATCAGTTCAGCAAGTCGTTTCGGCAGTGCAGGCCCCGGCTCAAGCCCCAGCTGCCGCGCAATCCCGGCCAGCTGCCGCCAATCCTCAGCCACCGCGGGATCGCGCTTCGTCATGTCCTGCGAACGGGTGGCTTTCAGACGCTCCCAGCTGAGCACGACGGGTCGCCCTGAATTCTCTAGGCCAACGTCCTGCAGACCGAGGCCTTCTAGCGTGTAGCCGCGGTCGTGTACCTCCGCGATCGTCTCCACGAGCGGCGCAAGCAGCGACACGATGGCTCCGTCGTCGAGCGCCACCCGCCCAACAAGTTCCGCAAGCGTCAGCTCGATCCGTTCCACGACCGCAAAGGTCGCGCCGTTCGCACACACGGAGCTGTCGAGGATCTCCTGCTGATACGCGACGCGCAGTTGGGACCGGAGGGCCAGCTCATCGCGAAGCGCCAGCGACGCGTCCAGGGTTTCGCGATGCAGCTCGAGCGCCCTTCCACTCGAGCGGGCAATGATTGGATGCTCTTCACGAGGGGAATAGGACCAATCGTCAGCCGCCGATCGCTGCGCTACATCCAGCGTGACGAGGAAGCGTTCGCGGCCTGGGCGCGGCGGCAGTCGGCGGACAATTCGCCACCCGCCAATGTCGAGGGGAATCGTCGCGTCGGGCTCGTGTCGGGGCTGTCGCTCGTGTGATCGCATGGCGGTATCGTGTCGACCCACGATTCATCCCGCAGATCCGACGTAAATTCCTGGGGATGACGACAAGTTATCCGCCATGTGAATGGATCGTGACATCACCGGTATCCTTGAATCACTATGGCGAAATCGACTTCCAGCGGCACGAACGAGGCCGCAAAGGAACCAGGCCGCATCGCACAGATCCGTCAGGTCACGAAGATGACGGTGAAGCACGATGCGGCCTCGCGTTGGATCTTCCTCGCGGCATTCCTGCTCCCGGTCATCGCGGCGATCGTGCTTGCAGCAACGCTCTACCTGAGCAACTGGCTCATGTGGATCCTGCTGCTCATCGTCGGCGTGCTACTGGGCCTGTTGTTCTTCATGTTTGCGCTCAACTGGCGTGCCGAGAAGGTTGCCTTCCAGCAGATTGATGGCCGTACCGGCGCTGCCGGCCAGGTCCTCAACTCGCAGCTGCGCGGCGCGTGGGTCGCAAGCGACATGCCGGTCGCCTTCAACCCGAAGACCCAGGACTGCGTGTTCCGCGCCATTGGCAAGCCCGGCATTGTCTTCGTCACCGAGGGCCACCCGGAGAGCGTCAAGCGACTGCTCGCTGACGAGCGCCGCAAGACCCAGCGGGTCGCACCGAACGTGCCGATCCACCACGTGCACGTGGGTTCTGGCTCCGACGAGGTGAAGCTCGGTGGACTGCGCCGTGCGCTCGGCAAGCTCCCCGGCTCGCTCACGAAGCCCGAGATCCAGGCCATCGCGAACCGCCTGAGTTCGCTCAAGACGAACCAAATGCCGATCCCGAAGGGCATCGACCCCATGCGCGTTCGTCCCTCGCGCAAGGCGATGCGCTAGTTCTTCGCACGACATGATGGCGGTACCCGATCACCGGGTGCCGCCATCTTTGTGTCTTTGGACGCTTAGCGGCGACGAAGCACGGTCTGGGCGATGATGTCGTGACCGCCGCGGTGGTCGGTGTCCCACACGAGGGCGGGAATCACGATGGCGAGGAGCAACTGGCGCACGATCGGACGCCAAAAGCCTGCCGGCGAACCATCCACGCGGCGGAGGTGCAGGCCTGCCACAAGATGCCCGGGCGTCGAACCAAAGATGACCAGGCCAAGGCTTGTGATGACCACGAAGGCTGCCGTCGTGATGAGCGGCATCGTCGTGCCCGCTTCATGCGCGATGAGCCACGACGCACCCGTGGCGAGGGCCCAGTCAACGATGAGTCCGAGCACGCGACGACCGAAGCCTCCGATCGATCCAGGCCCCTCGGCAGGAAGGCCGAGGCGGTAACCGGGGTACTCGTTGTTCACAGGTGATTGACCCTCACGCGACATCCCAGCAGTCTAGATCGCCGCACTCTCGTCGCGTGTGCCGTATGGCCGCAGGCCCCCGTGCGCGTACTATCGAACTCTGAGCGGGATACAGCCTGCACTCCAGGCATGGCGAAAGTCGCCTGCCATGAGGACGAGGAGCGACATGTTCACCGAACCGTCGGAAGTCATTGCCTACATCGCCGAGCACGAGGTCAAGTTCCTTGACCTGCGGTTCACCGACCTCCCCGGCATCCAGCAGCACTTCAATATCCCGGCCTCGATGGTGGACGACGAATTCTTCGAGATCGGTCAGCTCTTCGACGGCTCCTCGATGCGCGGTTTCGCATCCATCGACAACTCCGACCTCCAGCTCATCCCGGACGTCACGACGGCGTACATTGACCCGTTCCGCACGGAGAAGACGCTCATCATGATCTTCGACATCTACAACCCGCGCACGGGCGAGATCTACCCGCGTGACCCCCGCCAGGTTGCGAAGAAGGCTGAGGCGTACCTCGCCTCAACTGGCATCGCGGACACCGCCTACTTCGCGCCCGAGGCCGAGTTCTACATCTTTGACGATGTCCGCTACGAGGTCGCACCGAACCGTTCCTTCTACGCAGTGGATGCCGAAGAGGGCGCGTGGAACTCGGGCCGCGAGGAGCCGGGCGGCAACCTCGGCAACAAGACCCCGTACAAGGGCGGATACTTCCCCGTAAGCCCGGTCGACAAGCACGCCGACCTTCGCGACGCGATCTGCATGCAGCTCATCGAGTCGGGCTTCCACCTCGAGCGCAGCCATCACGAGGTGGGCACGGGTGGCCAGGGCGAGATCAACTACCGCTTCGACACGATGGTGCACTCGGCAGATGACGTCCTGAAGTTCAAGTACATCGTGAAAAACGTTGCCGACGAGTGGGGCAAGGCTGCCACCTTCATGCCGAAGCCGCTCATGGGCGACAACGGCTCAGGCATGCACACCCACCAGTCACTCTGGAAGGACGGGAAGCCCCTCTTCTACGACGAGTCGGGCTACGGTTCGCTCTCGGACATTGCTCGCTGGTACATCGGCGGCATCCTCAAGCACGCGAACTCGCTTGCTGCGTTCACGAACCCGAGCGCGAACTCGTACCACCGTCTCGTGAAGGGCTTCGAGGCGCCAATCAACCTCGTCTACTCGGCGGGCAACCGTTCCGCCGCGATCCGTATCCCGATCACGGGCACGAGCGCGAAGGCCAAGCGCATCGAGTACCGCGTGCCGGACGGCTCGGCCAACCCATACCTCGCCTTTGCCGCACAGCTCATGGCTGGTCTTGACGGTATCCAGAACCGCATCGAGCCGATCGAGCCGATCGACAAGGACCTCTACGAGCTCCCGCCGGAGGAGGCAAAGTCGATCCCGCAGCTTGCCACTTCGCTTGAAGCGGCGCTGCAGGCGCTCGAGGACGACCACGAGTACCTGCTCCAGGGTGGCGTCTTCGACGAGGACCTCATCAACACATGGATCCAGCTCAAGCGTGACCTCGAAATCACGCCGCTCGCGCAGCGTCCGCACCCCTACGAGTACGAGACGACGTTCGGCTGCTAGGCCCCAGAATTTGGCCCCAAGTGGTTGTGAACTCCAACCTCGTCTACACGTTGCAGGTGCAAAACTGCGCTGGATTAGGAATCTGAGTGCAGAGACGCATGTGTGCTGAACGTAGTCCCGCTCGTTCGAACCACTTGAGGTTTACGCACAAGAAGACACTCCTGACATCGCGGGTGGGTATACCCCAGACCTGTGTGAGCAGTACGAGTGCTACACCTTGACAGCGCTCGAAACAGGACAGTCGATTGAGGTCCCCATGGCTGCAACCCCAGCCCCCGATACCTCCGGCGAAGATACGTCCCAGCCCCTCGGTCTGAATCCCATCACGATCGGACAGTGCATTGCAAGTAAATCGAAGTCCATACCCAGACGGACCCCCACGCGATGCGCAGGGGCGGATCGAGCTGCGCATGCAAGCAGATTATGGAATGAACTGGCCGTTGTCCGACGCATGCTGGCCTACCCCTTGGGGAACTGTCAATTGGCATGATCTCCTCGGCGATGAACTTGTCGCTGAGCTTAAAGCTTGGTGCGATTACTTCACCCGTTACTCCGACTACGAGACAGGGGATTTCTTCCCGCCTGGTTCAAAAGCCCAATGGGAGCAGCGAGGGCGGGAACTCGCCCAGCTCCTCCACGAACATGTGGGCGATAGCTTCAACATTGAGCTGCTGCTTTAGCTCTCGTTCTTGACGCGTTGTGCAAGGTTGAGTTGAGCGGACCCACCTCCTCTAAGAGGTGCCGTTACCAGCCTCGCGCAGACGTCTTGCTAAGCCCCGTAGAAGCGCTCTTCGAACACTTTTCGTGAGCGCCTCGACACGGCCAGGTAGTGATCTTCCAGGATCGCTCCCTCGCCGTGTCTGTATCCGAGGACACGTGCAATCGCCTCGAGATCGACCATCGACTCCGGCAGCACGTCCTGGCGCTTGCCGCTCGCGAGGAAGATCGCGCCGCGAATCGCGGAAGCCAGCTGCCACGCAGTTTGCAGTGTCTCGTGTTCCTCGGCGGTGATGAGTCCCGCGTCCTGGGCCGCCTGAAGCGCGTCCATGGTGGATGCCGTGCGAAGGCCCGGGATTTCGGCACCGTGCTGCAGCTGCAAGCACTGCACGAGCCACTCGACATCGCTCAAGTTGCCGGGTCCAAGCTTCAAGTGTCGGCGTGGGTCGGCCCCGCGTGGCAGACGCTCGGCTTCGATGCGGGCCTTGATGCGGCGGATCTCGACAAGTTCGCGCGCATCGAGCTGTGCTGGGTAGCGGATGGTGTCGGCGAGTGCCATGAAGGCGCGGCCAAGCTCCTCATCGCCTGCGACGGGGCGGGCGCGCAGGAGTGCCTGCGCTTCCCATCCGAGTGACCAGCTCTCGTAGTAACTCGTGTACGCCGCGAGTGAGCGCACGAGCGGACCCTTCTTGCCCTCCGGCCGGAGCTCAGCGTCGAGTTCGATCGGGAGTCGCGGATCGTCGAGCAGCTTCGTGAGTCGGTTCACGAGCTGGTGGGCGGCCTTCATGGCGCGCTCGGCGTCGTCATCCTCGGCGGGATCGGCCACGTACAGGACGTCGAGGTCGGAGCCGAAAGACTGTTCCATGCCGCCGTAGCGCCCCATGGCGATGATAGCGAAGCGTGGCGGACGCTCGGATGCTGCTACTTCGGCGAGGTCGTCGAGGCGTTCGATCGCGTTGAGCCCTGCCTGGAGAATCTCGGTCGAGAGCTCTGCGAGGCCGCGCGCTGTGACATCCACACTGTTGAGGTCGAGGAAACGGCCGATCGCAAGCCGCAGCATTTCGCGGCGGCGGACGGTGCGGATGGCACGTCGCATCCCGGCTTCGTCGTCGTACCGCCGAATGGTCCGTTCCAGTTCTCTGCGCAGCGCCTCGGGTGTCTTCGGTTCGAGGTGCGTCGGGGAATCAAGCCAGCGAACAGCCTCTGGATGCACTTCGAGGAAGTTCGCGAAGAAGCGCGAATCGCCGAGCAGCTGTGTCAAGCGTTCGGCAGCCGCGTTCGAGTCGCGAAGCAGCCGCAGATACCAGCTGCTGTCGCCGAGCTGTTCGGAGAGCTTCCGATACGCGAGAAGCCCCTGGTCCGGGTTTCCACGTTGGCCGAGCCACAGCAGGATGACCGGCAAGAGGTGGCGGTGGATCTGTGCTCCGCGTGAGACGCCGTCGATGAGCTTCGCGAGGTGCGTCAGCGCACCCTTCGTGTCTTGGAATCCAATGGCGCGAAGGCGCGCGGCGGCCTGCTCGTTCGTGAGGTAGAAGCTCTCCTCCGGAAGGCTCGCGACTGCGGACAGGAGCGGCCGGTAGAAGACGTTTTCGTGGAGGCCGCGAATTTCGATGCGGAGGCGCTGCCAGGTGCGAATGAGCTCGCCCGAGTTCTTTGTGCGGGTGGCGCGCGCAAGGACGGCGAGTTCACTTTCCTCGCGCGGCATGAGGTGCGTACGCCGGAGGCGACGCAGCTGCAGACGGTGCTCGAGGAGCCGAAGGCTCCGATAGCCGACGTCGAAGCGCTCCGCGAGGTCACGGCCGATGTAGCCGCCGTCACAAAGCCGCTCAATCGCCTCGAGCGTCGAGCGCACGCGAAGCGTTTCGTCGTTTTGTCCGTGGACGAGTTGCAGGAGTTGCACTGTGAACTCGATGTCGCGCAGGCCACCAGGGCCGAGCTTGAGCTGCACATCGAGTTCGTCACGCGGGATGTGGTCGGTCACGCGCTCTCGCATCGCGCGAGCCTGTTTGACGAAGTCTTCGCGCCCGGCGCTCGCCCACACGAGCGGGGCGAGCCGCTCCACGAGTTCGTTGCCGAGCGCGAGGTCACCAGCGGCGGCACGAGTCTTGAGCAGCGCCTGGAACTCCCAATTCTTCGCCCACCGCTCGTAGTACTTCAGGTACGAGTCTGGTGTGCGCACGAGCGCACCGTCCTTGCCCTCCGGTCGCAGGTTCGCGTCGAGCTCCCAGAGTGGCGGTTCCACGCCGGCCTCGTTGATGATCTGCATGACGCGGGTGGCAAGCTTCGACCCCACGTCGATCGCGCGAGCAGTTTCCATCTCGGTGCCGTCGACGACGTCAACAACGAACATGACGTCCACGTCGCTCACAATGTTGAGCTCTTGCGCACCGCATTTGCCCATGGCGAGGATGCCGAAGCGAAGGGCATCGAGTTCCCCATCCCGCACGCGTCCCGGCCCCACCTTGATCTGGGCGAGTTCCTCACGTGCCACGGTGAGCGCCGCGTGCAGCACCGCGTCCGCGAGCGTGCTCATAAGCGCCGCGACCTGGTCGACAATCTCACGCGGCTCCTCCGAGGGGAGGTCCGTCCGGACGATACGGCCAAGCTCACGACGCCATGCCTGACGAAGCGCTGTCCGCGCCTCGTGGCCAGTGAGGATGCGGGAAGCAGCGCCGGGCGTTTCCTCCCTGACGCTCGCGGTGATCCGGTCGACGATTCGCCCTGGGTGGTCGAAGCCCGCCACACCGTCGTGCATGGCCAGCAGCGATTCCGGCGAGCGCAGCAGGAACTCGGCAAGCCCGCTCGAGGCGCCCATGACGATGAGGGCCGTCTCGAGGAGCGTGTCATCCTCACAGCTCGCGACGAGCTCGGGTGCTCGATCAATCGCTCGTGCCAGGAACTGCACCGCCTGGTCAGGGTCGGCCACGGCGCGGGAGATCTGGGCAAGGATGCGCTCGCGGGACATCCCGCGTTCGGTCTCGACCCGCGTCAGTGCCTCGTCAGCCTCGCTCGGCGAGCGAAAGCCGTGGCGGATCAGCTCGCCACGTTCACCTGGGCGTCGCGTCACGATTACAGAGCCCGAAAGGAGTGCTCGAGTTCGTAGTCGGTGACCTGGGCGCGGTAACCGTTCCACTCCTCGCGCTTATTTGCGAGGAAGTACGAGAACACCTGCTCGCCGAGCGTCTCCGCGACAAGCTCCGAGTCCTCCATGAGCGTGATCGCTTCCTTGAGGCTCGTCGGGAGCGGCGTGTAGCCAAGCACCTGGCGCTCGCGCGGTGTCATCTGCCACACATCGTCGAGGGCTTCGGCCGGGAGCTCGTACTCCCCCTCAATGCCCTTAAGCCCCGCCGCGAGCAGCAGTGAGAAGGCGAGGTATGGATTTGCCGCCGAGTCCATCGCGCGGTATTCCACGCGGGCCGAGGAGGACTTGCTCGGCTTGTAACGAGGGATGCGCACGAGCGCCGAGCGGTTCGAGTGGCCCCAACACACGTAGCTCGGTGCCTCGTCGCCACCCCAGAGGCGCTTGTAGCTGTTCACCCACTGGTTCGTGACCGCCGTGATTTCCGGTGCGTGACGCAGGAGGCCGGCCACGAAGCGACGACCGGTCGTCGAAAGCTGGTGCTCGGCGCTCGGGTCGTAGAAGACGTTCTCGTCGCCCTCGAAGAGGGACAGGTGCGTGTGCATGCCCGAACCGGGGTGCTGCCACATGGGCTTCGGCATGAAGGTCGCGTGCACGCCCTGCTCGATCGCGACCTCCTTAATGACCGTGCGAAAGGTCATGATGTTGTCGGCCATATCGAGCGCGTCCGCGTAGCGCAGATCGATTTCGTTCTGGCCAGGACCACCCTCGTGGTGGCTGAACTCGACCGAGATGCCGAGCTCTTCGAGGATGCGCACCGCGCGGCGGCGGAAGTTGTGTGCGGTACCACCAGGGACGTTGTCGAAGTACCCTGCCTCGTCGACCGGTGCGATGCCCTGGCGGAAGTTGTCGTGCTGTAGGAGGTAAAACTCGATCTCCGGGTGCACGAAGAAGGTGAACCCCTCTCCTGCGGCGCGCTCGAGCGTGCGGCGCAGGACGTGTCGCGGATCCGTTGGCGAAGGCTGGCCATCCGGTGTACGGACGTCGCAAAACATGCGCGCGGTCTGGTCGACGTCCCCCCGCCACGGCAGCACCTGGAAGGTGTCGGGATCGGGGTGCACGAGCATGTCCGCTTCGCTCACGCGAGCAAAGCCCTCAATCGCGGAGCCGTCGAAGCCGATGCCTTCCGTGAACGCACCTTCGATTTCAGCGGGTGCAACGGCGACCGATTTCAGCGTCCCCGTAACGTCGGTGAACCAGAGCCGGACAAAGCGAACGCCTTGCTCCTCGATCGTGCGCAGCACAAAATCCTGTTGCTTGTCCACAAGAAACTCCTCCGTTGGAAACGCTGACTCCAGGCTAGTGCCGTGGCTACGATGAGCAGCATGTCAGAGCCTCGCAAACGAATCCGTGTTCGCCAGATCGCCCAAGCGAAGGCCGAAGGACGTCGGATCACTGCGCTGACGAGCTACGACTGCATGACGGCGCGCATTTTTGACGAAGCCGGTATCGACCTGCTGCTCGTGGGCGACTCGGCTGCGAATGTGGTCTACGGGGCCGAGACGACCCTCGGGGTCACGGTTGATGAGCTCATCCCTCTTGCCCGTGCCGTCGCCACAGCCGCACCACACTGCCTCGTCGTCGCCGATCTCCCCTTCGGCAGCTACGAGCAGGGGCCGGAGCAGGCGCTCGAGACCTCGATCCGCTTCATGAAGGAAGCTGGCGTCCAGGCGGTGAAGCTTGAGGGCGGTGTCCGCTCGCAGGCGATGATTCGCAAGGTTGTCGACGCAGGCATCCCCGTCGTCGCTCACATCGGCTTCACGCCGCAGTCGGAGCACGGCTTCGGTGGACACGTCATCCAAGGACGCGGCGCCGCAGCCAAGCAGCTCATGGACGACGCGCTCGCCGTCCAGGAAGCCGGTGCCTTCGCTGTCGTCCTCGAATTGGTTCCCGCATCAGTGGCCGCCGAGGTCACGAAGTCACTCAACATCCCGACGATTGGCATCGGCGCAGGCGTTGAGTGCGACGGGCAGATCCTCGTCTGGCAGGACGCCTTCGGTCTCAACAGCGGTCGCCTGCCGAAGTTCGTCCGGAAGTTTGCCGAGCTCCACGAGACGCTCCTCGGCGCTGCCCAGGACTACCGTGAGGCCGTCGCCTCGGGCGCCTTCCCGAACGAATCCGAAAGCTACCCCGACTCCACGCCCGCCGCATAACCGCATCCATGGCCGAGATCCTCGCGTGGCTCGCTAGCCAGCCACTCATCACGCTCTTCATCGCTATTGCCCTTGGTGCTGGCGTTGGCAGGATCTCTATTGCCGGGGTCCGGCTCGGGGCCAGCGCGGTACTCTTCATCGCCATCGCGATGTCGGTGTTTGCCTCGACGTACGGTGTCTCGCTGGAGCTGCCGGAGATCGTCGGCCAGCTGGGCCTTGCGGTCTTTGCCTTCACGATCGGTGTGGCGAGCGGCCCGTCCTTTTTTAACGGCCTCTTTCGCTCGTGGCCGTGGCTTGTCGCGGTTGCACTTGCCCTAGGGCTGGCTGCGCTCGCAGCACGGCTCATCGGCCCGTTCCTCGGTCTCAATGAGCAGACGATCGCCGGTACCTTTGCTGGCGCGCTCAACTCGACGCCGGGTCTCGCGGCGACGGGCGGCGGCCCAGAGGCCACCGTCGCCTACTCGGTGACCTACCTCATTGGCATCGTCATCGTCATGGTGGTCATGGACGTCCTCCTGCAGCGGCGCGCTCGCGACCAGGATGCGCCGCCGGAGCTGTTCGAGCGCGCGATCCGTGTCGAACGGAGCGACTCGCCGCAGGTGTCGGAGATTCTCGCCCAGCACGGCGATGAGGTCTGCTTTGTGCGATTGAGCCGAAGCGCGGAAGCACCCCAGGTGGTGGTTCGGCCAGACGATACGCTCCCGCAGGGCTCCATCGTCAACGTCGTGGGTCCGGCCGACCGTCTGGAAGCGATCGCTCGCGAGCTCGGACACGTTTCGCACTATCGCATCGCCGAAGACCGCCGATCGCTGGACGTCATGCGCGTCACCGTCTCGGACCGTGGCGTCGCTGGCCGCATGATCGAGGAGCTCGACCTTGAGCGACGCTTCTCCGCAACGATCTCGCGCGTCCGCCGTGGCGACGTCGACATGGCTGGCACGGCAGACTTCGTGCTCCGCCTCGGTGACCGGGTGCGCGTCATTGCTCCGAAGCGGCGAATGAAGGAACTCACCGAGTTCTTCGGCGACTCAAGCCGCGGCCTGAGCGACCTCAACCCCGTCCTCCTCGGCGCGGGTATTGCCTTGGGGCTCGCGCTCGGTGCTGTCCCGATTCCGCTTCCTTCGGGTGGTCATTTCACGCTCGGCGGCTCGGGACCGCTCTTGCTCGGCCTCGTCCTTGGCCGTGGTGGGCGCATTGGTCCGCTCCTCACGGCGATGCCGCACACGGCAGCGACGGTGCTCACCGATCTTGGCCTCATGCTCTTTACCGCAGCGGCGGGGCTGCGCGCAGGTGGCCACCTTCTCCAGGCGTTCGAGAGCGACCTCTGGTCGCGCATTGCGCTCCTCGGCATCATCCTGAGCATCACGATGGTCGCAGTTGCGCTCGTTCTCATCCGCTGGCTCGGCAAGATGGGCCGCACACGCTTCGCGGGCATGTTGGCCGGTATGCAGACACAGTCAAGCCTCTTGGCCTTCGGCAACGACCAGACGAACGAGGACTCGCGTGTGGCGCTCGGCTACTCGCTCGCCTATCCACTGTCGATGATCTTGAAGGTCTTCCTCGCAGCATTCCTCGTGATGTAAGCGCTACCGCCAGGCGAGCACGACGATCGCCGCATCATCGGGCACAGTGACGTCGAGCCCCGTGAGCTCTTCAAAGCGACGCAAGCGGTTGAGCACCGTGTTCCGGTGGCAAAATTCACGCTCAGCGACGGCCGACACACTCCCGAGCTCGAGATAGCCGAGCACGGTCGTGACGAGTGTCCGGCGGTCTGGCGCGCGAAGCCGCTGCAGCGGCTGGTCAACTCGGGCACGAATGTCGAGGCCCTCGTCACGGAGCGCTTCTCTGGCAAGACGAGGCCAACCCACCATCACGCGCAGGGCACCCGCATCTTCGGGCGTCAAACTCGCGGCAAGACGTGCTGCCGTGTGGGCGGCCGCAGCGATCTGATCAAGATCGGGGATGTCATCAACGAGACCGCAGCGGAGTCCGGACAGCGTGTCATCCACTCGCTGCCGGTCGCGGGCGGTGCGAGGTTGTGCCCAGAGGGCCAGTCGGTCGGCACCACGGGCGTGCGTCACGCCGAGAACCCCGGCTCGTCGAAGGACCGCCGCGCTTTCTTCGAGAGCTTGTGCCTCGGCAGCGTGTGCGAACGCAACGATGAAGCGATCATCCGGACGAAAACGAAACTCGGTGCGGACGCGCTCGCTGAGGTCTTCGCCGAGCGGCGTCGGATGGAAGATCCGCTCCAGGAGTTCATGCCGAGCAGCAGAGGCTTCGCGGCGCATGAGTTCACGCTCGCGTAGGTAGCTCTCGCGCACGCGGTCCGCATACTCGTCAACGGCAAGCCAGAGGGAGTTTGCGCGGGTGACGAGCAGCATCGCATCTCGCTCTTCAGCAATCCGGATGAGCTCGTCCCAAATGATCGAGAAGTCGAGACGCACCGCGCTCAAGAGGTCATCAAGTTGCACGTCCGCGCGCGCTCGCCGAACACCGATCCGGTCGGCGATGGCCTGCACCTGTTCGGTTGCCGAGACGCTCCCCTGTTCACCGTCGTGTTCGCGGGCAAGTTCGAGCAGTGCGCCAATCGAATCGCGTGCCGTGCGACGAACGTCCTGGCGCGGAATGGGGCCGGACGCGTAGGCGGGAACGCTGCTCGCACGCTCCACGAAGCGCTCAGCAATTGCATCGAGATGTGCGATGAGCTCGTCAATGAGCACCCGCCACCGTGCTGTCGCGGCCGAATCAGCCTGACTTGGAGCCTGATCACGCGCTTCAGTGTGCATATGCCCATCCTAAGCAGTTGAAACAGTGACTTTCGCTCCCCTCCGCGTTGCACTCGCCCTGGGATGATGAGCCAAGACCGACCACGGCATCGTCGCCTGTCATCCATGAGGAGTCACATGACCACTGCACCCACGACCGAGGCTCGCCTCTCCGGCGGCCACCTGCTCGTCAAGCAGCTCGAAGCGCAGGGCGTCAAGCGCGTCTACGGAGTTCCGGGCGAGAGCTACCTCGATGTGCTCGACGGCCTCCACGACTCCTCGATCGAGACGATCGTGTGCCGCCAGGAAGGTGGCGCCGGCTTCATGGCACTCGCCGAAGGCCGTCTCACCGAAGTTCCCGGTGTGTGCATGGTGACGCGCGGTCCGGGTGCTGCGAACGCCTTCATCGCCGTCCACACCGCCTACCAGGACGCCACCGCGATGGTCCTCTTCGTCGGCCTCATCCCGGTCGCCGACCGCGACCGCGAGTCGTTCCAGGAGTTCGACCTGCGCGCATGGTTCGGTTCGACCGCCAAGCGCGTCATGATCCTTGACGACGCCGCCCGCGCCGCCGAGTACGTCCGCGACGCCTTCCACCTCGCTTCGAGCGGCCGCCCGGGCCCGGTCATCATTGGTCTTCCCGAGGATGTCATCCAGGAGCTCACGGATGCGCCGGTCCTCGCACCACGCGCGAAGCAGCATGCGCTCCCCCACCCGGACGACCTCGCCGAACTCAACGAGCTCCTCGCCAAGGCCGAGCGCCCCATGGTGGTTGCCGGTGGCGACGGCTGGACGCAGGAAGCCTCCGACCGTCTCGCCGAGTGGGCCACCTCGCAGGCTCTCCCGGTCGCCCTCGACTGGCGCGCCTACGACGCCATCTCGCACGACGCCCCCTGCTACGCGGGCTGGCTCGGCTATGGCCGCGCCGACACGCTCGTCGAACGCTACAAGCAGGCCGACTTGCTCGTCTTCATCGGCTGCAGCCGTAGCGATGTCCTCTCGGAGGGCTACCGCGCCGGCTTCGACGCAACGACCGTCATCGTCTCGACCGACACCGACCTCCTCTCGCACTCAGGCCGCCTCGACCTGCACCTGCACGCAGACCCGGTCGGTTTCACCTCGAAGCTCGACGCGCTCACCTCGCGCAGCGGCGCCGACCGCACCGCCATGGACGAGGCACACGCAGACGACCTCCGCTACCGCACCCCGCGTCCTGACGGCGGCGAGGGCGTCGACCTCGGTGCCGCCATCGGTGCCATCCGCGACCTCATCCCGGCAGACACCGTCATGACCTACGGTGCCGGCAACGCCACCATTTGGGGCCACCGCTACCTTCCGCACCTGCACTCGAACACGCTCGTCGGTCCGCGAAACGGCGCGATGGGTCTTTCGGTGCCGGCCGCGGTTGCCGCTTCGCTCACCTTCCCCGACCGCCTCGCCTTCGCAATTTGCGGTGACGGCGACTTCTTCATGAACGCGCAGGAGCTCGCTGTCGCGACTCGCTACGGCGCGAAGCCCCTCGTGCTCGTCGTCGACAACGGCATCTACGGCACGATCGTGGAGCACCAGCGTCGCCAGTACCCGGGTCGCCCGAGCGGTACCGGAATGACGAACCCCGACCTTGGCGCCTGGATGCGCGCCTTCGGCGGCTTCGGCGAGACCATCACCGAAACCTCTGAGCTTGCCGGCGCCTTCGAGCGTGCACTCGCGTTCGACGGCCCGCGCCTCATCCACATCGTCACGGACCCCGCCACGATGTCCCCCACGACCGAGAACCTGGAGGTGTCCGAGTAATGACCGCACAGGCAACCCGTGAGGAAGCGTTCCTCGCCGACTTCGCATCGATGTCGACCTTCGGTGCGACCGCGGGTGGCGGCATCGACCGCCAGGCAGCGACGCTCCCGGATGCTCAGGTTCGAACCTGGCTCCGCGGCATCCTGGAATCGCGTGGCTTCCGCGTGTACTTCGACAAGATCGGCAACCAGTTCGCGCTCTACGAACTCGTGCCGGGTGCGCCGTACATCCTCGCCGGTTCGCACATGGACTCGCAGCCCTTCGGTGGCCGCTTCGACGGCTCGTATGGCGTGCTCGCCGCAGCCCACGCCGCAATGCGCTGGGTCGAGAACCTCCGCGAGAGCGGCGAGACGGCGAAGTACAACATCGGTGTCGTCAACTGGTTCAACGAGGAGGGCTCGCGCTTCAAGCCCTCGATGATGGGCTCGAGCGTCCTCACCGGCAAGCTCACGATCGAGGATGCGCTCGCAAGCCAGGACCACGACGGCGTCACCGTCGGCGAAGCACTCGAGGCGCTCGAAATGATCGGCACCGAAGAGGCACCCAAGATCGCCGGCTACGCCGAGATTCACGTCGAGCAGGGCCACACCCTCGAAGACCGCGGCCTCACGATCGGTCTCGTCGAGTCGACCTGGGGTGCCGTGAAATACGACATCACCGTGAAGGGCGACCAGGCCCACTCGGCGACACGCATGCAGGACCGCCACGATGCCCTCGTCGGCGCGTCCAAGCTCGTCATTGCAGCCCGTGAGATTGCCGATGAGTTCCTCGCCCGCGGCGTCGACATCGTGACGAGCTGTGGCGAGTTCACGGTGTTCCCGAACTCGCCGGTCGTCGTGCCGAGCGAGGTGCGCATGCTCATGGACATCCGCTGCATTGACGCCGACGAGCTCACGAAGGCCGATGAGGCGCTCCGTGCTCGCTGGGCTGGCATCGAGGAGTACGCCTCAGTCACGATCGAGCAGCAAGAGTCGCACTCCTGGGGCGCGAACCCCTACGACGACGCTGGTATCGAGCTCGCGCGTGCCTGCGCTGCCGACCTTGGTCTCTCGCACGACCGTGCCTTCACGGTGGCTGGCCACGACTCGACGAACATGAAGGACCACGTCCCGACGGTCATGCTCTTCGTGCCGTCCGTTGACGGCATCTCACACAACGAGAAGGAGTACACCAAGGACGAGGACCTCCTCGATGGTGTGACGCTTCTCACCGAGGTGGTCACGCGCATGACGCGCGGCGCGCTCGACGCCTAGGCCACGTACACACGACGACGGTGGGGTGCAGCATCCGTGCTGCACCCCACCGTCGTGTTTCGCATCCTGCCGACTACTCGGCTTCTTCGCGGGCCTCTTCCTCAGCCCACGTGCGAGCGTTCTCCTGCAGGCGTTCCGGCGCGCGAGCTGCCTCCTCGCTGCTCCCGAACGGCCCGAGAAGGTCGGATGCGAGCGACTGCTTGCCCTCTTCAACCTGACCCGTCTTCGTGTTGAACCAAAATTCCTGCTTGTCAGTCGTCATAGAGTGTGAGTATGCCTAAGGATCCTCAGACCAAGCTGCTTGTTCCCGGGACACTCTCTCCGGAGCGCGGTGTGCCGGCCTCCATTGCTCGACCGGAATACGTCGGAAAAGACGCGCCGACCCCGTGGACCGGCGGTGACGTACACGATGAGGAGACCATCGCGAAGATTCGGGTCGCGTCGCAGCTTGCTGCCGATGCACTCGAGCACCTTGAGCAGTTTGCGGTCCCGGGCACGACCACGGATGAGCTCGATCGGATTGCGCACGAGTTCCTCACCGAGCGCGGCGCCTACCCGTCGTGCCTTGGCTACCGGGGCTTCCCGAAGTCGATCTGCACCTCGCTCAACGAGGTCATCTGCCACGGCATCCCCGATTCAACGGTGCTCGAAGGGGGCGACATCCTCAACGTCGACATCACCGCGTACCTCGACGGTGTGCACGGCGACACGAACCGGATGTACTTCATTGGCGACGTTGATGAGGAATCCCGCCTGCTCGTGGAACGCACGCACGAGGCCATGCTCCGAGGCATCCAGGCAGCAAAGCCCGGCCGTTCGGTGAACATCATCGGCCGCGTCATCGCAAGCTACGCGAAGCGCTTCGGCTACGGCGTCGTCGAGGACTACACGGGCCACGGTGTCGGCCCCGCGTTCCACTCGGGCCTCATCATCCCGCACTGGGATGATCCGAGCCGTGACGACATCATCGAGCCCGGCATGGTGTTCACGATTGAGCCGATGCTCACCCTCGGTGGCTCTCCGGATTGGCGCATGTGGGACGACGACTGGACAGTGGTCACCGCCGATGGTTCCCGCACCGCGCAGTGGGAGCATACGGTCGTCATCACCGAAGACGGCGCAGAGATCCTCACGCTCCCCTCAAGCAGACGTACCCCCAACGCCCTCCCGAACACCTAGTGAACATGCATGTGGCCGCCCGTGCACGCTGCGTGGCGGCCACATGCAATTGCGGGTGCGGTGTTGCGTTCAGAGCGGCACCGCAGACGAGGCGGCATGTCTAGAAGAAGGTTGCGCCCCGTCGCCGCTCAACGAGACTGATGGCACGTCGCGTGCCTCGCTCAAAGAAGTAGGTGCTGCGTGGCCTCAGATCAAGCTGCACCGCACCAAGGCGGTCGATCACATTGCCGAAGCCAGTCTTGAACTGCACAAGTCCGTGCATGAAGTGGTTGGGGTCGTCAAGCTCCCAGCTCGGTGGCATGCCCACCAGGTCGTACTGTGTGGCGTCGTGAGCCTTCGCCCAACGGATTGCCTCCCACTGCACGAGATACTGCAGCCCGTTCGCCTCGGGAATCCGGAGTGAACCGCCATCCTTGTAGGCGACAAACTGCTTGTCGTGCCAGAGGAATGCGCCGGCGGCGTAGTCCATGTCGGCATTAGGTTTCGCCAGCACAAAATGTCCCTTGCCGGCGGCAAGCCAGAGCCGCCACCGCGACTCGTAGTATTCGCGCGGACGGACGCCAAGCAGATCGGCGCGCTGCGCCATCGCCTCGTAGAGCTTCCAGAATGGTTCAAAGGCCGACTCATCGTCGATGTGTTCGATGATCGCCCCGTTCTTTTCAGCCTTCCGGATCGATCGTCGCGTGCGCTGCTTGAAGGATGCGAGCAGCTCCTCTTCACTCTGCTCGAGGTTAAGCACGACCGTGTGCGCATCGGGTTGAATATCGTCGATTTTCCGAAGCCCCGGAATCGAGGCGACGATGCGTGCTTCGTCCTCTGCCGACGACACGTCCACGAGAGGTTCCAACACGACAGTGAAGGCACCGCTCTCGCGGCGGAGCTCGTCGCAGATCTCCCGCAGGTGCTGAGCTTCACGAACGCAGGGCCCCATCGGGGCATACCAAAACTCACCGTGCAGGGGAATCCGTCGAACCAGGTACAGCACGGGAACGGGACCGGCACTGGTGTCGTGGATGATGGGTCGCGGTCGCCACTCAGGGAGCTTGTGGTCGGCAAACTCCGTGAGCTGCCAGAACGAATGCCCGCCAGGCGCGCCAGCAATGAGATCGTTCCAATTGACCCACTCGGATCGCGTCGGTTTCCGCATGCTTCTCCTAGGGATTGGTGAATCTCCACTGTAGGAGGAGCGCCTGGAAAGCTTGGCCACTCACGGCGGCTTGTCGGCGGGCCCGGCTAGGGTTTTCGTGTGATCGACCACAATGCCCTCCGCGACACCGCCCTCGACGACGCAGACGACGCTCCCGAGCAGCAGCACGATGACGAGCTCACTCCCCCGACTCGAGCTGCGATCGGCATCGACATCGGCGGTACGGGTATCAAGGGTGCCGTTGTCAACCTCGAGACGGGCGAGCTCCTCTCGAAGCGGAAGAAGATCTCAACGCCCGAGGGCGCTGAACCGGAAGACGTCCTGAACGCGGTCATGGAGCTCTCGGACAAGCTCCGCAAGCACAAGTCCATTCGTGGCTCGGACCACGTCGAGATCGGCATCTGCCTGCCGAGCATCGTTCGCCACGGCGTCACGCATTCGGCGGCGAACATCTCGAAGCGATGGCTCGGGCTCCACGCCGAGCATCTCTTCAGTGACGGTCTCGGGCAGGCCGTTGCGCTCGCGAATGATGCGGATGCAGCTGGCCTTGGCGAGCAGCGATTTGGCGCGGCACACGGCCGCCTCGATTCAGTCCTCGTCACGACGCTCGGCACGGGCATCGGCACCGCCCTCATCCACGGCGGGCATCTCTTCCCGAACACCGAGCTCGGTCACCTCGAGCTGGACGGCCACGCAGACTACGAACGATTCGCCTCGGCACGCGCCCGCAAAATCGAGAACCTCAACTTCGAAGCGTGGGGGGCGCGTCTCACGCCGTACTACCGAAAGCTTGAGCAGCTGTTCTGCCCAGATGTGTTTATCCTGTCCGGCGGTATTTCAAAGCAGGCTGAGGAGTTTCTGCATCTCATCGAGGTGCAGACGCCGATCATTCCGGCGGCGCTGCGCAACAATGCTGGCATCATCGGAGCGGCGATCCTCGCCGATGAGGCTGCTTCGCTCCGTGCCGACGCAGACACTCCCCCAACACACTGACCCGCAGGCTGCTGCTGCACCGAGCGTGCGGTCTTGGCACGAACAATGAGCGGGCCGGCCGATACGCCGGGTTCTGTCGGATTGCTCCGGACGGCCATCTCTCTCGGCGACACGTTGCCGTGCCGCTCTAGCGGTCAACCCGAGATCTCGGCGAGCAGCGTCAGCGATCTCTGTTCAACCTTGCTCCGGACGAGGTTTACCGTGCGGGAATTGTCACCAATCCCCCGGTGGGCTCTTACCCCACCCTTTCACCCTTACCCCGAAGGGCGGTTTGCTTTCTGTGGCACTGTCTCGCGGGTTACCCCGGGTGGGCGTTACCCACCGTCCTGCTCTGTGGAGCCCGGACGTTCCTCGGCACCCTTGCGGGTGACGCGACCGTCTGGCCGGCCCTAAACATTGTTCGGAGCGAGTCTAGCTGCGAGCGGAGCGCTCCGTGCGCACGAGAATCGCACCCGAGTCGGGGCACATGACGATGTCGTCAGCCGATGCAGCCGCGATGCGCGTGAGGTCGGCGTGGTCGAGCGTGACACCGGTTGCCATCGTGACGGCACCGACGAGTTCGGCAGCACCGACGCCGCCGCGGCCACGGCACGATTCGTAGAGCTCGATGACGTCCTGCGGCAGCTGCTTGAGCACTTCACGGCGAGCAAGCGCGTTCGTCTTCGCCTCCTGCTTGAGGTGTTCGACGGCGCGGTCGCGCAGCTCCGTAAGTTCATCGGCTTGCTGCTCGACGGCGTTGCGCTGTTCGCGGGCGTCGGTGAGCTCAGCACGTTCGCGTTCGAGACGGGCCATGAGCTCCAGCTCGATGTCCTCCAGGTCGCTGCGGCGCTTCTTGAGCGTCGCGATTTCGCGCTCTAGTCCCTGCATATCCTTGACGCTCGTGCTCGCAGCAAGACGCGCTTCATCACGCTTGAGGCGCTGCTCAACAAGTTCGACGTCGCTCTGCTGGCGACGTAGCTCGGCCTCTGAGTCCTCGACCACGCCCGTGAGACGAACGAGCTCAGCGCGACGCGTCGAGCGTTCGTCCTTCAATTGCAGGAGGTGGTGCTGCTCGGGCAGGTTCTTGGCTGTGTGCTCCAGACGTGCGCGCTGGGCGTCGAGGCGAGCAAGCTCGAGCAGTTGGAGCTGGGCGTTCGGGGAGGCTTTCATGGTGGCGTCTATTGTCGCACTCTTCTCGTGGGGGGCCGTTGTCTACTGCGGAATGAGGAAGGTCCACGGATCGGTGTTGAGCTCCGAAACCACCACCTCAACGCCGGGGTGACGCGCTCGGATCCGCTCGGCGGCACCGTCAAGCCAGACCCATTCGCTTGCCCAGTGAGCCGTATCGATGAGGGCTGGGCCACCGGTCACCAACGACTGTTCAAGCGCCTCGGATGCGGGGTGGTGCCGCAGATCGCTCGTGAGGTAGACGTCGGCTTCTCGCACCATCGGGTGTCCGAGGAGGGAGTCACCTGCGCCCGAGCACATCGCCACGCGCGTGACGGGGCGCTCGTACTCGCCTGCCACGCGAATGCCCTGAGCCGTTGCCGGAAGGAGCGCGGCGACGCGTTGTGCGAAGCGGCCAAGTGGTTCGGATTCCGGCAGCTCACCGACGAGGCCGATGCCTCGTTCGGGGCGGTCCTTGAGCGGGTTCATGGGACGGACATTCTCGACGCCGAGCTTGCGCATGACAACACCGGTCGGGCCTTCCTCGACGACGTCCGCGTTGGTGTGCGCTGCGATGAGCGCGCAATTGCCGCGGATGAGATCGGCAAGGAGTGCCCCCTTGTAGGTGTCTTCCGCGATCGAGGCGACGCCGCGCAGCAAGAGCGGGTGGTGGGTGATGAGGAGGCTCGCCGCTGCATCGATCGCTTCATCCACGGTTGCTCGCACCGGGTCGACCGCGAGGTGAACCTTCGTGATCTCGGCGTCCGGGTCGCCAGTGACGAGCCCCACCCTGTCCCAGTCTTCGGCTCCGTTTTTTGGCCAGAGCGCTTCCACAGTTTCGAGCATGTCGCGAAGGGTGCACACCATGCGCTCAGCCTAGCTGCGGAGGCGCAAGCAGCGCACGGGCACCTTCCAATGGCCACGCGGCGCCCCGGTATTCCGAGGCGCCGCGCGCTGTTGTGGGATGTGCTGTGAAGGTATCGGGATGGATTAGACGTCGTACGTTGCGTCGGCGTAGCCGTCACCGTCGTAGTCGACGACCTCGGTGTCGGTCCAGCCGTCACCGTCGGTGTCTACCGAGGCGGTCTCGTAGTAGCCGTCGCCGTTCGAGTCGACCATGACGGTCTCTTCGTAGCCGTCGCCGTTGAGGTCAACGGTGTACTCGTCGTAGCCGTAGCTCGTCGTCTGCGAGTAGTCGTAGGAGTGGTACCCCTCAGCCGCGCTGTAGGTGGTCTCGTAGTCGTAGTCGTCGAAGCCGTCCTCGTTGAGGTCGCTGCCCCAGTAGTCGCTGTAGCCGTCGAGGTTGGAGTCGGTCTCCCAGTGGTCGGCCCAGCCGTCACCGTCGTAGTCGTAGAGGTTCGTCTCGTTGATGCCGTCGCCGTTGGCGTCGTACTCGTAGCCGTAGTAGCTGTAGCCGTCCGAGTTCGTGTAGCTCGTGGTGTCGGCGTAGTAGCTGTCGTTGGTGGCGTTCCAGAACGAGGTGCCCGAATAGTCGTCGTAGCCGTCCTCGTTGTAGTCGCTGTACCAGGTGTCCGTGTAGCCGTCACCGTCGGTGTCGGTCTCCCAAGCGTCGGCCCAACCGTTCCCGTCGAAGTCGTAGCTCAGGGTGTCCACGGTGCCGTTGCCGTCGGTGTCCCACTCGTTGCCGTAGTAGTAGTCGTAGCTCGCCATTGTTCCTGCCCCTTGTCCCTCGCTGGAAGTTTGTTCTCACATCTTGTGCGGTCATTGATTGGATGCAATGACCGGGGCAAAGGTTCCACATCCGTGGACGATTTTTTCGAGCGTTGCTCGTCGCTGGTCGAGGCCAGTTGTTGTCGTGGTTCCAATCCGCGAGATTTCGCGACCTTGAGATCAGCAGTCGAGGCGGCAGCTAGCCGATCATGATGGGGCCGGTAAACGGGGCCGCGTCTTCGTCGAATTCACCCTCGCCGTCTACGCCGTCATCAGGGGATGTCGTGCGGGAACCCCAGCGCTGGGCCACCGTACCCGCGACGATGACGATGCCAATGCCCACGATCTGAATGAGGTCGGGCATCTGCGCCAGGATGATCGCACCCATGAGGAGGCCTGCCGCCGGTTCGAGCGCCACGAGTGTCCCGAAGGCGGCGCGATCCATCCGCCTCAGTGCCAAGAGCTCGAGCATGTACGGCAGCACGGGGTTCGCGATCGCGACACCAAAGGTGAGCACCACCACGGTGAGATCGATCTTGCCCCAGGAACCGGCGATCCCCATCGGTGTGGCGACGAGGGTAGCAATCGGAATCGTGATCGCGAGCCCCGTAAAGCCCTCGAATCGGTCACCGACAAGTTGCGTGAGCACAATGTAGCCACCCCAGCCGGCTGCGGCGAGCGCCGCGAACGCAACACCCACAAGATCCACTCGCCCATGCCACGGTTCGGTCATGAGGATGACGCCGGCGAGTGCGACGAAGGGCCAAATAATGCGCTTCCAGTCGCGTCCACCAATCGCTGCGACGGCGAGCGGCCCGAGGAACTCGACCGCGACAGCGGTGCCGAGCGGGATGCGGTCAATGGCGGCAAACAGGCCGAGCGTCATCACTGCGGTGGAAATCCCGAGCCCGACAAGCACCGGGACATCCTTCTTGCGCACTTGACGCAGCTTCGGACGCGCGATCGTGAGGAACATGACGCTGGCTGCCAGCAAGCGCAGCCACCCCGCGCCAGCAGGTCCAATCGTCTGGATGATGGGGACAGACCAGGCTGCGCCAAGCTGAATCGACAGCATCGCGCAGACAGCGAGCAGCCACGGCGGCGCGCCAGCAACAGCGACCCGAATGCGGGCGAGTGCCCCTGTCACTCAGCGGCTCCTCGAGGTGCGCGCACGATGGACTGCACAGTGTCATGCGTCACTTCGGAGAAACGAGCCATGCTGCAACCTCCTGTCGTCGAACGAGGCTCCAGCGTATCGGCGGCCGCTGGCGTGTAAAGACGTGTTACAGACGGCTCCAAAACTGTTGTGTGAGCTCAACACGATTACTGTGGCCGGTCTTAGCGAGAATGTGGTGAATGTGCACCTTCACGGTGCTCACGGCCAGGAAGAGCGTCTCGGCGATTTCCTTGTTGTCTTTACCGGACACGAGGTGGAACAGCACCTCGGTTTCACGCGCCGAGAGCCCGTGCGCCTTGCCGAAATCTCCGCTGCGCCTGCGGAGATACTCCTGGCGGCGGTCGTCGTCCGTGTACTTGGGCGCCTGTTCGTAGCGCATCCGGAGCGAGGTCACCGCGACGTGGCACGCCTGGACACCAAAGGTGACCAGCAACGCGTTCTCGGCAAAGTTTCGTTCCGGAAGGAATGGGATGGCATCCAGTGAGACATGGTCGTAGCTCACGAACACCAAGAAGTAGGTATTCCAGACGAGCGTTGCCACGGTAAAGAACACCGCCCACCAATAGAACTGTCGGTGTTCGCGAATCCGCAGTCGTTCGGTCTTGTCCTTGGTCTGGAAGTACCAGATGGCGGCACAAATGAAGACGCTCAGGAAGGCAAGGTCGCGAACCGAGAAGAAGGCGTATTCGCGCCACATCGGATGTTCGATGAGCAAGGCCAACGGACTCAGTGTGAGGACGAGCGCGGTAGGCACGATCGCACCCAGGCGGGATTTCCCGAAGAACTCGAGCATGACGAGATACATGCACGCCACGAGCGAGGCCGCCAAGATAAACGACTCGATAGGGCCGTTGATGTCGTATGCCGAGCTGATGTGTGCCTCGCGACCAGCGCCCATGAAGTCAGTACGGAACGTCAACCCCACGTCGAGGAAGGCGATACACAGGCCCAAGGCACCGTAGAAGTGAATGCGACGACGCGTCACCACGAGCATCGCCACACACATGGCTGCCGAGACCACCGACATGAGCAGGATCGCCAGCGTGTAGTAATACAAACCGATGGTCATGTGGTGCGCTCCCGTCAAGGTCGTGATGCTCGATTCCCAGGTTAGTCACAGGGGCATTCAGGTTGCGCACGGGTTGTGTTCAGTGAACAAACACCCTAAACGCCGTCACAGAGGTTCAGTTGGGTCCACCCAGAGCGGTGCTGTTCATCGAGAATTGGGGATGCAATGGCGCAGTGTTCCGCATGATTCCGGGGGTGTAGTCGGGTTTACACCTGTGAGGTAGAAGTTAGCCCCAGGTTCCACCAAGGATTCACCCCAATTCGTCGCGAACTTTCTCACCAACATCGCTTGAATAGTTGATGTCCAGCCCGACCCGGCCGTCGGAATGGATCCACATCACTCCCCCGGTCCACCGTCTTGGAAGGGAACCAATCGTGTCCACTGAAAGCGCGGCAACAGCCGTCGAACCACCAACAACGCAGTCGACTGACTCGAAGGACACTGGCCGCCGCAAGAGGAAGTTCACCTTCCCCGGCGCATTCACCATTCTGTTTGCCCTGACGATCATCGCCGTCATCGGCACGTGGCTGATTCCGGCCGGCTCGTACTCGAAGCTCGAGTTCAACGATGAGACTCAGATGCTCTCGGTTACCGCCCCTGATGGCACGGTCACAGAACAGCCGGCAACGCAGCAAACCCTTGATCAGCTCGGTGTGAAGATCGAGATCGAGAAGTTCACTTCGGGCACGCTGAGCAAGCCGGTTTCGATCCCGGGCACCTACGAGCAGCTCCCTGCCAACCCGGCCGGCATCGAAGACATCCCGCAGACGATGGTCCACGGCACGATCGAAGCGATCGACATCATTGTCTTCATCCTTGTGCTCGGTGGTCTCATCGGTGTGGTGAACGCCACCGGCGCCTTCACCGCAGGCCTCACGGCCCTCACCAAGAAGACCAAGGGTCGCGAGTTCGCACTCGTCTTCATCGTTTCGCTCATCATGCTCGCCGGTGGTACCACCTGCGGTCTTGAAGAAGAAGCTGTCGCCTTCTACCCGATCCTGGTTCCGGTCTTCCTCGCGCTCGGGTACGACTCCATCATCTGTGTCGGTGCGATCTTCCTCGCCGGTTCGATGGGTACGACGATGTCGACCATCAACCCCTTCTCGGTCGTTATCGCGGCGAACGCCGCTGGTATCACCTTCACGGACGGCATCATGTGGCGCATCATCGGCCTCATCGTCGGTTCGATCGTCGTGGTCGGCTACCTCTGGTGGTACGGCAAGAAGGTCCAGGCCAACCCGGCTGCTTCGTACACCTACGAAGACCACGAGAGCTTCAACGAGCGCTGGGCCCTCAAGGGTGACGCTTCGAAGGTGAACTTCGACTGGCGCAAGAAGGTCATCCTCGTCCTCTTCGTCTCTGCCTTCCCGCTCATGGTGTGGGGCGTTATGGCCGCCGGCTGGTGGTTCCCGACGATGGCTGCCTCGTTCCTTACGATCGCGATCATCGTGATGTTCCTCGCTGGCACGGGCCCCGAGGGCCTCGGCGAGCAGAAGACGGTTGAAGCCTTCACCGAAGGAGCAAGCTCGCTCGTTGGTGTCTCGCTCATCATCGGTCTCGCCCGCGGTATCAACCTCGTCATGGAGGAAGGCCTCATCTCCGACACGATGCTCTACGGCGCATCGAACCTCGTCCAGGGCATGAGCGGTCCGATCTTCATCATCATGATGATGCTCGTCTTCTTCGTCCTCGGCTTCGTTGTCCCCTCCTCCTCCGGTCTCGCAGTGCTCTCCATGCCGATTCTTGCTCCGCTCGCGGACACGGTGGGCATCGAGCGCTACACGGTCGTCTGCGCCTACCAGTGGGGCCAGTACGCCATGCTTTACCTCGCACCGACCGGCCTCGTGATGGCCACGCTCCAGATGCTCAACATGAAGTACAGCCACTGGCTGAAGTTCGTCTGGCCGATGGTCGTCTTCGTCCTCGTCTTCGGCGGCATCCTGCTCGTCGCCCAAGTGCTCCTTACCTCGTAGCTGGTAAGGAGGCCCTCCCAAGGCCGGATGGGGCCCGGTGGATTCGTCCACCGGGCCCCGTCTTCATGTCTGGGTGTGGAAACACACGCCACCCGATTCGAGATGTTGTTGCCTCGCCAAGTAGGCTGAGGCGGCACGGGCCCCTAGCTCAGCTGGTAGAGCAGCACGTTTACACCGTGAAGGTCGTCGGTTCGATCCCGGCGGGGCCCACTCTGGTCTCCGGGCGCGTCTGCGTCACCCGCGCGTGGGACACTGTCCCCATGAGCCCTCGCAACACGCACCTCGGTCAGGACGAAGTTCAGATCGCGCACCTGCGCACCCACCCAAAGCGCATCTTCGGCCCCGTGCTGCTCGGTCTTGTCTTGCTCATCGCTGCCGCCGCTGGCGCCATGCTCCTACCGCCTACGGTGTCGCCGGAGATGGGCCCGTGGGTGGTCGGCGGTATCTGGATCGTCGCGGCCATCCTTATCATCGTGATTGTCGTGCCGTCGGTGCTTCGCTGGCTCACGACGACGTACATCGTCACCACACGCCGCATCATGACGCGCCGTGGCATCCTCACGCGTCACGGACACGACATCCCGATCCGGAGTATCTCAGCGGTGAGCACCGAACGCTCCCTCTCAGACCGCCTCTTCGGCTGCGGCACGCTCATGCTCGCAACCTCGGCCGAGCAGCCGGTGCGACTGGATGATGTGCCGAACGTGCAGTCGCTGGAAGTGCAGATCAGCGAGCTGGTCGCCGCTCCCCTGCAGGCGTAACGCTCAGGCGCCCGCAGCCCGCACGCGGCGCAGCAAGCGGGCATGGTGCGCGAGCGGACGAGCGTCACCCGGGAATGCCCACGCGACATCTGCAATCACGCCATCCCTCGTGATGGCGAAGGAGTAGCGCTTCGGCTGTCCGCTGTGTTCATCAAAGATGCCGAAGGCTCGGGCCGCGTCGCCGTGCGGCCAAAAGTCACTGAGCCCCAGCACACGCTCGGAGGCACCGTGCGCGTCAAGCCAGGAGGCAAGCGTTGCGGTCGAGTCGCAACTTGCGATCGCCAGCTGCACGCCAGCTTCCTCAGCGCGCGGCACGAGCTCCAGGAGCTCATCGAGTTCGCTCCCGCACACGGGTGTGTACGCAGCGGGTACGAACACCAGGAGCATCGGCTGATCCATGCGGCCAATCTCCACGCGCGGACCACGGTGTGAATCAAGCTGAACCGTTGGACAGCGGTCGCCCTTCGCGAGCGGGTTTTCCGGTTGCGTGCCTGCCTCGAGGGATGTCATGCGTGAACCCTACGCCACGGTTCAGCAGGAGTACCCGCACATCGCTAGGCTGTCCTGGGACACGACTTCCCTGACGAAGCTGTGTCCACTCCGTGACCCACCCGCAACGCAGAAAAGAGGTCGCCGATGTCGGTACACGCGCAGGACCCGTACTCCGAGAACTACGTGGACAGCGATCCCCAGGAAACCGCTGAGTGGAAAGAGTCGCTCGACGCTGTTGTCGCGGAGAAAGGTCACCAGCGCGGTCGCGACGTCATGCTGAGCCTCCTGCAGCGCTCGCGTGAGCAGCACCTTGGCGTGCCGATGGTGCCAACGACGGACTACATCAACACGATTGCCCCCGGCGACGAGCCCGAGTTCCCCGGCGACGAGGAGATTGAGCGCCGTTACCGCTCGTGGATCCGCTGGAACGCCGCCATGACCGTGCAGCGCGGCCAGCAGGAGCGCATCAGCGTCGGCGGCCACATCTCCTCCTACGCCGCCCAGGCCTCGCTCTACGAAGTCGGCCTCAACCACTTCTTCAAGGGCTACGACCACCCGGACGGCCCCGACCAGGTCTTCTTCCAGGGCCACGCCTCCCCCGGTAACTACGCCCGCGCCTACCTCCTCGGCCAGATCACGGCCGACCAGCTTGACGGTTTCCGTCAGCAGGCTTCCAAGGGTAAGAATGGCCTCCCCTCATACCCGCACCCGCGTCAGTTCCCCGAGTTCTGGCAGTTCCCGACCGTGTCGATGGGTCTTGGCCCGATGAACGCGATCTGGCAGGCACAGTTCAACCAGTACCTCACGAACCGCGGCATCAAGGACGCCTCGAAGTCGCATGTGTGGGCGTTCCTCGGTGACGGCGAAATGGACGAGCCTGAGTCGCGTGGTCAGCTGCAGATCGCTGCCAACTACAAGCTCGACAATCTCACCTTCATCGTCAACTGCAACCTGCAGCGTCTCGATGGCCCAGTGCGCGGTAACGGCAAGATCATCCAGGAGCTCGAGAGCTTCTTCCGTGGCGCCGGGTGGCACGTCATCAAGGTCATTTGGGGCCGCGAGTGGGATGCCCTCCTCGAGCGCGACCACGACGGCGCCCTCCGCGACCTCATGAACGTCACCCCCGACGGCGACTTCCAGACCTACAAGGCAGAGTCGGGCGCCTTCGTCCGCGAGCACTTCTTCGGCCGCGACCCCCGCACCGCGAAGCTCGTCGAGGACTACACCGACGACCAGATCTGGGGCCTCAAGCGCGGTGGCCACGACTACCGCAAGATGTACGCGGCGTACAAAGCAGCGCTTGAGCACAAGGGCCAGCCGACGGTCATCCTCGCCCACACGATTAAGGGCTACGGTCTCGGCACGCACTTCGAGGGCCGCAACGCGACCCACCAGATGAAGAAGCTCAAGATGGAAGATCTCAAGACCTTCCGTGACCACATGCACGTGCCGATCTCGGACGCTGAGCTCGAGAAGGACCTCTACCAGCCGCCGTACTACCACCCCGGTCAGGACGACGAGGCGATCCAGTACATGCAGGAACGCCGCCGCGCCCTCGGTGGTTTCGTGCCGGAGCGCCGATCGAAGTACACGCAGATCGAGCTTCCCGCCAGCGACCTCTACAAGGTCGGCAAGAAGGGTTCGGGCAATCAGCCGGTCGCGACGACCATGGGTTTCGTCCGCATCCTCAAGGACCTCATGCGTTCGAAGGAGATCGGCAAGCGCATCGTCCCGATCATCCCGGACGAGGCACGCACCTTCGGTGTCGACGCGTTCTTCCCGACCGCGAAGATCTACAACCCGAACGGCCAGCACTACATGTCGGTCGACCGTGAACTCCTCCTCGCCTACCGTGAGTCCGAGGTGGGCCAGATTCAGCACGTCGGCATCAACGAGGCCGGTGCAATGGGTGCCTTCACGGCTGCCGGTACCTCGTACTCCTCGCACGGCGAGGCGATGGTGCCGATCTACATGTACTACTCGATGTTCGGCTTCCAGCGCACGGGCGACTCGATGTGGGCTGCGGCCGACCAGCTTGCGCGTGGCTTCCTCATGGGCTGTACTGCGGGCCGCACGACCCTTTCGGGTGAAGGCCTTCAGCACATGGATGGCCACTCGCACGTGCTTGCCGCGACGAACCCGGCCGTGATCTCCTACGACCCGGCCTACGTCTACGAGATCGCCCATATCGTGGAAGCCGGTCTTGAGCGCATGTACGGCGGGAAGCACGACGACCCGAACGTCATGTACTACCTCACGATGTACAACGAGCCGATGCCGCAGCCAGCAGAGCCGGAGAACGTTGACGCCGAGGGCATCCTCAAGGGCATCTACCACCTCAAGGCCGCCGAGATCGATGGCCCGAAGGTGCAGCTGCTTGCGTCGGGTGTTGCTGTCCCGTGGGCGCTCGAAGCTCAACAGCTTTTGAAGGACGATTGGGGTGTGGCTGCAGCCGTCTGGTCAGTCACCTCGTGGGAAGAGCTTCGTCGCGACGGCCTCAAGGCCGAGACGGCGAACTGGACGAATCCGGGCGACGAACCGCAGGTCCCCTACCTCACCGACAAGCTGCAGGCGTCGCGCGGTGGTCTTCACCTCGGCGTGAGCGACTTCTCGCACCTTGTGCCGGAGTCGATCCGTCCGTACGTTCCGGGCGACTACGTCACGCTCGGTGCCGATGACTTCGGCATCTCGGACACCCGTCCGGCGGCCCGACGCTACTACCGCATCGACAGCCACTCGATCGTCATTCGTACCCTCGCAAAGCTTGCCGAGCGCGGTGAGATTGACCGGGCGCTTGTCCAGCAGGCGATTGACCGTTACGACCTCCACAACGTCAACGCCGGTACCAGCGGTACCGCCGGTGGCGACGCATAACCGCCGTGGCTACGCAGCGAACGAAGGAGCAGACTCTCGCCTGGCTCAAGGCCATCAGTGGAGAGCTGTCCAGCACGACGATTAAGCGCCTCGAGGAGACCCTCCCCTGGTTCAGCGAGATGCCGCCGGGACGACGTTCCGCGGTGGGTCTTGTTGCCCAGTCGGGTATCTCCCACTTCATTGCCGCCTTCGAGGACCCCAACCAGACACCGTGGGTTGCCGCGGACGTCTTCTCGACGGCACCCCGCGAGCTGCTTCGCTCGATCTCACTCCAGCAGACCCTGCAGCTCATCCGCGTGGTCGGCGAGGTCGTCGAAGAGCGCGTCTCCGAGCACGACGCCGAGGCACATGCCGCGATCCTGCGCTACTCGCGCGACATCGCCTTTGCTGCCGCAGACGTCTACGCTCGCGCCGCTGAGGCCCGTGGTCTCTGGGATGCCCGACTCGAAGCACTCGTCGTCGACTCGATCCTTACCGGTGAGCACGACGACGAACTGCCGAGCCGTATTGCGGCCCTCGGCTGGTCGAGCCACGGCGAAGCCGCAGTGCTCGTGGGAACGACCCCGAAGCAGCTTGAGGTGGACCAGCTCCGACGCACGGCCCGTCACTGCCGTGCCGATCTTCTCGTCGGCGTGCAGGGCAACCGGCTCGTCCTCGTGATTGGTCGTGCCCGCCACCACCACGCACACCGGAACGCTGATGGCACCGAGCGCGAGGAGATGTCGTTCCTCGACATTGCCACCGAGCTTGAGCCCGCCTTCGGTCAGGGACGACTCGTTCTCGGCCCGACGGTCCCCGCGGTCGTCGAGGCATCGCGTTCCGCTCGCGCGGCACTCGCGGGCTTCGCAGTCGCTGGCGCCTGGCGCCGTTCGAGCCGCCCGACCCTTGCCGAGGATCTTCTTCCCGAGCGCGCCCTCGCGGGTGACCCGCTCGCCCGTCAGACCCTCGTCGCACGTATCTACCGCCCGCTGGCAGATCACCCGAGCGACCTCTTGAGCACACTCGCGTGCTATCTCGACAATGGACGTTCACTCGAGGCCACCGCGCGTGAACTCTTCGTCCACCCGAACACGGTTCGCTACCGCTTGAAGCGCGTGAGCGAGGTCATCGGTTGGGATGCGACGGGTGCCCGCGAGGCGATCATCCTCCAGTGCGCGCTCATCCTTGGCCAGATTGCCGACCCTGTGTCGAATGATGCCCGTCGTCCGCTGCCGCGGCACGCGGATCGTCGCGCCCAGGCCCAGCGCCGCCCCGGACGTACGCAATTTAACAAGTAAATCGCGAATCCTTTGTGGGATTCATACAGCGGCTCGTGGCAACGAAGTGACAATATGGACGTATGTTCGTTGTCACGTGCCCTGGTCAGGGATCGCAAAAGCCCGGCTTTCTTGCACCCTGGGTTGAAGACCCCGCTCGCCGCGCCGAACTGGAGCGCATGAGCGACGCAGCAGGCATCGATCTGATTCTGCACGGCACGGAATCCGACGAAGCAACCATCAAGGACACCGCCATCGCGCAGCCGCTCATCGTGGCCGCTGGCATCCTGAGCTGGAACGCCCTGCGTGAGGGGCAGCCTGAACTGGCTGCCGAGGTGAGCGGCGTCGCTGGCCACTCGGTGGGCGAGGTCACGGCTGCCTATGTTGCCGGTGTGTTCGACGCCGACACGGCGCTGCGTTTTGTCCGCCTGCGCTCGACACTCATGGCAGAGGACGCCTCCTCGACGCCGAGCGGCATGGTGGCAGTGCTCGGCGGCAGTGAAGAGCTCGTCACCGCTCGTCTCAACGAGCTCGGTCTCGAGCCCGCAAACTTCAACGGCGGTGGCCAGATTGTGGCCGCTGGCGGCCCCTCGTCGCTCGAAGCACTTGCCGCGGAGCCACCGCAGGGCTCGCGCGTCATTGCGCTCAAGGTCGCTGGCGCCTTCCACACGAAGTACATGGCCCACGCGCGCGAGCAGTTTTCGCTCCACCGTGCCGAGTTCGCCGCGAGCGACCCACAGCTCACCCTGTGGGCAAACGAAGACGGCAGCGTGTACGACAATGGAGACGCCTTCGTCGACGAGATGGTGCGTCAGCTCGCGCAGCCCGTCCGCTGGGACGCGTGCATGGCGTCCATGCTTGACGCCGGCGTCGCTGGACTCATTGAGCTTTCTCCCGCAGGCGCCCTCACCGGCCTCGCAAAGCGCGGCATGAAGGGCATCCCGTCGCTTGCACTCACATCATTTGAAGCGATCTCCACGCTTCCCGAGGGTTTCCGCGGGGACCGCTAGAAAGGCCACAGCTTGATGTCCTCCCCCACGCTCCAGCAGACCCCCATCGTTCGCGGTTCACGCATCGTCGCGATCGGTGCTTCGCGCGGTGACATCGTGGTGCCGAACGCCGACGTCATTGAGCCGATCAATTCCTCGGATGAGTGGATTCGTCAGCGCACCGGCATCATTGAGCGCCGCTACGCGAGCCCCGGCCGCAACGTCCTCGACATGTCACGCGAGGCAAGCCAGGAGGCGCTCGCCAAGGCGGGCGTGGACGGTGCCGATGTCGACCTCGTCATCGTCGCGACGATCAGCAACATGATGCAGACCCCGTCGGTTGCCGCCCGTCTCGCGGGCGAACTCGGCGCAACCCCGGCCACCGCCTTTGATCTCTCCGCGGGCTGCGCAGGCTACTGCTATGCGATCGCTCAGGCGGATGCGCTCATCCGCGCTGGCAGCGCCCGAACCGCACTCGTCGTCGGCGCAGAGAAGCTCTCGGAGCTCATCGACCCGACCGACCGCTCGATTTCCTTCCTGCTCGGTGATGGTGCTGGCGCCGCTGTGCTCGTCGCGAGCGATGATCCGGGCATCTCGCGTAGCCTCACGGGCTCGGACGGCACGCGCTGGCAGGCCGTCGCCATGAACGGCGAGCTCATGCAATACCGCCGCGGAGAAATCGAGTGGCCGACGCTGCGCCAGGACGGCCCGAGCGTGTTCCGCTGGGCCGTCTGGGAAATGGCGAAGGTTGCCCGTCAGATGCTCGAAGAAGCTGGCATCACCGCCGACGACCTTGCCGCATTCATCCCCCACCAGGCGAATATGCGCATCATCGACGAGTTCGCGAAGCAGCTGGGCCTTCCCGAGCACGTCGTTGTAGCCCGCGATATCGCGAATATGGGCAACACCTCGGCGGCATCTATTCCGCTCGCAACGCACCGTCTGCTTGAGGAACACCCCGAGTGTTCCGGCGGCCTCGCCCTGCAGATTGGCTTCGGCGCGGGCCTCGTCTACGGCGCCCAGGTCGTTCGCCTGCCGTAGTCGCACGCCGAGAAGCTCAACACACGCCCACATCCCCACATTCACCAACCACGTCCGGCCTCTACACTGAGATCCGGTCACCGACAATCAAGGAGAAACTCATGGCTCTCAGCAAGGAAGAGATCCTCGCCGGCCTCGCCGAGCTCGTCAACGAAGAGACCGGTATCGCTGCCGACACGGTCACCATGGAGAAGTCGTTCACCGACGACCTCGACATTGACTCGATCTCGATGATGACGATTGTCGTCAACGCGGAAGAGAAGTTCGACGTGAAGATCCCGGACGACGAGGTGCAGAACCTCAAAACCGTCGGTGACGCCGTCAGCTTCATCGAAAAGGCTCAGGCGTAGTTCCGCAACACGGGGCGGCCGGGAACCAGTTTTCCCGCCGCCCTGAGCTGTCGAAACAGCAGTTTCGACGAACCTAGGAGATCCACGACATGACCGAACAGATTGTCGTCACCGGTATTGGTGCCTTCACCCCGCTTGGCGCGACCGCGCGTGAAAGCTGGGATGCACTGCTGCGTGGCGAAAGCGGCGTTTCGACGCTGGAGCACGAGTGGGTGGCAGAACACGATCTGCCCGTGACCTTCGCTGCTCAGGTGAAGACGCCCGCGAGTGAGGTGCTGAGCCGTGTTGAGGCGAAGCGCCTGGACCCGGTGAGCCAGTACGCGCTCATCGCAGGCCGCGAAGCGTTCGCTGACGCAGGCCTGACCACCGACCCGGAGGCTGCCGAAGGCCGTACCGTCGTCGAGCCCGAGCGTTTGCTCGTCGACTGGGCGACCGGTATTGGCGGACTCAACTCGATGCTTGGCGCATGGGACACGCTTCGCGAGAAGGGCCCCCGCCGCGTCCTTCCGCTCACCGTCCCGATGCTCATGCCGAACGCCCCGGCCGCCGCCGTCGCGATGGACCTCAAGGCCCGCGCTGGCGCCCGCACGGCTGTCTCGGCATGCGCCTCGTCGACCGAGTCGATCGCGAACGCAGCCGACCACCTGCGTGCCGGTGACGCAGATGTCGTGATCGCCGGCGGTTCGGAAGCACCGATTCACCCGCTGCCCGTGGCATCCTTTGCCGCTATGCAGGCGCTCTCGACGCGCAATGACGAACCCCAGCGTGCCTCCCGGCCCTACGACACTGCCCGCGACGGCTTCGTGCTTGGTGAAGGCGCAGCAGCGCTCGTGCTCGAGCTCGAGAGCCACGCCCGTGCGCGCGGTGCCAAGATCTACGGCTACCTCGTCGGCGGCGCCGTCACGAGCGACGCGTACCACATCACCGCTCCCGACCCAGAGGGCTCGGGCGCCGCACGTGCCATGCTCGATGCACTCGCTTCGGCGGGCGCCAGCCCCGACGACGTCGTGCACGTGAACGCACACGCGACGTCGACGCCGGTGGGGGACATTGCCGAGTACACGGCTATGCAGCACGTGTTCGGCGACCGCGTGCGCGAGATTCCGGTTGCTGCCACGAAGTCGTCCACGGGTCACCTCTTGGGTGGCGCTGGTGCGATTGAGGCCATGTTTACGGTCCTCGCGCTCCACGAGGGTGTCATCCCGCCGACTATCAACCTTGATGAGCAGGATCCCGAGATTCCGCTCACCGTGCCGACTGAGCCGACCGCATTTGATTCGAAGGGCAAGATTGCCATTTCGAATTCCTTCGGCTTTGGTGGTGTGAACGCGGTGGTTGCCTTCCGCGGCGCGTAGACGCTGCTTGCACGAAGGGTGCCCCGAGGACTTTTTCCTCGGGGCACCCTTCGTTTGCGCTGAGACTCCGAACGCGAAGGCTGCCGACCATGTCTGCAGCTCTTCAATCCGCTGGTCGCGTGCGGCTTCGCGATCAAATCCTTCGTACGCAAGCGGCGGGAGCTTGCGCACATCTCGCGAGCACTCAAAGTTCTCGCAAATGAGCGTTCCGACCGTGTTGCCGTCTTCGGGCCTTGCCATCCGAAATGGTCGAGTCGATCCCAGTCAATCGCTTCAAAGCCTGCTGGCAGGGTGAGGCTACGGATTTCTTTTCGCGAGGCGTTGATGAACGTGTCGCGGATTTCCCGTTCAGTCAAGGGAACCATGACTGGTGAGCTTTCAGTCGTTCGAAGCGTGGCTTCGAAGTATGGAGTGGGGAATGTCAACGGGGGCGACCGCGGGTGAACGCAGTCGCCGGGGCTACCCCCTCATGCCGGCGAACAGTGCGCCGGATGCCTCATCAAAACTCATGCCGCAACTCTTGACGACCCGTGTCCGTGGCGTCGACATGGCCGCGCGCAAGTCGACCTCACTAGCCGACGCGGTGCATCCACACGACGGGGCTGTTGTCGCCCGCGGTGCGGAAGGGCTCAAGTTCGTCGTCCCAGGCCTGACCAAGGGCGAGACGCAGTTCACGGTGGAGTTCCGAGGCATTGCCGCCGGAGATCTCCATGGCGTAGCGAATGCGGTCCTCCGGAACAACAGCATTCCCGGCGGAGTCGCACTGGGTGTAGAAGATGCCGAGTTCCGGAGTGTGCATCCAGCGTCCACCGTCGCGGCCATCGCTGGGCTCTTCGGTCACTTCAAAGCGAAGGTGTAGCCAGCCACGAAGCTCGCTTGCGATCTGTGCCGCAGTGCCAGGCTTGCCTTCCCACGGGAATTCGGCACGCTTCGCGCCGGGCATGATGGGCTGCTCAATCCACGGCAGCTGTGCGGGCGTGCCGAGGACGCGCCCCACCCCCCACTCAACGTGGGAGCAGAGCGCCTTTGGAGAGGAGTGCACGTAAAGCACTCCTCGGGCGGTCGGTGCTGCCATGTTTCTCCTCCATTCCAGTGGACCGTCTTCCCCAACGACCGATGGAACGGAGCCTTGCGGCACCCTATGAAGCTTTGGACATTTCTGTCGTCACTGGAATTATGCATGAGGCTACCCAGGAATAACAAGGGTGTTATTTAGGGGTTCGGCGTGTTTGCGCCGTGGGCGGAAAATTCACCGACATTCCCGCCGGAAACAGCGAAGTGGCCGCCCCGATTGGGCGACCACTTCGCGCTCACACGGTGAATCGTCAGTGCGGGGTGCGGATGAGGCCGAGTTCCGCCGGCGACTTCAGGAAGCGGTGATGCGGAACCACGCGCACCGTGTAGCCGAGCTCAGCAGGCTCGTCGACCGTGATGCTCGCGCGGTAGCGGCCCTCGTCATCCGACGTCATCTCGTGGATGTGCGGGTTGCAAAGGGTGTCGGCAGCATCGCGCTCCCCCACCACAGCTTCGACGCGGATCTCGCTCGCCTGCAAACTGCCGCGGTCGACGTGTGCTGCGAGGTGGATGATGCCGCCTTCCACACGGTTTTCGGTCGAGGCTTCGACGCCGCTCACGCGCACGCCTTGCCATGCCTGACTCACGCTTTGCTTCCACGCGGCGAACTGCTCCGCGTCGGCGAGGTCGGCGATCATGCGGCCGCTGCGTCCAGCCGGGAGGTACAGCTCGGTGACGTAGTCGCGAACCATGCGCTCTGCGGAGACCTGCGGGCCGACCTTCGAGATCGAGTCGCGAACCATCTGCATCCACTCGACCGGAAGGCCACGGTCGTCACGGTCGTAGAACTTTGCCGCGATCTCGTGCTCGAGGATGTCGTAGAGGGCGTTCGATTCCCACTGGTCGCGCACACGCGGGTCGGGGTGGACGGCATCCGGGATCGTCCAACCCACCTCGTCGTCGCGCATCTCGTCCCACCAGCCGTCGGAGATCGAGAAGGTGAGGCAGCCGTTCAGCACGGCCTTCATGCCTGAGGTTCCGGAGGCTTCCTGCGGGCGAACGGGATTGTTCAGCCAGACATCCGAACCAGCGCAGAGCACCTTCGCAATCGTGACGTTGTAGTCGGGCAGGAAGACGATGCGGTCGCGGACGCCCGCCTCATCGGCGAAGCGCACGAGCTCCTGCAGGAGCTGCTTGCCGCCCATGTCAGCCGGGTGAGCCTTACCGGCGATGACGAACTGCACAGGGCGCTCTTCGTTGCGGAGGATGGCCGCGAGGCGCTCAGGGTTCTGGAGCATGAGCGTGAGGCGCTTGTAGGTCGAGACACGACGAGCGAAGCCGACCGTGAGAGCGTTTTCGTCGAGGAGCTTTCGCGTCCAGCGAAGCTCGACCGGCTGCGCACCGCGAGCAACCCAGGAGTCGTGCACCGACTTCCGGGCAAGTTCGACGAGGTCGCGGCGGAGCTCATTGCGCACGCGCCAGAGCTCTTCGAGCCCCACGGCATCCGGGAAGTGCCAGTGGTTGGCGGTGGCGACGTTTCGCTGGCCGCTCATGGCCGCGATGATCGGTTTGATCGGGCCGCGAGTCCAAGTCGGGATGTGAACACCGTTCGTGATCGACGTGATCGGCACCTCATCCTCTGCGAAGTTCGGATAGAGGTCCTTGAACATCGCACGCGAGACCTTGCCGTGGAGCTTCGCAACACCGTTGGCGTACTGGGCAAGTCGGAGGCCCAGGTGCGCCATGTTGAAGCGCGAAGGGTCGTCTTCGGCACCGAGCGCAATGACACGCTCGACAGGAACGTGCGAGACGAGCGTCGACCGGCCCTGCGCGTCCGCAGCCAGGTAGCGGTGCGCGAGGTGAACGTCAAAGCGGTCGATGCCCGCGGGAACCGGCGTGTGGGTCGTGAAGAGCGTCGAGGCGCGGACCGAGGCGAGCGCTGTCTCAAAGCTTGCGCCCTTCGCCATGAGCTGGCCCATGCGCTCGACGCCTGAGAAGCCCGCGTGGCCCTCGTTCATGTGGTAGACGCCGGGCTCGGGGCGATCGACCGCAGCGCAGTAGGCCTGGACGGCGCGGACGCCGCCGACACCGAGGATGAGTTCCTGCTTGATGCGGTGCTCAATGTCGCCACCGTAAAGGCGGTCGGTGATGGCGCGGAAGTCTTCCGGGTTCTCGGGGATGTTCGTGTCGAGGAGCAGCAGCGGCACGCGACCCACCTGGGCCTTCCAGAGGGCGACCTCAACGACGCGTCCCTCCGGGAATCCCACCTGGATGTGGAGCTGCTCGCCGTTCTCGCCGCACACTGGGTCGATCGGAAGTTCCTCCGGCGGGTGGACCGTGTAATTCTCCTGCTGCCATCCCTCGCGCGAGAGAGTCTGCGTGAAGTAGCCGTAGGTGTAGAGGAGCCCCACACCGATGATCGGCACACCGAGGTCAGACGCAGACTTCATGTGGTCGCCGGCAAGGACGCCGAGGCCACCGGAGTAGACCGGGAGTGACTGCGTGATGCCGAACTCCATCGAGAAGTACGCGATCGAGGTGAGGTGATCGTCATGTTCGCGCGAGGCCTTGTCGAACCAGCGGTCGGCACCCATGTACTCCTCGAGTTCTTCCACCTCGACCTGCAGGCGGTGGAGGAAATCCTCGTCCTCGCGCAGTTCGGCAATGCGGTGCGCCGAGAGCTTCGTGAGAAGCACAATCGGGTTGCGCCCCGTTGCTTCCCAGAGTTCCGGGTCGATCGACTTGAACAGGCGCTCCGTCTCCGCTCGCCACGACCAGCGAAGGTTCTTCGCGAGCGTGCGCAGCAGCTCGAGGTTCTCGGGGAGGACGGCGGAAATGGTCACGGTGTCGTAGGCCTTCACAGGGCTAACCGTACCGGGCCATGCCAACGAAACGTTGAACGTGTCGGGGAGCGTCTTGCCGTCCTGGGTCGCAGCGACCGATGAGGGCACGAGTGGGGTGAACGGGACTTGAACCCGTGACCGATGGATTATGAGTCCACTGCTCTAACCAGCTGAGCTATCACCCCGGGCGCAGTGCGCATGTAGATGCTACCGGCCCGGGACGCTGTCAACGCTTAGGAGCGGATGTGTCCGTCGCCGTTCACGACCCACTTCGTCGTCGTGAGTTCAGCGAGGCCCATGGGGCCGCGAGCGTGGAGCTTCTGCGTGGAGATGCCAAGCTCGGCACCAAGACCAAACTCGCCGCCATCGGTGAAGCGGGTTGAAGCATTCACCATGACCGCAGCCGCATCAACTTCCGCCACAAATCGCTCTGAGGTGCCGAGGTGCTCGGTGACGATCGCTTCCGTGTGGCCGCTCGTGTGGCGGCGGATGTGTTCGATCGCCTCGTCAAGTGAGTCGACGATGGCGCAGGAGATGTCGAGGTCGAGGTACTCGGTGTCCCAGTCGTCGTCGGTCGCGGCGGAGGTCTCGGCTCCCGAACCCTCCGCGAGCGAGGCGAAGCGCCCGTCCGTGTGCAGGCGAACCTTGTGCTCGGCGAGGGCTGCGGCAACGCGCGGCACGAATTCGCCGGCGACAGCCGAGTGGACGAGGAGGTTCTCAGCGGCATTGCAGACACCGAGTCGGTGCGTCTTTGCGTTCACGACGATGTTGAGTGCCTTCTCGAGGTCGGCGGCGGCATCCACATACACGTGGACGTTGCCGGTACCGGTTTCAATCGTCGGCACCGTCGACTCGGTGATGACGGTCTGGATGAGGCCAGCCCCGCCGCGCGGTACAAGGACATCCACAAGACCACGGGCGTGCATGAGCTCTACCGCTCCCTCACGCCCCCACGGGTCAATCGACTGGACAAGGTCTTTTGAGAGGCCCTGCGTCTCGAGCGCTTCACCGATGACACGCACAATCACCTCGTTGGAGGCTGCGGCTGCCGACCCTCCGCGGAGGATGACCGCGTTCCCGGACTTCAGGGCAAGACCGGCTGCATCGACCGTGACGTTCGGTCGGGCCTCGTAGATCATGCCGACGACGCCCATCGGGACGCGGAGCTGCTTGAGACGGAGGCCGTTGGCGAGCGTCGAACCACGCACGATCTCACCCACCGGATCCGGGAGCGCTGCGACTTGACGGAGAGCTTCGGCGATACCGTGGATGCGGCTCTCGTCGAGGGCGAGACGGTCGAGCAATCCTGCGCTCGTGCCTTTCGCACGTCCACGCTCGAGGTCGCGCGCATTGGCTTCGATGATCTCGGCGGATGCAGCTTCAAGCGCATCTGCGATCTGCAGGAGCGACTGATCCTTCGTCGCGCGCGTGGCGGTCGCGAGGGGGCGGGCGGCGATCTTTGCCCGGGTGGCGATCTCGCGGATCGCGTCCTCGGCCGGAAGGTCAGGGGTGAGCTCGATTCGTTCCGTCATGCCGGAAGTTTAGCGAGCGTCATCTCGGTCAAGCTGACCGATCGGTTCGCGCTTCTCGGCTTGGAATCGATCTTCAGTGCGCCCCTTTGCCCAATAGGCGGAGAGCGAGAGCAGCTCGCGCTGTACTCCTCGTTCGGTGAGAAGGTGGCGGCGAAGCAGCTTCATGCTGCCACGTTCTCCGTGCACGAAGCACTGCGGTTCGCCCGGGAACCAGTCAAGGGATGCGACGGCTTCGAGCAGCGGCGAGCTCTCCGCCTCATCCCCCGCCGCTTCGCCGTCGACCCGGACAACGACTGCATCGCGCGGCAGCGCGAGGTCAAGCTCGATGCCCTTCGGCGCGTGGAGAACAATCTGGCACCGCGCGTGCTCGTCGAGGCGTTCAAGGCTCTGACTGATGGCTGGCAGCGCCGCCAAGTCACCGACGAACAGGTGCCAGTCAGCGTCCGAGCGCGGCGCGTACTTGCCGCCTGCACCGGTGATCACGGCGCGCTCCCCCGGCAGCGCGCGGCGTGCCCACGGTCCAGCCACTCCTTCGTCACCGTGGACGAAGAAGTCGACCGTGAGCTGCTGCGCCTCGTGTTCGGCCTGGCGGACGGTGTAGGTACGACGCTTCGGGAGGAGTTCGGGCTGCGTCGCACGAATCGCGTCGAGGTCATAGGGAGGCTCAAGCTGTTCATCCGCGAAGAGAAACTTCACGTACCGGTCGCTGAACTCGTTGTCCTGGTACTGCGCGAAGCCGTCGCCGCCAAGCACAACGCGGCGAAGTCCCGAGGGGAGATCCCAGGCGTCAACGACTTCGAGGATCGCTTGTGGCTTCTGCGGCCGCGGGCGATTCGTGGGTAGCGTCGTGGCAGCCATGTGGCTCCTTCCAGACATGAACACGGAGCTAGTAAGGGTACCCTTACTTCGGCTTCGCTGCTCGGGAGCTACTGCTCGAGATCGTCGAGGGGCCCCGGGTTGCCGCGGCTTCGGCCGACGAGGACGAGGTCGTCAAGGTGGACGACGGCGCGCCCGTAGTCTTCACCGAGTTCGTTCGCTATCTCGTCAGTGGACTTGCCGATCATTTCGCGCACGTGGCTCGAGTCGAAGGCGACCAGGCCACGGGCAATCTCCTTGCCCTCCGGGTCGACAATCGATACGGGGTCACTCGCGTTGAGGTTGTCGTCGATCGCGGTGACACCGGCGGCAAGGAGCGATGCGCGTCCCGAAGCAACCGCGCGGGCAGCGCCCTCATCCACGTGGATCTTGCCGTCGGTCTTCGCCGCGTGAGCAAGCCACAGCTGACGACGCGAGGGACGCTTGTCCTTTGCCGCGAAGCACGTGCCGACGTCTTCGCCGCGGAGTGCTTCGCGCGCGCTCGCCGCAGTCGTGAGAATGACGGGCGTCCCCGACTCGACCGCGATCTCCGCGGCGCGAAGCTTCGTGACCATGCCGCCGGTACCGACACTCGAACCGGAGCCACCGATTTCCACGTGCGCGATGTCGGCGAGGCTCTCGACCTCGGGGATGCGCTTCGTGCCCTCCTGCGAGGGCGGCCCGTCATAGAGGCCATTCACGTCGGTGAGGAGGAGGAGACCTTCCGCGCGGACGAGATGCGCGGTGAGCGCGGCGATGCGGTCGTTATCGCCAAAGCCGCGGCCATCGGCGACGAGCGCGTCGTTTTCATTGATGATCGGGACGCCGCCGAGCGCAAGGATGCGGTCGACCGTGCGCCACACGTTCCGGTAGCGCGAGCGGCGAACGGTGTCTTCGGTTGTGAGCAGCAGCTGCCCGACCGGGATGCCGTAGGCGGCGAAGGCGTCCGCGTACTGGCCGATGAGGAGGCCCTGACCCACCGAGGCAGCGGCCTGGACAGTCGCGAGGTCCTTCGGACGGCTCGGGAGATCGAGCGGGCCGAGACCTGCTGCGACAGCACCCGAGGTGACGAGGACAATTTCGACACCTTCGGCGTGACGTTCAGCCAGCACATCCACAAAGCGCCGGAGCGCCGCAATATCGAGTCGTCCATTTGCTCGCGTGAGCGAGGATGAGCCGATCTTCACGACGATGCGCTTTGCGGCGGCGATTCGAGCACGTGCGGGGGACGATGCGTTCGACGTCATACTGCTATTGTTCCACCGCTCCCTTGCGGCGATGGCCGTAAATCCTGCGGAAGCTCACACCTTGCCGCATAGTCTGGTTCTATGATCGTCGCCTTCTCAGTTGCCCCCTCTGGACCCCCGAGCGATCCCTCGCTTCGCGCGGGCGAACACGCGGATTCGGTACACCGCGCGGTTGCTGCGGCCGTCCGCGTCGTGCGGGAGTCCGGGCTTCCCAACCGCACCAGCTCGATGTTCACGGAGATCGAGGGTGAGTGGGACGAGGTCTTCGATGTCGTGAAGCGCGCGACCGAGGCCGTTGCGCCCTACGGCAGCCGCATCTCGCTCGTCATCAAGGCCGACATCCGCCCGGGGCACACGGGCGAGATCGACGGCAAGCTCGAGCGCCTCGAGCAAGCCCTCGCGGACTAGCGGCTCCCGCCGACTCCCCGATTCTCACCGCTCAGGTCGCGCGACCTAGGGTCGTAACTGCGACCTGAGCCATGGGAACGACGCACGTGTGGCTAGTGGTCGAGGGTGCGGTCTTGCTCGTTGAAGGAGTCGCGGGCGACCGACTCGATGGATTCGCCGCGGTAGAGGCGCTCGAAGAGTTCGAGCGTGCGGTCCATGGAGTGCACCTGAACCATCTCGAGGCTCTTGTTCGCGAGCTTCGCGCGCTCGTCCTCACTCATCGTGAGCACCTGACGCAGACGCTCAGCGAGCTCATCGACATTGCCCGGCTCGAAGAGGAAGCCGTTCTCGCCGTCGTGACACAGGTGCGGCAGTGCCATCGCATTGGCCGCCACGAGCGGAAGACCGGAGGCCATTGCCTCCATGGACGCAATCGACTGCAGCTCCGCGATCGACGGCATCGCGAACACCGTCGCGTGTGTGTAAAGGGAGCGGAGCTCCTGGTCGCTCACATAGCCGTGGAAGATCGTCCGATCCGCAACGCCGAGCTGCTCAGAGAGCTTCTCGAGATTGTGTTTCTGGTCTCCCCCGCCGACGATGCCGAGTTCCACGTCTGGCATCTCGGCGTGAAGCTTTGCGAAAGCCTTGAGCAGCACGTCGATCTGCTTCTCGCCGGTGACACGGCCCACGAACAGGATGCGCTTCGGCGACTTGTCGCTGAGGTCAGCCGTGTAGTCGCTCACGCGAAGACCACACGAGATCGCGAGGACGTGTTCAACCTTGCCCTGCTGCTCGAGGAATCGTGCCGCCCGTCTCGTCGGGGTCGTCACCGCGTGCGCGCGGGCGAAGGTCTTCGCGGCATCCCGCCACCAGGTCTTCGCGATCGGCTCGTGGAGCACCTTGGGCATGAGCGAGTGCTCCATGATGTTTTCCGGCATGAGGTGGTTGGTGCCGACAATGCGGATACCACGCGCCGCAGCCTCGATGGTGACGGCGCGGCCAAGCACGACCGCAGACTGGAAGTGCACAACGTCCGGCTTCACCGCATCCAGCACGCGACGGGCATTCCGGCGAGCCGTGAACGGCCAGGCGAAACGAAGCCAATCGTGCGGGTACCAGCGAAACGAACGGATGCGGTGTGCGGTGATCGTTTGCCCGTCGTAGCGTTCCAGCCAGGTTCCGTGACGTCGGCTCGCGGCCGGACACAGCACGTGTACTTCGTGCCCGCGCGCGGCCATTCCCGAGGCAAGGTGCTCCGTGAACGTTGCGGCGCCGTTGACGTCCGGGGCAAAGGTGTCCCCGGCAATCAAAACACGAAGCGGTCGTTCGGCAGCGGCTGCTGCTGGGATGTCAGTCACGAGAAACGTCCTTGAGATCGGAACATGGGCGGTGGGGTGGCTCCCCGACGAACGCGTTCGATCAGGCTACCGCGAGGTGCTTGACGCGGCGTCGCCCGCTTTAGGCGTGCCGCGACTCCGAAGCGCCGCCTGCTTACTTGCCTGGACGTCGTCCTCGCTTTGTCCACGTTCGAGCAAAAACACGCCGGCAATCGCTACGAGACCCGCCAGGCTGAAGCCGAGATACGAACTCCACGGCGCGCCATCGGTCTCACCGAGCACCACGATGCCAATCACGACAGCGACGAGCGGATCAATCACAGTGAGTCCGGCAACCACCATGTCGGGCGGACCCGAGGCATACGCGATCTGAACAAAGTATGCGCCCACGGCCGTGCCAATGATGAGCATGACCACGACGAGTATCGTGAGCCAATCAAATGCACCATTCTGGATGCGGTTGATCGTGATCTTGGCCAGCGTGGCGACAAATCCATACAGCACGCCCGCGCACACGATGTAAAAGAGCGCTTTGAACCGCTTGCGGAGCGCAACAAAGGCTATGCCAAACACAGCAACGGCCACTGCCAGCAGAATGATGACAACTTCGATGCGCAAGTTCGTGATGATGCGCTCGCGACTGCTGAGGGCCGCAATGGTGACGAAGACGCTCACGCCGACAACGCACAGCGTCACCGCCGTGATCCGGGAACGACTCAACCGCCGACCCGTGTCTCGGGCACTCAGGATCGTCGTGAGCACGAGCGATACGACGCCAAGCGGCTGCACCACAATGAGCGGTGAAAAGGCGAGCGATGCCAGCTGGAGTGCAATGGCAAGCCCGAGCATGGCGGTGCCGATGAGCCACGAAGGACGCGCGACCAGTGCGAGCAGGTGGGAGCCACCGAGGCCCTGCGCCCCGTCACTCGCGTCGTCGGAGTTGACGCCGACCTTCGCGACTCCCTGATGCTGATACTTCGCCCCGAGAGACATGAAGACGGCGCCAAGGAGCGCCAGAGGGATGCCGAGCATCTGCGTCGGGGTCAACCCCAAGACGCCTTCGCTGAGCACTGAGACAAAATTCGGCACATCGAGGATAATAAGTGTCCTGTCGCCAAGCTGCGCGCCAAACCCACCGTGCAGCCGCGCTCTCCCCCGCGCGGCAGAGGCAAGATCCCCGGCTAGCCTGAGTACATGACCATTCTTCCCATCCGCATTTACGGCGATCCGGTCCTGCACGACGTTGCACAGCCGGTCGGTGACATTGACGACAGCATTCGCGAACTGGTTGCTGACATGTACGACACCATGGATGCGGCTCCAGGCGTTGGCCTCGCCGGTCCGCAGGTGGGCGTCGGCAAGCGACTGTTTGTGTACTCCTACGAGGAGGAGTCGACTGGTGAGCGCTGGCGTGATGTCGCTATCGACCCAGTGCTCTGGCTTGCCCCAACCGAACCTGAATCGCTGCTTGAGCTCGATGAAGACAGCGAAATCGAGGGTTGTCTCTCGTTCCCGGGCGAGCGGTATCCTCTGCGCCGTTCGGAGCAGGCGCTCATGCGGGCTCGCAATCTCGAGGGTGAGGAGTATGAGCTGCGCGTCTCGGGGTGGATGGCCCGCATCTTGCAGCACGAGTTTGATCACTTGAATGGGGTCATCTACTGCGACCGTCTCGAGCATCCGTGGCACAAGGACGCATTCAAGCGCATGCGCAAGCGTTCCTGGGGCGGGCCAGGCAAAAGCTGGCTCCCGGGCACCGACAACCTCGAGGGCTAACCACCAGGCAACGCGGCGGCAAAACCCACATCACGTGTTCAGCGGGACGCACCTTCGCGGTGACGTCCCGCTTGCCGTGTCGAGGCCAATGAACTGGCCATCTCACGCACAGAAAAGGCCCCCACCCCGAAGGGTGAGGGCCACACGCTCCCCGAGTTGGACTCGAACCAACAACCTGCCGGTTAACAGCCGGCTGCTCTGCCAATTGAGCTATCGAGGATCAAACAGCTCCGCTAGCTTAGCCACACTTTTGAACACATGCAAATCAGGCGTCTCAGCGTGTCCAAGACCCGCGAAGCCCCGGTTGAACGCGTCTTCGTCAGTACCCGATGCGGGGATCACAGCGGCCAACGAACACACCCGTGCGCAGGAATGCGTCCACATTGAGCCGGATGCGTTCCGCGAGGAGCGGTGTGGTCATCCCGACCGTATCGGCACTGTGCGGTGTCACGATGGCCCGCTCGTGCGCGTAGAGCGGGTGCCCGTCCGGGAGGGGCTCAGGGTCGGTGACGTCGAGGGCTGCACCAAAGAGCTCGCCTGCGTCGAGCGCCGCCAGGAGGTCGTCGGTCACGACCATTGGTCCGCGCGCAATGTTCACGAGGACGGCATGCTTCGGGAGGAGAGCGAGACGCTTCGCGTCGAAGAGGCCGCGGGTCTCATCGGTTGCAGCTGCGGCGAGGATGACGATGTCTGCATCCACAAGCTGTGCATCGAGCTCGGCAAACTGCACGGTCCGGTGTGCGCCAGGGACAGGACCTGCGCTCCGGCGCACGATCGTCACCTCGGCTCGGAAGGGCGCCAGCTGCTCGATGAGCGCCCGGGCGATGCCGCCAGCGCCAAGGATGACGACCTTGGCGCCGTACATCGACTGGCCCTCGGCACTCCCCCATGAGGTGGCGCGCAGGCGCTTGGGCAGGAGCCGCTGGAGCGCCAGGGCGAGCGTGAGCGCGTGTTCGGCTACGGGTTCCGCGTAGGCACCCTTGGCGGAGGTGAAGAGCACGCCGCGCTCAGCGTGACGCGCCACGCGGGATGCCATGGCGTCAATACCCGCGTAAGGCAGCTGCACCCAGGTGATGCCCGGATGCTCGTCAAGCGCCTGTTCCAGCAGTTCCGGCCTCGAGTAGTCAAGGAAAATGAGCCCGCGCGTGTCCGGCCCCAGCGGCACGATCTCGCCGCCTGCGGCGTGAACGGCTTCAGCGAACGCCTCAGAACCCTCAACGGGGAGGAGCGAGATCCCACCCGGGGCAGGACGCTCAGCAGGGTCGAGTGCCGTCGGGGTCTCGGCAAGGCGCGGTTCGTGGCGACTCAGCGTCGTGGCGGTCTCAGTCGCGGTCACGGGCGTCTCCATTCAGCTGCTGGAATCGAGCAAATTCGGCACGCTGGGCCACAAGCTCCTCCTGGGCTCGGCGGGTGCGCTCACGGGCCTCTGCCTCGTCTGCGGCGTCACCGAAGAGGCCTTCGGCCACGAGATCCATGGCCGCGAGCGTGTCCTTGCTGATGGTGCCGGGGAGCTCGGTTCGTGCGGCCTCACGTGCCTGAGCCATGCGGCGAATGTACGGGTAGTCGCTCACGCGCAGCACTTCTTCAATCTCGCCCTGACCGACTTGCATCCCCTGGTCGAGGACGATGATGTTTGAGGTGAGACGTTCGATCGTCGCGAGGTCGTGACTCATGATGACCATCGTGCATTCGCGGGCAAGGTTGATGCGCTCAAGGAGTGTGAACAGCGCCGGTCGAGCAATGAGGTCAACACCCTGTGCAGGTTCGTCAATGATGAGCACGCGCGGCTCAACGACGAGGGCCTGCGCGAAGGCGATGCGCTGACGTTGACCCTTCGAGCATTCGAATGGGAAACGGTTGAGGATGCCGAGCTCGAGGTCGACCGCGTCGATGAGCATGGCCGCGGCACGTCCGAGCTTGCGACGGTCGAAGTCGCGGTCGCGCGAGAGGATCGGCTCGGCAATGTTCTCGGCGATCGTGAGGTCGTTCCGCAGCTCATTGCCCGAGTTCTCGGCAAGGTAGCCAATGTCGAGGTCGACGCGGCGCTTGGTGTCGCGGCTCGGGAAGCGCAGGTCCATACCCGCCACCTCGAGGCTGCCGCCACTGATCTTCGGCCACGCGCGACCACGGCTGCTCCGGCCCGAGAGCACACGTCCGAGGGCGCTCTTGCCGCTTCCGGCAGACCCAACGACGCCGAGGATATCGCCACGGCCGAGGGCGATGTTCACGCCGGAGAGGACCCGCTCTTCGCGTCCGCTCGCGTGATCGAGGTAGCTCACGCTCAAGTCACTCGCGAGGACGGCACGCTGTGATGCGTTCACTCCAGGCAACACTGCTCCGTTCGTTCCAACGCTCATCAATGATTCCTCGAGCCTAGTCGGCCTCATCGAGGAATTACTCTCCACGCAGGCGGCGCTTTTGCACCTCAAGCTGTGCAATCTCTTGCTGCAGCTCTCGGAACCGTTCGGCCTGCTGCACCGGATCCGTTCGGCTGAGCGCACCCACCAGCGAGGCCTTCGTTCGCAGCAGGTCTCGCTCGATGAGCGTGCGGGCAATATCTCGCACGTAGGCGTACACGCGCTCTTCATCGGGGCCGGCTGGCAACGGCATCATCGCGAGCTCTGAAACGAGACCGCGGAAGCTCTGCGGCACTTCGTCGGCGATTCGCCCAATCCATCCGGGCTCCGTGAGCTGCGTCCGCGAAGCGAGGATGCCGTCACGAACCGTTGCCAGCGAGGCATCGTTCATGTGCACCGCGAGGAGCTCATCGAGCAGCGTTCCCGGGAGCGCTGTCGGGTACTGCAGGATGGCGATGAGGGTGTCGCGTTCCAGCCGCGTGAGGTGATCATTCGGCAGATCCGCGAGGCGCACCTGCGGCAGTCCGAAATCGGGTGCCGCATGTTCGCGCGGCGGCTCGAAGGCATCCTCGGGAGGTGGCTCGAAACCTTCAGGTTCTGGCGCATCGAAGCGCCCGCCCGCTGGCATGGGTGCACGTCGCGGCGTCATGGCACGAGGGGGCATCGTCTGCGGTCCGTGACTGGATGCAGTGCTCCCCCGCCGCGCCTGCTGCACGGCACGGTCGACCATCTGGAGGTCCATCCCGAGCCATTTCGCCAAGAGGCGCACATATTCGGGTTGGACGGCCCGGTCACGGATGCCCGCCACGACGGGTGCTGCCTGACGGAGCGCGGCAACACGCCCCTCGACGGTGTCGAGATCGTGGTGCGAGAGATGCTGCCGGATGACGAACTCATACATCGGCTGCGCTGCGGCGATGAGATCGACGACGGCCTGATTGCCCTGTGCGAGACGCAGATCACACGGGTCAAGACCGGCGGGCGGCTGCGCGACGAACGTCTGCGCTGTGAAGCGCTTTTCCTCCTGGAACGCCCGGAGCGCAGCCTTTTGCCCCGCCTCATCCGGGTCGAAGGTGAAGACGACACGGCCCGACCCGGATTCGTCATCCATGATGCGGCGGATGAGCTTAATGTGGTCGACGCCGAACGCGGTACCGCAAGTGGCCACCGCGCTCGTCACGCCAGCAAGATGGGCAGCCATGACGTCCGTGTAGCCCTCTACCACGACGACTTCGTGCTCACGTGCGATGGTCTTCTTCGCGAGGTCGAGGCCGTAGAGCACCTGCTGCTTGTGGTAGACCGGTGTTTCGGGGGTGTTGAGGTACTTCGGGCCCTTGTCCTCGTCAAAGAGCTTGCGCGCACCGAAACCGAGCGTCTGGCCGGAGGTGTCGCGGATCGGCCAGATGACGCGGCCTCGGAAACGGTCGTAGCTGGAACCGCGATCGTTCGTCGACACGAGCCCGGCGTCCTTGAGCTCCTGCATCGTGAAGCCCTGCTCGCGCAGGTGTGTGGTGAGCGCATCCCAGGTGTTCGGGGCGTAGCCGACCCCGAAGTGCGATGCAGCTTCGGCATCGAAGGAGCGACCCCCCAAGAAGGCATGTGCTGGAGTAGCGTCTTCGGTGAGCAGCTGTGCCTGGAAGAACTGCTCAGCGGCACGGTTCGCGAGGAGCAGACGCGCGCGGCGCGAGTAGTCGGGCGCCTGGGCGCCGTCTTCGTACGTGAGTTGGTAGTTGATCCGCTCCGCCAGCCGCTCAACGGCCTCAGAAAAGGTGACGTGGTCGATCTTCTGCACGAAGGAGTAGACGTCGCCGGATTCGCCACAGCCGAAGCAGTGAAAGTGCCCCAGGTGTGGCCGGACGTGGAAGGACGGCGTGCGCTCGTCGTGGAAGGGACACAGGCCCTTGAGCGAGCCGACACCCGCACTCTTCAGCGTGACGTGGTCGCTGACAATGTCGGCGATATTCGTCCGCGCGCGAACCTCTTCGATGTCACGCTTGCGGATGAGAGCCATGCCCCGAATTGTAGACGGCACGACCGACACCCGCCGCGTGCGCTACATCACTGCGCCGCCGAGGCCATGTTCGCTCCCACACAGGCGCGAGTACCAGGCGATCGCACCGGGGTCGGTGAGGCTCGCAATCTGGTCCACGATGACGCGCTTTCGCGCCGTGTCATCGGCGGCCTGCGCAAAGTCGAGACGGAACATCGGTTCAAGGTGCTCGTCGCCGGATTCCCAGAGCCGGTCGCACAGTTCGGTCAACAGCTCGCGCTGGCGCGCGTAGATCGGCTGACGAGCATCCGCCGACATAATGAAGCCGGCGACGATGCCCTTGAGGAGCGCAATTTCCGCCTTGATTTCTCGCGGGATGACGACCCCTGCGCGGTAGCGGATGAGCACACCCTGGCCGTGTTCCTCTTCCGTCGCCGCGGTTGCCGCGCGTGCGAAGCGGCCGATGAGCTGGCTCGTGAGGTTCTTGAGGCTTGCCTGGACCCGGCGTGCATCGTCGTCGGCATCCGTCATCCACACCGGCAAGGCTTCGAGACGGCAGAGTGCCTCGTCGAGCTCCTCCTCCGAGAACTTGCCGCCAGACCAGTCGCTCGCGGTGAAGAGCATGGCGGGGCGGTTCTCCGGCAACGCGAGTTCCTTGAGCGGAATGAAGCCCTCCATGATGGCGTCCTCGAAGTCGTGCACGGAGTACGCGATGTCGTCGGAGAGGTCCATGACCTGCGCTTCAATCGGAGTGCGTCCGTCGACAGCACCCTCACGAAGCCAGCGGAAGATTGGCTCGTCGTCTTCGTAGTAGCCAAACTTGCGAGTACCGCGGCTCAGGCCTTCCTCACGCGACCACGGGTACTTCACGGATGCGTCAAGGCACGCGCGCGTGAGGTTGAGGCCCAGCGGGCGCCCCTCACTCGTGACGACCTTCGGCTCGAGCCTGCTCACAATGCGCAGCGTCTGCGCGTTGCCCTCAAAGCCACCACAGTCGTCCGCCCAGGCGTCGAGTGCCTTCTCACCGTTGTGACCGAAGGGCGGGTGACCGAGGTCGTGCGCAAGACAAGCGGTGTCGACGATGTCCGGGTCGAGTCGCAGGTTCGTCGCAATTTCGCGGCCGATCTGCGCGACTTCGAGCGAGTGCGTGAGGCGGTTGCGGGCGAAGTTCACGCCCGAGGCAGGCGAGAGCACCTGCGTCTTGGCAGCCAGGCGTCGAAGCGCGCTCGAGTGCAGCAAGCGTGCACGGTCACGCGCGTAGGCGGTGCGGCGGCGTGACTCGTGTCGTTCAGCGAGAAAGCGTTCGGAATCTTCCGGCCCGTAGGCCCCGTCGTCCACGAACTCATCAAAGCGAGAGGCATTCATGAGCTCGGCAAGACGAGGACTAGCCACCTGAGTTCTCCGTTTCTGCTGCGGCCACATCGCGTTGGCCCTGTTCGTCAAGATCGCGCGAGTCGAGCCAACCGTCCGGGAGCGCCGGACGCTTGGGCGTACCGGCACGACCGCGCGGGCCTTCCGCGTCTGCGCCCGGATACGGGGCGTCGTGGTCAAGTTCGCCGAGGATTTCGTCCATTTCGGCGAGGGATTCCACGAGTGCGAGGCGGCGACGCGTGTCGCCACCGATCGGGTAGCCCTTGAAGTACCAGGCGATGTGCTTGCGGATGTCGCGGCAGGCGTGCGCTTCATCGTCGAGGAACTCCGCGAGGAGCACGGTGTGTCGGCGGAGCGCGGTCGCCACTCCCCCAAGCGTCGGCTGGATGCGGTGCTCTTCGCCACGGAAGGCTGCTTCGAGGTCGCCGAAGAGCCATGGCCGTCCGAGGCATCCACGACCCACAACAACACCATCGCAACCGGTTTCCCGCATCATGCGCGGGCCGTCTTCACCCGACCAGATGTCGCCGTTGCCGAGCACCGGCACGCTCGTCACCCTTTCCTTGAGCTTTGCGATGGCCGACCAGTCCGCCTTGCCCGAGTAGAACTCGGAGGCAGTGCGACCGTGGAGCGCCACAGCAGCGACACCCGCGTCTTCTGCGATGCGGCCCGCCTCAAGATAGGTGAGGTGGTCCGGATCGATGCCCTTACGCATCTTGATCGTGAGCGGGATGTCGTCCGCTGCCTTCACTGCGCCCGAGACAATCTGGCGGAAGTGCTCGCACTTCCACGGAAGTGCAGCGCCGCCGCCCTTTCGGGTGACCTTCGGCACGGGGCAACCGAAGTTGAGGTCGATGTGGTCGGCGCGACCTTCCGCCACGAGCATCCTCACAGCTTCACGGACGGTTTTCGGATCGACACCGTAGAGCTGAATAGAGCGGATGTTTTCGCTCGGGTGATGCTCGATGAGCTTCATCGAAACCCGAGTGCGCTCAACGAGAGCACGACTCGTGATCATTTCCGACACGTAGAGGCCACCGCCGTATTCGCGGCACAGGCGACGGAACGCCATGTTCGTGATGCCCGCCATCGGGGCAAGCACAACAGGCGACGCCAGCTCGATGGGGCCAATGCGCAGCGGAGAGAATTCGGAATTCACGGTCGACATATTGCGCCTATTGTCGCAGGCACACCGGCCTCACGCACGAGCGCCGTGGGCTTCCGGGCAGATTCACCCCGGACTACTCGTCCAGGAACGAAATCAGGCCGTTTTCGGGTGCGTCGATGACCGCATCCGGCCCGAACTTCTCCAGGAAAGCGTGCTTGCTCACATTGCGCGAGACGAGACCGTACAGCCCCACCACCTTGCCGTCCTTGGTGAAGACAATGCCGCCGCCGGGGGTCGAGTCAAAGTGAGCTTCGCCGGTATCGAAGCCGCACGCGTCCTTGACGTCTTGCTGTTCGGCGCCCTCACCAAAGGCACACATGGTGTCCCACTCGAAGTCCGTGAGATCGGCCACACGCACGCCGTCAAGCGTCGCGTCACTCTTCGCGATGCGGCTCACGAGTTCGGCCTCGGTGTTGTAGTCCATGGTTCCTCCTAGAGAACATGCGCTGAGGAGCGTGGCGAGCGCTACCACGAGCACCATGCCGCCGGTGCGAGCAAGCCAAGAATGTGTTGTCATCGACGGCGGGCCTCGTCCCACTTCGGGTTCGACGGTGCGTTCGTGTTCGTGAGCTTCGGGTCAGTGGGCTCCGCGGTGGGGCGCGAGGCATCCACCTGGTTCGACGGCACGAGTTCGCCGCGATCGTTCACGGCGACTGCCTGACCGCTCTCGACCGCGTCGCGCACGAGTTCAGCCAGCTCCTGCGGCGTCGCGTTCGGGTTCTGCTCGTAGATACGACGGCCGAGCTCGTTGTTGTGGAGGTCCATGGCTTCCTTGTAGGCAGGGTTGCCGTCAAGGCCTTCGTGGGCCGTACCGAACTTCTCAGCCCACTCCACGCCACGTTCGCGTGCCATAAGCGCGTTCCAGTAGGTGTGTCGGAAGGCATCGTTCAGGCCGTCTTCTGCACCACTCTTGGGGTAGTACTCGGATGCGGTGTTGTAGGCCTGGTCCTTGATCCCGTTGAGTGCGTTCACTTCCCAGGGCCACAGCTCCCGCAGCATCTCAGCTTCGGTCGCAGACATCTTTTTCTGCGGGCCGAGGGGCCCAAGCGGTGCGTAAACACCGTGGCCGTTCTCGTCGGGGCTGGTCTGGTAGTCGTTGAGGATGCCGTCGATGTCGTCCTCGGTGCGCACCGGGATGCCATCAACCGGGCCACGGCCAGTGCCCGGGCCCTTCGTTCCTCCACCCGGGCCGCCGCTGCCACTGACTGCGTTGCCGCTTTGCTCATCCGCACTCGTATCGCGGTCTGCGCTCGCCGTATTGCCGCTCACGCCATCGCCGGCCGCGGAAGTCCCGTCCGACTGCTGTGCTGCGCTCTCATCGGCGCTCTGGCTCGATTCGCTCACAGACCGTCCCGAGCCCGAACCGCCCTGCCCGTTGCCACTGGCGCTGTCCTGCTCTTCTGCCTGCTGCTGGAGCATTTGGTCGTGCTCCGCGAGCAGTGCCGACAGATCGCGGAGGTCCTGAGCAGTGAGGTCATAGTCGGCACGGAATCGGTCGGCATCGGCACCGATCCAGATGACCACCTGAACTTCGCGGCCAGTCTCGTCGGCTGCCTGCAGAGCCTCGTCACTCTGCTGCCCAAACGCCGCTGCGACGCCTCGAAGTTCGTCAGTGTTCGCACCAAACATGCCAACTGCCATCATTACCCCCTCGTGGTGTGGTTTCGGCAGCCCCCCACTGCCTGCATTCAGATTCGACGTGGAAAGGAAACACGGGGTGAAGCACACGGCGAAGCGTCGAGATTCTCCATCTTCGGGTGGACCAAATCTCTCGACCAGAACGACAAGCCAGCGCAGTCGCCTCATGCTCAGGCATATGACGCGGGGCGGCCCGCACATGCGGACCGCCCCGTGACGTGTGGAGACACTAGGCGCCCTGGAGACGCTCCGTGAGGTACTGCTCAACGTTGTCGAGTGCGACGCGCTCCTGCGACATCGTGTCGCGCTCGCGGATCGTGACGGCCTGGTCCTCGAGGGTGTCGAAGTCGACCGTGATGCAGAACGGCGTACCGATCTCGTCCTGACGGCGGTAGCGGCGACCAATCGCACCGGCCTCGTCATACTCGATGTTCCAGCGGCGACGGAGGTTGTCGGCAAGCTCCCTTGCCGTGGGCGTGAGCTCTTCCTTCTTCGAGAGCGGCAGCACAGCAGCCTTGACCGGCGCGAGGCGCGGGTGGAGCGAGAGGACGGTGCGCTCGTCAACGCCGCCCTTCGTGTTCGGAGCCTGGTCGATGCGGTATGCGTCAATAAGGAAGGCCATCATCGCGCGAGTCAGACCGAAGCTTGGCTCGATGACGTACGGCGTGTAGTGCTCGCCCGATGCCTGGTCGAAGAACTTGAGGTCGGTGCCCGATTCCTTCGAGTGCGAGCCGAGGTCGTAGTCGGTGCGGTTGGCGACACCCATGAGCTCGCCCCACTCCGAACCCTGGAAACCGAAGCGGTACTCCATGTCGATCGTGCCGGCCGAGTAGTGGGCGCGGTCTTCCTCGGGGACATCGAAGCGACGCATGTTCTCTTCGCGGATGCCGAGGTCAATGAACCACTGCCAGCAAGCCTCAACCCAGTGCTCGAACCACTGCTGAGCTTCCTCGGGAGCGGTGAAGAACTCGATCTCCATCTGCTCGAACTCGCGCGTGCGGAAGATGAAGTTACCGGGCGTGATCTCGTTGCGGAAGGCCTTACCGATCTGGCCAATACCGAACGGCGGCTTCTTGCGAGCTGTCGTGACGACATTGTTGAAGTTCACGAAGATGCCCTGTGCAGTCTCGGGACGAAGGTAGTGCAGACCTTCTTCGTTGTCGACCGGGCCGAGGTAGGTCTTCATGAGGCCCGAGAACATCTGTGGCTCAGTCCAGTTGCCTTCCTGGCCGGTCTCCGGGTCACGGATGTCGGCGAGGCCGTTCTCCGGCTGCTTACCGTGCTTGGCAACGTACGCTTCGATGAGGTGGTCGGCGCGGTAGCGCTTGTGGGTGTGGAGCGACTCGACGAGCGGGTCGGTGAAGGTGGCGACGTGACCCGAGGCCTCCCACACCCGCTTCGGGAGGATGATGGAGGAATCGAGGCCGACCATGTCGCCGCGGCTGCGGACGAAGGTCTGCCACCACTCGCGCTTGATGTTCTCCTTCAGCTCCACGCCGAGGGGACCGTAGTCCCATGCGGAACGCGATCCACCGTAGATTTCACCTGCCTGATACACAAAGCCGCGTCGCTTTGCGAGGGCGATGACCTGATCGAGGGTGGACTGCGCCATGGTTGTGCTCCTGAAGACGGGGGCGGAATAGGCAAGCCGCGGAACTCCGCGGCACTCCTTCGAGTGTATCCGGGAGCGTTCACTCCAGCTGACATTTCCTACTGTGCGCCTGCACGGGCTCCCCAACCCCTCTCATGTACCCCTAGCGCGTGACGGGCTTGTCCACCGCTCCACCGAATCGGCGGTCGCGTCCGGCGTAGCGTTCAATCGCCTCCCAGAGGTCGGTGCGCGAAAAATCGGGCCACAGCCGCTCGAGGAACACCATTTCGGCGTAGGCCGACTGCCAAAGCAAGAAGTTTGAGGTGCGCTGTTCACCCGAGGAACGCACAAAGAGGTCGACATCGGGCATCTCGGGGTCATAGAGGTGTCGGGCAATCGTCCGCTCGGTAATGCGTGCGGGGTCGAGCTTGCCAGCCTTCGCCTCGGCGGCAATTGACCGCACGGCATCGGCGAGTTCAACGCGACCGCCGTAGTTGACGCACATGGTGAGCGTCATGCGAGTGTTGTCCTTTGTGAGTGCTTCAGCGGCACGTAGGTCGTCGATGACCGATTTCCAGAGCTTCGGCGTGCGACCGGCCCACTTCACGCGGACACCCCACTCGTTGAGCTGATCCCGGCGGCGGTGCAGCACCTCACGGTTGAAGCCCATGAGAAAGCGAACCTCCGCCGGCGAGCGACGCCAGTTTTCGGTGGAGAAGGCGTACACGGAGAGGTGCTTGACGCCAATCTGGAGCGCTCCGGCGACGACGTCCAGGAGGGCCGCCTCGCCTGCTCGGTGCCCTTCGGTGCGCGGGAGTCCACGTTCGTTGGCCCAGCGGCCATTGCCGTCCATGACGACGGCGACATGCTTCGGGACGCTCGCGGCGGGAATCTCGGGCGGGTAGATCCCAGTCCAGTCGATCGGCTTGAACGGTTCAGCAGCCGGATGGGTGCCTCGAGTCATCGCTGTCCTCTCGCGGGTGTGGAAGCCAGTCGGCCGCGCTCAGCGACCGCTCGCGCACGGAGCGTCGTCTCCAAATGGAATTCAGCGTACGCGGCGACGAGCCGTGATGCGCGATCCGATTCGATCGTGCCGACGTCTGAAAGCGCTGCCCAGTCACCTTCCAGGAGTCGTTGGAGCTGGAGGAGGACGGCAGGTTCCACCCGTTCTCCCCCGCGTGCACACTGCTCGCACGCGGCTCCACCGAGCGCTGGCACGAAACGTTCACTCGGGCCTGGCCGTCCGCAGCGACCGCACTGCAACAACGAGGGAGCCCAACCGGCGAGTGCGAGTGAGCGGAGCGTGTACGAGTCAAGGATGTGCTGGCTCGCATGTTCTCCGCGAGCGAGGGCGCGCAGCGCCCCAACGAGGAGGACGTGCTGCGTTGCTCCGCTATCCGCTTCAGTCACGCGGTCGGCGAGTTCCACCATGACGCTGGCTGCCTCATACCGCTCGTAATCGCTGGCAATGTCGGCGCCATATTGAGCGAGGGAGACGGCCTGCTGGACGGTGTCGAGGTTGCGTCCCTGCCAGCACTGCACATCCACCACCATGAAGGGTTCAAGTCGGGCACCGAACTTTGAAGAGGTTCGGCGGACGCCCTTCGCAACCGCGCGCACTTTGCCGTGCGCCTTCGTCAAGAGGGTGACGATGCGGTCTGCTTCACCGAGACGGTGGGTTCGAAGCACCACGGCTTCATCTCGGTAACTTGGCATGCCCTCAGTATCCGCCATCGACGGACACAGCGAGGCGCGGCACGGGGATGCTTCCCATGCCGTGCCTCGTCGTGCCTAATTGTTTCGGGCGCTCCGGTTGAGTGCGGACACGATGGCCTTGAGCGATGCCGTCGTGATGTCGCCGTGGATACCGACACCCCAGTAGCTCGCTCCGTCGACCTCGAGCTCGATGTAGGAGGCTGCCTGCGCGTCGGCACCTGCGGAGAGCGTGTGCTCGACGTAGTCGGTGAGGCGCGCCTCGATGCCAGCGTCCGCGAGGATGTGCAGGAATGCGTCAATGGGGCCGTTGCCAACGCCGACCACCTCGAGGTCCTCGCCACGCTTGGTGAGCTTCGCAGTGAGCTGCACTTCGCGATCACTCAGTGTGCTCGCGCTCACGCCGCGCAGGCGCAGCATCCCCCAGCCGTGCTCGGCGTCATCGACCGGCAGGTACTCGTCCTGGAATATGGCCCACACGGATGCGGCCGACACCTCGCCACCCTCACTGTCGGTGCGCTGCTGCACGACCTTCGAGAACTCCATCTGCAGGCGACGCGGCAGGTCGAGGTTCTGGTGCGCCTTGAGGAGGTACGCGACTCCACCCTTGCCAGACTGCGAGTTCACGCGGATGATCGCCTCGTAACTGCGGCCCAGATCCTTCGGGTCAACCGGCAGGTACGGCACGGACCACACCATGTCGTCCATGTGGGTGCCGCTCGCGATGGCATCCCGCTCCATCGCTTCGAGGCCCTTCTTGATCGCGTCCTGGTGCGATCCTGAGAAGGCCGTGTACACGAGGTCACCACCCCACGGTGAGCGCTCGTGCACGCGAATCTGGTTGCAGTATTCGACCGTGCGACGAATCGCGTCGATGTCCGAGAAGTCGATTTGCGGGTCGATGCCCTGGGTGAAGAGGTTCACGCCGAGGGTCACGAGGTCGACATTGCCGGTGCGTTCGCCGTTGCCGAAGAGGCAGCCCTCGATGCGGTCCGCTCCTGCCATGTAGCCGAGCTCGGCTGCGGCGACGCCGGTGCCCCGGTCGTTGTGGGGGTGGATGGAGAGGATGATGTCTTCGCGACGGGCGAGGCTTCGGTGCATCCACTCGATCGAGTCGGCGTACACGTTCGGCGTCGCCATTTCGACGGTTGCCGGCAGGTTCACGATGACCTTCTTGCCGCTGCCAACCGGAGCGAGGACATCGACGACGGCGTTGCAAATGTCACGTGCGAACTCGAGCTCGGTACCCGTGTAGCTCTCGGGCGAGTACTCGTAGGTGATGTCGGTGCCCGGGATGACGGACTCGAGCGAGCGGCACAGGCGCGCACCGTCGAGCGCGAGGTCGATGATGCCCTGCTTGTCGCTGCGGAACACGACCTCGCGCTGCAGCACGCTCGTCGAGTTGTAGAGGTGGACGATCGCGCGCGGGCACCCCTCGAGGGACTCGTAGGTGCGACGGATGAGGTGTTCGCGAGCCTGCGTGAGCACTTGAATCGTCACATCGTCTGGGATATGACCGCCCTCAAGAAGCGTGCGGACGAAATCAAAGTCGGTTTGGCTCGCGGACGGGAAACCAACCTCGATTTCCTTGTAGCCAATGTCTACGAGCAGCTTGAACATCGTGAGCTTGCGCTCGGCATCCATCGGGTCGATGAGGGCCTGGTTGCCGTCGCGCAGATCGACGGCGCACCAGCGCGGAGCGCGTTCGATGCGTGTGTTCGGCCAGGTGCGATCCGGCAGTTCGACCTTGATCTGCTCGTGAAACGGCACGTAGCGATGGATGGGCATGCCCGATGCTTGCTGGGTGTTCTTCATTCCTCTGGATTCCTCGTCGCTGTGGTCTAAGCCGACACGAACCTCCGCGACGAGGTGGCTTAGGAACTAAGCCTCGTCGCGGCGAGGAAGAAGAAGAACCTGACGGCGCATGCCACGACCATAGCAAATTGTTCGCTACGAACCCTGAGACTTGCGTTCAGGGTGTGCAGCTTGTGCACTCTCACCCTGGTCAGCAGCAGCGTTCCGTGCCTCCGCTGGTGCGGTTTCCGCCACAGCAGACTGCTCAGCGGCAGCCGCGGCAGCCCGCTCCCTCTTCGCGGCTGCGTGCTGTTCTCGACGACGCTCCGCCTCGCGGCGCGCTCGCTCACGTTCGGAGCTTCGGATCATGCGCACGGCCTGCCACGACTGGCTGAGCGTGAGCTCCGGCAGGTACGCGTTCGTGAGACCGAAGCCGATCGCGGGCAGTTCCACGGCATCCGGGTAGGCGAGGTAAAGCGGCCGATATTGCGGCTTGAACTTGCGCTTGAACGAGAGCAGCGAACGGAATCCGTAGAGCGGCTCCATGCGTTTGCTGAGCTCCTCAAGGAGACGGTCGAGTAGGGCATGCTCCCCCGCTTCAGCCGTGGACTGCGCACCCGTGCTGGCGGAGGTCGCAAGCGGCGCCGCCGAGAGCGAGATCTCTTCGAGTCCATCCTCCTGGAACCGGTTTGCGGCGCTGCCGATGAGCATTTCCATGACGCCGTTCATGCTGTTGGGGGTTCGGCGCATGAAGTCGAGGATGCGCCCGACGACCACGCCATCGCGCCACACGGGCATCCAACTCGTGACCGCGAGGATGTCACCGTCCTTCGACACGGCCATGCCGATGACCGTGTCGGGGTCGTCGAGTTCACGGAAGCCACCGAGGGTGAAGCCCATTTCCGGGAGCGGCTTCTCACCAACCCACGCTTCGCTCAGCGCACGAATGTGCTTCGCCTCAGCGACCGTGAGCTCGTCGAAGGTGCACCACTTCACTTCGAGACCTTCGCGGGCGGCACGGTTCATTGAGGTGCGGATGTCCTGACGGGGCTTGCCCTTCGTCGACCATTCAGCAAGCAGGATGACCGCTTCTTCGCCGACTTCGACGCTCGCCCAGCCGTGCTCGCGGAGCGCCTTCGTGAGCGATTCGGGAGCAGAGTACAGTGCGGGAATCCAGCCACGGGCATCGGCGTAGTCCGCGAAAGCCAGCACGGCACGGGCCGAAATGTCAGCGTCGCTCGTGCCAAGCGGCGCAGCCAGGATGATCGCAACGCCTCGCTCAAGACGGAACGGAACGAGCGTGCCGGTGTCGCGGTCGAGCCAGGAGTGCATCCCGGGCCACTGCGTCATGGCGCTCAACGTCGACACACTGCCCTGTTTCAGTGCGTTCGCACGGTCCTCGAGGCTCGGTTCCTCGCGGTGGTGTTCGGGTGCCGTCATGATTCGCCAGAGGGCGACGAGCATGATGAGGGTCGTGAGGATGGGGATCGCGACGCACAGGAGGCTGCTGAGCTCATCCACCGGCTGCAGTGAGCTCGGCGAGAGTGCGACGAGGTTCTGCGGCAGGAATCGCTCCGGGAGGTGCAGCACGGCCTGCCACGGATCCGGTGTCGGCGTGAAGGTAACGGGGAACGACCACGCAACACCGAGATAGAGCGCGGCGAGCACCAGCAGCCCGAGCCCGACACCGCGAAGGGACTTGCGCACGAGGCGCACATCTGGCTGGTTCTGGCACAGGCGCTGATTCGCGATGAGGACGCCAGCGACGACGAGATGCACGAGGCCGATGATGAGGACCTGCCAGAACCACTGACCCTGCTGCCCCCACAGCGGTGCGGTCGTGAGGTCGAGGTCACCGAGAACGAGCGGCTCAATGAGCCAGAAGTACCAGACGGTAAGACCAAGCGCGCCGACAATCGTCGCCCCAATCCACAGCGGGATGCGCTGACCGCGCCAAACGCCCCAGGCGGCCAGCACCAGCACGAGCCACGGGAGCCCCGTAATCACGTTGTCGAGGAACATCGTGAAGCCGGAGTGGGCAGAGAGGGACGCGCATGCTTCACTCACGTGCCACACATTGCACGCATCCGCGTCGAACTGTGCATCGCTCATGAACAGGCTCACGAGCGGCACGGCGACCGCATTCGCACGCATCGCAACGCTCGCGATGATGGGCCCGACACCGAGCACGGCGAGCATGCTCGCAAGCCAGGCACGAAGCTCGTGCGAGCGAGATGGACGCCACAGATCGTGCACAAGCGGCTCGCGCACGAGCGCACTACCGATGAGGATGCCCACAAGCACGGCGAGCAACCGCTGCAAGTCGCTCGGGTGCCCGACATAGACGACAAGCATGGTCGTGAGCATGGCGAGCGAGCTTCGGATGCGCCGTCGCATGACGCGCGGGCACCATGCGCTGCCGACCGCAGCAAGCGTTGCGCCGAGTGCGCTCGGGTCGGAGACGAGCTTCTGGGCGGCCTCATAGGCACCCGGGAAGTCCGCGTCGATGCCAGCGCTTTCGAGCAGAATCGCGAGGAGCGCACCGATCACGAGCGCGGCGAGCGAGCCGAGCACCCATGGTGCACGTCGGACGCGGTGTTCGACGAGCCACCCGGCGAGGAGCACGAGGGCGACGGCAAACAGCAGCTCTTCAATCGATGAGCCCATCAGCGTCCAGGTGCTGATCGTCCACCAGCGTCCTAGCTCGATGACCTGGTGTTGGCCGGTTGCGAACACCGCATTGGCCGGGTTGTCGTCTACGCTATACCCGCCAGCGGCGGTCACAAGTCCGGCTGCGGTCGCGGCGCACAGCAGCACGATGCAGACGGTCGTCACCCAGTGACGCGTGATCCAGGTTCCAATCCGGCGCACGGCACTCATGCGGTCACTCCAGCTCGGGTCAGGGTCGTGGGCAGCGTCTGTTGCCAGATGTAGTGGACGGTGTTGAAGTCGTGTGAGGTTCCGGGCGAGGTGAGCCGCGTGGTCTCAATCCCCGCCTTCGTGGCGACGCCCGAGAGCTCGTCCGCGTAGCCGCTGAAGACTTTGTCGAGTTCACCGGTGCCGATGACGAGCGTCGTGTCGTTGTAGGGCGTGTGCTTGCCGATCACCGCAGCGGGTTTCGCGGATTCCCAAGCTTCGGCGTTCCCGGCGAATCCTTGGCTCACCGTTGCCACGGGGTCACCCGCGAGGCTTGGCGCGAGTTCTGGCGAGATCGCAATGTTGCTCGCGAAGCGATCCGGCAGGTCGAGGCCGATCTGCATCGTGCACGTCGCACCCTGCGAGAACCCCGCAAAGGTCCAGGCCGTGCGGTCACTGGCCACGGGAAGATGCGATTGGATCCACGGGATGACGTCGTGTTCGAGGTAGCTGCGCGAGTTGCCGAGCGCCCCATCCACGCACTTGGGGTTCTGTTCGGGTGCCCCGAGCTGGTCGGGGCTCACCACGATCGGGGCGAGGCCGTGGTGCTCCGACTGGATCTGTTCGAGCACCGAGACGGCGTCGCCACCGCCTGCCACCACGTCATCCGGGCTCCCGGGCTGGCCCGAGAGCATGAGCACGACCGGAAGGGAGGGCGGGTTCGCAACTTGCGCGGCAGGAGGTAGCCACACGGATGCGTTGCGTGCGGCAAAACCAGAGGTGGTGCCGGGAATGCTCACGTGCATGAGGGTGCCGGACGATGGCATGTCGCTCGGCGGCGTCCACTCGGATTCCGTGATGGCGTGGGATGCTGCTGGCTGCGCGAGCGGTGCGATCGTTTCAGCCGGTGAGCCCGCGAGCGTCGAGGCGAACTGCTCGGTAGTGCGCACCACGCCGAAGACGGAGTTCACACCGAGGGTCGCGCCAACGATCAGGGCCAAGCTTGCAAGGACCGCGAGCGTACGACTCACGGGGAAATGACGCCGTTCGGCGTGCGCTGGTGACTCCGCTGCGCGTGCACAGGCAATCCCGAATCCACCGCACATGACCGCAACGCCGACGACACACCAGGCGCGTGCAGCGAACGGGACATCCACCGGGATGAGGGCGAACACATCGCACACCAGCCACGTCGCCAGAGCTGCGACGGCAAGGCCGCAGACAGCCGAGACGCCAGCACCGCGAAGGCGGAGGCGCCGCCCAAGGCGCGCGGTCACGATCGCAAGCATCGCGATGGCAACAGCAACCACTGCCGCTGCCAGAAACGGGGAATCCACGCGCATCTCGTCCTCCTCGTTCCGGGGTTCCGGAGGGAGAAACTACCCCCTTCGCGTCGGATGTTTCCCCTGAGTGTGAGCGTTTCTGCCGAGCGGCAACAACGCTCTATCGCGAGGACGAGGACACCCTGCGCGCTGGCTGTTCTGCTGCACCCGTGTTGAGCTCGACGACAACATCACACGACTCGACAGCCTTCGTATTCGTCGTACACAGCACGGTGGTCACGGCGTGCTCCTGCACGAGCGCGCGCACGAGCGCCATGAGCACAGCGCCACCGTGCGCATCGTCCCCGGTGAAGGCTTCACGAAGCAGCAAGAGCCCCGGCCGAAGCGCCAGGGCGCGAGCGATGGCGGCACGGTCGTGCCGGGCGCTGCAGAGCTCGAAGGGGTACCGGTGGAGGTCATCGCCGAGACCAAAGGTTTCGACGAGGCGATCGAGCCAGGCACGGTCGGTGTCGCGCAGTGGCATCTCAGCGATCTGGAAGGGAAGCTTCAGGTTTTCGGCGAGCGTACGCGAGGAGGCGAGGCGGTACCCGGGCCCAACGATGCCGACCCGCTCGCGGCGCAGGCGTAGCACTTCGGCACGCGTGAGCTGCGCGATGTCGACGCCGCCCACCAGCACGGTGCCCCGGGCAGGATGGATGCCGCGCGTCAGGGCTTCGAATGCTCCATCGACGGCGTCTCGCTCAGGCGAGTACAAAGCAGTGAGTTTGCCCGGCGAAATGGTGGCGGTGAGACCGTGGACGAGCGTGCGGCCGCCGACAACAAGATCAGCGTCAGTAAAGACGAACCCGCCGAGGCTCCCACGGCGATGCCCGAACAACGTCGGGATCGTTTGGGATGAGTTCACGGTCATGCCTCCACAGTAGAAATCCGCAGCGAAAAGGGCATCGGAAGGGGTTCTGAATCGCCGTCATCCATTCGAATGACACGCGCACACGCAACAGCACAACCCCACGAACGGTGCTGCGGCAATGCGTGACTAGATGAGGCCGTGCTCGTAGGCGTAGACGACGAGCTGCACGCGGTCGCGAAGCTCAAGCTTTGCGAGCACACGCGAGATGTGGGTCTTCACGGTCGCCTCGGAGAGGAACTCCTGTTTCGCAATCTCACCGTTCGAAAGACCCTTCGCGGCGAGGAAGAACATTTCGCGCTCCCGCTCGGTGAGCTGCTGGAAGGCTTCAGGCTCACCACCGAGACGTCCCGGCGACTCCGAAAACTTACGGATGAGCTCAGCCGTTGCCTGAGCGGCGAACACGCCCGCGCCCGAGTACACGGTGCGGACCGCGGCAAGGAGGAACTCGGGGTCGGCGTCCTTGAGGACGAAGCCCGAGGCGCCAGCGGCAACGGCCTTCGCGACGGCCTCGTCAAGGTCGAAGGTCGTGAGCACCAGGATGCGGGACTGAATACCGCGCGCCACGATCTCGCGCGTTGCCTCAAGGCCATCCACGCCCGGCATGCGCACGTCCATGAGGATGACATCCGGCTGGATCGTCGCGGCGAGGGCAACCGCCTGGCGACCATCGCTCGCCTCGCCGACGAAGGTCATGTCGGGCTGGCTTTCGATCAGCATTCGGATGCCGCCGCGGAACAGCGGCTGGTCATCAACGAGCGCGACACGAATCTTGTCTGCACCTTGGCTCATTGCTCGAAGCTCCGTTCTCGGGCGTGGTCGCGAGTACTGGCAAGAATATCGCTCGGTGCCGTTGCGGGCGTCTCAGACACGGGCGCGGGGCGCGAGCTGCCCGCTGAGACCGGCACACGGGCGGCCACAACAAACTGATCACCAACAACGCCCGTCTCGACGGTGCCGCCGATCATGCCTATGCGCTCTCGCATGCCGATGAGGCCATGGCCCGAACCCTCGCGGGGTGGCTGCGGTGTCGGGTTCAAGTAGTTCTCGATCGTGAGTTCGAGGTGCGTCTCAGTCCACAAGACCGTCAATCGCGCGCCACGCTCGGGGGCCCCGTGACGAAGCGCATTCGTGAGCGCTTCCTGCACGAGACGGTACACGGCAACTTCTGCTGCCTGGCCAATCGGTCGACGGGTGCCGCGGAGACGATGCTCAACGCGCAGCCCTGCGCCTTCCATGCGAACGAGGAGCGTTGCGACATCGTCGAGGCCAGCCTGCGGCCCCTCCCCCTGTGAGTGACGCAGCTGCGCGAGAAGGCTGCGCACATCCGTGAGTGCTTCACGGGCGATCTCGCTAATGGTCTGAAGGGTCGGCTCGGCCGCCGCCGGATTGGCTCGCACGGCGTAGCGTCCACCGTCGGCCTGCGCGACAACCACGGCAAGTGAGTGCGCGATGACGTCGTGCATGTCGCGTGCGATGCGGTTACGTTCCTGCTCGACGATGAGCTGCTCTTGCGCGCGCAGCGACTCGAGTTCAGCAAGCTCGCGCTGGTGCTGCACGCGGCGCGAACGCATCTGCGTACGTCGCAGAATTCCGGCCGACCAGAAGAGCACGTTGACGGTCGCGATCGCGAGCCAGAGGAATCCACCGACCATAACGACGATCACGGCGCCATAGGCGACGGTCTCGGCGAGGATGCTCCACCCAGCAACATTCAGCGGCACGAGGAAGACGTAGAGCGCGAGGAGCGCCGGTGCAACCAGCGACATAATGCCCGCCGCAATCTGACTCGTCCGCGAGCCGAAGGCTGCCGCCGAATAAATGAGGATGCAGAGGCCGAGGTCACAACCGTGCGGCGGCGCGTGCAGGAGCGGCTGCAGCGAAATCGCGAACATGCCGAGCACGAGCGCCGGCCCCGGCATCCAGCGGCGACACGCGATCGCGACAGTGAGCAGGATGACGGTCGGGATAAGTTCAAAACCGAGCCGAAGACTCAAGTCGGTCGAAATGACGAACGGCCAGCCGATGATCGTTTCAAAGGCGACCGCAAGGGCGATGTCGACCACCCAGTTCACCCAGCTCATGTGCCGGGGGTGAATGGTGAACGCCCCGTGCTCCGGGTCCGGCAGGCGGTCGTGATCGTCACCGCGAAGCTGCGATTTCGTTTCCCCCGCGTGCTTGTCGTCGTGTGTCGTCGTCGGCACAGCCCGTCCTAGAACCCGAGACGACCCAGCTGCTTCGGGTCGCGCTGCCATTCCTTCGCCACCTTGACGCGGAGCGAGAGGATGATGCGTCCCTCAGAAATCTCTTGAATTTCGCGCTGTGCACGCTCACGAACCGACTTGAGTCGTGAACCGCCGTGCCCGATGACGATGCCCTTCTGGCTTTCGCGTTCCACGATGAGGTTCGCGTACACCTCACGTGTGTCGTCATCGTCTTCGCGTTCGACGATGTCTTCGATCGTGACGGCGATCGAATGCGGCAGTTCGTCTCGGACACCGTCGAGCGCGGCTTCACGAACGAGCTCTGCCGCGCGCTGGTCGAAGCTCTCTTCGGTGATCATGTCGGCCGGGTAGAGCGGTTCTGATTCGGGCATGAGCGCGAGCATTTCGGTGACGAGCGTTTCCAAGTGGATGCCGTCAACCGCGGACACCGGAATGATCGCCTCCCAGTCGTCACGAATCATCGAAACGGCGAGGAGCTGGTCACCAAGCTCGGCCTTCGTCACGGTTTCTGCCTTCGTGACGAGCGCGATTTTCTTCGCGCGCGGCGCTTCGTTGAGCTGCTCTGCGATGAAGCGGTCGCCCGGGCCGATCGGTTCACCGGCAGGCACACAGAAGCCGATTACGTCGACATCCGACAGCGTCGAGGCAACGAGGTCATTGAGGCGCTCACCGAGGAGCGTGCGCGGACGGTGGACACCGGGCGTGTCCACGATGATGAGCTGGCCGGCATCCCGGTGCACGATGCCGCGCACGGCACGACGCGTGGTCTGAGGCTTCGGCGAGGTGATGGCGATCTTCTCCCCGACGAGGGCGTTCATGAGGGTCGACTTGCCAACGTTCGGGCGACCGACGAAGGTCGCAAAGCCTGCGCGGAATGGCTCGCTCATGTGCTCTTGGTTCGTGTCCGTCATGGTCATGCCCGTTCTGCTGGGTTGGTGTCGTGCGTTCGTTCGCGCATCGATTGGGTTGCACGCGCGTGCAGCGCCTGTTCAACGACGTCGTCCTCGTGGAGCGCTTCATTGTCGAGTTCGTCATCCGTGAGTTCACGAACAATGATCGTTTCGATCCTGCCACGTCGGCCGACCCGCTCTGCCGTGAGCTCGAGCCCGAGGGCAGTGGCACGCTCGCCCGGATCGGGGATCGTGCCGAGCGCCTTCTGCAGAAGACCACCTACCGAGTCGACATCGCCATCGTCGAGTTCGCGGCCAAGGAGCTCGGCAAGGTCCGCGATGCTCATACGCGACCAGACGCGGAGCGTGCCGTCGTCGAGAAGCTCGTATTCACGGTGACCGCGATCATACTCATCGGCAATATCGCCGACGAGTTCTTCAATGAGGTCTTCCAGCGTGACCAGGCCAGCCACACCGCCGTACTCGTCGATGACGATCGCGACGTGAGTTGCCTCGCGCTGCATGTCACGAAGGAGCGGCTCGGCGCCGAGCGACTCCGGAACAAAGCGCGCGTCACGAGCAATCGAGACCGCGGTCGCTGTGCTCTGCTCGTCGGTGAGGAGGCTCCGCGCGAGGTCCTTCGTATAGACGATGCCGAGGACGTCGTCGCTGTCCTTACCGGTGACGGGAGCGCGCGAGAAGCCGTGCTTCAAGAGTTCTTCGAGCGCTTCGCGCGCCGTCACATCGTGGTCGATCGTGACCATGTCGGTGCGGGCGACCATGACCTCGCGCACGAGCGTGCCGGAGAAGTCGATGACGGCGTGAATGAGCTGACGGTCTTCGTCTTCGAGGACGTCGTCTTCTGCTGCTTCGTCCACCATCGACAGTAGCTGGCGCTCGCTCGTAAGTGCGCCCGCGCGTCCGGGCCGTCCCGGGGTGACCCGGTTGCCGATCGCGACGAGGAGATCTGCGAGCGGACCAACGAGCATGCGGCACACGCGGATCGGCTTCGCGGCTGTCTTCAGCACGCGCAATGCGTTCGCGCGCGCGACCGAGCGAGGACTCGCGCTCGTGATGATGAACGAGACGAGGATCATGACGCCAACCGCGACGAGGAAGACCTGCCACTCTTCGGTGAAGAGGCGGCCGAGGATGAGCGTCGTGAGGACGACGGTCACGGTCTCGAGGAGGACCCGCGCGAAGGTGAGCGCGTTGAGGTGCGCGCTCGGGTCGTCCGCGATGGCACGAAGCGCGGTCGCAATGCGGGGCGAGCGTTCAGCGAGCTGTTCGATTTCGTGTCGGGAAGCTGATCCGATCGCCGTTTCAGCGGCCGCCATGAGGCCGCTGATCCCGATGAGCAGGATCGTGACGATCGCAAGCAGGACGATGATCACGCGCGCTGCTTCTCCTCGCGCTCGCGCAGAGCAAAACCCACGAGCAGATCACGCTGCAGACCAAACATGACGCGGTGCTCTTCGGGCTCGGCGTGGTCAAAGCCCACGAGGTGCAGCATGCCGTGCGTGACGAGGAGCAGAATCTCCTCCATCATCGAGTGTCCTGCCGTGCGCGCCTGCTGTTCGGCGACCTCCGGGCACACAACAATGTCGCCGAGCAGGCCCGGGTCGGTCGGTCGGTCGACGGCGCCAGGGCGAAGCTCGTCCATGGGGAAGCTCATGACGTCGGTCGGGCCCGGCTCATCCATCCACTGAATGTGGAGTTCTTCCATGGGACCCGTCTCGACGAACATGATCGCGAGTTCGGCGTCCTGATGGATGTGGAGCTGGTCGAGCACGTAGCTCGCGAGCTTCAGAATGCGCGCTTCGTCGACCTCGGCGCTGGTTTCGTTGGTGATTTCAATGCTCACGAGGAACTCGTTTCCTGCTTCGCGGTGGATGCGGTCGACCGCTTCTGCTGCCGGTGTCGTGCCACCTGCTGACGGGCGTCATAGGCGGTGTAGGCGTCGACGATCTTGCCGACGAGCGTGTGACGGACGACGTCATCGCTCGTCAGATTGGCGAAGGCAATGTCGTCCACGCGGTCAAGAATCTTGCTCGCGAGTTTGAGCCCCGACGCACCTGTCGGCAGGTCCACCTGCGTGATGTCGCCGGTGACGACCATGCGCGAGCCGAAGCCGAGTCGCGTGAGGAACATCTTCATCTGTTCCGGTGTCGTGTTCTGCGCCTCGTCGAGGATGACGAAGGAGTCGTTGAGCGTACGGCCGCGCATGTAGGCGAGGGGCGCGACTTCGATGGCGCCAGTCGCCATGAGCTTCACGACGAGCTCCGGGTCCATCATCTCGTTGAGCGCGTCGTAGAGGGGACGCAGGTACGGGTCGATCTTGTCGGTGAGGGAACCGGGCAAGAATCCAAGCCGCTCCCCCGCTTCCACCGCGGGCCGGGTGAGGATGAGGCGCGAAACTTCCTTGCGCTGGAGTGCTTGGACGGCCTTCGCCATGGCGAGGTAGGTCTTGCCGGTACCTGCGGGCCCGATGCCGAACACGATCGTGTGTTCGTCGATCGCTTCGACGTACGCCTTCTGACCCTGCGTCTTGGGGCGCACGACCTTGCCGCGGCTCGCGACGATCGCTTCGCCGAGCACCTCGCTCGGGCGCGAGCCATCGCTGTCGAGGAGCTCTTGCGAGAAGCCGACGGCGGAGGGATCGAGGTCGATGCCCTTGCACGTCATGTCGACAAGTTCGGTGATGAGCCGCTCGGCTCGGGCGACGTCGTGCTCTTCACCACTCAGGTGAATCTCGTTGCTGCGCACGAGCACACGCACCCGCGGATGCTCGCGCTCGACCATCTTCAAGAGGCGGTCTCCTGGACCGAGCAGCCGCACCATTGCCACCCCGTCGACCGCAATCGTGCGCTCGACGAAGGACTGAGCACTACTGGCCAAGGGATGCTTCCGAGAGGTCGCCACCCAGCACGTGCGCGTGCACGTGGAAAATCGTCTGACCGCCACGCTCACCCGTGTTGAACACGAGGCGGAACTCGCCGCCGCACTCGCGGTCAGCAATATCTTGTGCGAGGCCGATGAGTTCGGCGAGGAGCGCCGGGTCTCCCTTGGCAAGCTCCGAAACGTTGCGGTGCTCGGCGGTCTTCGGCACGACGAGCACGTGCACCGGCGCCTGGGGCTGGATGTCGCGGAAGGCGATGAGCGTTTCGGTCTCGGCGACGATGTCGGCCGGGATTTCGCGGTCGACGATGCGGCTGAACACGGACTTCTCTGCGGCGTCACTCATGCTTCAAGCCTAGGCGTTTCCGTCGGGGCGTTCGCTGGTCGCTGCCAGTGGCCGGTAAGAACCGAAAGCGCCGAGATCGCGGCAGGCCCTGCCGTCGAGGTGCGCAGCACGGGTGAGCCGAGCTGTACCGTGAGCGCGCCGACTTCACGGAAGTGTTCGATCTCCTCCGGCGAAATCCCGCCCTCGGGGCCGATGACGAGTGCAATGTCGCTCGCCGCGCGGTATTCCTCCACGTGTTCGTCAAGCCACGTGTCGGCTGCCGGATCAAGGACGACGACGAGCACATCCCGCTCTTGGAACCGTGCGACAAGCTGCGCGGTCGTTGCGAGCTCATTGACGTGCGGCACCTGGGCCCGGATGCTCTGCTTCGCGGCTTCGCGGACGATCGTCTGCCAGCGCTGCTGACCCTTCACCTGCTTCTTGGCATCCCACCGGCTGATGCTGCGCGCGGCCTGCCAGGGCGTCACCTCTGCCACGCCAAGTTCGGTGACGGCTTGGACAGCGAGCTCGTCGCGGTCGCCCTTGGCGAGCGCTTGCACGAGGTGGAATCGGGGGCTCTGTTCCTTATGGCGGGTGATGCGCTCGGCACGCACCTCGACACGGTCACGGCTTGCCGAGGTGACCTCACCGTCGACGAGCGTGCCGCGGCCGTCCCCAACGCTGATGTGTTCGCCGACGCCAATCCGGGAGACCACGGCAGCGTGCTTCGCCTCGTCTCCGGTTACCGCGACGAGATCTCCGACACAGAGCGTGCCGGGAAGCTCGTCAACGTAGTACAGCCAGGCCACCTAGCGGCCTCCGAAGCGGCTACGGAACTTCGAGAAGAGGCCCTGTCGCTCCTCCGAGAGGCTCGGTTCCGGAGCCTTGATGCGCGCCGCGAGCTGCTCGACGAGCTCACGCGAGGTGGCGTCGAGCTTCTTGGGGGTCACGAGCTGGACGTGAATCTCGAGGTTGCCGCGCTCAGTGCTGTGGAGACGGGTCACGCCGCGCTGGCGAATCGTGAGCACCTCACCCGACTGGATACCCGCGGGAATCTCGACTTCGACGTCACCGTCGAGAGCCTTGATACTCGTGGTTGTGCCGAGCATGGCATCCGGCAGTGACACATCAAGCTGGCAGTGCAGATCGTCGCCATCACGGGTGAAGGCATTGTGGTGGCGAACGCGCAGTTCGAGGTAAAGGTCGCCGTTTGGGCCACCGCCGGGGCCGGTCTCGCCGTGGCCGGCGAGGTGGATGCGCATGCCGGTGTCGACACCGGCGGGGATGTCGACGGGGATCGTCACGTCATCCCGCACGCGGCCCTGTCCGTGGCATTCCACGCACGGGGATTCGATGATCGTGCCGTAGCCCTGACACTGGTGGCAGGCCTCGTTCGTGACGACGATGCCGAGGATCGAGCGCACCTGTCGCTGCACGGAGCCCTGGCCCTGGCAGGCGGCGCAAGTCACCGGGCTCGTACCCGGCTCACAGCAGCTGCCCTCACAGCGCGGGCATCGCGTCGCCGTGCGCACCGGCACCTCGCGGTGGGTGCCAAACATGACCTCGTCGAGGTCGAGTTCGACGTGGACGAGGGCGTCCTGGCCGCGAGCCTGTCGGGAACGTGGGCCGCTGCGACGTCCGCCCGCGGCACCCCCAAAGAAGGTGTCGAAGAGATCCGAGAAGCCAAAGCTCTGGGCGCTATCGCCGCCCATGTCATACTGGCGACGACGCTCGGGGTCGCTCAGGGTGTCGTAGGCGTGCGTGACGAGCTTGAACTGCTCAGCGGCTTCTTCACTCGGGTTGATGTCCGGGTGAAGTTTGCGTGCGAGCTTGCGATACGCCTTCTTGATCTCCTCTTGGGATGCGTCGCGTGCGACGCCAAGCGTCTCGTAATGGTCGTGCTCTGCCACGTGTGTGGACTCCTTAGCTGTGGAAATGGATGGAGCGACTAGCGCTGTTCGTCTTCAAAGATCTTGCTCAAGTATCTGGCGACGGCCCGGACGGCGACAATGTTGCGCTGGTAGTCCATCCGCGTCGGACCCAACACGCCAAGGCGCGCCTCACCCGATTCGCTCGCGTAGCCGGTGGTCACGATGGCCGTCTCAGTGAGGGATGCATCCTCGTGTTCGCCACCGATGCACACGCCGAGATCGCGATCATCAAGGCTCAATTCGCTGATGAGGCGAAGCAGGGCGACCTGTTCTTCAATCGCTTCGAGCACGGGCGTGATGCTCGACGGGAAGTCACGCTCGGTGCGGGCAAGGTTTGCCGTACCGGCCATGATGAGCCGATCTTGTGTGTTCGAGAGCACCTGGTCGAGGAGGTTCGCCACCACGGGCGCGATGAGGTCCGCGTGCTCAGCTTCGATGAGCTCGGACACATCGCGCAGCTGGGCGGCTGCCTCCGACACCGTGCTCCCCACGAGTCGCTCGCCGAATCGGTGGCGAAGGCGCTCAACGAGCTCGTCGTCGATGATCGCGTCGAGCTCCCCGATGCGCTGCTCGACGCGGCCAGCATCCGTGATGACGACCGTCATGAGGCGGCGTTCGCTGAGCTTCACGATCTCGACGTGGCGGATGCGTGCCTGCGCGAGCGACGGGACCTGGAGCACGGCGACCGACTGCGTGAGGTGCGCCAGTGTGCGCACGGCCGTCGCGAGCGTCTGATCGTAGTCGCCCCGGCCCGGCTCGAGAAACGCCTCGATGGCTCGCCGCTGCGCGAGGGTGAGCGGCTTGAAATCGGCCAAGCGGTCGACGAAGAAGCGGTAGCCCTTGTCGGTGGGGATGCGACCAGAGGAGGTGTGCGGCGCGGCGATGAGCTCTGCTTCTTCGAGCTGCGCCATGTCGTTTCGAATGGTCGCGGCGGAGACATTGAAGCGGTGGCGTTCGACGATCGACTTCGAACCGACCGGCTCCCGGTTCTCGACGTAGTCACTCACGATGACTCGGAGCACTTCGAGTCCACGCTCAGAAACATCGTGTTCGCTCACTACAGTCACCTCCGTGCCACCTTGTGTTCGCCTTGGCAATCTCCGAGTTTAGCGAGGCGAGTACCCTGTTCTTTCGTGCGCGCTCGCGCCATGAGCGAACGTACCCCGACAAGACTTTGAACTGAAGGGCACTGTCCACCATGAGCTATCCAGAGAACACCGGTCAGAACCAGCCGAACCCGTACGGCCAGTCAGCAGACGGCCAGCAGGGTTGGGGCGGCCAGGCTGATGCACCCTCGGGGCAGCCCGATCAGCAGCCGAGCTACGGTCAGCAGGCAGCGGACTATGGTCAGCAGGCTCCGCAGTACGGTCAGCAGCCCGATTACGGTCAGCAGCCCGGTTACGGGCAGCAGCCCGGTTACGGGCAGCAGCCCGGTTACGGGCAGCAGCAGTTTGCGTACACGCAGCCTGGCATGTTCCCGGGCGGTGCGGTCAGCGCTGAGGACCACTCGGGCGCCTACATCTGCCACTTCCTTGAAGCGCTTGGCCCGGTGGGTTCGGGCATTGGCTGGGCGCTCATGAAGGACCGCGGCCCCGCCTCGAACCGTGAGGGCAAGGAGGCCTTCAACTTCGGCCTCACGATGGCGATCATTATTGCTGGCCTCTTCGTGCTCCAGACGATCCTGGCCTTCACGATCGGTCTTTTCGACTTTGGCCTCACCTCGGCGCTCGTCGGTCTGCTCTATCCGGTCGTCACGATCGGCAACATTGTCTTCGCGATCATTGGTGGCATGAAGGCGAAGGACACGGGCTCGTACCGTTACCCGATCAACTTCCGCCTCATCAAGTAGCGGCATCACGGAACGGGGCCAGGCAGCAGTGCTGTCTGGCCCCGTTCTCGTGCAGGTGAAGCGCTATGCCACGTCGAGGCCATGCACGATGCGGTCGGCGAGGAGGCGCCCCTTGAGCGTCGGGATGACGCGTCCTGCAAGCGCCGCGCGCCCGTCCACGAGGCCATCCGCGATGAGGCCCGCAAGGGGTGTCCGATCCCGCAATACCGCGACCGGCAGCCCTTCACGGATGCGGGTTTCGAGGAGGATCCGTTCGGTTCGTCGCGTTTCCTCATCCAGCACCTCGCGGCCAACAGCCGGGGTGACGCCGCGACTCAAACGTTCTGCGTAGGCGGCGGGATGCTTCGCGTTCCAGAAGCGCACGCCACCGATGTGGCTGTGTGCACCGGGCCCGAAGCCCCACCAGTCCGCGCCGCGCCAGTAATTGAGGTTGTGACGCGAAGGATGCGCTCCCCCGCGCGACCAGTTCGAGATCTCGTACCACTCGTAGCCTGCCGCTGCGAAGCGTTCATCGGCAAGCTCGTACATGGTCGCCTGGAGGTCGTCGTCCGGCGCTGGCACCTCGCCGCGCGCGATCTGACGGGCAAGCTTGGTGCCCTCTTCGACGATGAGCGCGTAGGCGGAGATGTGGTGTGGCTCATGCTCGAGCACAGCATCGATTGAGGCTCGCCAGTCCTCGAGCCGTTCCCCCGGCGCACCGTAGATGAGGTCAACGCTCGTCTCGAGGCCGACCGCCTTGGCTGCCGCGACGACGGGGCCGATTCGCTCCGGATTATGGGTGCGATCAAGCACACGGAGGACGTGAGGAACCGCCGACTGCATGCCGATGCTCAGGCGCGTGACGCCAGCGGCGGCAAGCTCCTCGAGCTCTCGCGGCCCGACGGTGTCAGGGTTTGCTTCGACCGTGACTTCCGCGTCCGGCTTCCATCCGAAGGTCTCGCGGAGCGTGCCGAGCATGCGAGCAAGCTCTCCGGGTGGCAAGAGCGTGGGCGTTCCGCCACCGACGAAGACGGTCGCGGCCTCACGAAGGACGCCCGCATCGTCCATCACGCGATGTGCGAGCGAAACTTCTTTCGCGACCTCATCCGGGTAGGACGCCTGTGAGACGCCGCGCAGTTCCGTCGCGGTGTACGTGTTGAAGTCGCAATAGCCGCAGCGGACGCGGCAAAACGGCACGTGCAAGTAGATACCGAACTCGCGCGAATCGACGCCATCGCGGCAGCTGGCGGGAAGGGCACCGTCGTCCGGAACCGGCTCGCCGAGCGGAAGAGCGCTAGGGGGCAACGCGACCGTTCTCGTCGAAGGTTTCGGCGGTGAGCGGCATGAGCTCGCGCCAGAACGCTTCCATCTTCTCGGCGCACATTTCGATCTCACGCTGCGGGAACGACGGGAAGCGCGAGTCTTCACGCTTCGTGCGCAACGAGAGGAAGTTCATGAGCGCGCGAGCGTTCATCGTGACGTACATCGACGAGTAGATGTTGAGCGGGAGGACGGCGCGCGACACCTCGCGAGCGATGCCGGCCGCCAGCATTCGCTGGTACGACTCATAGGCGCGGATCGAGCTCTCGCGAATCTCACGGTCGACGAGTTCGTGCTGCTCGGCGCTGCCCGGGACGAAGACGTACTTGCCGGGCTTGCCTTCCTGGACGAGGTTGCGCTCGGGAGCGGGCGTGTAGAACACGGGGCGAAGTTCGCGGTAGCGGCCCGACTCCTCGTTGTAGGACGCGATGCGGTGACGCTGAAACTCGCGGAACACGAAGATCGGTGCCTGCACGTAGAACGTCATCGAGTTGTGCTCGAACGGCGAACCGTGACGGTCGCGCATGAGGTAGTTGATGAGGCCGCGGTCGCGGGCGCTTGCCTCGGCGTCCGACTGGGCCGATTCGAGCGTCTGCTCACCCTGCGTGGACACGCGTGCTGCGTAGAGCACATCGCGGTCGCTCGCGGCGGCGCGGACAAGCTCAACGGTGACATCGCTACGGAACTGTGGTTCGAGGTGTTCAGCGTTCTGGCTCACGCCACGAGAGCCTACCGGACGCGTCGTTCCTCCGGCCGCCTCAGGCGAAGCGCTGTCCGGATCCGACAGGCGCGTTGAGGAGAGCCTCAAGCCGTGGCGGCATCCCCCGCGCGCGACTCGGCACGCTCGAGTTCGATCGCGCGACGCACGCTCGCTCGGGCCCGGCCATTGTCTCCGCTCGCACGGTACGCGAGCCCGAGGCGATACCAGGCGCGCCAGCTCTCCGGCTCTGCCTCGACCTGAGCCTTCCACTTCGGGAACTCGGCGTCGGCGGCGGCACGGTCAGGGCGTCCACTCGGGAGCTTCGGGAGCGAATCCTCCGGCAGTGACCCTTCGGCTTCCATGCGCTTGAGCAGGTGCTCAGCCTGGAATCCGAACATCACTTCGCGTCCGATGAGCCACGCGCCGAGCACCGGCAAGATGATCATGCCGACGCCGAGCGCAATGTTCACGGCGTCGCCGGAGCCAAGGAGCGTCCAGGCGATGCGGATACTCATGACGAAGTAGAGCACGAGGACCGTCGCGATGACGAGGGCGAAGATCTTGGCGCGGGTGCGTGCGGTCATGACAGCTCCAGCAGTTCGTCAAGGCCCGTGATGAGGCCGCGGGCTTCGGGCGCACTTCGAAGGGCGAGCAGGATGCCGCGGTCGTAGGCCGTGGATGAGGTGGTGAGGTGGCGGATGTCGAGGGTCTCCCCCGTGCCGCCGAAGATGACACGCTGTTCGGCGACCACGCCCGGCAGACGCATGGCGTGCACGGGTACGCGGCCGATCGTTTCACCGCGCGAGGTTGCATCTGCGTTGGCCTGCGGCGACGCATCCCGTGCCACGAGCACCTCGTTGATGCGTTCTGCCGTGCGGACGGCGGTTCCCGAAGGTGCATCGACCTTGCTCGCATGGTGGGCCTCGAGAATTTCCACGTCGTCGAAGAAGCGCGCCGCGATCGTCGAGAGGTGGGTGCCGAGCACGGAGCCGATTGAGAAGTTCGGGACCACAAGCACACCGAGATTGTCGGGAATGCGCGGTGCCAGCTGCACGAGGCGCTCAGCGTTCCAGCCGCTCGTACCGACGACGACCGGCACACCCGCCTGCAGTGCGTACTTCACGAGAGGCTCGGAAGCATCGATGTGCGTTACATCAATGACGACATCGGCACCGGCAATCTCCTCGAGTGAGGACCGGCTCGACAGCGCCGAGTGTAGTGTGAGATCTTCGGCATCGTTCACGAGCTCACAAATGTGTGAGCCGAGGCGACCGGTGGCGCCGTACACAGAAACCGCGAGAGTCATAGGCTCCAGCGTACGCGGGCTAGAACGGCAGTTGCGCGAGGGTCGCCCCGGTGCGCTCTTCTGGCGCGAGGTGTGCGACGTCGTTGAGGACGAGGAGTTCGGCTGGCTTCGTTGAACGAATGCGCAGCACCGAGATCGAGGCATTGAGCGTGTTGAGGCCGAGCCAACGCCAGCTCGGGCAGTCGAGCGCCTTCGCAATGAACGCGCCGATCACGAAGTTGTGGGTCACGATGAGCGTGTGCTCATCGCCGCGGGTACGCGTGAGAAAGGCGTCGAAGGCGTCGTGCATCTGGGCGATGCCCGCGTCGATGTCTTCGTTCGGAATGCCGGTGAAGAAACGCTCATAGAACGCAGGTGTCTCGTCGGTGAGGCCAGAGGGAATGCAGTCAAAGAGCAGCGTCGACTCCTCAGCGTCCGGCCCTTGTGTGTAGCCGTCGATGATGCGCGCTGTTTCGAGTGCACGGTCGAGCGGTGAGGTGTACTTCGCGGTGAACGGCACCTGGGCGAGACGCCGCCCTACCTTGTGGGCCTGGCGCTTGCCGAAGTCATCGAGCGGTGCATCGACGACGCCGTGTTCTGCGTCACGCTGCTGTGCGTGGCGGACGAGGTAGATGTAGTGGCTCACGGCAGTTCCTCGAGTGCGGTGCGGGCGTCGTCGGGCAGCGTGCCGACGGCTGCTGCTTGGAGTGATCCGCCGAACACACGCTCCGCGACACGTCGGCAGTCTTCTGTCGTGACGGCATTCATGCGCTTGAGCGATGCGGGGAGGTCAAGGAACTCCCCCAGGTGAATTTCGCTGCGGCCCAGGCGGTGCATACGCGTGTCGCTGTCTTCGAGCGCGAGGGCCGAGACACCGGCTGCGGCGCCCTTCGCGTCGCTGAGTTCTTGTTCGGTGACGCCGTCCTGGATGAGCTTGTCGAGTTCTGCGCGCATGACGCGGATGACATCAAGCGTCCTCTGCGGCGCGCATCCCGCGTACATGCCGGCGAGGCCTGCATCCGAGTGTCCGCCCGCGAAGGAGTGCACCGAGTAGGCGTAGCCGCGCTTCTCACGGATTTCCTGGAACAGGCGCGAGGACATACCGCCACCAAAGATGCGGTGCGTGAGGGCGTGCGCGTGCCGGTCACTGTCGTGGATGGTGAGGCCCGGCGTACCGATGAGGAGGTTCACCTGCTCAAGCGGGCGTTCAACGTGCACGAGCTTGGGGCCCGCCTCACGCTCGGGGGCGATGTGGGGACGGCGCGCGCAGGGGCTCTGCACCTCATCGAGGTTCCAGCCGCCAGCGCGGAGTGCGCGGTCGACCTGGTCGACGAGCGCCGCGTGATCGACAGCACCAGCAACGGTCACGACGAGTTCGGCCGGACGGTAGTGGGCGCGGTAGTGGTCCCACACGTCGTCCCGCTTCGCTGCGCGGATCGACTCTGGCGTGCCTCCGATCGGGCGTCCGAGCGGGTGACCTTTGAGGATGGCCTCGTGGAAGCGTTCCCAGAGAACGTCGTTCGGGTCGTCGTCGGCCATCGCGAGTTCTTCGAGGATGACGCCGCGCTCGGTCTCGAACTCGTCTGGGTCGATGACGGAGGCGCAGAGCATGTCGGCGAGCACCTCGACGGCCATCGGGAGGTCGGCGTCGCGCACCTTGGCGTGGTAGACCGTGTGCTCCTTCGCGGTAGCGGCATTGTGTTCGCCACCGACTCGGTCGAAAGCGAGCGCGATGTCGAAGGCGCTGCGCGTTGCCGTGCCCTTGAAGAGGAGATGCTCGAGGAAGTGGGTTGAGCCGTACTGGTGCGGCGCTTCATCACGCGAACCAACCGGCACCCAGAAGCCGATGCTCGAGCTTGCCGCGCCCGGCACGGACTCGGAGAGGATGCGAACGCCCGAGGGCAGGATCGTTCGGCGAAGTCGCGTGCCCTGCTCGAGGGTGATGTCGAGTTCGGCTTGGTCGAGAGGAAGGCTGATGGCGTCCGTCATGGCTCACCCACCCTAGGCGATGGACGGACAGTTTCGGATCAGCCTCGCGACGGTTCCACATGCCACGATGGGCCGAGCTCGGGTTTCTCACGCCGGGCGGATTGGAGACAGCGAAGTGAAGAACGGAAACGACCCGTACGCGCAGCTCGATGAGGTGCCGATGATTCGTGTCACCGCCGAGTTCCAGGATGGCGGCGAGCTGCCCCTCGCGCAGGTGTCGAAGGACCAGGGTGGCAGCGAGCGTTCGCCGAAGCTCGCATGGGAGCACGTACCGAACGCGAAGAGCTACATGGTGACGGTGTACGACCCGGATGCGCCGACCATGTCGGGCTTCTGGCACTGGGTCGTGACGGACATTCCGGCGTCGGTGCAGGAGCTTGCCGAGGGTGAGCTGCCGGAGGGTGCGACGGCACGCCTCAACGAGGCTGGTGGCACGGACTTCATCGGTGCTGCTCCCCCGGCAGGCCACGGTCCGCACCGCTACTTTGTGACGGTGCAGGCGCTTGATGTGGAGCGCCTTGAGGTTCCGGCCGACCTCACGCCGGCCCGCGTGCACTTCATGGCGCGCGAGCACATCATTGCCCGCGGCCATGTCCACGCGACGTGGGCCAACCCCGACCAGCGCGCATAGCGCCCGCTCCCGCGCCTTCCCACGCCAGCTCAGGTCGCAGTTTCGACCTCAGGTCGCGCGACCTCAGGTCGAAACTGCGACCTGAGCGGTGGGGACACGGGTGTCAACGGCGAATGGCCCCGGCATGGTGCCGGGGCCATTCGCCGTGTGAGAGGAACCTACTCAGCGTCTGCTGCGCCTTCTGCAGCCTTCTCCTCGAGGACGGGAGCGAGCGAGAGCTTGCCGCGGTCGTCGACCTTCGTGATCTCCACGAGGATCTTCTGGCCAACGCCGAGGACGTCTTCAACGTTTTCGACTCGCTTGCCACCGGCGAGCTTGCGGACCTCCGAAATGTGGAGGAGGCCGTCCTTGCCCGGGAGGAGCGAGACGAAAGCACCGAAGGTGGCGATCTTCACGACCGTACCGAGGTACTGCTCACCAACCTCAGGCTGCTGTGGGTTCGCGATCGCGTTGATCGCGGCGCGAGCGGCCTCGGCCGAGGTGCCGTCGGTTGCGCCGATGTAGACGGTGCCGTCTTCCTCGATCGAGATCTCGGCGCCGGTGTCGTCCTGGATCTGGTTGATGACCTTGCCCTTGGGCCCGATGACCTCACCGATCTTGTCGACGGGGACCTTCACCGAGATGATGCGCGGTGCGGTCTCGGCCATTTCGTCCGGCTCGTCGATGACGGCGGTAATGGCCTTGTCGAGGATCTGGACGCGGGCGTCGTAGGCCTGCTTGAGGGCGGCGTCGAGGACCGACGAGGGGATGCCGTCGAGCTTCGTGTCGAGCTGAATGGCGGTCACGAATTCCTTCGTGCCGGCAACCTTGAAGTCCATGTCGCCAAGGGCGTCTTCAGCGCCGAGGATGTCAGTGAGTGCGGCGTAGCGCATCTCACCGTCGACCTCGTCGGAGACGAGACCCATCGCGATACCTGCGACCGGGGCGCGCAGCGGCACACCGGCGTTAAGGAGCGAGAGAGTCGAGGCGCAGACCGAACCCATCGAGGTCGAACCGTTCGAGCCGAGAGCCTCCGACACCTGACGAATGGCGTACGGGAACTCTTCTCGCGACGGGAGCACCGGCACGAGGGCGCGCTCGGCGAGGAAGCCGTGGCCGATTTCGCGACGCTTCGGCGAACCCACGCGGCCGGTCTCACCGGTCGAGTACGGCGGGAAGTTGTAGTGGTGCATGTAGCGCTTCGCGGTGATCGGCGAGAGCGAGTCGATCTGCTGCTCCATCTTGAGCATGTTGAGCGTGGTGACGCCGAGGATCTGCGTCTCACCGCGCTGGAAGATGGCCGAACCGTGGACGCGGGGAACGACGTCCACCTCAGCGTCGAGCTGACGGATGTCGGTCATGCCGCGGCCGTCGATGCGCTTGCCTTCACGGAGGATGCGGCCGCGAACGACCTTCTTCGTGACGGCCTTGTATGCGTTCGAGACCATGCCGAGGATTTCCTCGTCGAGCTCGCCCGCTTCAACCTTTTCGGCGATGGCAGTCTTGACGCGCTCCTTGAGAGCGTCATCAGCGTCCTGACGCTCGAGCTTGTCGGCGATCTGGTAGACCGAGCCGAGCTCCTCTTCGGCGAGTTCTGCGACGGCGTTGTAGGCGGCATCGTTGTACGGGAGGAAGATCGGGTATTCGCGAACTTCCTTCGCGGCCTGCTCGGCGAGCTGCTGCTGTGCCTTCACGAGCTGCGAGAGGAACGGCTTTGCAGCCTCGAGACCCTCAGCGACAACCTCTTCGCTCGGCTTCTTCGCGCCAGCCTGGATGAGCTCCCAGGCGTGCTCGGTGGCCTCAGCCTCAACCATCATGATGGCGATGTCTTCCGAGCCGTCAGCCTTCGTGATGATGCGGCCAGCGACGGTGAGGTCGAACACGGCGTTTGCGAGCTGCTCGTGCTTCGGGAAGGCAACCCACTGGCCCTCGATGAGGGCGAGGCGGACACCAGCGATCGGCCCCGAGAACGGGACGCCCGAGAGCTGCGACGACATCGATGCGGCGTTGATCGAGAGCGCGTCGTAGAACTCGCCCGGTGCGATCGAGAGGACCGTCACAACAACCTGCACCTCGTTGCGGAGGCCGTCAACGAAGGAGGGGCGCAGCGGGCGATCAATGAGGCGGCAGGCGAGGATCGCTTCCGTCGAGGGGCGGCCCTCGCGGCGGAAGAACGAACCCGGGATCTTGCCGGCTGCGTAGGAACGCTCTTCCACATCGATGGTGAGCGGGAAGAAGTCGAAGTTGTCCTTCGGCTGCTTCGAGACCGAGGTGGCCGAGAGGAGCATCGTTTCGTCGTCGAGGTAGGCGACGGCGGAGCCCTGCGCCTGCTGGGCGAGGCGGCCAGCCTCAAAACGAATCTTGCGGGTACCGTGCTTGCCGTTGTCGAGAACGACTTCGGAGAACTTCACGTCAGGACCTTCCAAGGACCTGTCCTTTCTGTCGATCGCGGCAGACAGCAACAGAACATGTACGTGCACGTCTGGCTGATCGTCAGAAGTGGCGCCTCTGGACGCTGCCCAGAAACCCGCTACCGAGGATCAGCATGTGCCGACCGCGAGTATGTACTTGCGAGGCTGAGCCTAGCAGCGGGGTCTGACATTTCCGGAAGTCAGTGTCAGCGTTCCTTGAAGAACTTGACGAGGTGCGATTCGCGAATTGATCCAACACAGCAGGAAACAGCAAAGAGGACGGCGAGCGCGCCAGCCGCTATGGATGGCACCCCATGCCGGAACGCGGTCTCAGCATCGATCTGACAGTTCCACGCCACAATGCTCGACGCCAGGGCCGCAAGCACCACGCCGCACAGAATCCATGTGCCACTCTCGAGCAGCTGCCACGTCAACAGTTCGTGTTGTCGTGCGCCGCAGTGTCGCAGGGATGCGAACTCGAGCCGCCGCCGGCTTGAGGCGAGACATCCGAGGGCGGCGCCCATGAGTGCGCTCAGACACGGTGCAAATCGCGACAGGCGCCCCATGAATCGATCATGACCGTCAAAATGCGCTCCATGGCTCATGTTGAGTTGACCGACGATGGGCTGCGCCCCATGCTGGTCACCGCTACCACGAAGCGTCGAGCGCACGAGCGAGGCCGCGTCCTCCCGTTCAGGCCACATCGCGATCCAGCACTCGTCGTATCCTGTCGCGCTCACCGCCTCCTCTTCCAAGGCAGCGAAACCAAACCCACCGCGACGACCGTCGTCGGGGTAGGGGAAGACGCCTGCGACAGGTAATTGCCCTTCACTGGTTGCGAGCTCGCGCTGAAGTCCAAGCGTGCGGACGACTTCCTCGGAGAGGAATAGTCCGGCGCGCCCCTCCCCCACCAATTGAACAAAGAAGACTTCACGCACATCTCCAGCCACCACATAGTGTTCGAGCGGTGTCGTGGTGAGCGATGTGACGTTGATTGGATCTTGCTCGTGGCGGAGTGCTACCGATGCAACGCCCGGCAGTTGCCCAAGAGCCACGCAGGCGCTGCCACTCACGAGACCCTCGCTCTGGACGGTCATCACATTTGCACCCGAGCTCCGGTACTCATTGGATTCGGCTGTGAGCTGAGCGATGGACAGGAATTCAAAGGCAACGGGCACGCCAACGGCCACTGTGAACGCCATCGTCCACAAACCCAGTCGTGTCGTGCCGGTCAAGACGTTACGCCAGATCTCACTGATCAGCACTCCAATTCGCATGTTCACCCCCAAGCGGTCTGTCGCGATAATCGGCCAGGTTAATGACGCGGTCGCACGCGGCGGCAGTGTCATCATCGTGAGTCGCCACGATGACAATCGCCCCACCGTCGCTCAGACGTTGAACCGCCTCATTCACCGCTTGCGCGGAAGCTCGATCAAGCTGTGCAGTCGGCTCATCCACGAGCATGAGCTGAGGCCGACTGGCAATGGCGCGAGCGAACATGAGCCGCTGCGCTTCGCCACCAGACAAGCGTGAAAAGGGCCGCCGATCCACGAGATGCTCAAGATGAAGCGATGCGAGCAGATCAACCGCTTCCTGCTCCGCATCGGCGCGTGTGAAACCACCGACGAGCATCGGCAAGACAACATGATCGAGTGCATCCCGGTGGGCAACGCCGTGCGGATTCTGAAATACCCATTGCGTGCGTTCAATGCCCGCGAGCTCGACCGTGCCCGCTGCGGGTTCGATCCATCCTGCAATCAGCCCAAGTAGCGTGCTCTTTCCGCTCCCGCTTGGACCGACAAGCGCCACTCGCTCACCGGCAAGCACAGACGCACTCACATCGCGAAAGAGCCACGGTTGGTCGTCGCGAAACCGGTGTCCAATGTTGTCGAGGTGCAGACTTGGTGAGTCCGTCATGTCGCGTGACTGCAGGTCAGGCTGAGATCGTTCGGTGCAGTGGCGACATGCGGCAGGGGCTTCTCACCTGCTGGTTCAACGAACGTGACGCCTGTTCGCGAACCAAGAACCGTCACCGGCACGATCTCCGTACCATCCGTCATGCATGCCTTCGTGCCAACGGTTCCGAACAGGGCCGCGGGTGACACCGAGCCAACCGTGCGCGGTGTCGCCAATGACAGCATCACGGTGAGCGTTGCGTGCTGCGCCTCGCTACTTGTTGAGCTGTTCGTCGCGTCCGTCCCTGCGTCGCTGTTTCCATTGGCTGGGGCCCCAGCCAATTGCATCCGCGCATCCTGAACCTCGCTGCTCGCGGCAAGCTTGGCAAGATCGGAGTCCGCGATGCGCCCGGCGTCGTCTACGGCAATTCCTTGCTCGCCAACCTGAAGGACGTGGGCGCCGGTTGCGACGTCACGCGGATAGTCGACCACTTGAGCTGACTCGACTGCACCAGAGATATGAATCGCCGCAGCATTCTCTTCGGCTCTCATACCGACACGCAAAGGACACGATTCAACGAGCCCACCTTGGTCGGAAAGCCATATAAACATGCCGGGATTCACCGACTTCACCGTCTCGTGGGGCTCACCGATGAAATCTGCAACTGCGGCAAGAACGCTTGAGTTGAGCGAACCTGTTCTGTCAAGTGGCGCGCCAAGGTCTGCAAGCGCAGCACGAAGAGCATCCACATCCTCCCCGGAGTCACCATTCTTGAGTTCACGCCACAGCGGCTTTGACGTGGCGAGGGCTAGCACGGCCTGTCCATCAATCTCGATGGGGGTCGTGCCTGAACTCACCGGCTTGCCAACCTCACATGAGACCGCTGTCACTGTTCCCGGACGATTGACTGTGAGTGAAGTCGATTCGGCAAACCCGATATCGAGTTCAACGTCGCGAGCATCATCGAACAACTCCTCGGCGACGGGATAACTGCCATCTACGGGGGCCGCCAACTCACTCGGCCCTTGTTGCGGAGCGAGAAAATATCCCACGAGAACACCGGTGAGGAGAAGACCCAGCCCACCAATGAGTCCAAGCGAGATCAGGCCGCTTCGTCGATCAGCCCGCATACGCGTGTTCGGGGTCTGCATCGCACGAGTTGTACGCCGTGAAGTACTCCTGTCGGGACACCGTGGCCTGCTCGAGGTCCTTGCCCGCCTTGAGATCTTCCACGGTCAAGGTAGAGGGGACGACGCCAGCTCGAATCAGACATGCAACCATGGCTTGCGATGTGTCTGCATTTGTTGGATTTTCGCGAACCGTGTAGTACATCCACATCACAGCGTCGACGCCTTCACTCCTCGAACACTCGTCTGCGGCAGCATTGGCTTCGTCCGAGGTCATTCCTGATTCGAATGTGAATGAGGAGCTTCCATCCGATTCAAAACCCCCGTGAGTAACGCCTCGGCTCGACAAGCATGTGGAATATCGCTGCTCAACGGTCTGAAATTCCTTATCCGAAATCGTCTCGTCGACAAGCATTTGCCGAATTTCATCATCCGGGGCCAACGCAAACGCCTGGTGGAACTCCGCGGCATAAGGACCTGAGAAATTGGGTTCTGGAATAGTGGACGGTTCTGCGGCTGGCGAAGCAACTTCCCCAGCGGACGACTCTGCGCATCCTGCCAGTGCGCACAGCACCCCCATGAGCGCCACGGCCGTCGCCAATCGTTTCATATGCACCCCATTCACAAAGTGGTGGGGCCACTAACAGCTGCCCCCACCACATAGTTGTCAGTAATTGTAGTAGTAGGCCTCGTTGACCTTGCCAAACAAGGAGACCGTCGTAACGACGCTCGCCTCAGAGCATTTGCCGGGGTTGGCATTGCGGCTGCGCACACACCCCTTGGTGCCACACGCAGTGCTACGGTGGACGGTCTTCGGGTGGAAGTAATCCGAAAACACAATGAACTGGCTGGACGGTTCCTTCACTCCGTAGTGCCACTTGCCACCATCAACATACTTGGTGATGTCAGTGGCCGAGGCTGGCTCGCTCACGACGAAGCTGCCGCCAAGCAGGGCAGCGCCGAGTGCAAGTGCCCCAATGACTCGATTCAGTTTCATTACCCCTCCATGGGTCCCTAGATACGTGGCGCTCGGCGCTGCAGCATTGTTCGAGCAACATCAATATCCCACGCCGGGGGGGTAGCGCAATTCACAACACTTATCAGTAACCGTCTCGTCACCGGATGTTCTCACCCCGGAGGATGAACTGAGCGGGATCGTGTCAGGACACAGTCTCAGGAGGTCGACTCGAAGACCGCTGCCGCACGGGCAATGCCCGCCTCGAGATCACCAAGCAGCGCCTCCACCGGCTCAATCCCGATCGAGAGGCGCAGCAGCTCGTCACTCACGCCGGCATTCGCGCGCGCCTGCGGTGTCATCGACGCGTGCGTCATGGTGGCGGGATGCGCAATGAGGCTTTCCACTCCCCCAAGAGACTCGGCCAGGCTGAAGTACTCCAGGCCGTCGAGGAATCGCCGGACAGCAGCCTCACCACCTCGCAATTCGAACGAGAGCATGCCACCGAACCCCAGCTGCTGGCGACGTGCAAGCTCATGTCCGGGGTGCGTCGCAAGGCCGGGAAAGTGCACGCGCTTCACTGCGTCGTGCAATGCGAGGAACTCGGCGACCACCTGGGCACTCTCCTGATGCCGGGCAAAACGAAGTTCGAGCGTGCGAAGCCCCCGGAGCGCAAGGTAGCTGTCGAAGGGACTTCCCGTCAGGCCGAGTACGTTGCCCCACCAGTCGAGCTGCTCGGCCAGTTCCTTGGTGCGTCCGATGGCGACACCGGCCACGACATCCGAATGACCGTTGAGGTACTTCGTCGCCGAATGGACAACAACACCCGCACCGAAGTGGAACGGCCGCTGCCCCAAGGGGGTCAGGAAGGTGTTGTCGACGACGCTCGTTGCACCAACGTTCTTGGCCACCCCGATGAGCGCTTCGAGATCGGTAATGCGAAGGAGCGGATTCGATGGGGTCTCGAGCCACACAAGCTTCGGCTCGATGTCGCGAATGCGCGCTACCGCTGTCTGCGTGTCCGTGAGGTCGAGCGTGTGCACAACAATCTCACGCCGTGTTGCGAGCGAGTCGAAGAGGCGCCACGAGCCGCCGTATGCGTCATGCGGCACGACGATGTGGTCGCCTGCTTCGGTGAGTGCAACGACAGCGAGCGCGATCGCTGACATCCCGGTCGAGACAACGGTCGCTCCGGCACCGCCTTCGAGGGCTGCCACCGCATCACCAAAAAGCGCACGAGTTGGGTTCCCGCTCCGCGTGTAGTCGAAGCGACGCGGCACTCCAAACGACTCGAAGCTGAAGTTCGAGGAGACATGGATCGGCGGTGTCACTGCACCGTGTGAGATGTCGGATTCGATTCCCGTGCGCAACGCACAGGCAAGTTCATCGGGCGTGTGTGTCGTCATGCCTGAGACCGTAGGAAGAGCCAGCCACACGGCGCATCTTGCGTCGTGACCTACGGTCAAATTCCGTCACCTGGCGTCATCTGGGCCCTCACACAATCGACGGCGGCAAACCGAAGCCTGCCGCCGCCGTGGATACCGTTAGAACCGGTGCACCGAGCCAAATTCGCCCGAAGGCTGCTCGCCCTCGTCGTAGATCACGCGGGGCGAACCGACAATCTTTTTGTCGGGCTTCGTCGCAACCTTCGTGTTCTTCTGCGGGTAATCGAAACGCGAGAGCACGTAGCGCATCGCTTCGAGGCGGGCACGCTTCTTGTCGTTCGACTTGACGACTGTCCACGGCGACTCAGCCGTGTCCGTGTAGAAGAACATGGCTTCCTTCGCCGCTGTGTAGTCGTCCCACTTGTCGAGCGAGGCAAGGTCTGTGGGGCTCAGCTTCCACTGACGCACCGGGTCATCGCGGCGCGACAGGAAGCGGGCGTGCTGCTCTGCGCGCCCCACCGAGAACCAGAACTTGATGAGCGAGATCCCCGAATGCACGAGCATGCGCTCAAACTCGGGCGCCGAACGGGTGAACTCAAGGTATTCCTCAGGTGTGCAGAAGCCCATCACGCGCTCGACACCGGCACGGTTGTACCATGACCGGTCAAACATGACGATTTCACCAGCTGCTGGCAGATGCTGCACATAGCGCTGGAAGTACCACTGGCTCCGTTCACGCTCGGTCGGCTTCTCGAGCGCAACCACGCGAGCACCACGCGGGTTGAGGTGCTCCATGAAACGCTTGATCGCACCACCCTTGCCCGCAGCATCGCGACCCTCAAAGATGATGACGATCTTCTTACCCGATTCCTTCACGTGCGTCTGCAGCTTGAGGAGTTCAATCTGCAAGGCACGCTTCTGACGCTCGTACACGCGGCGCGACAACTTGGATGCATACGGGTAACCGTGGCGCCACGCCTCACCATCAGCTTCGTCACCGCGGAGGTCTGCGAGCTCGTCCACTTCGGGAGTCATATCCGGGATTCCGGCAGGGTTCAGCGTGAATTCATGGGATGCGGGCATAGTTCCAGTTTACGTTTGCGCGCACCGCGCGCCGCGCCACGGTCAACACCCAACAACGCAACATCGCCCCAGGCCGTAGCCCGGGGCGATGCGAAAGATTGTGGCGCGAAGTGTTATCGGCGGAGACCGAGGCGCTCGATGAGCGAACGGTAACGCTCAATGTCAACCTTTGCGAGGTAACCGAGCATGCGGCGGCGCTGGCCGACGAGCAGGAGCAGGCCACGGCGCGAGTGGTGGTCGTGTTTGTGCGACTTGAGGTGCTCGGTGAGCTCCTTGATGCGGTACGACATGATCGCGATCTGGACCTCGGGCGAGCCGGTGTCACCGGGGTGCGTTGCGTACTCGTCGATGATCTGCTTCTTGATTTCGGCGTTGAGTGCCATGTGGCTCTCCCTTTCGTGTCCGTTGCGCGGCGCCCAACACCCGATGTGTGAGCTCTCTGGTTCCGCGGCCGGTGGACGGCAACTTGTCAATGCTACCACCGAGTAGACAAGCCAGCGACCGCACGGGAGAAGAGCCGTCGGAAACGCGACAGGCCGCCCGAGTCCGAGCGGCCTGTCGAGCAAGTCCGCGCCTACTTCACACCGAGCAGGTCGATGACGAAGATGAGGGTCTTGCCCGAAAGTGGGTGACCCATGCCGGCCGGACCGTAGGCGAGCGCCGGCGGGACGATGAGCTTGCGGCGACCGCCAACCTTCATGCCGGGGATGCCCTCCTGCCAGCCCTTCACGAGGCGCGAGAGCGGGAACTCGATCGACGAGCCGCGGTCCCACGAGGCGTCGAACTGCTCGCCCGAGTCGTACTCAACGCCGAGGTAGTGCACGTCGACCGTCGAGCTGGCCTGCGCCTCAGCGCCGTCACCGACAATGATGTCTTCAATGACGAGCTCCGCGGGAGCTGGCCCCTCGGGGGCGTCGATCTCAGGCTTGGTACGGTTCATGTCCATGTCTGCTCCTTGATTGGGGGCGAGTTGGGTCGGTCGAAGCGTAGCGCGGGAAACGCTGTGGAATCGCTCCGTCTAGCCGAAACGATGCTGCTGGGCCTGATTGAGGCGCGTGCGCAGCGAGCTCAGGATGTCGAGGGTTTCCTTCTCATCGAGGCGATAGCGCTGCTCATTCGGAGACTTGAGGATTCGGTACCGGCACACGGCGAGGTGCGTCGATTCAGAGATGAACTCGCGCATGTCCTTGCCGACGCCCGGCCCCATGTGACGCGCCCAACGACGGGCGGCACTGCGGCCACGCATCGTCGAGAGCATGTCAACCTCGGCGGGTGAATACCATCCGACCGCTGCGTAATCCTGGATGCGGGAGCGTGTGAACTTCGACTCACCGCGACGCAAGAGTCCCACGAGCACGATCCAGCCGACGAAGGCCGGAACCATGATGCCAAAAAAGCCAATGAGGAGCGTCGAGAACGCTTCGTCCTCGGTGGATGCGGCACCTGCGAGCGTGGCGGTCGAGTTCCACGCGAAGTGGAGCAGCATCCCGGGGATGAGACCGAGGTGCCAAGCAAGGATGATGCGGAAGGCTCCCCCACGACGTGCCGCATACCCCACGGCAAGACCCGTCATCGACACACAGATAGGGTGCAGCAGCGGCAACGCAATACCGCGGACAAAGAACTGCTGCGTGATCCCGGCAACGCCATACTCGGCGAGGGCACCGCTGAAGTACAGGATGTTTTCAGTGAAGGCGAACCCCGCGCCCATGAGCGCGCCATACACGATGCCGTCGACCGGGTTATTGAGGTGACGCTTCGCAGCAAAGGCAATGAGCAACAGCCCGAGTCCCTTTGACCACTCTTCCGTAAGAGGTGCACCAACGACAGCGCCGGCGGCTTCCTGTTCCCAGCCGAGCAGGGCGAAGACGGGCATCATGAAGACGAAGTTGAGCAAGAAGGTCAACCCGACCGCGATACCACCACCCCAAAATACGGCAGCAAAGAGGTAAGACGGAGGCTCAGGCTCCCAGCGGTCGATAAACCAGACAACAAGCCACACGAACGAGATGGGAAGCACCGCGACGAGAACGCTAATCGCGGCAGCCAGACCATTTCCGCTCATCCACATCATGAACAGAAAGAACGCGAGCACGATGGCAGCAATCACGCCCACGATAATCGTGACAGCCACCATGCCGACGTTCTCACGCTTGGGCGGTGCGGCTTCAAGAAAGCGACTGTGGAGGTGCGCCTGCTGTGATTGAGGTTGTGCGACCGCACCGTAGGCGTTCGGCGATGCGAAGCCGCCCTGGCGGTAGCCACTCGCCTGCTGAGCGCCGTAGGGCTGCATGCCAGCTGGCTGAGCGTACTGTCCGTACGGCTGCTGCGGAGCACGCGGCTGCTGGTAGGACTGCTGTGCCTGGCCATAGGGCTGCTGCTGGGGCTGGCCGTAGCCGGGAGCCTGCCCGTAGGGCGCGTTCTGGCGATACTGCGGGTTCTGTCCCGCGCTCGGCTGCATCTGCGCAGCAGGCTGGCCCTGATGCCATCCCGCCTGCGAGGCACCCGGCGAAGCCCCAGGCCCTGCGGCGGGCCGGCCATCGGCTCCGAGCACAGGCTGTCCGTACTGCGAAACTCCCCGATTGGGCTGCTGGGGTGCTTGCCATTGACCGGTCACAGATGAAACTCCTCAGATGGACGCGGGCCGCGAATGCGACACCGGGCACCTAGGGTAAAGCCCGCGTGTGTCGAGAAAACTGCATGCCGAAGCGCATCCGGCGAGATTCCATCTTGCGAGGGAGACTCGTGAATCCCAGCACGGAGGAATTACGCGGGAGTCAGGGGCGCCTGATCTTCGTCACGGAGTGTCGGCTCGTCCTGGCGAATGATCGGGATCTGTCCCGTGGCGGCTGCGGCAATCGCGGTGGCTGTCGTTCCTGCCCGCTGGATGCGGGAACGGTCTTCCTGCACGCGCTTCAGGAGCGAACGCTCGACGCGACGACGATCAGGGTCACGCTTGTCGATTCGTGCGTGCTCGCGTGCATAGGCGAGGCGCGTGGCGTCCTCGATGAAGTCACGCATGGCGCGGTGTCGTTCGTCGCCGCCTTGCTTCGCCCACCGGAGCGCTTTCACGCGGGATCCCCAGTCGGTGATCATGGCGACCTCGTTCGGGGTAAACCAGCCCTTTTCACAGTATTCCTCGAGGCGCGCCTTCGTCATGCGGCGGTCGCGCTCGCGAAGGTGCAGGAGGAACCAGACGATGACGCAGAACAGCGGGATCTGCACGAGCACATAGAACGCGATCCACGCCACCGGGTTCGACGGGTCAACCCCGACAAGCGGCAGGAGCAGCACCGAACCGGTGTTCCAGAACGCGTGGGCAAGAATCGCGAGCACGGTGCCGCCAACCCACCCCGCGACGACACGCCACGTGCCGCCATAACGAGCTGCCCATCCAAGCGCCATGCCGGCGAGGCCAGTAAAGAGCGCGTGCGCGAACGGCGAGAGGATGCCGCGGACGACGAGCGTCCACACGAGGCTCTCTTCACCGGCATTCGCAAAGTAGAGGATGTTTTCGGTGAAGGCGAAGCCAGCGCCGATCATGGCGGCGTAGATGAAGCCGTCCACGGGGCCGTCAAACTCGCGGCGCGCGATGGCGAGGATGAGGAGCAGGCCGAGGCCCTTCATCACTTCCTCGACAACCGGGCCCTGCACCGAGATCGCGATGGCTTCACCGATCGGAAGCTCAAGTGCTTTGCCGGTGACGCGCATCATGAGATTGCCACCCCAGAGGGTGCCGAGCACAGAAGCACCGGCGCCATAGACAAGGCCGAGAGCAAGCAACAGGCGAGGCTCAGGCTCCCAGCGGTCAAGCCACCAGGCCGAGCCAAGCACGATCGCGAGCGGCACCATTGCTGGCAGCGCCATGATGATCGCGCTCGCTTCGAGCGTGACGAGCAGCCAGCCAACGACGATGAGCAAAAAGACGAGCAGCACACCAACGACCGCAACCCACAGGCTGTTGCTGGCATCGCGGCGACCCGGTGCGGTCTCTTCGATGTATCGCATCCCGTCCCTCTCGTCGCGTCGAACGAGTGTACCCAGTCCGCATGTCATCTCGACGACGCACCGCGCGCTGACCTTGGACCGGTATCGTGAAAGACATGAACCGCGTCATCTTCTTCCTCGGAGCCGGAGTCGGTTTTGTCCTCGGCGCCCGCGCTGGGCACGAGCGCTACCGTCAGATCCAGCAGTTCTCCCGCCATGTTGCGTCGAGCACACCGGTGCAGCGTGGTTTGGCCAGCACCCAGCGCGCGATCGACAACGCGACTCCCCGTGTGTCGCAGGCTGCCCGTCAGCTCAGCGGTGAAGGCGGACAGGCAGGTCGCCTCGTCCTCGGCCGTGCTGGCGAAAGCGCCCAGCAGCTTGCCCAAACTGTCGTCGGTGGTACTCGTGACCTCGCCGAACGCTTCACGACCCAGGCCGAAGACCTCCAGTCGAAGGTCACGCTCACGGCAGAGGACCTCCGCCGTCGCAGCGAAGAGCTCCGCGCCTACTCAACCGAGCAGCTCGAAGAAATGCGCAACCGCATCGACGAGGAGATCGCACGCAGCCGTGAAGCCACGAGCGACGGGTTCGTTCGTTTCGGTGCCGCTCGCGAGGACGCCCTCGAGACGTGGGAAGACGACGAAGACGACGACATGGTCTCCCCCACCGAGCACGACGGCAAGTAAGCCTCTGGGTCTCGGCCCGTGGTTCGCTACCACGCGCCGAGACACGAAGAAGGCCCCCGCACACAAGGTACGGGGGCCTTCTTCGTGTCGAGCCGACTAGCTCAGGTCGAGACGGTCGTGCGAGTCGAGGCGAGCCTCACGCTGCGCAAGGTCTTCCGGCGAGATGACCTGGATTGCGCCGGTTTCAGGCTGGACACCCGAGAGCTTCTTCGGCTGGAGCGCTGCTTCGACCTCTTCGCGAGTGAGCAGGCCACGCTCGACCACGAGATCAGCCACGTTCGCGTTCGAGGCCAGCGCCTCCTTCGCGAGCTTCGATGCCGGCGCGTAACCGATGACCGGGATGAGGGCCGTGATGACGCCAACCGAGGTGGCAACCATGTTCTGCAGGCGCTCTTCGTTCGCGGTGATGCCGGTGACGCAGTTCACGCGGAGCGTGCGGGCTGCGCGGCGGAGCCACGTCGAGTTCTGCATGAGCGTGTGAGCGATGACCGGCTCGAAGGCGTTGAGCTGGAGCTGGCCGCCCTCCGAAGCCATCGACACGGTGACGTCGGCACCGGCGATGACATAGGCAACCTGGCTCACGGCCTCCGGGATGACCGGGTTGACCTTACCCGGCATGATGCTCGAGCCAGCCTGGCGCGGCGGGAGGTTGATCTCACCGAGACCGGCCTGCGGGCCCGAGGAGAGGAGGCGGAGGTCGTTGCAGACCTTCGAGAGCTTCATGGCGGTGCGCTTCATGACGCTCGAGAGCGACATGAACACGCCCGTGTCACTCGTGGCCTCGATGAGGTCACGTGCGGTGACGAGCTGCTCGTAGCCGGTGATCTCGCGGAGGTGGCGGATGACGGCCGGAGCGTAGGCCGAGTCAGCGGCAATACCGGTACCGATCGCGGTCGCGCCGAGGTTGAGCTCGAGGAGGAGCGGAAGCACGTCGCGAAGGCGCTGGACGTCCTCACCGAGCGTCGTAGCGAAAGCGTTGAACTCCTGGCCGAGCGTCATCGGCACGGCGTCCTGAAGCTGGGTGCGACCAATCTTCAGGATGTGCTTGAACTCGAGGCCCTTCATGGCGAAGGCGTTCTGGAGGAGCTCGTACTCAGCGATGAGGCGCGTGACCGTGTGGACGAGCGCAATCTTCACTGCCGAGGGGTAGGTGTCGTTCGTCGACTGTGAACGGTTCACGTGATCGTTCGGCGAGAGGAACTCGTAGTCGCCGAAGGGGCGGCCAGCGAGCTCGAGACCGCGGTTCGCGATGACCTCGTTCGCGTTCATGTTCGTAGAGGTACCAGCACCACCCTGCACGACGCCGACGACGAACTGCTCGTGGAGCTTGCCGTCGATGATGTCCTGGCAGGCGCGGTCGATGAGGTCTGCACGCTCTTCGTCGAGCACGCCAATCTCACGGTTGGCGCGAGCAGCGGCCTGCTTGACCTGTGCGTAAGCGATCACGAAGTCCGGGTAGACGCTCACCGGACGGCGAGAGATCGCGAAGTTTTCGACGGCACGTGCCGTGTTGATGCCCCAATAAGCCTCGGCGGGGATCTGAAGTTCCCCAAGCGAGTCCCGCTCGGTTCGGTAGTTGTCCGACTCAGCGCGGAGCGGGTTATCGAGATCGATCATAGTGAAAGGCCTCCTAGCGAAGCACTCGTAGTGGATGAATCCTCAGCGATCCAGCCTACCCATAGAAACTGCCCGTTCCCCGTGGGCAAGAGTCCAAGGGAAACGGGCAGTTTCGGGCGCAAGTGCAAAGCTCTAAGAACGCGTTGCGCGTGCCTCCAGCGTTTCGCGCAGCAGCGCCGCGAGTGCATCCACCTGGATGGAATCGTGCGAGTCGTCACTGTGCTCATCGCCATCGAGTGCGCGAGCGGCGAGGCCCTGCTTCGCGTCGATGAGTTCGGCGATGCGCGCGTCAATCGTTTGCGCGGCCACAATGCGCCACGCCGTCACGGGCTCTTCCTGACCGATGCGGTGGACGCGGTCGATCGCCTGCTGCTGCTCGGCGGCAGTCCAGCTGAGCTCAGCGAGGACGACGTCCGACGCCGCCTGGAGGTTGAGGCCAACACCTGCTGCCATGAGCGAGCAGACGACGACCTGCACCTCGGGGTCGTTTTGGAAGACAGCGATCGCCTTTTCACGTGCGCTCGAGCTCTGGTCACCGCGGATCGACACCGATCGCAGGCCCTGGTCCGCGAAAACGGCTTCAGCACGGTCCATCGCTTCAATGTGCTTCGCGAAAAACACGACCTTGCCGGCCGAGCGCGCGAGCTGCGCGGTGTATTCGGCGGCGAGTTCTGCCTTCGCAAGGCCGAGACGGCGCAGCATCGAGAAGATCGATTCGCCCGAGCTCTGCGCCTTCGATTCCTCGACCTCCTGACGGGCAATCATGCGCAGGCGCTCGACGTCGATCGTGCCGCTCGGAAGACCAGCGGCGGCGATCATCCGCTCGTAGCGGCCCAGCAGACGCGACACGAGCGAGCGTTCGGCCTGCTGAATCGACTTCGTTTCGGCCGTGTCCAGTTCCACGGGCATGTCGACGACACGCTTCGCCGGGAGGTCCTTCGCGACGTCGATCTTGCGACGACGCACGATGCCCTGGTCGATGACGGCTTGGCGTGCCGCGGCGAGGAAGCCGTGGTCGCTTGGCACAAGGCCATCCTGGTCGAGGCGGTCGAGCAACTTCGGCGAGGGGCGGTCCTGGTCATCGAGCCAGCCGAGGAAGCGCCAAATCGCCTTGAAGTCCTCGACGTCGTTGATGAGGGGCGTACCGGTGAGCGCCATGAGGAGCGGTTCAGACCCGGGGACGCGTTCGCGGACGCCGCGCGCGAGCTGCATGACGAGGCGCGAGCGCTGCGACTGCAGGTTCTTAATGAAGTGCGCTTCGTCGACGATCATGCCCTTGATGCCGAGCTGCGAAAGCCAGCCGAGGTGACGGTCGAGGATCTCGTAGTTCACAATGAACACGTCGGCGAAGGCGTCGACATCCGCACCGTCACCGCTAATGACCGTGGCGCGACGCTGCGGCGTCCAGCGCTCAACTTCGCGCGCCCAGTTCGTCTTGACGACGTTCGGCACAACGACAAGCAGTGGATACGCCTGGGCGATGGATGCTGCGAGCACCGACTGCGCGGTCTTGCCGAGGCCCGGTTCATCGGCGAGGAGGAAGGTGCGGTGGCCGCGCTTGACCGCCTCAGCGAAGCGCGCCTGGTGCGGCATGAGCTCGAGGCCCTTGGGGGTGATGCGGTCGTGCTTCGGCACCTCCGGAAGCGGCATGCACGCGGATCCACCACCGGCGCCCTGCTCGAACGCACGCAGGAGAGGGCCAAGGAGTTCCCAGTCACGCAGGCGCGAGTAGCGGGGAACGACCGGCTCAAGCTTGTCGAGCTTCGGCTCGAGGAAGGGGTTTGAGCGCACGCGCGAACGGACGCTCACCGGGAGCACCTGACGCTCAGCGATCTCCGGCGGCACGATCTTTGCTGCACGCGTGGCGGGAGTCTCGGGTTCGTCGTCGGCAACAATGTCGACGCCGCCTGCGAAGAGCATCTGCTTGCGCAGCTTCCGGCCCTGCTCCGTGATGGGGGTTTCGGGTGCGAGAAGCTGGATGAGGGAAGGGTCGCGTGCTGCGGTCTTCGCGAGGATCGAGGCGAGGCCATCGAGGCGCTTGAGCGCATCTGCCCGCTCGTGGTCGCTGAGCTCCTGCCCCTCACGGGCCTTCGCGCGCTCTTCACGCATGAGGAGGGCAACCACCTGGAACTTCGTGCGGTTCGCAGGCGAGAGACGACCGCGCTGGGCAGCCGCCTCTACCTCGCGCGCGGCGCGCGCAAGCTGCGGGATGACACCCTCGTTATCGACTGCTCGACGGTGACGGTTGTTGGCGCGTGAAGCACCTCGGGCGCGGGCCTTGCCAGCCATGCCCCTCCTCTAATGCACTGCGGAATGGGAGAACACCTGTGTGGCTCGGCGGGCGAAGAAGGCAGACACCGCACGCGAGCACAACGCGGCGCGGCAATCGTGGCGGAACAGATCAGGCCAACAGCGATTGCGGCGCCACAAGTCTACGGGATTTCCCGTATGCCGTCGCGTGTCGCGGACCTTCAGCAGCTCTCGAGCAAACATCTGCGATACTCGACGCGTGTCTGACGCTCCCATTTCGCAACCCCGGCCGTACTTCACGCCGTCGAGTCGCGTTTCTGGCGACTGGAGCGCACACATTGCGACGACGCTCGACCGTACCGCGGCCATGTTGCTCTCGCTCGATGACGCCGCATGGGATGCCCCGAGCATGTGCTCGGAGTGGCGCGTCCGCGATGTTGCCGGTCACCTCATTTGGCGCCTTGGCACCACGCGCTGGTCGATGATTGCCAGCGGTGCTGGTGCCTACTTCGGCAAGCACTTCTCCCCCAGTCACGCGATCGCCGAGATTGGCCGCGAGATTGGTTCGCGTCCGGTGCCAGAGCTCGCACAGGAGCTTCGCGCCATCGCAGACAACAAGGTCCGTGGCCGCCAGCGCGTCTCGATCATTGAGCTCACCGAAGCGATCGTCCACGCGTACGACATGTCTGAGGCGGTCGGCGCTGACATCCGTTTGAGCCCCCGTTCGACGGCTGCTGTTGTACTCAACCGTCTTCGCGTGCCGGGCCACGGCCGTACGCTCGCTCGTTCGTACACACTGAGTGCTGTGGATGCTCGCTGGCAGCTTGGCAAGGGCCCGCGTATTGAAGCGAGCGCTGGCGAGCTCACGATGCACGTCTTCGACCGTCGCCGCCTCGAGCTCGTGCCGGTGAGCACGACCGAGCAGCGCATTGTGCGCCCGGGGGAAACGTCCGAGTCCGCCTGCGAGCACTAAGACTCCGCGCGTCCCGCTCTGATTGGGGCGCTAGTCCTGCCGCTGTGCAGCAAGTGATGCTCGGACGCGCGGTGTCGGCGTCTTCGCGAGCAGCTCGCGCGCTTCGTCGACGTCCTGGTGCATGCGCGCAATGAGCGCGGGCAGGCCGTCGAAACGCTCCATCCCACGCAGTCGCTCAACGAAGGCGACGCGCACGCGGCGGTCGTAGAGGTCAAGGGTTTCGTCGATGACGTGTGCTTCGACCTGCTTGGCGGGGACGCCCTCGAAGGTGGGGTTGTCTCCGACGGAGATTGCGGCCGGATACACGCGTTCGCCGTCATCCAGCCAACCCGCATACACGCCATCCGCCGGAATATAACCCTCAAGGTCAGGCGAAAGGTTTGCAGTCGGGAAGCCGAGTTCACGTCCGCGCTGAGCACCGTGGACAACGATGCCCTCGAGGATGTGGTCGCGGCCAAGCACCTCGGCGCAGGCGCCCACATTGCCCTCGTCGAGGAGCTGACGCACCCAGGTGGAGGATGCTCGGCGTCCACCCGGCCCTGCCTGGTCTGCCGTGACCATGAGCTCGTAGCCGAGTTCGTCTGCGTGAGCAGCCAGCATGTCGATATCGCCGCGCCCCTGATTGCCGAACTTGAAGTCTTCGCCGACGAGGATAATTCGCGCGCGGAGCGCAGCAACGAGGATGTCACGGAGGAACGCCTCCGCCTCAACCGCAGCGAGTTCGCGCGTAAACGGCATCACGAGCGTTGCTTCGAAGCCCGCTTCTGCGAGCAGTTCGAGCTTTTCCTGTAGCGAGCAGACGGGCTTCGGTGCGTGCTCGGGGGCGAAGAGCTCGAGCGGATGACGGTCGAAGGTCACCGCGAGGCTCAGGAGTCCGTGCTCAACGGCGGCACGCTGCAGTCGCGCGGCGAGCTCTCGGTGGCCGCGGTGGACGCCGTCGAACTTGCCGATCATGAGCGCGGTCCCGGCAACGTCCTCCGGCAGCTCGCTCGGGTCGTGGATGATCATCATGAGGTGGCGGCTCCTTGCGACCCGTGTGAGGGGGCGTGCTTGCTGGACTCGAGCCAGGCCATTCCGAGGACCGGCAGGATGGCGGGGACATAGCCGTAACCTTGCCCGAAGTGCGACCAGACGGTGTCCTTCGGGAAGAGTTCAGGCGCGAGGCTTGAGATGAGCCCCACCGTCACGACGCCAATGAATTCGATGACGACAGCACCCCAGGCGAGGGTACGTGCGCGTTCCCCTTGCGCCAGTGCGATCGTTGCCACGAGGTAGATCACTGCGGAGACAGCGGAGAGCGTGTAGGCGAGGGGTGCGGTGGCGAAGGAGCCGAGAATCTGCACTGCGCTTCTGCCAAGCGCCGCCAGGGCGAGGATGGCGTAGGCGGCTACAAGCACACGCCCGGCGCCGCGGACGCCGTCCCGACGTTTGCGCCGCGCCTGGCGCTCACGGAGTCGGGACACGATCTTCACGGAGATCAAGTATCCCACTAGCCAGCAAGGAGGGGGCCGTGACCGGCCCAAATCTGCTGCATGCGCACCATCATGACAGCGACCGAGAGCATCGCGACCCCGAGGATCGCGGTGCTCCACCGGTTGCGCTCGATCACCCCCCAGAAGAGGGCGGCCGGCGGAATGATGATGGCCGAGACGAGGTACACCCAGAACTCGATGCCGTCGCCGAGGCAGGGGTTGCCCGTCATGGGGCCGACGATCGCGATGACGGCGTCAACAATGAGGGCGAGCCAGCCAAGCGCAGCCGCTGCGGCAGTGTCATCACCGACGGGCGCGTTCATGCCCGCCCGGATGAAGCAGAACACGCCTGCCGCGGTAGCAATGACGGCTTGTACTATGGTCCACCATTCGATCATGCGAGCGGCTCCGGGAAGTTGAGGCACGACTTCATGGTCGTGCGCGAGCATTCGACAAGGCCGACGAGTTGCCCCGCTGGGTTGAAGGCTGCCACAGGCGTCTTCTCTTCGGGCGGCGTCCATCCAGCAGGCAGTGCAATGCGTTTGCCGTGCCAAATGTCGAGCGCTTCATCATCGCTGAGGTCGATGCTCGGGAATCGGCGCCAGGCAACGACACTGCTCGGCGTGAGGTTGGCCGGTGTGAGCGGAGTCGTCGTGTCGACAGCATCCTCCAAGCTCATATTGCCGACTCGTGTGCGACGAAGCGCCGTGAGATGTGCGCAGGTGCCAAGGCTCACACCGAGGTCGCGCGCGAGGGCACGGATGTAGGTGCCGGAGCTGCAGACAACGCGCACACGGATGTCGAGCGTGAGCGTGCCGTCGTGTTCCTCCGGCTCGTCGATGTCGAGCAGTTCGAACTCGTGAATCGTGACGGGACGCGCTTTGAGCTGGACGTCTTCGCCGTCGCGGACGCGCTGATAGGAGCGCTTGCCGTCAATCTTGATCGCGCTCACGGCCGAGGGCACCTGTTCGATGCCGCCGGTGAGCAGTGCCATGGCTTCCGTGAGACGTTCGCGCGTGATGGCGGCGACAACGTCCGGCACCGAGCGTTCGACGATCTCTCCTTCGGCGTCTTCGGTGGAGGTGCCGATGCCAAAGCGGATGGTCGCGAAGTATTCCTTGTCTTCGCCGACGAGGTACGTGAGCAGGCGCGTCGCGTGCCCCACGCCGATGACGAGCAGTCCCGTTGCCATTGGGTCGAGAGTGCCGGCGTGGCCGACCTTCCGCGTGCCGAGGCTCTTGCGGGTCCAGGCGACGATGCCGTGGCTTGTGTGTCCCTGGGGCTTGTCGACGAGGGCGATCCCGTGCGGGACGTCAGCTGGAGCGGCAGTCATGGTGTCTCATAGTCTAGGCGGGCCTCGGACGTCGGTTCGGGCCGGACGCAGTCGAGAGCAGGAGGAGAGGGCATGCAGATCGGTGTGATTGGTGCTGGCGCGATTGGCGGCACACTCGCTGCCCTCCTGCACCGAAATGGGCACGAGGTGGTGATCGCCTCACGCCGCGACACCGCGAACGAGATGGAGCTCATCCTCCACGGAGCATTCGGCGAGTACCGCGCGACCGTCGAGTGCATGCCGCAGCTGCCGGGCGAAGTGGATGTCGTCGTCTGCGCGACGAAGGTCGGCGACCTTGGCGAGGCGCTCCGCACGAACCGTGGCGGATGCCTCGGCTCCCCCATCCTGTGCGTGCAGAACGGCGTCCGCGGGCCAGAGATTGCACGAGACGCGCTTGGTCCGCGCGCCAGACTCCTCCACGGACTTGCTTCCTTTGCCGCCCGAGCGGATGCTCCCGGTGAGGTGACGGTGACGGGAGGCTCAGGTCTTGTCATCGGTGCCAGCGAGGGTACGCGGGGAAGCCTGGCGGAGGCGGTTGCCGGGCTGTTCCCACCCGAATTGTGCTGCAGCGTCACGGACGACATTGCCTCGGCCATGTGGTCGAAACTCCTCGTGAACCAGCTCAATGCGTTGCCCGCGATCACTGACCTGCCAATGCAAGCCCTCTATGCCGCGGATGACATGGCACGCATCACCGCGCAGGCCATGGTCGAGGTGTACGAGCTTGGTTGTGCCCTCGGGCACTCCTTCCCCACCATCCCCCTCTTCACGGATGCGGCGAGGGCCTCACTCGAAGCCGCACGCACGAGCAGCGCAGCAGTCATGCCAAGTCTTGTCACAGACATGGTTTCGACCTTTGGTGAGGTGCCGAATCTCGGTTCGACGTTGCAGAGTCTCCGTCGCGGCGTCGCGAGCGAAAACGTGGCCCTCGGTCATGACCCCGTGCAGCTTGCGCAGGACGCAGGACTCATGCTGCCTGTCGTTGCGCGCCTGGCCACGCTCGTGGATGCGCGTGAACGTGAGAGGCGTGCCCCGTTGTGCCTCGACGAGGTGCGTGGCGAGTTCGCGGAATGGTGCGCCGCGTCATGACATCCGTCGATGCACGTCTCGCTGAACGAAACATCGAGTTTGCGAGTCAGCTTGACGAGTGGTTCCGTGCCCAGGCGCGGCCTCTCCCCTGGCGAGCGCCCGGGACAACACCCTGGGCCGTGCTCCTCAGCGAAATCATGAGCCAGCAGACGCAGGTCGCGCGCGTCATTCCGAAGTGGCAGGAATTTCTTGAGCGCTGGCCCACGCCCGCAGATCTTGCTGCTGCGAGTGACGCCGAGGTGATTCGCGCCTGGGATCGGCTCGGCTACCCGCGACGTGCCGTGCGCCTGCGCGCGCTTGCCGAAGCGATTCGCGACCGTCACGCAGGCGAAGTGCCTGACACGGTCGAGGAACTCCTCGCGCTGCCCGGCATCGGCCCGTACACCGCGGGTGCTGTCGCGGCCTTCGCCTTCGGCGTGCCAGCGCAGGTGGTCGACACGAACGTCCGACGCGTGCTCGCCCGCCACAGGTTCGGCCACGCCGAGGCGTGGGCCCCAAGCGTCGCCCGAGATACCGCCGCCTGGAACGAAGTCACCCAGGCCGTGCCAGCGCCGCTCGTGGTGAGTCTCGCGCAGAACTCTATGGAACTTGGCGCCCTCGTGTGCACTGCCCGAACCCCCGCTTGTGAGCGCTGCCCCATCGCCGAGCAGTGCGCGTGGCGTGCTGAGGGGTATCCGGCGGCAGACGATTCGCTGCCGAAGCGGAAACCGCAGGCACGCTACGCGGGAAGTCTCCGCGAGATGCGAGGGATGCTCCTCGCCGAACTCCGCGAGCACGCCGAACACAGCGAAGCAGAACTCCGCGCCATGCACACGACAGCCGGCACCGAAGATCCCCGCTTCGAGACTGCCCTCGAAAGCCTCATCACAGATGGTCTCGTCGTGCGCAGCAGCAAGGGATCACTCCAGCTCCCCTAGCGAGGAGTGCCGGAGCGCCGACTAGTCCTCATCGTCCTCGATGACATGCGGCTTCGCGTACGGGTCTTCATCCCCCGCGTACGTCGCGTGCTTCTTGAGCTCTTCGGTTGCCACATCACGCTCGTGCGCTTCACGAAGCAACGCCTCAATCGCGCTCGCGTTCTCGGGCAGTGCGTCGGCGATGAACTCGATCGTCGGCGTGAGGCGCACCTTGAGGTTCTTGCCCACTTCCTTCCGCACGATGCCCGTCGCCGAGGCGAGCGCCTTGGCGGTGTTGGCACGGTCTTCGTCGCTGCCGTACACGGTGTAGAAGATGCTCGCGTGCTGGAGGTCCCCGCTCACACGAACATCCGTCACCGTGACAAAACCGAGGCGCGGGTCCTTGACACCGCGCTCAAGCGTCTGGGCGACGATGACCTTGATGCGGTCGGCCATGCGCGCCGCACGTGCGTGATCAACCATGGTGTTCTCCTTCAGATTCATTGTGGCTCGCGCCCCTGAGCACTTTCAGGGACAGCGCGAGCGGGCGGGCCGAAGAGCTTCGGCACCGCCCGCTCGTTGGAAGCGGCGTGGCTTAGACGCGCGGCTTCTCCACCATTTCGGTCGTTTCGATTTCGTCGCCGATCTGGATGTCGTTGTACTTGCCGAGGCCGATACCACATTCGAAGTCCGTACGGACCTCAGTGACGTCGTCCTTGAAGCGGCGCAGCGACTCGATCGCGAGACCGTCGGCGATCACAACACCCTCGCGGATGATGCGTGCCTTCGCGTTGCGCGTGATCGTGCCCGAGCGAACGATACAACCGGCGATGTTGCCGAACTTCGAGGAGCGGAACACCTCGAGGATCTCGGCGACACCCGACTGGACCTCTTCGTACTCCGGCTTGAGCATGCCCTTGAGCGAGTTCTCGATGTCCTCGAGGGCGTTGTAAATGACGGAGTAGAAGCGGATGTCCACGCCCTCGCGAGCCGCGCGGTCGCGCGCCTTCGTGTCGGGGCGGACGTTGAAGCCGAGGATGATGGCGTTGTCGACCGTGGCGAGGTTGACGTCCGACTCGGTAATCGCACCAACACCGCGGTGGATGATGCGCAGCTGCACCGTCTCGTCGACCTCGATCTTGAGGAGCGACTCTTCGAGGGCTTCGACAGCACCCGAAACGTCACCCTTAATGATGAGGTTGAGCGATGCGACCTTGCCCTCTTCGAGTGCACGGGTGAAGTCTTCGAGCGAGATGCGCTTGCGAGCCTTCGCGAGCTGAGCGTTGCGCTCAACCGCTTCACGCTTCTCAGCGATCTGACGTGCCGTTCGGTCTTCATCGGTGACGAGGAAGTTGTCACCGGCGCGCGGAACGCTCGAGAGACCCTGCACCTGCACCGGACGCGACGGGCCAGCCTCAGTGACGTTCTTGCCGTTCTCGTCGAGCATGGCGCGAACGCGACCGTAGGCGGTGCCGGTCACGATCGGGTCGCCGACGCGCAGCGTTCCCGACTGGATGAGGACGGTTGCCACCGAGCCGCGGCCCTTGTCGAGCTTCGCTTCGATCGCGATACCGCGAGCATCCTTGTTGGGGTTTGCGCGCAGGTCGAGGCCAGCGTCGGCGGTGAGCAGGACGGCTTCGATGAGGTCATCGATACCGGTGCCCTTACGAGCCGAGACGTCGACGAACATGACGTCGCCGCCGTACTCTTCGGCCACGAGATCGTACTCGGTGAGCTGCGAGCGCACCTTCTGCGGGTTCGCTTCGGGCTTGTCGACCTTGTTGACGGCCACGACGATCGGCACATCCGCAGCCTGAGCGTGGTTCAGCGCTTCGATCGTCTGCGGCATGATGCCGTCGTCCGCCGCGACCACGAGGATCGCGATGTCGGTGACGTTCGCACCACGGGCACGCATTGCTGTGAAGGCCTCGTGACCCGGGGTGTCGATGAACGTGATGGCGCGGTCGATGCCTTCGTGCTCACGGTGCACCTGGTACGCACCAATGTGCTGCGTGATGCCGCCAGCTTCGCCTTCCTGCACGTTCGCCGAGCGAATCGCGTCGAGGAGGGCAGTCTTACCGTGGTCGACGTGACCCATGACGGTGACGACCGGCGGACGCTGCTCGAGCACGTCGTCGTCTTCCATCTCGAGTTCTTCGTCGAGGTCGATGTCAAAGGACTCGAGGAGTTCCTTGTCTTCGTCCTCGGGCGAGACGATCTGGATCTTGTAGCCGAGCTCGGCACCGAGCACCTCGAACGTGGCCTCGTCGAGCGACTCCGTCGCCGTGGCCATCTCACCGAGGTGGAAGAGCACCGTCACGAGGTCGCCGGGGCTTGCATTGATCTTCTCGGCGAAGTCCGAGATCGACGCGCCGCGACGCATGCGGATGAGCGTGTCGCCTGAGCCGCGAGGAACCTTCACACCGCCAATCGACGGTGCCTCCCGCATCTCAAACTCTGCGCGCTTCGTCCGCTTCGACTTGCGTGCCTTGGACTTGCCGCCACCGCGGCCGAAGGCACCAGCTGCCTGGCCACGACCGCCCGGGCGACCGCCACCGGGACGACCGCCACGACCGGCAAAGCCACCACCACCGGGGCCACCACCACCGGGACGACCGGGACCGCCGCCACCGGGACGACCGGGACCCTGCGGGCGAGCACCCGGCAGCACACGAGGCTGGCCGGGACGCGGTGCGCGCGGACCACCCTGGCCACCGGGAGCCTGCGGACGCGGACCACCCGGACGCGGACCCGGGCGCATGCCCTGGTTCGACGAGAAGGGGTTGTTGCCCGGGCGCGGACGGCCCATGCCCTGCTGGGATGCGAAGGGATTGTTGCCGGGACGCGGGCCGGGGCGCGGGCCACGGGGACGCGGGATCGCGTTCTCGCCGGGCTTCGGGCCGGGCGTCGGCGGCTTCGAGGCGCCAGGCTTCGGCGCGCCACCCTGGGCAGCGGGCTTCGCTGCCGGGCGTGCCGGGGTCTCAGCTGCCGGCTTTGCGGCGGGCTTGGGTGCGGAAGCCGGTGCTGCTGCACCCGGCTTCGGGGCTGCCGAGCCGGGCTTCGGGGCTGCCGAGCCGGGCTTCGGACCCGGCTTGTTGGCAGCAGGCTTCGGGCCGGGCTTGGGCGCCTGGCTGCCAGGCTTCGGGGTGGGCTTTGCCGACGATGCTGCGTCAGCCTTGGCGTCACCGCCGTTGTTCTGCTTCGAAAGGGCCTCACGAAGGCGACGAGCCACCGGGGGCTCAACGCTCGAGGAGGCGCTCTTCACGAACTCGCCCATCTCTTCAAGCGTCTTGAGTGCGACCTTCGACTCGACGCCCATTTCACTGGCGATTTCGTGTACGCGTGGTTTTGCCACTGTTCTCCTGTCCGGGCTGATCCCGGACAGGATCAGCCATTAACGTCGGATGTTGTGCCTCATCGTGAGCCACTCATGAGTTGTCCATGTTCCGATCTGCTTTCTCGTGGTGTAGGGCTGCCGAGGCAGCCAATTGCGCGGCGAGTTCGCCGACTTCGCTCTCATCCAGCGCGCGGACTCGGAGTGCCCGTTGAAAGGCCTTTCGTGTCAGTGCGGTTTGGATGCAAGCGGAGTCCGGATGCAACCACGCGCCCCGTCCAGCATTGCTCGCCGTGAGATCGACGAGGAAGCGGTCTGGACCGGCCGTTACGCGAACAAGCGACGACCTTGGTGCACGCGCGCGACAACCGACGCACGTTCGTACGGGCTCCATAGTACCCCCAACCACCCGAACGGCCGCACGAAACGGCCGTTCGGAGGGTTACTTACTCTTCGTCGTCCTCGAGGATCGAGTCAGGCTGGATGTCGATACGGGCGCCCGTGAGCTTTGCTGCCAGGCGTGCGTTCTGACCTTCCTTGCCGATCGCGAGCGAGAGCTGGAAATCGGGAACGAGCGCGCGGACGGCCTTGGTGCTGCGGTCGAGCACGAAGGAACTCGAGACCTTGGCGGGGCTCAGCGCGTTCGCGACGAAGGTGGCGAGGTCTTCCGAGTAGTCGACAATGTCGATCTTCTCGTTGCCGAGCTCGTTCGTCACAGCGCGCACGCGAGCACCGAGTTCACCGATGCAGGCACCCTTTGCGTTGATGCCTTCCTGCGTGGCGCGGACCGCGATCTTCGTGCGGTGGCCGGCTTCGCGAGCAAGTGAGACGATCTCGACGATGCCGTTCGCAATCTCGGGCACCTCGAGCGCGAAGAGCTTGCGCACGAGCGAGGGGTGCGTGCGCGAGACCGTCACCTGCGGGCCACGCGTGCCGCGCTCAACCTTGGTGACGTAGACGCGGAGGCGACGACCGTGCGAGTAGTCTTCGCCCGGAACCTGCTCCTCCGGCGGAAGCACCGCTTCCACCGTGCCGAGGTCGACCTGGATCATGCGCGGGTTCGTGCCCTGCTGGATGACACCAGCGATGATGTCACCCTCGCGCTCACGGAACTCGCCGAGGACCTTGTCGTCACCGAGGTCGCGCATGCGCTGCGTGATGACCTGCTTCGCGGCGAACGCGGCGATACGGCCGAAGTCTTCCGGGTGCTCGATGGCTTCGCCGATGACGTTGCCGTCTTCGTCGAGCTCGGGCGTGAAGACATCCACCTGGCCGGTCTTGCGGTCAAGCTGCACACGCGTACCCTCTGCCGGTGCCGCGCCGAGTTCCTGACTGGCGTGCTTCTGGTAGGCGGTGAGGATGGCCTGCTCAATGATCGAGGCAAGTTCTTCAAAGGGAATTTCACGCTCACGCTCAAGCATCCGCAGGACTGCGAGATCGATCTTCATGGGAGGCCTCCTGTATTCAGCTGAAACGCAAAGTCTACCGGAGGACCGCGTTGCGGCGCGAGATGAGTTCGCTCGCCGCGTCGTCGATCTTCACGGCTTCACGCTCACCGTCGGCACGGCGCCAGATCTCGACCTCACCATCGGCCACACCGCGGCCGGCGATGATGATCCACGGGATGCCCATGATCTCGGCGTCGCTGAACTTCACTCCGGGCGAGACCTTCGGACGGTCGTCCACGAGCACCTCGAGGCCCTGCTCCGAGAGCTCGGCAGCAATGCGCTCGGCGGCGTCGAAGGCCTCCTGGTTCTTGCCCGTGGCGACGACGTGCACGTCGAAGGGGGCAACCGATTCGGGCCACACGAGGCCGCGCTCGTCGTGGTTCTGTTCGGCGACGAGGGCGAGGTCACGCGTGACGCCGATGCCGTAGGAGCCCATGGTGACGGTCACGAGCTTGCCGTTCTCGTCGAGCACCTTGAGGCCAAGCGCTTCGGCGTACTTGCGGCCAAGCTGGAAGACGTGGCCGATCTCGGTACCGCGAGCAGTGCGGATAGGGCCGGAGCCGTCGGGAGAGGGGTCGCCGTCGAGCACCTCGGCCGCCTCAACGCGACCATCGGCGGTGAAGTCGCGGGCGACCGTGACCCACATGGCGTGGCGGTCGGAGACGTTGGCACCCGTCACCCAGGTGCTGCCATCGGCGATCGTGGCGTCGAGGAAGAAGCGGATGCCGGTGACGGACTCTTCACCGAGGACCGGGCCCTCCGAGGACCACGGGCCGATGTAGCCCTTCACGAGCGCCGGGTTCTTCGCGAAGTCTGCCTCGGTCGCTGGCGCAACTTCGGCTGGCTGGAAGGAGGTCTCGAGACGCTTCATGTCGGCTTCGCGGTCGCCCGGGATCCCGACGACAACGAGCTCTTCTTCGCCGTCCGGGTGTGTGAGGACGACGACGACGCTCTTGAGCGTGTCTTCGGCCTTCCACTCGCGACCCTCGGGGTGCTCGACGTGCTCATTGAGGTGGTCGACAAGCGCTGCGATCGACTTGGTGTTCGGACTGTCGAAGACGACGGGCTCAGGGTGCTCCCGCTCAACGACCGGGCGCGGCGTGGACTGGTACGTCTCGACGTTGCCCGCGAAACCGCTCGGGGCGATGAAGAAGGTGTCTTCACCGACCTCGGTCGGGTGCAGGAACTCCTCCGACTTCGAGCCGCCCATCGCACCCGCGTTTGCCGAGACAATGACGTAGTCGAGGCCGAGGCGCTTGAAGATGCGCTCGTAGGCGTCACGCTGCTGCTGGTAGCTCACCTCAAGGCCTTCGTCGCTCACGTCGAAGGAGTAGGCGTCCTTCATCGTGAACTCGCGGCCGCGGAGCAGACCCGCGCGCGGACGAGCCTCGTCGCGGTACTTGTCCTGGATCTGGTAGATCGAGAGTGGGAGGTCCTTGTACGAGGAGTAGAGCTCCTTCACCATGAGGGTGAAGGCCTCTTCGTGCGTCGGCGCGAGCACGTACTCGGCACCCTTGCGGTCTTTGAGGCGGAAGATGCCGTCGCCGAAGTCGTCGAGGCGGTTCGTGGCGCGGTAGAAGTCCGCCGGGAGCAGGCCTGGGAAGAGTACCTCCTGCGAGCCAGCCGCGCGCATCTCTTCTCGGATGATTTCTTCGACGCGGCGCTTCACGCGCAGTCCGAGCGGCATCCAGGCGAAGACGCCCGGGGCCTGGCGGCGGATGTATCCGGCACGGACAAGAAGCTTGTGGCTGGCAACTTCGGCGTCCACCGGGTCTTCCCGAAGGGTCCGCACGAAGAAGGTAGAGAGGCGCTCGATCATGGGGTTCATCGTAGTGCGAACCTCCCCCATTCGGGGTTACCAGGGTTTCTCGGCGCCTCCCGAGCTGCTGTTGTTCTCCTCATCGAGCTGTTCTTCGCGCTGCTGCTGGTTCTCGCCGAGCTGTTCCTGCAGCTGTTCTTCTGCGGATTGCGGGCTGGCCGATGCCCCCGGCGTCTCATTCTCCTGCGACTGCTCGTCCGGCGTGTTTGAGGGGTTCGGCGTCGGGCTCTCGCTCGGTGAAGGGGTCGGACTCGAGGTCGAGTCCTGCGAGCCTTCGTTGCTTTCGCCGGTCTTCTGCTCGAGACGTTGCTCGGTCTCTTGCGACGACGGTTCAGAGCTCGACTGCTCGCACGAGGGGTCCCGTTCAGCGAGTACCTTCTTCGCCTCCTCGTAGTAGGCCTTCGAAGCTGCCTCGTCACCGTTTGCGAGCGCGAGATCACCGAGGCGCTCAATGGTGATGGCGAGGTTTGCTCGCACGGGGCACGCCTCGCTCGGCGCCGCGAGCGCGAGCGCCTGTTCGAGTTCGGCCTTCGATTCGGGCAAGACTCCGAGCTGCAGGTAGTTCGTACCGACGTCGTAGTGCGCCTTCCACGGTTCGATGACGTTGCCGTAGGTGAGGAGTTCCGAGGTGTTGAGCGACTCCTCGTAGGAGCCTGCTTCGTACTGTTTCACAGCTTGGTTCGCGATGAAGATCATCGAGAGGAGCTTGAAGGCGACGAGTGCAAGGATGACGACGACGGGTGTCCCCCACAGGATGAGTCGCTTGCGTCGGGCGCGCCGCACGCGACGGTCAGCTGCTTCCAGCTCTTCTTTGCTCGGTGGAGCGAGTTCTGCTTCGACAACCTCGGGCGCGCCATCCTGGGGCGTCTCGTCGTGCTCGGACGGGAGCTCAATGTTGGCCCCGGAGTGTTCCGGCGCGCCGACGTCCGTCATCTGCTCGTCGTCGATGTCGCTGGTGTCGGTGTTACGGCTCGTCACGTTCGACCCCCTCTCGAGCGGCGGCGAGTTCGGCAGTGGCGCGGCTGGTTCGCCAGAGTTCGATGAGCAGGAGGAGCGTCGCCGCGATGAGGAGGATCCAGTACAGCTCGAAGGCGCGTTCGACGTCGTTCGAGCGGGACGTGTCGGTCTCCTCGGCATTCACTTGCGCGGCCTGTGCGGTGGTTCCGGCATCACGGTGCTGGTAGCTCACGCCAAGCTGCTGGGCGATCTGGTTGAGGTTGTTCTCGTCAATGACAGATTTTGCGGGCTGTCCCTGGTACTCGATGTAGTCGGGCGTTGACGTGGCGAGGCTGCTCGCGGTTTCCCGCATCTGCCCGCCCTCGGGGGTGCCGTATCCGAAGACCCCTCCCCCGCTCACGTACTGGGCCGACTCCTTGAAGGATTCAGGTTCCTTCGTCGATGTCTGTTCGCCGTCGCCGAAGTAATAGACGACGCGGGCTCGCGGCGTGCTGTCCTCCGAGGCCTTCTTGAGCGTCTTTGCGAGGAGTTCTGCGGCTCCTCCGACGGAGGAGCCAGACGAGTACTTCGTCACTTCAGGGCGGAGAGCATCGAGTGAAGACTCGAGTGCGCTCGTGTCGGTCGTGAGGGGCAGGCGCTGGACGACGTTGGAGTCGAAGGTGATGAGCGAGAAGCGTGCACCGGGGTGGGCTTCAGCGAGGGCCTTCACATCCGCCTTCACGCCATCCAGGCGCGGCTTCGTGCCATCCCAGTCTTCGGCGATAATGCTCGCGCTCGTGTCGACGACAAAGAACACGTCGAGTGCACGCTCGACGACGGCCGCGCGCTGGGAACCAATGCCAGGGCGGAAGCACGCGAGCATGACCAGGACAACAACGACGAGGCGGATTGCCCAACCGCGACGACGAGCGCCCTTGGGTGCTGCGATGAGCTGCCAGATCACGAAGCCGATCACCGCGAGCGCGATGATGAGCACAAGCCACCACGGGAAGATGGGATTCCAGGTCATAGCTTGAGCCTCCACGCGAGGACGAGATATCCGACGAGGACGCCAAGGATCGCGATGAGCCAGCCGGCGGGGCGGTCGGTGATGAGAACGATTGGGGCGCCGCGGATGATCGAGGTCTGTTCGCTCGTGATGTCGTCCACGATGGCGCTGATGCTCGATTCGTCGGAGAGTTTGAAGTATTTACCGCCGTTCTGTTCGATCTGAACGCGGTATTCGTCAGCGAAGGCGTCTTCGAATTCATTCGCGTCGAGGCCGTAGACGGTGATCTTGCGCTCCTTGGTGAGGGCTGCTGCCTCGGGGAGGGACATGAGCGCGTCACCGTTCACGGCGTTGTCGGTGGCGAAGATGATGGAGCGGCTGCGGCCGTCGTCGGTGGTTTCGCCGAACATGAGGGCGCAGCTTGCAAGGCCGTCGCCGACGAGCGAGGCGCCGCCGCTGTTCCGCGTGCCAGCGAAGTATTCGCTGCCCACCGAGCCGTAGCTCTCCATGGAGTCGGCGACGAGCTTGAGCTGGTCGTTCACGAAGTCGTAGTCGTCGGTGAGTGGGAAGACCGGGACTGCGGTGGCATCCCAGAGCACGAGGGAAATACGTTCGCCCTGGAATCCGGGCAGCATTTCGAGGTACCGCTGGATGACCTGGACGTCGTAGTCGACCATGGAGCCTGAGACATCCAGGCAGAGCACGATGTCGCGGTTGAACTTCTCGGGCTGTTCCACGCGCTGGTAGATCCAACGGCCGGAGCCGATCGCGGCGAGCACGACGAGGACGCTGAGCGTCACAAGGGCGAGGCTTGCCTGCAGACTTGAACGCTTGAGGGCGCGACGGTAGCCGGGGATGCGGGTCAGGCGGTGTGAGTTCGCGATGGGGCGTGCGTGTTGCGAGCGCGCCCTCCGAGAACGTATCCACGCCACCACCCCGACAACGGCGGCGGCGAGGATGAGCCCGGCGGTGAGCCACCACATTCCTAGAGCCACTGGGTCATCACGCTCCTCGCGGCACGAGCACCCTCGGAGACGCCCCGATATTCGCGGGCACCGAACACGATCGGGTAGTACTGGGCGATCGTGTGTGTGGTGCCGCGCAGGCCCGTGCTGCGCAGCTGGGTGAGGTCCATCTTGTCGGCGGGGATGCCGGTGGCTGCGGCGACGTATTCGCGGATGATGCGCGAGAGTTCGGCGTGCGCCTTGCGGCTCGAAAGTTGTCCCTGCAGGTAGCGCGCTTCGACGGCATCCACTTCGCGAAGCTTTGCCATGCGGATCGCGCCGAGGTCTGGTGCCGGGCGGGGTACCTCAAGCTCCGGCAGCGGGTCGCGCTTGCGGGTGTTCCACCACACAAAGAGGTAGTAGGCGAAGATCGCGAGCAGGATGGCGACGGCGAGGAGGCCCCAGATGGGCCAGTAGCCGACGATCGGCATGATGGTCCCCTGTGGCGCTTCTGGCGCGGCCAGAACGCTCGTGGAGGTGATGCAGAGGCTAGGCATGTGTCCTCCCCCGTCGCTTGAGCAGCTCGATGAGTGCCGGCATGACGTCCTCTTCGGAGTGGACGCGCGCGAAGCTGGCACCGAGCTCGGTGACAAGCGCCGAAAGCCGCCTGGTGCGGTTACGCTCATTCGCCCGAAGTTCTGCGGCGAGCTGTTCGTTCTGGGCAAGGAGCGACGGCATCCGCCATGATCCGCTCACGTCATAGCTGAGGCTTGCCGCGTTGCCGCCAGCAAGTGGGTTCGCATCGGCGATCTCGATCCACACGAGTTCGTGCTGCACGGTGAGCCGGCGAATGAGCTCTTGGATCTCATCCGTGAGCTCGGTCTCGTCCGCAATGACAACAAGGAAGTGATGCCCGCGAAGCCGCTGGCGGATGTGCTGCAGCAGGCCCGGCAGGTCGCTCTGCGGCCCGTCGAGGCTCACGTGGTCGTGGGCTTCGTGCAGCATCCGCTCAAGCTCGCGTTCGCTCGTGCGGTACGGCATGAGGCGGTGCGATTCGGCGTCACCGGTCGCGAGGGCAACTTCATCGCCGTGACGAATGGCGAGGTAGCCAAGGATGCCGGTAATGAGCACGGCGAGCATGCGCTTCTCGGTGCCGCCGTCAGACTGGGCGGCCATGTTGCGACCTCGGTCGACGACGAAGAGCATCCGGTGCCGGCGCTCCGCGTGGTAGCGCTTCACGAGGGTCGTACCAAGGCGCGCGGTCGCGTTCCAGTCGATGTCTTTGACTTCGTCGCCCGTCGTGTATTCGCGGAGGTCTTCAAAGTCCATGGAGCGTCCGTGCTGCAGCGAGCGGTACTGCCCGTCGAGGGCATGCGTGACGCGCCGCCGGGCCGTGAGGTGCAGCTTCGACTTGACGCGAGTGAGCAGTGGGTCGGCCACGGCTTACGGGGTCCTCACAGCCTGGAACATGGCGTCGATGATGTCTTCGGGCGTGATGCCCTGGGCGTCGGCTTCGTAGCCGAGGATGACGCGGTGGCGGAGGATGCGGTGCGAGAGGCGGCGGATGTCGTCCGGGATGACGTGGTCGCGGCCGTTGAGGAGCGCGAGGGCGCGTGCCGCCTTCGAGAAGTTGATTGAGGCGCGCGGTGAGGCACCGACTTCAACGAGTCGGGCGAGCTCCGGCGGCAGGTACTGGCCTGCGTGGCGGGTGACGTAGCTGATACCGACGAGGTATTCGGTGATGCTCGCGTCGAGGTAGACGCGCTTCGTGAGCCGCTGGAGGCGACGCACGTCATCGAGGCTCGCGACGGCCTCGCTCGACTCGTCAAAGACGCCACCGTCAATGCGGCGGAGCACTTCAGCTTCTTCGACCGGGGTTGGGTAGTCGAGGACGTCCTTGAGCATGAAGCGGTCGAGCTGTGCTTCGGGGAGCACGTAGGTGCCTTCTTGCTCGATGGGGTTCTGGGTTGCCATGACGAGGAACGGCGAGGGCAGCTCGTAGACGGTGCCGCCGATCGTCGTCTGCTTCTCCTGCATGGCCTCGAGCATCGCCGACTGCGTCTTCGCGCTCGAGCGGTTGATCTCGTCGAGGAGCACGAAGTTCGCGTGGACGGGGCCAAGCTGCGTCGTGAACGCATTCTGCGTGGCGTCGTATATCTGCGTGCCGACGATGTCGGAGGGCAGGAGGTCGGGCGTGCACTGGATGCGCTTGAAGGAAGCATCCACAGCCTCGGCGAGGGCGTGCGCGGCAGTCGTCTTCGCGAGGCCCGGCACGGATTCGAGGAGGATGTGGCCGCCCGTCATGAGGGCGATGAGCAGACTTTCACGCAGGCGATCCTGGCCGACGACCTTGCGCTGGTAGGCCCGCGTAATCCCTCCGAGGAGCTCACGCGCTTCGGCAAGTTCAGCGTTCGTGAGGCGCTCGGGGCGCTGCACGGGCACCTGCTGCGGCGCTGCCGTGGCGCCGTTCGTGGCCTGCGGTGCGCGAGGTGCTTCCTGCTGACGCTGCGGCGGCCACCCCATCATCTGCTGGCTGGCCTGCTGCTGCGGTGCCTGCTGCCCGGGGTATGCGGAGCCCTGCTGCTGATACTGCTGGTTCGGAGCCTGCTGCGAAGCGTTGGGGTAGCTCGGCTGCGGGGCGGGCTGTCCGGGTTGCGTCACGGTCTCTCGCTTTCTGGCTTCTCGAAGCTGTGTGGCTCCACGTGGCCACGTTACGGGGGCTCCTTGAACAACGCATCCGCTCGCACGGGGAAACGCTCCCCCACTCGCGGATGACTTGGGGTGGCCGCGGGAACAATCTGCGCCGGAGACGCATCAGGCGCCATCCATGACTCTGGATGACACCTGATGATCGGGTCCTTAGACGATCACTTCCGGGGTGCCGGTTGCGCTCGTAGGCATCTCAGCAGCGATACGGTTCGCTTCCTGGATGAGCGTCTCGACGATCTCGGATTCGGGCACCGTCTTGATGACTTCACCCTTGACAAAGATCTGGCCCTTGCCGTTACCGGAGGCGACACCGAGGTCCGCCTCACGCGCTTCGCCGGGGCCGTTCACAACGCAGCCCATGACGGCCACACGGATCGGCACCGTGAGGTGCTTGAGGCCCTCGGTCACGTTCTCGGCGAGCGTGTACACGTCAACCTGGGCGCGGCCACAGGACGGGCAGCTCACGATCTCAAGGCGACGCTCGCGGAGGTTGAGCGACTGCAGGATCTGCAGGCCAACCTTGACCTCTTCGGCAGGCGGAGCAGAGAGCGAGACGCGAATCGTGTCACCGATACCCTCAGCGAGCAGGATGCCGAAGGCGGTGGCCGACTTGATCGTGCCCTGGAAGGCGGGGCCCGCTTCGGTGACGCCGAGGTGGAGCGGCCAGTCGCCGCGCTCAGCAAGCATCCGATACGCCTTCACCATGACGATCGGGTCGTTGTGCTTGACCGAGATCTTGAAGTCGTGGAAATCGTGCTCTTCGAACAGGCTCGCTTCCCACACCGCCGACTCAACGAGAGCTTCCGCGGTGGGCTTGCCGTACTTCTGCAGCAGACTCGGCTCGAGCGAACCCGCGTTCACGCCGATGCGCAGCGACACACCGGCATCCTTCGCGGCCTTCGCGATCTCGCCGACCTTGTCGTCGAACTTGCGGATGTTGCCCGGGTTCACACGCACCGCCGCGCAGCCCGCGTCGATGGCCTTGAACACGTACGCCGGCTGGAAGTGGATGTCTGCGATAACCGGAATCTGGCTCTTCTTCGCAATGATCGGAAGCGCTTCCGCATCGTCGCGGCTCGGCACGGCCACACGCACAATGTCGCAACCGGATGCGGTGAGCTCGGCGATCTGCTGCAGCGTCGCGTTGATGTCCGTGGTGGGAGTCGTCGTCATCGACTGCACGCTCACGGGTGCGTCGCCACCGACCTCCACATTGCCGACCTTGATCTTGCGCGACTTGCGGCGCGGGGCAAGGGTTTCGGGGACCTTGGGCATTCCGAGATTCACTGCTGGCACGTGGGCCATTGTAGGCCCGGTGCCTTCATGTGCAGCCGAAGCTCGCCCGGTGTTACTTCCCGGTCAGGCTGATCGGATTGACGATGTCGACGTAAATGAAGAGTGCGCTCATTGCCAGGAGGAGACCGGCAACCACCATCGTGATCGGCAAAAGCTTTGCGGTGTCGAAGGGGCCCGGGTCTTCCTTCCCGAACGCCTTCGCGAGGCCGCGGCGGATCATGTCGACGATCGAGGCGAAAATGTGCCCGCCGTCAAGCGGCGGCAGCGGGATGAGGTTCATGATGCCGAGCGCAATGTTCACCGAGCCGACAATCTGAATGACCGTCGCGATGCGGTCGAGCACCGGGATTTCCGTGAGCGCAGAGACTTCGCCGACGATTCGGCCGACACCGACCACCGACTGCGGGCCGTTCGGATCACGTTCAGCTCCGCCGAAGCCTGCGTGCCACATGTCCACAACACGCTGCGGCAGGCTCATGATCATCTCGAATACCTTGCCGATGTTGAAGCCCGCGAATTCGAAGGCGTAGCTCGGCGGCATCTGCTCGCGTGCGCTCGTCGGCGAGACTCCGACAAAGCCGACGACCTCAGTCTTGTAGTTGCCGGCCTCGTCCTTCACCCGCTCGCCCGAAAAGTCGTCCGTGACGAACACGGTGTTCGCGCGGGGCGTGATCGTGACGGTCTGCTGCTGACCTGCGCGTTCGATGACCGTCTCGATGGGCTTATCCGCGTTCGCACGGATGATGGCGGTCGCGTCTTTCCAGTCGTGCAGTTCGGTGCCGTTCATTGACACGAGCTTGTCGCCGGGCAGGAGCCCAGCCGCGGCCCCGGGGGCAGGCGTCGAGCAGTTCTCTGCGGCAGCGTCGCCGAGCTGGGCGGCCTCTGCCTGCGAGACCATGCACTTGGAAACCGAGTAGAGCGTGGTCGTGGGCTGGTAGATACCGAATCCGCTCACCACGATGAGGAAGCACACGACCGCGATGACGAGGTTCATAACGGGGCCGGCGAGCATGACGATGATCCGCTTCCACGCGGGCAGGAGCGAGAACGCGCGGTGCTCCTCCCCTGGCATGATCGTCTCTTGGTTCGCCTCGCGGGCGTCCTCGATCATGTTCGAGAGAAAGCCCGTCCCGCCGTCGCGGGGCGCTTCACCAGCATGCTTCGGCGGGTACATGCCCGAAAGGGCGACGTAGCCACCGAGCGGCAGGAGCTTGAAGCCGTACTCGGTTTCGCCCTTCACCTTCGACCAGATCGTCGGGCCGAATCCGATCATGTACTGCGAGACCCGAACGCCGAACATCTTCGCGGTCGTCAGGTGACCGAGTTCGTGCAGGGCGATCGAGACGGCGAGGCCGATGAAGGCGACGACAACACCGACGATGAAGAGAAGGACCTGTTCCACGAGCACCTAGCGTACGTTGAGCCGCTCGCGTGCACGCTGACGCGCCCACACTTCGGCAGCTTCGAGCGATTCAAGCGTGACGTCACCAGCGTCCGGCTCGTGTTCGTCGACAATCTTTGCGACTGCGTCAACGATGTCGAGGAAGCCGATCTTTCCCTCGTGGAAGGCGTCGACCGCCTCCTCATTCGCCGCGTTGAAGACGACCGGGTAGCTCGATCCTGCCTCGGCGACCTGCTTCGCGAGGTTCACGGCAGGGAAGGTCTCGGTGTCCAAGGGCAGAAACTGCCACTCGTGCGCCTTCGTCCAATCAACCGGGGCGACGGCCTCCGGGATGCGGCGCGGCCAGTCGAGACCGAGTGCGATCGGCAGACGCATGTCGGGGTTTGAGACCTGCGCAATCGTCGAACCGTCGACGAATTCGACCATGGAGTGGATCATCGACTGCGGGTGCACGACAACGTCAATCTGTGCGAGCGGCACATCAAACAGCACGTGTGCCTCGATCACCTCGAGCCCTTTGTTCATGAGCGTTGCGGAGTTCGTCGTGACGACGCGGCCCATATTCCAGGTGGGGTGTGCGAGGGCCTGGGCGGGTGCGACGTCCTGAAGTTCCTCCCGCGTCTTGCCGCGGAAGGGGCCGCCCGATGCAGTGAGGACGAGTCGGCGAAGCTCACTGCGGGTGCCGCTGACAAGACACTGCGCGATCGCAGAGTGCTCCGAGTCGACGGGGACGATCTGCCCCGGCTGACGACGGGCACGGACGAGATCTGCGCCGACGACGAGCGATTCCTTGTTGGCGAGGGCAAGGCTCGTGCCGCGCTCGAGGGCGGCAAGCGTCGAGCGAAGACCGGCGGACCCGGTGATGCCGTTCACGACGACGTCCGCATCAACCGAGCGCACGAGAGCCTCGGATTCGAGGGTACCGAAAGCCAGGTGATCACTCGGAACGCCAAACTCAGCCGCCTGAGCAGCGACGAGCTCACGGTTTCGCCCCGCCGAGAGCCCGACGACCTCAAATTCGCCGGGTCGTTGGCGGATGACGTCGAGAGCCTGCGTGCCGATCGAGCCAGTGGATCCGAGCAAAAGTACGCGTCGTGCCATGGCACTATCTTCCCGCACATTGTCGAGCGTTCGGTCGGGATGCTCGTTGCCCCGAATCATTGCGCAACGCGGCTGTTGTGGCCGTCGATCGAGGGGGCTGCAGAGTTCTATGCCGTCGCACCATGATGTTGTGCGATTTTGATGACGTTTTGTACGAAGAACGGGGCTACCCTGGCGCCATGACTGACACCACGTTCGAACCCGTCCGCAAGGTCGTTACCGCTATCCCTGGCCCGAAGTCGCAGGAGCTCATGGCTCGCTATGAGAAGGCTGTCCCGAAGGGCATCACCCCCGGCTACGCATCCGTTGCTGAATTCGCTGAGGGCGCCATCATCCGCGATGTCGACGGCAACCAGTTCATCGACCTCGGTTCGGGTATCGGTGTGACCACGCTCGGTCACCGCCATCCGAAGGTGGTTGAGGCGGTCAAGGCTCAGGCCGACCAGTTCCTCCACATGGCCGCTGGCATCACCCCCTACGAGCTCTACATCACGGTTGCCGAGAAGCTCGCTGCGAACGCCCCCGGTGACTTCGCGAAGAAGGCCTTCTTCATGAACTCGGGCGCCGAGGCTGTTGAGAACGCCGTCAAGATCGCTCGCGCTTACACCGGCAAGGCCAACGTCGCCGTCCTCGACCACTCGTTCCACGGCCGCACAAACCTCACGATGGCCATGAACCACAAGTCCGTCTACGCCACGAAGATGGGCCCGCTCGCTGGCTCGGTGCACCACGCTCCGAACTCGTACCCGTACCGCGACGGTCTCTCGGGTGAAGAGGCTGCTGCCCGCACGATCGAGTTCCTCGAGAAGCGCATTGGCGCTGTCGACCTCGCTGCGGTCATCGCCGAGCCGATCCAGGGTGAGGGTGGCTTCATCGTCGCCGCTGACGGCTACTACAACAAGCTCATCGAGTGGTGCCACGCCAACGACGTCCTCTTCGTTGCCGACGAGGTCCAGTCGGGTATTGCTCGCTCGGGCAAGTTCTTCGCTTCGGAGTACTACGGCATCGAGCCGGACCTCATCACCTTCGCAAAGGGTATCGCCGACGGCATGGTCCTTTCGGGTGTGCTCGGCCGCGCCGAGGTCATGGACGCTCCGCTCCCCGGCCGTCTCGGTGGCACCTACGGCGGCAACCCGACCGCGCTTGCTGCTGCGAACGCCGTCATCGACGCCATCCACGAGGAGAACCTCTGCGAGGAAGCCCTCCGCATCGAAAAGGGCCTGCGCGCCTTCTTCGAGGAGCAGAAGACGAAGACCGACGTCATCGGTGACATCCGTGGCCACGGCGCCATGTTCGCTGTCGAGTTCGTCGAGGCTGGCACCGCTGAGACGACGAAGAAGCCGAACACGGCAGCAGTGAAGACGATTGTCGACCACGCTTTCGCGAACGGCGTCATCCTCCTCACCTGTGGTAGCTACGGCAACGTCATTCGCTTCCTCCCGTCGGTGACCCTCACCGACGAGCAGCTCCAGGACGCACTCTCGGTCATCGCCGAGGGCATCGCGAAGCTCTAAGGAGCTCACTCACGCACGGCGCGGCCTTGCGGCCTCGCATGTGACAGTCACACCGGTGCGGTGGTTGGTCTTCGGACTGACCACCGCACCGGTGTTTTGCACGCTGCTCGGGAGTGCTGCGTGCGGATGTGTGTGGCTGCGGCGTTGAGTTGGCAACCTGCCGGTTGTCAACATCCCCAGATGAGGGCCTGTTTGCGGACACGACTTGGTAGTCGCAACGGGTGTTCTTGGTGGGTTGAACAGCATCCACGGAAGTTCGGGGACGTCCTCACTACGATCGGTGTCGTGATTGAAACGTTCTCCGCAGCTTCTGCAGTCGAATTGGCCGTTGTTGAGCGCTCGGGATTTGTCGAGTCGCGTCACGTGGGATCCGCTGTGCTCGTGGATCCGGAGGGCGAAGTCGTCCTTGCGCTCGGCGACGCGTCGACGCCGATTTTTCCGCGTTCGACGCTAAAGTTTTTCCAGGCGATTGCCTCGCTGAACTCTGGCGCTGTGCTCACTGAGGAGCAGGTGGCAATCGCTGCGGCGAGCCACGGCGGCACGGCCCGCCACGTGGCTCTCGTGCGCGAGATCCTTGCGAGTGTGGGTCTGGATGACCGTGCGCTCGGTTGTCCGCCGGACTGGCCGCTTGATCGTGCAGCGCGCGACCAGCTCGTTCGTGCGGGTGAGCAGAAGCAGCCGGTGTGTATGAACTGCTCGGGCAAGCATGCGGCGATGCTCGCAGCCTGTGTCGCCCAGGGCTGGCCACTTGAGAGCTACCTCGACCCGGAGCACCCGCTGCAGCAGCAGGTGCGTGAGGTGATCGAGCGCCTCACGACTGAGCGTCCTGCCGCGAGCGGTGTCGATGGCTGCGGCGCACCAGTGCACGCCATTTCGCTCACTGCCCTCGCTCGCGGTGTTGCGCGCGTGCGCACGGCCAACCCCTCCTCCCCCTTCGCGCTGTTCCGGAACGCCTCGCGCGTCGCGCAGGCCATGCTCGCGCACCCGTGGGCCGTGGATGGCCCGGGCCGCCCGAACACGATCGTCATCGAGGAGCTCGGTGTCATCGCAAAGACGGGCGCTGAGGGTGTCATCGTCATGGCTGCCGAGGATGGCACGACCGCCGCGGTGAAGATTCTTGATGGTTCGCCGCGTGCGCTCACGCTCGTTGGCCTGCAGCTGCTCGTGACCGCGGGCAAGGTTGCCGTCGCCGATGTGCAGGCACTCGTGCCCCGTCTCGAGCTTGAGGTGTTCGGTCGCGGCGCGCAGGTCGGTGCAATCCGCATCGGCAAGGACGTGCCGCTCACGCTCGCATAGCCTCCACCGACTGTTTGGGCCGCGGCCGCGCCGGGCGGATGCGCAGCTCGGTCGAGGCCGTCGTGAGCCGTGCGGCTGCTCGCGCGGAGTGTGAGATACCAGCGTGTTCTCCCCCGCCTACCTTGTCGACGTCGGATGGTTCGACGAGACGGTAGGTGTCATCGGCGCGATACAGGATGTACTGGCTTCGGTGGTTCGTCGGCGGTGGCGCTTCGTGCCCGCGCAAAAGGGCACGGAACTCCCCCGCTGACACCTGATCCAGCAGAATCTCGGCACGCGTTCGCGAGGCGGCGAGTGCACCACCGGTCGCGATCCACTGTTCCGGTGTGCCGAGGACGGCGACGCCTCGCGAGGCACACCGCGTGTGTCGTGCCTCGTCATCCTGCGATGGGCTCTCGAGTTCACGGACCAGCCAGCCACACGATTCGAGCTGCGATCGGATCGAGCTGCCTCGGGTCACAACGGCAAGGTCACCGCGCAGGTTGGCGAGGTGGCAGCTCACCGTGATGCCTTCGCTCGTTCCCTCGGGCCATACGCTCTCGTGCAGGAAGTGGATGTGGGTACTGCCGAGGAGCGCGCGTCCCGGCACCGCGCGCTCATTCCAAAGTGCAGGGTCACCGCCAGCGAGCAGATAGTCCTGTTTCGTGTTGCTCCGCAGCAGCAACCGCGTCGTGCAGTTCGCGAGCACATTGCTCCATGGTGCGTTCGGTCGCTGCAGTGTGAGGGCCACGCTGAGGTCGTCGTTCGCGCTCCTGAGGAGCGCTGCGAGAGATTCCGCGAACTCGTGGCGACGCGCTTCATCGAGACGGTGTCCGAGGGCATCGAGATCGTCGATGATGAGCATTCGCGGGTGATTCGAGGCGCCGGCTTGCAGTTGGCGCAGTTGCAGCCAGGCAGTGCCGGGGTCCGTGCTCATACGGATGAGGTCCTGGCCAGTGTTCGCCGCGGCGTGCGCGAGAGCCCTGAGGGCTGTGGTCTTGCCGCTTCCGCTGCCGCCGAGGACAATCGCACGCAGGCCCGGTTCGAACTGGATCATCCCCTGCCACTGTTCGTCGGGACGATCTCCGATCGCATACGCGGCCGGCGAGGAATCACGTACGGAGGCTCCCTCGACCATCGTTGGCAGCGCAGGATGTACGAGGCGCGCACACGCAGTTGCGTCGTGCCAACGCTCCGCGATTTCCTCACGATTACGTGGCGTACACAACGGTGCCTGAGCTTCCACCGGTCCATTACCGACATCAATGAACGCCCGGCCACGCGCGGCTGCCGGGATCGATGCCGCATCGTCGGTACCGATGACCGCTTGGCTTTCCTGGTTTGCGGTGACGCGGAGGCAGACGCGAATCGAGCAATTTGCCATGAGCGCGTCGCGGGCAGCTGCATGCGGCCGCTGCGTGCAGAGGATGAGGTGAATCCCGAGGCTTCGGCCTCGTGCTCCAAGATCAGCGAAGAGCTGTTGGAGGCGCGGATGCCGTGTGAGGAGCGTTTGGAACTCATCAACGACCACGACCAGTCGTGGCGGCGGAAACGTGAGCTCGTCCACATCGCGGCGCCGTTCAGCTCGGAGCAGACGTTCTCGTCGCACAATTTCTGCTGCGAGGCTCTCGGCGCAGCGCTGTGCCTCATCCTCGCCGTCGAGATCGGTCACGACGCCCGCGCAGTGCGGCAGCTCGATGAGTGGGTCGAAGGTCGCGCCGCCCTTGAAATCCAGGCCGAGGAACACGAATTCCTTCGGCGAATGCCGTGCCGCAAGTCCCGCAATCCAGGTGATGAGCAGTTCGCTCTTGCCGGATCCGGTCGTGCCGCCGATCACCGCGTGCGGCCCGTCGGCGACCAGGTCGACGACAACGTGCCCGTCCGAGGAAACGCCGAGAGGTGCCGCGAGACTCCCTCGTCGATTGTTCGGAGTTCCGAGGTCGAATTGCGCGGCCTGTTCAAGCAGGGACCCGCTGTCAGCGACGCTGCCTGCGATGTCGCGCCAGCGCGCGAGTTCAGCGACCGATGCCCGTTCTGGAGTGACGATGCGTTCACCGTCATCATCAATGAGCCGGGCGAAGCCCAGTACTGGCGTATCAAGGTGCAGCTCGGCGCATCCGCTCGTGCGGCATCCATTCGTCCCAGCGACGCGGCGAATGCGGCGATCGAGTTCATCGTCTGAGAGGCCCATTGCCTGCCCCTGCACTCGGAGTGCCGCGACGGTGGCCCGCGCCGCGACGGGTTCTCCCACAACGACCAGCTCGGCGCTTGAGGTCGTGATGGGGCATCCGCTCGTGAACCGGGCATGGCGGGCAAGCTCGAGCAGTGCCTCGTGACGTCCAGGTGCCCCCTCGATGGTGATGCCGCTCGATGTGGCGGCTGTCCCGACACACCACACGAGCTTGCTGTCCCGACCATCCGGCACGGTGCGAGCTGGTCGGATCCCCTGCAAAAGCTCTGGAATGAGCGGATGCCTGCGTCGCCGCTCGGCCCGGATGACGTCGTGGAGTTCGTCGATGTGTTTCTTGGCCTCACGAAGTTCTCGCTCGAGACGCGCGCGCTCGCGCCGAATGAGTCGGCGCGAGCTGCGCCGTGTTTCCAGCCACGATGCAGTGCTGAGGACCGGCCCAAGCGCGGCAAAGAGCAGCATGTGCTTTGACGAGGTGAGTGAAAACATAACCACCGCAACGACGACCGGTGCAATGAGCATGATGACCGGGAACGGGCGACGCTGCGGTTCAGCGGGAGCTTCGGGCAGCTGAACCCGATATTCGAGCGGGAGCTGCATTAGGCGACCGCTCCGAGCCCGTATGGGTTCTCGCCCACTGGCACGACGCCAAACCAGGGCGGCACTACCCCGTGCTCGCACAGCCACACGACGAGGTGCGCGAGCCAGAAGTCCTCGTCACGCTGCAGTGCGAACAGCGCACATTCGACGGCGAAGGAACCTCGCCCGCGTGCCCACTCGAGAATGGCGAGCGCGGCGAGCACCTGCGCTTCAAGCTGGGGCGGGGTCACCGTGAGGAGGTCGCGCGTCTGAAAGGCCGCGCGTTCAAGGCGCTCACGTTCGACGGTCGGGAACGAGTGTTTGAGTTCCATCACATCGAACGGCGTCCCGCTGTCCGCAGCCTCGAGCATCGCGAGCCACATCTCCTCGAGTGCGCCATCAGCACCCGCGCCAAGGCCGAAGAGCGTGCTGGATGTCCAGCGGACGACGCTGCTGACCTCTTCGAAGAGGGCGAGCTGCAGCGCTGCGCACGCTCGGGAGAGGCCTCGCTTGTTCCAGCGCGGGCTCGTCAGGCGTTTGTCCCAAGCCGTCAGGGCACGCTCAAACAGCGTCTCGTCCCGGCGAACGCTGGCCATGCGCTCCGCGACGAGCGTGCGGCGCTCGATGTCGTTGCTTTCCAAGAGGAGCGTGAGCACATCACGCGGCGTCGTGAGCCCAATGCGTGTGACGCTCTCCTCCGTGACCTCGCTCAGCGATCGCGGGCCGAAGCCCGAGCAGTCTGGATCGTCGCAGCCGTACTCGCCCCATCCATTCCCAGCGCGGCACAGTGACGCGATGGTGGTGAATCCTCCGCGCGTGAGCGCTTCGTGGAGTGCTTCTTCGACGAGGCGCCACGGCGGCATGCCGGGGCCGTCAAATTCCTGCTCGGTAAACACTGCGGTGACGACCCGCTGATACCCCTCCAGGTGGCAGAGATATCCCACGACGGCCGTCGCGTACTGCTCGGCTTCGATGGGATTGAGGTTTTGGCGCGGGAGGTCGAAGCGGAGCACCGCGCCGCCGTGGTTGTCGTCAAAGGGCAGGATGACGAGGCTCTCCACGAGCGTGTGCTCGATGAGCTCGGGAATCTTGCGGAGGATGTCGATGGGTGTGCGAAGCGTCGTGGTCTCGGTCATGGCGACGAGGCTAGGAACACCGAAACTTCGATGCCGTGCGAGACCCAAGATTCTGTGAGCGCCCGCAAGCAATGAGGCCTGTGAATGGATTTGCGCGAATCGAGTTGCCCCAGAAACAGTAAACTGCGGCCCGGCCCCGAAGGACCGGACCGCCGTGAGTCAAAGAGCCTTAGTGCTGGCCGTACTGCTGCTGGCCGTACGCCTGCGGCTGCTGCTGGCCGTACGCCTGCTGGCCGTATGCCTGCGGCTGCTGGCCGTATGCCTGCGGCTGCTGGCCGTATGCCTGCTGCTGGCCGTACTGCTGCTGACCGTACGCCTGCTGGCCGTACGCCTGCTGGCCGTATGCCTGCTGGCCGCCGAGCTGCGGCTTGCCGCCCTGAGCGGTCGGCATGAGGCGCTCGTTGTACTGGTCCTTACCGAAGCCGAGGTGGAGCATCCAGATGTTCGCAAGGAGGATGGCGTAGGCGAGCCAGCCACCGTTGTCCTTGCCGAATGCCTTGTTGATGTTCATGGCGGGGAGGATCCAGCCGGCGAACGGAATGAAACACCACCAGCCTTCCTTGCCACCAACCTCAGCGAAGGTCCAGCCCTGCAGGATCGGCACCCAAGCCTTCCAAGCCGGCTGGCCAGCCTTCTTGAAGATGCCCTGGAAGCCAAGCGCCGTCACGACATAATAGAGCGCCAGGAAGAAGAAGTACATGCCAAAGAGCACGAGCAGAATGCCCACAGCGGCGTCGGAGTCGTACGTCGACACGAATTGTCCCTTTCGATCGGTTCGCGAACACGAACACCCTAGAAGACTCTGGGAAACGATGCTTCCTCTACATACCTCTTTGGTGTCATCCCGTGGTTGTAGATTGCCCTAGTCGCTGTTGTCGAGGATCGTCAACGGTGACCATCGCTTCACGCTCTGAAACGGGGTCGATCTCGATGCCAAGCGCACGGAGAACACTGCAGAGGCCTTCCATGTCCCCCACGGCATCGAGCTGCTCGTGCACCTCAGAATCGGCCAAAGCGAGCGTCCGCAGAAACTCGCCCTTGCCTTGCTTGTTGAAGTGGTTGAGCTGCTTGAGCTCACCAGTCGGCATCCGGGTCACAAATTCCAAGACGAGCGCATCGTCGCGATCCGGCAGCGGCCCAAGCGCTGCATAGCTCTTCGAACGCAGATCAAGGACGACGCCCTTGTGTTCAGCGAGCACGGCAGCGCATTCGCGTGCCCATCGCTGCTTCATCGAGCGTTTGCCGAGGCCCGTTGACGCCGAGCAGCGGTACGCGGGGATGGCATCGCTCCCCCGCACGAGGCCCCACAGCGCCGACTGGATGACATATCGCTCCAGTGCCCATGTGCGTGCAGCATCGGGCAAGCTCGCAACATCCAGCGCGTCGTACAGCACGCCCGTGTAGCGCTCGAGCGCTGGCATCCGCGGCGCATCACACAGCGCGAGATTCCGTGCACGCTCGGTCTCGGCGAGCTTATCCGAAAGCTTCAGCGCACGCTGATGCGCCTCGGCGTCGCCCGCGAGGGCCCGCAGTTCGGTCAGTGCTTCTTCGCGCGCCTCGTCCTGCACCGGACCGAACAAAGATGCAGAAACGGCGCTGCCGCCATCCCGTTTGGTTTCGGATGGCGGCAGCAGCGCAATCAGCGAGTTGGTCAAGCCGAGAGCGACGCCTCACGAGCGACGATCGTCACGCGGTCCTGTGCGACCGAGAGGAAACCGTCATTGGCGAGAGCAGTCGTGCTCTGACCCTCGGCGTCGGTGATGCGCACCTCACCGGCACCGAGCATCGCAAGCACCGGCTCGTGACCGGGCAGGATACCCATTTCGCCTTCGGTGGTGCGGGCGACGACAGACTTCGCTTCGCCCTCCCACACCTGGCTGGTCGCCGAGACAACGCTCACGGTCAGCGTATTTCCAGAAGCCATGCTTAGGCCATTTCCTTCTGGATGTTCGCCCACTTCTCTTCGACGTCGGAGATACCACCGACGTTGAAGAAGGCCTGCTCGGCCACGTGGTCGAAGTCACCGCGGCAGATCGCGTCGAACGACTCGATCGTGTCCTTGAGCGGAACGGTCGAACCCTCAACACCCGTGAACTTCTTCGCCATGTAGGTGTTCTGCGAGAGGAACTGCTGGATGCGGCGGGCGCGTGCGACCGTCACCTTGTCCTCTTCCGAGAGCTCGTCGACACCGAGGATGGCGATGATCTCCTGAAGTTCCTTGTTCTTCTGGAGGATCTGCTTCACCGTGGTGGCCACGCGGTAGTGGTCCGCACCGAGGTAGCGCGGGTCCAGGATGCGCGAGGTCGAGGTGAGCGGGTCGACAGCCGGGTAGAGACCCTTCGACGCAATCTCACGCGAAAGCTCGGTGGTGGCGTCGAGGTGGGCGAAGGTGGTTGCCGGAGCCGGGTCGGTGAAGTCGTCAGCAGGGACGTAAATTGCCTGCAGCGAGGTAATCGAGTGACCACGCGTCGAGGTAATGCGCTCCTGGAGGAGACCCATCTCGTCGGCGAGGTTCGGCTGGTAACCCACGGCCGAAGGCATACGACCGAGAAGGGTCGACACCTCCGAACCGGCCTGCGTGAAGCGGAAGATGTTGTCGATGAAGAGGAGCACGTCCTGCTTCTGCACGTCGCGGAAGTACTCAGCCATGGTGAGGGCCGAGAGGGCGACGCGAAGACGCGTCCCCGGCGGCTCGTCCATCTGACCGAACACAAGGGCCGTCTTGTCGAAGACGCCTGCTTCTTCCATTTCGTAGATGAGGTCGTTACCTTCACGGGTACGCTCACCGACACCGGCGAACACCGACACACCACCGTGGTCCTGGGCGACGCGCTGAATCATCTCCTGGATGAGGACGGTCTTACCGACACCTGCACCACCGAAGAGACCAATCTTTCCACCCTGCACGTACGGGGTGAGGAGGTCGATGACCTTAATACCCGTCTCGAAGAGCTGGGTCTTCGACTCGAGCTGGTCGAATGCCGGCGGGGTGCGGTGGATCGGCCAGCGCTCGGTGATCTCGTAGGGCTCGGTGAGCATCGACTCGTTGAGGACGTCACCGGTCACGTTGAAGACCTTGCCCTTGGTCACGTCACCGACCGGCACCGAGATCGGTGCGCCGGTGTCGCGGACTTCCTGGCCGCGGATGAGACCGTCGGTCGGCTTGAGGGCAATGGCGCGCACGAGGTCGTCACCGAGGTGCTGGGCAACCTCGAGCGTGAGCTTGTGCGCCTGGTCGCCCATCGTGACGGTCGTCTCGAGGGCGTTGTAGATGCCAGGCATGGCGTTGTGAGGGAACTCGATGTCGACCACGGGGCCCGTGACGCGAGCGATCCGGCCCACGCCGGCCGCCTGCTCGGGCGCCCCCTGGTCGAGGAGCATGTTCTGCGTCATTGTCGTCCTTATCTGTGTTCGTGCGCGAACGTGAAGGTGCTTAGGAGGCGAGGGCGTCCGCGCCGCCCACGATCTCGGAGATCTGCTGCGTGATTTCGGCCTGGCGAGCGTTGTTCGCAAGGCGCGTGTAGTCACGCATCAGCTTGTCTGCGTTGTCGGAGGCCGACTTCATTGCGCGCTGGCGTGCAGCGAGCTCGGAAGCTGCCGAGTGGAGCATCGCGTTGAACAGACGCGACTCGATGTAGGCCGGCAGGAGCGCCTCGAGGACGTCCTGCGTGTTCGGCTCGAAGTTGTAGAGCGGGTAGAGCTCAGACGAGGTGTTCGTCGCGTCGTCCTCTGCATCGACCACTTCGAGGGGCAGCAGGCGCACGATGCGGGGTTCCTGCGACACCATGTTCTTGAAGTGGTTGTAGATGAAGTGGATCTCGTCGACGCCACCCTCTTCGTACGGCATGGTGAAACGCTCGACGAGCTCGTCGCCGATCTGCTTTGCTGTGCCGAACTTCGGTGCGTCCGTGTTGCCCGTCCACTGGCGAAGCGAGTCGCGGTCGCGGAAGCTGAAGTAGCCAACCGCCTTACGACCTACGAGGTAGTAGACGACCTCCTTGCCCTGCGAGGTGAGCAGCTCGGTGAGCTGCTCGGACTCGCGCAGGACGTTGGCCGAGAACGCGCCGTTGAGGCCGCGGTCGCTCGTGAACAGAACGACCGCAGCCCGACGCACCTCGGGACGTTCGGTGAGAAGAATGTGGTCGATGTTGGAGTACGACGCCACCGACGCGACGGCCTCAGTCACGGCCTTCGCGTAGGGGTTCGACTCCACCATACGAGCCCGCGCCTTCGCGATGCGCGAGGTGGCGATGAGCTCCATGGCGCGGGTGACCTTCTTCATCGTCTGGGCAGACCTGATCTTCTGCCGGTAGACCCGAAGCTGTGCTCCCATGGTTCTCCTGTACTAGCGAATCGGGAAGCGAGCGCCTAGTGGCGCTTGCTCCGAACGATGCGCTCCTGGTTGACGTCCTGCTCGAAAGCAGCTTCGAATTCCTCACGGCCAGCAGCGATGAGCGGCGTGCCCTCGCCGGTCTGGAACGTGTGGCGGAATGCGTCCACGCCCTCTTCCATGGCCTTGAGGGTGTCGTCCTCGAGCTTGCCCGAGTCGCGCAGGCGGTCGAGCACGTCCGTGTTGCGGCGGAAGTACTCGAGCATCTCCTGCTCGAAGCGAAGCACGTCTTCGACTGCGACGTCGTCGAGCTTGCCGTTGGTACCGGCCCACACCGAAACAACCTGCTCCTCAACCGGGTACGGCGTGTACTGCGGCTGCTTGAGGAGCTCAGTGAGGCGGGCACCGCGCTCAAGTTGCTTGCGGCTTGCGGCGTCGAGGTCCGAGGCGAACATCGCGAAGGCCTGCAGCGAGCGGTACTGAGCAAGCTCGAGCTTGAGGGTACCGGAGACCTTCTTGATGTGCTTCTGCTGTGCGTCACCACCAACACGCGAGACCGAGATACCCACGTCGACTGCCGGACGCTGGTTGGCGTTGAAGAGATCGGACTGGAGGAAGATCTGGCCGTCGGTGATCGAAATCACGTTGGTCGGGATGTAGGCCGAGACGTCGTTTGCCTTGGTCTCGATGATCGGAAGACCGGTCATGGAACCAGCACCGAGCTCGTCCGAGAGCTTGGCGCAACGCTCGAGCAGACGCGAGTGGAGGTAGAAGACGTCACCCGGGTATGCCTCGCGGCCCGGCGGGCGGCGGAGGAGGAGTGACACGGCACGGTAGGCCTCAGCCTGCTTCGACAGGTCGTCGAAGATGATGAGGACGTGCTTGCCCTGGTACATCCAGTGCTGACCGATGGCCGAACCGGTGTACGGAGCGAGGTACTTGAAGCCAGCGGGGTCGGATGCCGGCGACGCCACGATGGTCGTGTACTCCATGGCACCGGCGTCTTCGAGTGCGCCCTTCACCGAAGCGATGGTCGAACCCTTCTGGCCGATGGCGACGTAGATGCAGCGCACCTGCTTCGTCGGGTCGCCCGACTCCCAGTTCTTCTTCTGGTTGATGATGGCGTCGATCGCGATGGCGGTCTTACCGGTCTGGCGGTCACCAATGATGAGCTGACGCTGACCACGGCCAACCGGGATCATGGCGTCGATGGCCTTGATACCCGTCTCAAGCGGCTCGTGCACCGACTTGCGCATCATGACGCCAGGAGCCTGGAGCTCGAGGGCACGGCGGCCTTCGAGGCCAGCGATGTCGCCGAGGCCGTCAATCGGGTTACCGAGCGGGTCGACGACGCGGCCGAGGTAGCCCTCTCCAACCGGAACGGAGAGGACCTCGCCGGTGCGGCGCACGGCCATGCCTTCGACAATCTCGTCGAATTCACCGAGGACGACGACACCGATTTCCTGCTCGTCAAGGTTCTGAGCGAGGCCGAGCACACCGTTATCGAAGGTGATGAGCTCGTTGGCCATGACACCCGGAAGGCCCTCAACGTGGGCAATACCGTCGGCCGCGTCAATCACGACGCCGGTCTCGGTTGCCGATGCGCCCTCCGGACGGTACGACGAAGCGAAGTCCTTGAGGGCGTCGCGGATCTCGTCCGGGTTGATCGTAAGTTCTGACATGTTCTTCCCTAGTCGTTCGGGGCGCACCCCGGGGTAGTAAGCGAAGCGCTACGCGAGCGCGCGTCGAAGGTCGTTGAGCCTGGAGGCAACCGTGTCGTCGATGACGTCGTCACCGAATTCCACGCGAATGCCGCCGAGGACGGACGGATCGATGAGCGTTGCGAGCTGCACCTGACGACCGTACTTGCGGCTGAGTACCGCTTCGAGCCGCGTGAGCTGCTCCGCGGGGAGGGGCGCGGCGCTCGTGACCGTGGCCACGGAACGCTGAGCCTGAGCACTGGCGATGTCGGCGCCCCATGAGAGGAGGCGACGGACACGACGGCCCATGGGGTGCTCGATGAGGCCGAGGAGGACTGCGAGGGTTGCCTCGCCGACCTTGCCGCCGAAGAGTCGCTCTGCGATCTCGCGCTTGGCCGCCGGAGCGGTGAGCTTGGAACCGAGCGTGAGCTCAAGCTCGCCGTCCTCGGAGATGGCCTCCGCGATGGCAAGCAGTTCCGTCGAGATCTCCTGAGCCTTGCCCGAGGACTGCGCGACGGCCCGAACACCGAGTTCCTGGACTCCGAGGAGGAAGTCCTGATCGTTCGACCACCGGTGGCTGGCAGCTGCTGCGAGGAGTGCGCGTGCGCGCTCCCCCGCCGATGCTGCGAGCACACGCTCGATGAGCTGACGCTTGCGGTCGTTGTCGTGCTCCGAGTCAGCGAGTGCGCCGCGCAGCGACGCCTCCTTCTCGAAGACACCAACCGTGGCAAGCACTTCGCGGGCTGCGGCGAGGTCGCCGCCCCACGAGTCCAGCTCATTCGAGAGCGCAGTGAGCGCCTGCTTCGTCGCGCTTCCCATTAGCGAATCGTCTCCTGAGTTCCACGGGCCTCGCCGGCCTCGAGGCCGGCGAGGAAGCGGTCGACGATCGCGTGCTGGCGCTGGTCGTTCGAGAGCTCTTCACCGACAACGCCCGAGGCGAGCGTGACAGCGAGCTGGCCAACCTCAGAGCGGAGCGAGACGAGTGCCGACTGGCGCTCTGCTTCGATCTGGGCCTTGGCAGCGGCCGTCATGCGGTCGAGTTCTGCCTGAGTCTCGGCCTTCTTTTCGGCCTTGATCTGCTCGCTCTCGGCTCGTGCAGCCTCACGAATCTCGTTGGCTTCGGCACGTGCCTCAGCGAGCAGGCGCTCCTGCTCACCGCGCTGACGCGCAGCTTCTGCCTGAGCGAGTTCGGCCTTCTTGATGCCGCCCTCAATCTTCTCCTCGCGCTCTGCGAGGGTCTTCGTGAATGCCGGAATAACGAACTTCCAGAAGAACAGCGCGATGACGACGAAGACGACGAGCGACCAGACGATGTCATAGATCGCCGGGAAGAGGACATTGAATCCCTCGCCCGTCGATGCAGATGCGATGCTGATCATGCGTCAACCGCCTTACGCGAAGATGAAGTACGTTGCGACGCCGATGAAGGCGAGGAGCTCGGTGAAGGCGATGCCGAGGAACATCGTGACCTGGAGCTTGCCAGCCATCTCGGGCTGGCGAGCCATTGCCTCGACGGTCTTGCCTGCAACGATGCCGATACCGATGCCGGGGCCGATTGCAGCGAGGCCGTAACCGACGGTTGCGATGTTGCCGTTGATCTCGGCGAGCGTGGTGATGTCCACTGGGGTTTCCTTCCGGTTGGAACGGGGTTGAAGCCGGGCGGCTTCGAGCTTTGGATGTTGGGGCTTGAGGTCTGGGTGGTCTTTTAGTGCTCTTCGGACGCGGCCTGCTGAATGAAGACCGAGGTGAGGAGCGTGAACACGAAGGCCTGGAGCACTGCGGCAAGAAGCTCAACGAGCGTCATGACGAAGCCACCGAGGAGCGTCGGAACACCGAAGAGCGCGTTGACGCCGCCGAGCGTGAACACGAAGAAGTGTGTCGCGCTGAAGCAGAGGACGAGCAGGAGGTGCCCAACCATCATGTTGAGGAAGAGTCGGAGTGCGAGCGAGATAGGACGCACCACGAACACGTTGATGAACTCAATCGGCGTGAGGAGGATGTACATCGGCCACGGCACACCCGGGGGGAAGAGGGCGTTGCGGAGGAAGGTAGCTGCGCCTGCCTCGCGAATGCCCGCCCAGACGAAGGCGATGTAGGCGACGATCGCGAGGACGATCGGCATACCGATGAGCGAGGTTCCTGCGATGTTGAGGCCCGGGATGATACCGGTGATGTTCATCGCGAGGATGCCGAAGAACATGGCGGAGAGCAGCGGAAGGTACTTCTTCCCGAGCTGCTCGCCGAGGACGCCATCGACGATGTTTTCCTTCACGAAGCCGATCGCCATCTCAGCCACCGACTGCCCCTTACCGGGGATGACGCGGGGCTTGCGGAAAGCGAGCCAGAACAGCAGCAGCATGACGAGAACCGCGAGGACACGCACCATGATGATGCGGTTCATCTCGAGTGGACCAGCGTCGAAGCCGAAGAAGGTCTGGAAGAGCTTGGGAAGGTCGAACTCGTGGTCGAGGCTCGGCGGCGTGAACGAACCGTCCTCAGCCGCCGCGACGATGGCCTGCGTATTCAGGGTTGAAGCGAGCAGCTCTGTCTCCTGTCTCGGGGCACGGCATTCATGTCCAGTGCGACGCGGTTGGGACCGTTGAGCGGGGCGCGGGGCCTCACGCTCACCCGGTGCATCCTATCAAGAAATTCACAGTCAGGTTCATCGTTTCGTGACCTACGGCGTGTGGTCAGGGCTGGTCTCGTGCACGATCGCTGACGTACGGCATCCGTGCACGAAGCACACACAGCACGTCAACCACGAGGGTTCCAATGAGCGCCGCGACGAGGCACGCCCAGAGCGCAACGGGGTGAATCCAGGCCTGGTCACGGACGAACCAGAGCACGACCATGAAGAGCACAAACTTCAGCAGCCAGCCGAAGAGGATCGTGGCGAAAAAGTAGATCGTGTCGAGCTGCACGGCGATGATGAGGATGACCACGGTCACCCCTGCGAAGCCGAATCCAATTGCCGATGCGACGAGTGCGCTCCACACACCGTTCATGCCTACGAGGAGCCCCGCCACGAGTGATCCGATGACCGCAACAGCAATGGCGAGGACGGCTGACCAGCGAAGCACCTTGCGGTAGACGGCGATCGATGAGGGCTTGTTGGGAGTCGTCATGCGGTCTCAGCTTCACTCGGAGTGTCGGATGTGGAACTTGTCTGTCGCGCCTGTCGCTTGGCTGCGTAACGTGGGAGGGCCCGGCGGATGGTGTCTGCTTGCGCCTCGCCCTGCGAGTCGAGCGGGTCATCCGACTCGTCAAGGAGTGTTGGCGTCTTCTGGGCGCGAAGCTCGCGAGCCTTGCGGCGGCTGATGGGTGCCACGGTGAAGGCCGTGCAAATGATGAAGCCAACCGTGACGAACACGAGCGCGATCCATGCGTCCTCGAGGACGAAGGCGAGGAGCGCTCCCCCGGAGACGACGGCAGTCCACGCGTAGAAGATGAGCACGGCGCGAAGCTGCGTGTGCCCCATGTCGAGAAGGCGGTGGTGGAGGTGCTTGCGGTCGGCCGAGAACGGCGACTTGCCAGCGCTCATGCGTCGGACGACCGCCATCGTCAAGTCGAGGAGCGGCACGATGAGCACTGCAAAGGGAATGACGATCGGGAGAAACGCGGGTAGGAACTGCTCGGACTTAATCGTCATCGGGTCCACTTCACCGGTGACGGCAACGGCGGAGGTGGCCATGAGGAGCCCCAGCTGGAGGGCACCGCCATCGCCCATGAACATCTTCGCGGGGTTCCAGTTGATGGGGAGGAAACCCAGGCACATGCCGATGATGATGGCCGAGATGAGGGCCGCCATTGTGAAGCGTCCGGTCTGGCCAGCGAAGGCCGAGAGGAAGTAGCTGTAGAGCAGGAAGACGCCATTTGCGATGAGCGCAATGCCCGCGACAAGGCCATCCAGACCGTCGATGAAGTTCACCGCGTTCATGACGAGCACGACCGCGAGGACGGTGAAAGCGAGCGACATGAGGGGCGAGCCGACGGTGAGGCCACCGATTGGCAGCGAGGTAATCGCAACGCCTTGCCAGGCGAGGATGACGGCCGAGATCATCTGGCCGCCGAGTTTCGTCATCCAGTCGAGATCGACAAAGTCGTCAAGGACACCGATCACCATGATGAGCGTTGTCGCGCCAACGATCGCCCAAACGCGTTCTGGCTGCCCGAAGACAAGGTGGAACTGTTCGATCTGCGAGGCAACAACGATCGCGACCATGAATCCGAGGTACATCGCGACGCCGCCCAGGCGGGGCTTTGGCGTCGAGTGGACGTCTCTCTCACGCACCGGCGGATGCCAGCCGTGCTTCATCGCGAGCGGGTACACGATGCGGCACGCCAGGTAGGTGACGATCGCGGCGACGAGCACGATGAGCGCGTAGTTGCGCATTAGCCGTCCTCAGCGGGCGCGAGCCATTCGCAGAGCACCGCGGCTAGGCGTTCGCGCGCGAGGGCTCCCTGTCGAACAATGCGGGCGGGTTCTGCGGGCGTACGCGTCAGTGGTGTCGCATCCACGATCGTGGAGGCTTCTCCCCCGGCAGCACCACCGTCGAGAATCACCTCGAGCCGGTCACCGAGCGCTGCCTCAGCTTCAGCGGCGTTCGAGGAGGCCCGCTCGCCGTGACGGTTCGCGCTCGAAACCGCGAGCGGACCCACATCGCGCAGGAGTTCGCGGGCAAGTTCATTGTCGGGGATGCGAAGGGCCACCGTGCCGCGAGTCTCACCGAGGTCCCACTGCAGGCTCTGTCGGGCGGGCAGGATGACGGTGAGCGGCCCGGGCGAGAAGGCGATGATGGCCGAACGAATCGGGTCTGGCACGTGCTCGGCGAGCGCTTCGAGCGTCGCGAGGTCGGCGACAAGCACGGGCGGTGGCGACTGCCGGGTACGGCCCTTCGCCTCGAGGAGCTTTGCGACGCCGCCGTGCGAGAAGGCGTCGGCGGCGATGCCGTAGACGGTGTCGGTGGGCATGACGATAACGTCGCCTCGACCAAGTGCTGTACGCGCGGCACGAAGCCCTTCGAGGAGCTCGGTGCGATCTGCGCAATCGTAGATGCGTGCCATGACGCGGGCCAGTCTACTTGGCAGCTCCGGGACGGCGGGCGCGACTCACGCGATCGCGACCGAGAAGATCCTGATGCGTCGATGGATCGTGCCACCCTCTCGCAGCGAAGAGTGCCCGGATGGCGGGTCCCTGAGATTCGTCGTGTTCGAGGAACAGCGCACCGCCCGGAGGCAGGAGCGCTTCGCTGCGTTGGAGGATTGCACAGATGAGGTCGAGACCGTCCTCGCCGGAGAAGAGCGCTTCCTCGGGGTCGGCGCGACGCACCTCCGGCTCCTGGGGGACGTTTCGGCTCGGGATGTAGGGCGGATTCGAGACGATGACGGCCGGCCTAGCCTCCGACTGTTCGAGGCCTGTGGTGATGCTCGGCTCCTCGAGCCGGCCAAAGCGGGCCTCCACGCGCCCGTCTCCGTACCTCGCCACATTTCGCCGGAGCCATGGCCACGCCTCTGGCGACGCTTCCACCGTCACGACACGTGAACGCGGAAGTGCACGGGCAAGGGCGAGCGCGATGGCCCCACTACCGGCACAGAATTCGAGTACTCCCGGCGCATCCGTTGAGCCAAGCTCCGCGAGTTCTGTCAGCGCGAGTTCGACGAGAAGTTCCGTCTCCGGCCTCGGCACGAACACACCCGGACCGACCTCGAGTTCCATGTCCCAGAACGGGGCGCGGCCGGTGATGTGCTGGAGGGGTTCTCGGCGACGGCGCCGTTCCACAGCATCCTCGAGGCGTCGCTTGGTGTCCGCATCAATCGCGTCGCCGCGAAGGAGGGCGAGCTCGAGCTCGCCACGCGACATACCAAGACACGACGACAGCAGGATGTCAGCTTCGCTTGGGCTCGTGAGGCCTGCAGCGGCCAGCGTGCGACGAGCACGGTCACGAATCAAGCGAAGGTCATCCACGCCTCCATGCTCCCACGCGCTCAGGACGCCGACACTGCCGCCGACGCTCCGCCGAGGGCGAACAGGCTGTGCAAGTGCGTCGGAATATGACGTACCTCCATGCGCCTTCATGCTCTGGATGACAGCATGGTGACACCGACGGGCCACCGTCCGCCGCACGAGACCTCCCCCGAAAGGCCGCTCATGCCCGCAAAGATTCACGACAGCATCGCCGAGACGATTGGCGGTACTCCTCTCGTTCGCCTCAAGGCAGCCGAGGGCACCGGTGCGACGGTGCTCGCGAAGCTCGAATACTTCGCTCCCGGCTCCTCGGTGAAGGACCGTCTGGGCCTTGCCATCATCCGTGCCGCCGAAGCGGACGGCTCGCTCAAGCCCGGCGGTACGATCGTCGAGGGCACCTCCGGCAACACCGGTATTGCACTTGCTGGCATCGGTGCTGCGCTCGGCTACAAGGTCATCCTCACGATGCCGGAGACCATGTCGATTGAGCGCCGCATGCTCCTGCGTGCCTTCGGTGCTGAGCTCGTGCTCACGCCGGGCCCGGATGGCATGCGCGGTGCGGTCGAGAAGGCGGAAGAAATCGTCGCCTCCACGCCTGGAGCGATCCTCGCTCGCCAGTTCGAGAACGACGCGAACGCCCGCATCCACCGCGAGACGACCGCCGAAGAGATTTGGGCGGACACTGACGGCGCCGTGGACGCCATCGTTGCCGGTGTCGGCACGGGCGGCACCATCACCGGCATCGGCCAGATCCTCAAGGAGCGTAAGCCCTCGGCACGCGTCATCGCTGTTGAGCCGAAGGACTCACCGCTGCTCACCGAAGGTCACGCAGGCCCGCACAAGATCCAGGGCCTTGGCGCAAACTTCGTCCCGGCCGTCCTTGACCGTGAGGTGCTCGACGAGGTCATCGACGTTGAACTCGACGACGCACTCACCATCTCCCGCGCACTTGCCGCGAATGAAGGTATCTTCGCCGGTATTTCGGCCGGTGCCAACGTTTGGGCCGCTCTCGAGCTCGCGAAGCGCCCCGAGTTTGCGGGCAAGACGATCGTCGTCATCATCCCAGACACGGGCGAGCGCTACCTCTCCACGCCCTTGTTCGATCACCTGCGCGACGCCTAAACCATGACGAGCGACATGCGCACGCCGAAAGGCCGCCTCCCCGGGGACGCGGCCTTTCGGCGCATTCGAGAAGACCTTGCTGCCGCCCGTCGCGGCGACCCTGCGGCTCGCACGAAGCTCGAAGTAGCTCTCAACTACTCCGGCCTTCACGCCCTCTGGGTACACCGCCTCTCGCACCGCCTCTGGCAGCGCGATGGGACGAAGCTTCTCGCGCGCTGCATCTCGCAGTTCACGCGTTTTCTCACCGGCGTCGAGATCCACCCCGGCGCAAACATTGGCCGCCGCGTGTTCATCGACCACGGTATGGGGATCGTCATCGGCGAGACCGCAGAAGTGGGCGACGACGTCCTGATCTACCACGACGTCACCCTCGGCGGTGTCTCAACGAAGAAGGTGAAGCGTCACCCGACAATTGGCGACCGCGTGCTCATTGGTGCAGGCGCGAAGCTGCTCGGCCCGATCGAGATTGGCGCCGACTCAAAGGTGGGCGCGAACGCGGTCGTCACGAAGTCTGCTCCTGCGGGGTCCATCCTGACCGGCATCCCGGCGAAGGTTCGGCAGGCCCCGAATCCCGCCGCGCGCGCCGAGGGCTACTACGAGATCTAAGCCAACACGGCGAAGGGGCTCCACACCATCTGGTGGGAGCCCCTCCTCGTGTGCGGAACTAGTCGTTCTGTCCGCCGAGCGCCTTGAGCCGCGCCTCTTCGTCAGCTTGGATGGCTGACTCGATGACCTGGCCGAGGGCACCGTTGAGCACAGCATCAAGGTTGTACGCCTTGTACCCGGTGCGGTGATCCGCGATGCGATTCTCCGGGAAGTTGTACGTGCGGATGCGCTCCGAGCGGTCCATCGTGCGAATCTGCGACTTGCGAGCATCAGCTGCAGCAGCGTCCAACTGCTCCTGCTGGTGTGCAAGCAGTCGCGCCATGAGCACGCGCATCGCGGCAGCACGGTTCTGGATCTGCGACTTCTCGTTCTGCATCGACACGACGATGCCGGTAGGAAGGTGCGTAATACGCACCGCCGAGTCGGTCGTGTTCACCGACTGACCACCGGGGCCCGACGAGCGGTACACGTCAATCTTGAGGTCGTTCTGGTTGATCTCGATCTCTTCCGGCTCGTCAACTTCAGGGAAGACGAGCACGCCCGTGGTCGAGGTGTGGATGCGGCCCTGCGACTCGGTCGCCGGCACGCGCTGCACACGGTGCACGCCACCCTCGTACTTGAGCGACGCCCACACACCCTCAGCCGGGTCGTTCGAGGAGCCCTTGATTGCGACCTGGACGTCCTTGTAGCCGCCGAGGTCAGACTCCGTCTTGTCGAGGAGCTCAACCTTCCAGCCACGCTGTTCCGCGTAGTGCGAGTACATGCGAAGGAGGTCAGCAGCGAACAGTGCCGATTCTTCGCCACCTTCACCGCCCTTGATCTCCATGATGACGTCGCGGCCGTCATCCGGGTCGCGCGGGATGAGGAGGCGGCGCAGCTTCTCGCGCTGCTCCTTGAGTGCCTCTTCCAGCGTGGGGACTTCCTCAGCGAAGGCCTCGTCTTCCTTGGCGAGTTCGCGGGCGGCCTCGAGGTCGTCCTCAAGGCCACGGCGAGCGTCGTCAGCGTTGATGATCTGCGAGAGTTCCGCGTAGCGACGGTTCACCTTCTTGGCGCGCGCCGGGTTCGCGTGCAGCTCCGGGTCAGCCAGCTGCTCCTGAAGGTCGGCGTACTCCTCGCGGAGCGCACCGATCGAATCAAACATGTCGCTCATCGCGTCACCTTTCCAGCCTGAATCGGACGCTGACGCACACTCTCGACGAACTCAGCGTTCGAGTTCGTGCTCTCGAGTCGCTCAAGGACCGACTCGAGGACGCTGCCAGCGTCCGTGCCCGAGAGCGCGCGGCGGATGGACCAGGTTGCCTCAACCTCGGCCTTGGACAGGAGTGTCTCCTCCATGAGCGTCGAGGAATTCTGGATGTCGAGCGCCGGGAAGATGCGGCGGTCGGCAATCTCCTTCGAGAGGCGAATCTCGAGGTTCTCGGTGCCGCGGAACTCTTCGAGGATAACCTCGTCCATGCGCGAACCGGCCTCGGTCATCGCGGTCGCGAGGATCGTGAGCGAGCCACCGTTCTCGACGTTGCGGGCTGCACCGAAGAAGCGCTTGGGCGGGTAGAGGGCCGATGCGTCAACACCGCCGTCAAGGATGCGGCCCGACACCGGCGCCGTGAGGTTGTAGGCACGGCACAGGTGCGTGATCGAGTCGAGGAGGACGACCACGTCAAGGCCCAGCTCGACGAGACGCTTCGCACGCTCGATGGCGAGCTCTGCGATCGTCGTCTGGTCTTCGGCCGGGAGGTCGAAGGTTGCCGCAACAACTTCGCCACGGATCGTGCGCTGCATGCGGGTGAGTTCCTCAGGACGCTCGTCGACGAGGACGAGCATGAGGTGCGTCTCCGGCGAGGTCTCGGCGATCGCGTTCGCGACGCGCTCGAGGACGACCGACTTGCCCGACTTCGGCGGTGCGACGATGAGGCCGCGCGAACCCTTCCCGATCGGGGCGAAGAGGTCGATGAGGCGCTGGCCGACGTGGCCGCCCGCGGTCTCGAGCTGGAGTCGCTCGCTCGGGTAGAGCGGCGTGAGCTGGTCGAACTCGGGGCGCTCCTTGATCTCCTCCGGCGTCTTGCCGTTGATCGTGTCGAACTTGACGATCGCGTTGTACTTCTGGCGGCCGTGGTGGTGCTCGCCCTCACGCGGCTGGCGGATGGCGCCGACAATTGCGTCACCCTTGCGCAGGCCGTACTTCTTCACCTGGCCGAGCGACACGTAGACGTCGTTCGCGCCCGGCAGGTAGCCGGAGGTGCGCACGAAGGCGTAGTTGTCGAGGACGTCGAGGATGCCCGCGATCGGGAGGAGGACGTCATCCGGTGCGATCTCGGGGTCGACGTCGTCATCACGGCGGTTACGCTTGCGGTCGCGGTTGCGGCGCGAGCGGCGGGCCTCCTGCTCGTCCTCGTCGTTCGATGCGTCGGCGTTGTTGTCGCCGCCCTGCTCCTGGCCGCCGTTCTGCGCGCGGCCACGACGGTTGCGGTTACGGCCAGCGGTCTGGTCGTCGTCGTTCGAGTCCTGCTGGTTCTGCGACTCCTGGTCGTCCTGCTGGGAATCGCCACCGTTGCCACGGCCACGGCGACCACGACCGCGGCTGCGCTTGCGGGTGCGGCGCTCGCCCTGCTCGTTCTCGTCCTTGTTCTCGTCGTCCTGCTCACCGCGTGCGGGAGGAAGGACGAGATCGTCGAGGCTCATAGGAGCCTCAGCGTCGGCGTCGGCAGGCGTCTCGGTCGGCGCCTGCTCGGTGGCGGGAGCCTCCGAGGCGTCGGCTGAAACGGTGGCGCTCACGCGGCGGGGACGACGTCCACGGACCCGAGCCCCGGTCGGTGCCTCGGCAGCGCCATCCGCTTGCTCTGCAGCGTCGCTCGCGTTGGTCGTGGTGGTCTCAGCGTCCTCGGCGGGCGTCTGAGCCTCGGCCGTGCTCTGCTCGGCGTCCTGCCCCGTGGTGGCTTCGGTCGTGGCAGCGGTGAGCTGTTCGACGCCCTCGCTTGCCTCGGCCTGTGCCGCTTCGATGGCGGCGATGAGTTCGCTCTTGCGCAGGCGGCCCTTAATGCCGTAGTTCGCGGCGAGCGCCTGGAGGTCGGCGACGCGCATCGAGCTAAGCGCAGGCGTTGCGTCAGCGCTCGCGGCGCTGGTGTTCTCGGTCATTCTGAAGCTGTCCTTCGTTCGGCTCCGTCATGGAGCATTCAGCGGCATCGCCGAGCAGAACTCCGAGCGTCGAAACCCACGCGAGATGAGGCGTCGGGCGAATATCGGGTGATCCGGCGAATGCCGAGTGATGAGTGGCTTCCCGGCGCTAGGCGGACAGAGACTCTGTCTTCGTGGAAGCCACAGACACTGTAGCACCGCGCGAGTCGATCTCGACTGGGAACGCGCGCCAGCCGTCATGCTCCGCGGCAATCTCGGTGGCGCGGTCGCGTGCGTGTTCGGACTCGGCGAGGACGAGGACGCTCGGGCCAGCACCGGAGATCACGGCAGCGAGGTGCTCGGCACGGAGTTCTTCGACGAGTTCTGCGCTCGCCGGCATCGCGGCAGCACGGTACGGCTGGTGCAGGAGGTCTTCGGTTGCCGCGTACAGCAGTTCGGGCTCGTCGGTGAGTGCGAGCACGAGCAGGCTCGCGCGGGCAACGTTAAAGACGGCATCGCGGTGCGGCACCTCGCTCGGCTGCAGTCCGCGAGCAACCTTTGTGGAGAGCTTTTGCTCCGGCACGAGCACGAGCGGGTAAATGTCCTCGTGCACTTCGCGGCGCACCATATACGGGCGGTCGGCGTCGGTCCACGCAATCGTGAAGCCTCCGAACAGGCACGGTGCGACGTTATCGGGGTGGCCTTCGAGCTCGGTGGCGAGCTTGAGGAGCTGCTCGTCGCTCACATCGACGTCGTCGCCAACAAGCTGGGCGGCGAGGAGCACACCGGCGGCAATCGCAGCGCCGGAGGAGCCCATGCCGCGGCCATGCGGGATGCGGTTGACGGCGCGCAGACGGAGCCCTTCGCGACCGAATCCGAGCTCGGCGAGGCTCGCGTCGAGAGCACGGATGATGAGGTGCTGTTCAGTGCGCGGCACCGAGTCTGCGCCCATGCCCTCGATTTCGATGTCGAGAACGCCCGGTTCGCAGGTGGTGAGTTCGATCTCGTCGGCAACGCTCAGCGCGAGGCCGAAGGTGTCGAATCCGGGGCCGAGGTTGGCACTCGTGGCGGGGACGCGCACGCGGACGGTGCGGCCCTGGGGAACGGTATGGAAGCTCATGCGGCCGGCTGCTCGTTCGGGGTGATGCCGAGCGCTGCGGCAACTTCGCCCGTGTCGGCGCGGACAACCGTCGGGGCGAGGTCTTCGCCGTCGGCACCCTTGAGCGCCCACTGCGGGTCCTTGAGACCGTGGCCGGTCACGGTGAGGACGATCTTGGCGCCGGCCGGAATCTGACCTGCGTCCGAACGCTCGAGGAGACCGGCGACCGAGATGGCCGAGGCAGGCTCGACGAAAATGCCCACCTCAGAGGAGAGGACGCGCTGCGCCTCGAGGATCTTGGCGTCTTCGATCATGCCGAAGTAGCCGTTCGTTTCGTCGCGTGCTTCGAGTGCGTGGCCCCACGAGGCTGGGTTGCCGATGCGGATCGCGGAGGCGATCGTCTCGGGAGCCGTGACGACCTCGCCGCGGACGATGGGGGCAGCGCCAGCAGCCTGGAAGCCGAACATGCGCGGCATTCTCGTGGCGTGGCCGGCAGCCGCGTACTCGCGGTAGCCGCGCGTGTAGGCGGTGTAGTTACCTGCGTTGCCGACCGGAATGAAGTGGAAGTCCGGGGCGTCGCCGAGGACGTCGATGATCTCGAAGGGTGCCGTCTTCTGACCCTCGATGCGGTCGTTGTTCACCGAGTTCACGAGGTGCACCGGGTAGTTGTCGGCGAGTTCGCGCGCGATCGCGAGGCAGTCGTCGAAGTTGCCTTCGATCTGCAGGAGGTTTGCACCGTGGGCGATGGCCTGTGAGAGCTTGCCCATCGCGATCTTGCCCTCGGGCACGAGCACGGCCGAGCTAATGCCCGCGTGGGTCGCGTACGCGGCAGCCGACGCCGAGGTGTTACCAGTCGAGGCGCACACGACGACCTTGGCGCCATACTCAACCGCCTTCGAGACAGCCATCGTCATACCGCGGTCCTTGAAGGAACCGGTCGGGTTGATGCCCTCGTACTTCACCCAGACATCTGCGCCGGTGCGGCGGCTCAGTGCCGGAGCCGGGATGAGAGGTGTGCCACCTTCACCAAGGGTGATGATCGGGGTCGACTCAGTGACGTCGAGGTGATCTGCGTACTCACGAATGACGCCCTGCCACTGCTTGGCCATGACTTACCTCTGCTTCCGTTCAGTGCTTAAGCGGCGCTCTCGACGCGAAGAACGCCGGTGACGGCGTGCACAGAGTCATCGCTCGAAAGGGCCTGCACGACTGCGTCGAGCGCATGCTCTGCAGCCAGGTGGGTTCCAATCACCAGCGTAGCGTGCGCTGCTGCGGGCTCGTGCGACGCACTCGCGTCACGCTCAGGGATGGACTGCTCGAGTGTGGCAAGCGAGACGCCGTGGTCACTGAACAGGCCAGCGATCTTCGCGAGCACACCCGGCTCGTCCTTCACCTGGAGGGCGATCTGGTAGCGCGTGTGGACCTCACCAATCGGGAGGACCGGCAACTCTGCGTGGCGAGATGCGGCAAGACCCGGGCCACCGGCAACCTGACGGCGTGCCGCCGAGACGAGGTCGCCGAGAACAGCGGATGCGGTTTCGACGCCGCCCGCGCCCGCACCATAGAACATGAGGTCGCCAGCCGCCATCGACTCGATGAAGACGGCGTTGTTGCCACCGTGGACGGCTGCAAGCGGGTGGGCTGCCGGGACGAGTGCAGGGTGCACGCGCGCCGACACGGCCGCTTCCCCCGCCTCGTTCTGGACTTTCTCGCAAATCGCGAGGAGCTTCACGACGTAGCCCGCACGCGTCGCGGCCTTGATCTGCTCGCTCGTGACGGCCGTGATGCCTTCGCGGTAGACCGAGTCGACGGGAACCGTCGTATGGAAGGCGATGGATGCGAGGATCGCAGCCTTCTGCTGAGCGTCAAAGCCCTCGATGTCGGCGGTCGGGTCGGCCTCTGCGTAGCCGAGTTCGGTCGCGATCCGGAGCGCCTCGGCGGGCGAATCGCCGCGCTCATGCATGCGGTCGAGGATGAAGTTCGTTGTCCCGTTCACGATGCCGAGGATGCGCGTGACCTGGTCGCCCGCGAGCGAGTCGCGGAGCGGGCGGATGATCGGGATGGCACCGGCGACGGCAGCCTCGTAATTGAGCTGAGCACCGCGCTCCTGGGCGATCGCGAAGAGCTCCGGGCCGTGGGTTGCGATGAGCGCCTTGTTCGCGGTCACGACATCCGCGCCCCGCTCAAGCGCCGTGCGGATGCGCGTGCGGGCGGGCTCGATACCGCCAATGAGTTCGACGACAAGGTCGGCTCGTGCAATGAGCGACTCAGCGTCGGTCGTGAAGAGCTCGCTGGGCAGATCAACATCACGCTTGGCATCGACATTCCGCACCGCAATGCCGATGAGCTCAAGCTCCGCGCCCACACGATGCGCGAGTTCGTCGCGTCCCTCGAGCAAGAGACGCGCAACCTGCGATCCGACCGAACCTGCTCCGAGCAGGGCGACCTTGAGGGGTTCGTGCTGACTCATGCCGTGGGCTCCTGTTCATGTGGGGTCGGGGCTGCGCTGAACGTCATGTCGCGCATGAGGAGGTCTTCGATCGTCTCACGACGCACCATCAGCTCAGCTGCTCCATGACGAACTGCGACGATCGCGGGGCGTGTGAGGTAGTTGTAGTTGCTCGAGAGCGAGTGGCAGTAGGCGCCGGTTGCCGGCACCGCCACAAGGTCGCCGAGCGCGAGGTCGCTCGGCAGGTAGCCGTCGTGGACGACGATGTCGCCGGACTCGCAGTGCTTCCCGGCAACGCGCACGAGCATCGCATCTGCGGTGCTGGCACGGGAGGCAAGACGCACGGTGTAGTCGGCGTCGTACAGCGCGGGGCGGGCGTTGTCGCTCATGCCGCCGTCGACCGACACGTAGTGGCGGACGGCATCGCCGTCACCCACGTGCACCGCTTTGATGGTGCCCACTTCGTAGAGGGTGACGCCGGCGGGGCCGATGAGCGAGCGTCCGGGTTCAAAGGCGACGTGCGGCAGCGGGATGCCTCGTTCTGCTGCCTGCGTGGCGAGTTCACGCGCAAGCTCCGTAGCCATGTGTGCCGGGGCGAGCGGGGTCTCGTGCTCGAGGTAGGCGATGCCGAAGCCGCCGCCGAGGTTGAGCTCGGGGAGACCGCGACCGATGGCCTTCGAGGTGCGCTCGTGGAGGTCGAGCAGGCGATCGGCTGCGGCGAGGAATCCGCTCGTCTCGAAAACTTGCGAGCCGATGTGCGAGTGGAAGCCGAGCAGTTCGAGGACGTTCTCCTCCGCAACCTGGACCGCCATCCGCTCAGCGTCGGCGATGGTGACGCCAAATTTCTGGTCTTCGTGCGCGGTCGCAAGGTAGGAGTGCGTGGACGCGTGGATACCGGAATTCACGCGAATGCGCACGCGCGGGCGTGCGCCCATCTCGCGTGCGAGCGTCGTGAGGCGCTCGAGCTCATGCCGTGAATCGAGGACGATCGAGCCGACACCCTCACGGATGGCGCACGAGAGCTCTGCCACTGACTTGTTGTTGCCGTGGAAGCCGATCCGCTCCGCTGGGAACCCGGCACGAAGCGCGAGCGTGAGCTCACCGAGCGAGGCAACATCAAGATTGAGTCCCTCTTCACGGACCCACTGCACGACGGCGCCGGTGAGAAAGGCCTTCCCCGCGTAGTAGATGGAGGCACTCGTGCCTGCCTCGGCAAAGGCGGCGGTGAAGGCTTCGAGGGTGCTCCGCATCCGGCTGCGAGCATCATCCTCATCGATCACCATGAGCGGCGTGCCGAATTGGCTCGCAAGCTCGCTCGCCCACAAGCCGCCAAGTTCAATCTCTCCCCCGCTGTTCCGCCGCGCATTCGTGGGCCAGAGCTTCGCGCACAGCGCATTGAGATCGCCCGGCTCAGGCAGCCAGTCGGGAGCGATCGAGGCGGCAGGGTCGGGTGCAACACTCACCTTCTCAGGCTACCCGGCACCTCCGACAGAGCATTGTGCGGGAAGGCGGGGGCTTCCCCCATCCCGCTATGCAGCGGGACAGCTCCCCCGCGCTGAAAGGTGTGCTTCGTCCAGCGGAAGATTGTCACTCGAAAAGCTTGCGACAACGCCCGAGGTCCGCACCTCAAGGCCAGTCACTTCGATGTCAGACGGCAGGTATTCCTCGGCACACACGGGCAGTCCGCCATCGCCAAGCTCAGGCCAAATGCTGCTCGGATCGACGCTGAGGTCCCCGACATGTGCCTTCGTCTGCTGCACGTCGAGCATGACCTGACCGTTGGAAATACCAAGCCCCGCGATGACATCCACACCGACGGGTATGCCGAGCACATTGAGTTCGCTCACGAAGGCAAGCTGGCCGTCTCGGAATTCGAGCTGGTCAACGACACCCGGGATCCCAATCGCCTGGGCCGCAGCCTCGGGCGTCAGCGTGATCGTGCCGCGAACATGTTCGGCCTGCGGTGTCGCGCCCAATTGGACGCCACTGAGCTGCGTCGACACGTCAAGCGGCACAACACCAACCTTGAGGTCACGCGAATGGAGCTGGATGTCGCTGAATCGACCCGAGATCGCCTGCGGCAGGAAGAGTCCACCGCCGATCGTCGCGTCAACGTGGCCGCTCACGCCGTCCGGGAGCTGCTGTTCGATGCGAGCCTCAAGCTCGGACTGGGCGATGCTCCGCCCCAAGAACTCCGCGACGACAAGGCCGATCGCAAGCACGACGAGCGCCAGAACCGCCCAGAACAGACGGCGACGGCCGCCCCGCGTATGCCTGGAGGCAGGCGTGGCGGTGGCGGCCGAGGCGGTCGTGAATCGGATCGCTACATCCGTTCCGGTGCGGCAACGCCAACGAGGCCGAGGCCGTTGCGGAGCACCTGGCTGGCGGCGTCGTTGAGAACGCGACGGGAGTGGTGCACAGCCTCAACCTCTTCGCCGTCGCGCGGGACGATGCGGCAGTTGTCGTACCAGCGGTGGTAGAGGCCCGAGATCTCTTCGAGGTAGCGGGCAATGCGGTGTGGCTCACGCTGGTCGGCGGCGTACTCGACAAGGCCCGGGAACTCCTGGAGGGCACCGAGGAGTGCCGACTCGGTCTCGTGCGTGAGCGTCGACGGGTCGAACTGCTCGCCCGTGACGCCGGCTTCCTGCGCCTTGCGGGCAACGTTGCACGTACGAGCGTGTGCGTACTGCACGTAGTAGACCGGGTTCTCATTCGTGTTCTTCGCGAGCAGGTCGAGGTCGATCGAGAGCGTCGTGTTCGCCGAGGCGCGGACGATCGCGTAACGGCCAGCGTCCGCACCAACGGCGTCGACGAGGTCGTCCATCGTGACAATGTTGCCGGCACGCTTCGACATACGAACGGGCTCGCCGTCCTTGACGAGGTTCACCATCTGGCCGATGAGGAGCTCGAGGTTGTAGTACGGCTTGTCGCCGAAGGCGCCACACATGGCCATCATGCGGCCGATGTACCCGTGGTGGTCGGCACCGAGCATGATGAGGCACTGGTCGAAGCCACGCTCACGCTTGTTGAGGTAGTAGCCGATGTCGCCCGAGAGGTAGGTGGGCTCGCCGTCGGAGCGGATGATGACGCGGTCCTTGTCGTCGCCGAAGGGCGTCGTCTTGAGCCAGGTTGCGCCGTCCTTCTCGTAGACGTAGCCACGCTCGCGGAGGATGTCGATCGAGCGAGCAACTGCACCCGACTCGTGGATCGAGTCTTCGTGGAAGTAGACGTCGAAGTCGACGCCGAAGTCGTGGAGCTTCTGCTTGATCTCGTCGAACATGAGGCCGACACCGACCTTGCGGAAGGTTTCCTGCTGCTCTTCGGGGCTGAGTGCGTCGATGTCGCCCTCGTACTTTGCGACGACGTCGCGGGCGATCTCAGCAATGTAGGCCCCGCCGTAGCCGTCCTCCGGAGCCGGCTGGCAAAGGTGTGCAGCCTGGAGCGAGCGCGCGAAGCGGTCGATCTGGGCACCGTGGTCGTTGAAGTAGTACTCACGCGTCACATCGGCGCCGGTGGCCTCGAGGATGCGGGCAAGCGAGTCACCAACGGCGGCCCAGCGGACACCACCCATGTGGATGGGGCCGGTCGGGTTCGCCGAGACGAACTCGAGGTTGATCTTGATGCCGTCGCGGCTGTGCGACTTACCGTACTCGGCACCCTGCTCGACGATCGTCTTCGCGAGCTGGCCAGCAGCGCCAGCATCGAGCGTGAAGTTGATGAAGCCGGGGCCAGCAACCTCAGCCTTGGCGACGGCCGGGTGCTCGGCCATCTCGTCGGCGATTTCCTGGGCGAACTCGCGCGGGTTCGAGCCGGCACGCTTGGCCAGGCGCATCGCAATGTTCGTCGACCAGTCGCCGTGGTCGCGGTTCTTCGGACGCTCGAGCGTGATGTCGTCGACGCTCACCTCGATCTCTCGGCCAGCCTCGCGTCGCTCGAGAGCGTGATGGACAGCGGTGGCAATGGGCTCGAGAAGATCGTTCGCGTTCATAGTCCCTCTAGTCTACGCAGGGGCGGATGGATGGATTCCGCCTATCCTCCCATGTTTTTCCTAGGCACTTCGCACTACAAGCACTCAGCTCACATCCCCCAGAAACGCGCGGGCGCTCGCCTGGTACGCTGGACGCTGGTTCGCCTCCGTAGCTCAGTGGATAGAGCGCCGGTTTCCGGTACCGTAGGTCGCAGGTTCGACTCCTGTCGGGGGCACGAAAAATCAGGGCCTCACCAGCAGGTTGGTGAGGCCCTGATGCTTTGTCTGATTACTGCCCGTGCTGTTGCTCGTGCTCCATGAACACGTGCTGCAGCCGGTCGAGGAATTCGTCAACTTCCTTCGGCGAATACCCTTCGCGGTAGCGGGTCTGGGTGAATCGCACGTCTTCAACAGCCTTCGCATCGACCGGGGTCTCGTCGATGGAAGCGCCCTGTTCGAGTCGCTCAAGGGATGCCTTGACCTCGTCGAGGAACACGTCGACTTCGCGCTGGTCGTAGCCGACTTCGAACTTGGTGGCGCGGAAACGCTCGCGCACAACGTCATCGCTTCGCATGGGGCTCCTTATGGCTTGGGCGGGCCAGGACGCGCGGCCATGGTAGGCACGGGATCACGAGAAGCTCTCGGATTCTCGACCCATCTCGGGCGTTGTTCAGCCGTTATTGACGTGACGTTTCGGTAGCGTTCGAACTTGCGGCAGCCCGGGGCGAACACTCGGCTGCGTGTCATCTGTCGTCGATACCCTCCAGCTATGTCGCGCTATTCCTCTCTCGCGCTCCCCTACCGGGTGGTCCTCGCACTCGCGGTAGCCGTGTTGAGCGCCGCGTTTGCGAGCACCTTCCTTCTGCCGACGTCGCCAGCTGTTGCAGCGACCGCCAAGGCTGTCGATACCGCGGTCTGGGATGAGGCTGGCGCGCTCGATGGCCGTCAGGCAGAGGTCGAGCAGGCCATCGAAGTGCTCGAATCTGAGACCGGTGCCCGGCTCCACGTCATTGTCGTTAACCGTTTCGACGGCGCCTCGAACGGGTTCGACTGGGCAAGCCAGGTTGCCGAGAAGTCGGGGTACGACAAGCAGGACGCCATCTTCTACGTGGGGATGCGCGCGGGCGACTTCGGCATCAACGCAAGCAAGGAATTGGGCCTCAGCTCGGGCCAGATCCGCGACATTGAGTCGCTGGCCCGCACCAAGCTCGAGGCGAACGACATTGCCGGTGCCGCCATCGCGGTGGCTGACGGTGCCCGCCTCGGGCTGCAGGGGAAGGACATCACCGGGGCGTCGAGCGGCTCCGGTGCGAGCAGCGCGCCAAGCACCTCGATGGCCTCGGCCATGCCGTCAATCTTCCTGCTGGGTGGCCTTGCCATTCTCCTCTTCAGCATTTTTGGTATCGCCACGTGGCGTCGTTCACACACGCGCGCGAAGGAGCAGCAGGCACTCGCTGCGGCGTCCCAGCAGCGCATGCACGATCTCGCCACGCGCGCCGGTCAGTCACTCGTGCGTCTGGATGACGCGCTGAAGTCTGGCGAGCAGGAGCTCTCCTTCGCGAGTGCCGAGTTTGGTGAGGAGGCCATTGCGCCGTACCGCACGGTGCTCGTCTCGGTACGTGAGCAGGCGGGTGAGGCGTTCAAGCTCCAGGGCCTCCTCCTCGACCACATCCCAGACACCCCCGAGCAGCAGTTCGAGTGGAATACCCGGATCCTCGAGATCACCGAACGGGAATCGCAGCGGCTCGCCCAGGCTGGCAAGGAGTTCGACGACCTTCGCGCCATGGCGAAGAACGTTCCGTCGACGCTCATGGCCGTGACTGAAGCTGCCCAGGCGGTGCAGGCCCGCATCGCTTCGGTCGAGCAGCTCCTCGAGCGACTCAAGCAGCGTCACACACCCGAGTCGCTCTCGACGCTCGTGGATACTCCGCAGCAGTCGCGTGACCGCCTCGCGTTCGCCCTCGACCGTGTCACCGACGCGCAGTCGGCCCATGCATCCGGTCGCCCCGGTGAAGCCGCCGTGTTTGCTCGCGACGCGCAGGAAGCGATCTCGCAGATCGACGTCCTCCTCGGCCGTGTCGAGCGTGCCGAGACGGAACTGGATGCTGCCGCGCAGCTCATCCAGGCCGAGATCGCCGACATGCAGAACGACATCACGCTCCTCGAGCAGTCGAACCCGGCACAGCCCGCGATCGACGCCATCGCACGTGCCCGCAAGGAAATCGCTGCTGCCAGCTCGGCGCAGAACGCGCAGCGGAACCCCATCGGGGTCCTCGATGCGCTTCGCGCCGCGGATGACGAACTGGATGTCCAAGTGCGTGCCCTGCGTGAGGCACAGGCACAAATCGCGCGCGACCGTTCGCGCGTCGAAGGCATCCTCATGCAGGCGCGTTCGCAGTTTGACGGCGCAAGCTCCTACATCAACGCGAACCGCGGTGCCGTGGGCACCGAGGCGCGCACGCGTCTTGCTCAGGCAGAGTCCGAGCTCGGTCTCGCCCAGCAGCGCATGAACGATGCCCCGCTGGAGGCTCGCCCGCACGCTGAGCAGTGCATCGCCCGTACGAAGGAAGCCATGCGTCTCGCGGAGAACGACGTCCAGCAGGGCGCCATGATGCTCGGCGCTCCAGGTTACGGCGGCTACGGCAGCGGCTACCGCTCCCGCTACGGCGGCTACTACGGCGGCCGCTCCTCCGACTTCGGCAGCGCCGTCATCGGCGGCATCATCGGCGGCATGCTCTCGGGCGGCGGCTCAAGCCGAAGCGGTGGCTTTGGTGGCGGCTTCGGCGGTGGCGGCGGTGGCGGATTCTCCTCCGGTGGCGGCGGCTGGTCGTCCTCCGGCGGTGGCGGATTCCGCTAGGCGCTCGGCTCACGTTCAACCGGGCACGGCAAGCTAAACCACACGACCAACGACTCACCTTTTCGTTTCGACCAATTCACATCCGCGGGACTTTTCCGCACCCCGACAGGAGGCACCATGCCGGCAAAGCAGTCCATCTTCGGCCGTATCTCGCAGCTCGTTCGCGCGAACATCAACGCGATGATCGACCAGGCTGAAGACCCGCAGCTCATGATCGACCAGCTCATCCGCGACTTCACGAACAACATCTCGGAAGCCGAGGCCGCTGTCGCCCAGACCATCGGCAACCTCCGCCTCATGGAAGACGACTACCGCGAGGACGAGCAGGCCGCACAGGAGTGGGGCGGCAAGGCCCTCGCCGCAAGCCGCAAGGCCGACGAGTTCCGCGCCGCTGGCAACGCCACCGACGCCGACAAGTTCGACAACCTCGCCAAGGTTGCCCTCCAGCGCCAGCTCCAGGCTGAGGGCGAGATGCGTGTCGCTGAGCCGCAGATCGCGTCGCAGACCGAGGTCGTCGAGAAGCTCAAGACCGGCATCGAGAACATGCGCACGAAGCTCTCGCAGCTCCAGGCCAAGCGCAACGAGCTCGTCGCTCGCGCCAAGACCGCTGAGGCCCAGGGCAAGGTCATGGACGCGATGGGCAAGATCAACGTCCTCGACCCGACGAGCGACATCGGCCGCTTCGAAGAGAAGATCCGCCGCGAAGAAGCCCGCGTTCGCGGCCAGCAGGAACTCCAGGCTTCGAGCCTTGACGCTCAGTTCGAGCAGCTTGAGGACCTCGGCCAGATGACCGAGGTTGAGGCTCGCCTCGCCGCGCTCAAGGCCGGCAACACGCCGAGCACGATCGGCCAGGGCGAGAGCGCTGCGCTCACGCCGGAGCAGCTCGAGGGTGGCTCGCTGCACGCCTAAGTCGTGATGTGGTGAAGGGGCGGTCCGTTTCGGTGGACCGCCCCTTCTGCTGTCTCGTGTCGAGGCCATGCGACGGATGCGTTCAGGATGTTGCCTCTATGCTCATCGCGTGTCTCGAATCGCTGCTGTACCTCCAGCTCTGGGCCGTCTCGCGCTCAAGATCATCCTCGCGGTGCTGGAACGTCGTGAGTTCGTGAACTCGCCGCTCACTGAGGCGGGCGCGAAGCTTGCCACAGTTGGCGCGCTCATGATCGGTCTTCCGCTCTCGCAGGGCCGCGTCGAGCGCGTGGATGGCCTCATTGTGTGTCGTGGGCTCCCGAAGTGGGCGTACGCGCGCGGCGGCACCTGCGTTGGCAGCGTCTACCTCACGGGCAATGTCGTGAGCGATCGGGTACTGCGCCACGAGCGCGTCCACGTTGATCAGTGGAAGAAGTACGGGCTTCTCTTCCCCATCCTGTACTGGCTTGCCGGTTCCGATCCGCTCAAGAACCACTTTGAGATTGAAGCGGGCCTTGAGGATGGCGGCTACGTGCGTCGGTCTGCTCGCTAGCGCACCGTCTCGAGCGGGCACGCCCGTTTGCGCCAGGCAAATTCGCGTTCGAGCTGCTGGCCAAGGCGAAGCAGGGTCAGTTCGTCGCCAGCCCGGCCAATGAGCTGCACACCGATCGGCAAGGGATCGGCAGCGATTGGCAGGGCGATGGCTGGAAGGCCCGCAACATTCACATACGAGGTGAAGGGCGTGAACTGGCATTGCTGCTCGAAGTTGCGCTCGCCGTCCTCCGGATCGAAGCTGCCAAGGGCTGGCGCGACGTCGTTCAAGATGGGCGTCAGGATGACGTCAAAGGCTTCGTAGGCGGCGATGACGCGCGCCTCGAACTCGGTCAGCCACTTCAGCGCATGCGCGAGTTCGGCGGCGGTGCGCTGTCGACCAACGCCGACGAGCCAGCGTGTGAGCGGTTCGACGTGCTCGAGTGCTTCATCTGTCACGGGGAGAGCTGCTCCCCCGGCCTGCCAGACGGTACGGAACGCGTCCGCGTAACCCTGCCAGCGTTCCGGCGTCGGCGCAGGCAGGACGTCATGGCCGAGTGCGGCGAGACGTGACACGGTGCGCTCGAGGACGTCCTGCACACCGTCGGACCAGCTGATCTCCATCCGCTCGGTCCACGGCGTCCAGGTGGAGACGCCAACACGCAGGTTCCTCGGTGTTTCGCTCGCACGGAGAGCTGCCAAGTAGGAGCGCTCCGGGTGCGGTGCGTCGAGTGCGAAGGGATCGTGTGCTCGGCCGTCGCCGTGACGCGGGCCGATCATCCCGTCGAGGAGGAGCGCCGCATCCTCAACCGTGCGTGTGAGCGGGCCGGACACGGGCAGGCCGGCAAGTTGGTCGATGCCCGTGCCGCCGGGCACACGGCCGCGCGAGGGCTTGAGGCCGACGAGTCCGCAGGCTGCGGCGGGGATGCGGATGGAGCCGCCGCCGTCTGAACCCGGAGCGCAGGGCAGCATCCTCGCAGCAACCGCAACGGCCGCTCCACCTGAGGAACCGCCGGGCGTGCGCGTCGTATCCCACGGGTTTCGTGCCGGTTCGCCGATGAGGTTTTCTGTGTAGGCGGGGAAGCCAAACTCAGGGCAATTCGTCTTGCCGATCGACACGGTGCCGGAGGCGTCGAGGTCGCGGGCAAGGCGCCCACTTTCGGGCTGTGGTTCGGAGCTCCCGAGCCGGGACCCCCAGCTCGTCGGCATGCCCGCCCGATGGTCGAGATCCTTGTCACCGATCGGGATGCCCCAGAGCGGCAGGGTATGTTTCAGGCCTTCTTCTCGCTCGAGCTCGTCGACCCGGGCGCGGGCGCACTCTGGCGAGAGGTGCGTGAAGGCACGGAGTTCTCCGTTGAGCGCTTCGGCGCGGGAGAGGAAGTGCTCGCTCACCTCGCGTGCGGTCACCTCACCGGCGAGCATCTGCTCGCGCAGTTCGATGGCTGTGAGGTCGTGCAGTTGGTTCGTCATCTAGGCCACCCGCCAATCGATCGGGGCGCTCCCCTGCTGCACGAGGAGCTCATTTGCGCGTGAGTAGGGCCGCGAGCCGAAGAAGCCGCGGGACGCCGAGAGCGGGCTCGGGTGTGGGGATTCGATGCGCGGAATCTGGCCGAGCATCGGTGCCGCGGACTGAGCATCCCGGCCCCACAAGATCGCGACGAGCGGGCCGCCACGTTCAACGAGGGCGCTCACGGCCCGTGCCGTCACCTGTTCCCAGCCAAGCCCGCGGTGCGAAGCGGGCGCGCCCGGACGAACGGTGAGGCAACGGTTGAGCAGCAGCACCCCCTGCTCGCTCCAACGCGTGAGATCACCGTGTTCGGCGGTCGGGATGCCGAGGTCGCTCTCAAGTTCCCGGTACATGTTCTGCAGGCTCCGCGGGAGCGGACGCACATGCCGTTCGACCGCGAAGGAGAGACCGATCGGATGCCCTGGCGTCGGGTACGGGTCTTGTCCCAGGATGATGACGCGCACCTCGTCGAAGGGCTGCGCGAACGCCCGGAGGACGTGCTGACCCGCAGGAAGGTAGCTTCGTCCGGCAGCGCCTTCCGCGCGCAGGAACTCGCCCATCTTCGCGATGTCAGCGGCAACAGGCTGGAGCGCCTTCGCCCATCCGGCATCCATGAGCCCATCGGCGACGAGTTCCTCGAGCGTGTGCGCGCTCATGCGGCGCGATCCGAACGGACCTGGACGCCTTCCTCACCGCCGAGCACGCGCCACACGCTTCCCGTGCCGAGGATTTCGAGAGCGCCTTCGGCAATCACGAGCGTGGCCTGTTCGTCGATCGCGAGGATGGCATCCGCGAGGCCTGCTTCAACGCTCGCAATGGCGCGCGTGAGCATCCCCTGCTCGACCGCGTGCGAGTCGATCGTGACGTCAATGAGGCCGATAGCATCGCGCAGCTCGACCTCATCGAGGCCCTCATTCCACGCTTCGCGCAGCACGGGCACGCCGCCGATTCGCCAGCCACCAACGATGGCCTGGGCTGCCGCGAGCATCGCGCCAGCCGAGCTGCCAAAGTACGGCACGCCCTCGCTCACGAGGCGACGGAGATCGTGGAAGATCGGCTCGAGGACGGCGTGGACATGTGGGACGGTGCCGCCAGCGACGACGATGCCGCTCGCGGTCGAAATCTCGGTGAGGTCGATCTCACGCGTGGGCGTACCGTCCGCGGTGATGTCGACGATGACCTCGCACACGCCCGCGCCCTGCGCAGCAAGACGCTCGATGAGGGCTCGCTGAAACCCCGCGACCTCGCCACCGTCTGCCGCAACGATGACCGCAATCTCACCCGTACCGCGAGCGCGAGCCTCTGCGACGAAACGCTCAAGCGGGGCGTTCAGGGCGTCGCCGATGCCGCCGCCGTGCAGAAAGACACTCATGCGCTTACTCCTTCGTTGGGCTCGCGGATGGCAAGTGGGCCGCGAACGAGTTTGTGCTGGGCCGCCTGAGCGACCGGCCGAACCATGATCTCATCCACGTTGAAGTGGCCGGGCAGCTCGAGTGCCTGAGCGATGGCGAGGGCAATGTCGTCTGCGGTGAGCGGGTGGTCGACGCCCTCGTACACCTTCGCTGCTGCCGCTGCGTCGCCGCGCAGTCGCACGGTGGAGAACTCCTCGGTGTGCACGAGCCCGGGAAGCACTTCCATGACGCGGATGGGTTCACCCGCGAGTTCGAGACGAAGCACCTTCACGAGCATGTGTTCTGCAGCCTTCGCTGCGTTGTAACCGGCACCGCCCTCGTACGGGGTGACGGCTGCTGTTGACGTGACGGTGATGATGTCGGCGTGCGGGAAGCCGTCCTTATCGTCGGCGGCGCTCGCGCGGAGGATCGGCAGCATCCCGGCGGTGAGTTCCTTCGTGGCGATGACGTTGATCTCGAACATGCGTCGCCAATCGTCCGCGCTGCCATCCTCAATGGAGTCGACGCCAATGGCGCCGCCGGCGACGTTCACGAGCGCGTGGATAGGTGCGAGCGTTTCGAGTTCGACGAGGAGCTCCTCGCGTGCATCCTCGTCGGTGAGGTCGCACGGAATGCTCACGGCGCCCGTTGTCGCAGTGAGCTCGGCGAGACGGTCGGCGCGGCGTGCGGTGGCGATGACGCGCCAGCCTCGCTCGATGAGCGTTTCGACGGTGGCGCGGCCGATGCCGCTCGAAGCACCCGTCACGAGTGCGGTTCGGTGGGTATGGTCGCGGCAAGGCTCGTTCGTCATGGCATCCATCGTGGCACTGAACAGTCGGTAATGGGTCGGAATGTGACGCTGCGCATTGCCGAAGTATCGCGGGACGGGGATGGTAGAGGTACTTGAGCGATGGGGAGACGTCATGACTGATCAGGCAACGCGGTTTGAGACCCGACAGATTCACGCTGGTGCGCAGACTGACCCGACGACGAAGGCTGTCGTCACGCCGATCTACCAGTCGACCTCGTACGTGTTCGATTCCGCGGAGCACGCGGCAAAGCTGTTCTCGTTGGAAGAGCCTGGCAACATCTACACGCGCATCATGAACCCGACGACGGCGGTGCTTGAAGAGCGGATCGCGTCGCTCGAGGGCGGCACGGGTGCGCTCGCGCTGTCCTCCGGCCAGGCGGCTACGACCTTCGCGATCCTCAACATTGCGCAGGCGGGTGACCACATCGTCTCCTCGGCGTCGATCTACGGCGGCACGGTGAACCTTTTCCAGCACACGCTCGCGAAGCTCGGCATCGAGGTGAGCTTCGTGGAAGACCAGAACAACCCGGCTGCGTGGCAGCGTGAAGTGCGCGAGAACACGAAGGCGTTCTTTGCGGAAACGATCGGCAACCCGGCCGTGAACATTCTTGACATCCAAGCGATCGCGGATGCCGCGCACGAGGCGGGCGTGCCGTTCATCGTTGACAACACCATTGCGACGCCGTTCCTGATCCGCCCGGTCGAGCACGGCGCCGACATCGTCGTCCACTCGGCGACGAAGTTCCTCGGCGGCCACGGTTCGGTCGTTGCGGGTGTGGTCGTGGATGGCGGCAGCTTCCCGTGGAGCGAGCACGTGGAGCGTTTCCCGGGCCTCACCGAGCCCGACCCGAGCTACGACGGCCTCAGCTACACGGGCGCCCTCGGCGACGGTATCGCGTTCATTACGAAGGCGCGCGTACAGCTGCTGCGTGACCTTGGTGCGACGCTCTCCCCCGCATCCGCGTGGCAGATCATTCAAGGCATCGAGACGCTCTCGCTCCGCGTGGAGCGTCACGTAGAGAACGCGCTCGCGATTGCAGAGTGGCTCGAGTCGCGTCCCGAGATCGTGCAGGTGAACTACGCGGGCCTCGCCTCGAGCCCCTGGCACGAGCTCGCCGGGAAGTACGCGCCGAACGGTGCCGGTGCGGTGCTCTCCTTCGAACTTCGCGGCGGCCAGGATGCGGGCCGAAAGCTCGTCGAGTCGGTGAAGCTCTTCAAGCACCTCGTGAATATTGGCGATGTGCGCTCGCTCGTGTGCCACCCGGCGTCCACGACGCACGCCCAGCTCACGCCCGAGCAGCAGCACGCGGCGGGTATCTCGCCGGGCCTCGTGCGCCTCTCGGTCGGTCTTGAGCACAAGGATGACCTCATCGCCGATCTCGAGCGGGCGATCGCCGAGACCTCGCGCTAACGATGCGCTGGGAGCACGATCCGAGCGCGTGGGGTGAAGTCGATCACCTGGGCGCTGATCCGCGGGCGACCGTGTTTCGCCCGCCTGCGACGGGTGCTTGGCAGGACGGCGACATCGTGGGGTGCCGCCGCTTCGCGCAGGTGGGTTCGTTCACGACGGAGCACGGTGGGGTCATCCCGAACCTCCGCGTCGCCTACGAAACCTTCGGCACGCTCGATGAGTCGCGCGGAAATGCTGTGCTCGTGTTTCACGCGTTCACGGGTGACTCGCACATTGCGGGCCCCGCCGGGAACGGGCATCTCACCCCTGGCTGGTGGGATGCCCTTGTCGGGCCAAGCAAAGCGATCGACACGGACCGCTTCTTCGTGGTGTGCAGCAATCTTTTGGGCGGCTGTCAGGGCACGAGCGGGCCTGCGTCCTACGACACGAACGGTCACCAGTTTGGGCCACGCTTCCCGCGCGTGAGCGTGCGCGACCAGGTGCGTGCCCAGTTGCTTCTCGCCGACGAGCTCGGCATCGACCGCTTCCACACGGTCATTGGCGGTTCGATGGGCGGGATGCTCGCCCTCGAGTGGGCGCTCTTGGCTCCGGAGCGGCTCGAACGCCTCGCCGTGCTCGCTGCCCCGCCCGAGACGGATGCGCGAACGATCGCCGAGAACACGCTCCAAGCGGATGCGATTCGTCTGGACCCCGAGTTCCGCGGCGGCGACTACTACGACTCGGTGGGCCCGTGGCGAGGCCTTGCCCTCGCCCGGCGTCTCGCGATGATCAACTACCGTGCCGCCGACGAGTTCGGCAACCGTTTCGGGCGCTCTTGGCAGTCGGAGCGGTCCCCGGTCACGAGCGATGGCCGCTATGCGGTGGAGTCGTACCTCGATTTCCACGGCAACCGCTTCACGCGCCGCTTTGACGCGAACAGCTACCTCACGCTTCTCGAAGCGATGAACTCGCATGATGTCGGCCGTGATCGAGGCGGCGTGGAAGCGGCACTCGCAACGATCGCCTGTCCGACGCTCGTTGCTGGGGTCCCAAGCGACACGCTCTTCCCGATCGAGACGCAGCACCGCATCGCACGCGGCATCCAGCACTCGATCACGGGCGACGAGGCGTTTGTCATTGAGTCGCCGTGCGGGCACGACGGCTTCCTCGTGGAGGACGTGATCCTCGGGCCGAACCTCGCAGAACTCTTGGCGCTCGAGATTTAGCGCGCGCAGTCGGAGTCGTTGGCGGGAGCCATGCCGGTGTCCTGCAGAGCGTCTGCCGGGCGCTCATGGGTTCGGCGCCAAAGCTCCCGCAGCATCCACGCACAGAGCACAAGCTCAAGGGCGTTTCGAACCGTCACCATCATCGCGCCGGAAATGTTGATGTCTTGAATCGAGTCGTAGCCCCACGGGTAGATCCACTGCGTGAGGAGGGCAATCGCAAGCGAGAGGAAAGCCGCAGCTCGCCACCGTTCCCCTTCCAGGAGCAGTCCAGCGAGCGCAATCGCAATGATCCAGCAACTGAACTGCGGCGATCCAACCTTGTTGCACACGATGAGTACGAGCGTGAAGCTCCCTGCGAGCGGCATGAGCAGGCGCTGCCCGGCTTCGCTTCCCGGGCGACGGAGCACCGTGACGGCTCCGATGAGCGCGAGAGCAGCAACCATGAACGGAGTCAGGATGCTTGCGGCAGCGTCGGTCCCTTCGCCTCGAAGCTGGAAGGTGAGGATCTCGAAGGAGTAGTAGACCTCGTAGCCGGGCACGCCAAGTGCCGCCAGCCATACGAAGGGTGTCGCGGCGACGGATTCCACTTGCAGTCCTCGGCCCGTCTGTTCCGTCACGAAGGACAACACGTTCGGCCAGCCGCCGAGCGTGAGCGCGAAACCGAGGACTGCCGCGCAGACGCCAACCGCGCCGATGGTGAGCCTCCGCCGTGACTGGCGTTCGCTGAGGAACGCTGCCGCGAACGGCGCAACGGTCCAGATCTTCATCCAGGCGAAGAGCGTCATCCCGGCACTCGCGAGCGCGGGATGACGTCGCAGCGCAAGCATCGCGAGCACGGCGAGAGGTGCGGTCACCGAGTCGATGCGTCCGAGGGCGATCGGGCCAAGAGCAGCAAGCGCGGCTACGGTCCACCACGCGATACGGCGACGACCGGCAGCAGTGCTGCTACGTGGCTTCCACAGCGTCAGGTACGCGATGAGCACCGCCCACGCGAAGCTCGCGATGACGAGCCAGGCAACACCGAAACCGAACCGGTCTCCCCCGCTCACAGCTCCCGCGAGCAGCATGGGCACGAGCGACACGATCGGGTACACATAGGGCGCATCGATGCCGGGGATGCTGCCGTTCGCGACCTCTTCCGTCCACCCGCGGTACACGTCGAGCACGTCACCCATGGGGTATGCGGCCGAGTAGAGGTTCATTCCGCCAAGGACGAGGCACAACGTCACGAAGCTCAACCAAATGAGCCAGATCGAATGCCAATGCCGCTCGGCTTGGGGTGGGGTTGGCTGGAGTTCCTTGCGATCGTGGATGGTGGTCGGCATCATGCTTCGGCGAGCGTGGCAGCGAGCACGGTCGGCACGGCACGGGCAAGATCGCTCGCACGAATCGGCCCCATGAATCCGGCTGCCATCGCGGGGTGCGACATCGCGTCGAGGACTTCTTCTGCCGTGATGTGGTCGCCGCTTGCGCGACGTGCAGCGGTCCATGCCGCCCAGGCGTGCACCCAGGCGCCGAGGCTCGCCTGCCAGGCCATCTCCTCGTTCGTGAGGGACATGGAGGAGCGGGCTGCCGCGCCCGCGAGGAAGGCGCCGATCATGCCGGAGAGGACGTCGCCGGTGCCTGCGGTGGCGGCCCAGTGGCTCGGTGCTTCGATGAGGTGCGCGGTCTCGGCCCCAGGGGTGACGATGCGGGTGGCAGCACCCTTGATGAGGACGATTTGTCCCGTGTGCTCGGCGACACTGCGGGCCTGCTTGCCGCGGGCCGTGCGCGTGCGGCGACGGCCAGACTTCTGCGTCGAGATGGTGCCAAGGCCAAGCTGTTCGCAGAGCTTGTCAAGTTCACTCTCGTGCGGGGTGAGGATGCAGGACTTCGGCGTCGTGTCAGCGATGAGTTCGAGCGCTCCAGCATCTACGACGGTCGGGAGGTCCATCTCGACGAGTTCACGCAGCTCCGTCGCCCGTGCGTCGTCTCGGGCGCTGCCGATGCCCGATCCAATAACCGCGGCGTCTGCCCTGCCGCCACCCACAACGACCTCAGGCAGGCGTGAGAGGACGAGCGAGGTGGGGGTTTCGGGCCCGAGGTATCGCATGAATCCAGCACCGCCTGCGAGTGCCCCGGCGCAGCTGAGGACTGCGGCCCCCGGGTACTCCTCGGAGCCGGTCGCGAGCAGCGTCACACCGCGTGTGTACTTGCTGTCTCGCAGGGCAGGCGCGGTGACGAGGCGCCGCGCATCATCGAGCTCGAAGGGGCGGGTCGCAATCATGCCGAACAGGCTACCTGGCGAATCTTTTCGCCACGCGAACCCGTCAGCTACCGGCGACGCGTGGCGTCGCGCACCTCGCCGACGAGCTCTTCGATGATGTCCTCGAGGAAGAGCACGCTCGTGGGGGCACCGCTTCGGTCACGCACGAGCGCAACGTGGTTGCCGGTGCGACGCATCGACGCGAGCGCATCCTCGAGCTCGGTCGAATCGAGCATCGTGCGCAGCTGACGAATCCGCTTCGCTGGGACCGGCGAATGGAACTTCCGAGGCGTGTCGAGGTCGATGATGTCCTTCACGTGCACGTAGCCGGAGAGCTCCCCCGACTGGTCCGTGACGAGGTAGCGCGAGTAGCCGTACTGGCCAAGGGCCCGCTGGATGTCCACCGGCGCCGCATCGTGGCGCACGCTCACGATCCGGTCAATCGGCACCGCAACTTCACCGACGCGCTTTGCCGTGAACTCGAAGGCGTTCGCGAGCGTGCCGCTCGGGTCATCGAGCACGCCCTCACGCTTCGACTGCTCAACGATGCCCGCCACTTCGTCGAAGGTGAAGGCACTCGTGGCTTCATTCTTCGGCGTCACCCCGAACATCCGCAGCACCACATTCGCGACACCGTTCAAGAGCGCAACGATCGGGCCAAAAAGCTTCGAGAAGAACACGAGCGGCGGAGCGAGCAGCAGCACCGCACCGTCGGGCACCGAGAAGGATATGTTCTTCGGCACCATCTCGCCGAACACGACATGAAGGTACGAGACGAGCACGAGCGTGATCGCGAAGGCGACACCACCCACGAGCTCGCGCGGGATGCCGGTGAGCCCGAGCGGCCCCTCCAGAAGGTGATGAATCGCAGGCTCGGAGACGTTGAGGATGAGGAGCGAGCAGATCGTGATGCCCAGCTGGCAGGTGGCGAGCATCGCAGTCGCGTGCTCCATCGCGTAGAGCGCCTGCTGTGCCGCCTTGCTGCCCGCTTCGGCGCGCGGTTCGATCTGCGAGCGGCGCGCCGAGATGACGGCGAATTCCGCCGCGACAAAGAACGCGTTGCCCGCAAGGAGCAGCACAAGCCAGAGGATGCCAAGCCAGTCGTTCATCGCTCGCCCTCCCCCTGCTCGTGTTCAATCCGGCGCGCTTCCATGTCGCGCTCAACTTCCGTGCGCGGCACGTAGCGCTCGTTCGGGAGGAAGCGGACGCGGTCGACACGGCGGCCATCCATCCGCTCGACGTTGAGGATGCCCTCGTCGATCGTCACCGCGTTGCCAACCTCCGGCACGCGGCCGAGCTGGAACATGAGGAAGCCAGCCAACGTTTCGTACGGGCCTTCATCGTCGATCGTGAGGTTTAACTGTTCGTGGAGTTCGTCGGGGCGAAGCAGCGCGTCAAAGACGTAGCTGCCCTTGCCCTCCACGACGCTGGATCGGCTGCGGTCGTGTTCGTCGACGAGTTCGCCAACGATTTCTTCGACGAGGTCTTCGAGGGTGGTAACGCCAGCCGTCCCGCCGTATTCGTCGAGCACGACCGCCATCTGAAAGCCGCCGCTGCGAAGGTCGCTGAGCAGCTGGTCGAGGGGCACCGTCTCCGGCACGATGAACGCTTCTTCGCGGATCGCGCCGACCGGGACGACATCTCGGCGTTCCAGCGGCACGGCCATCGCGTCCTTGAGGTGCGCGATGCCTTCGATCTCGTCGATGTCCTCCCCCGTGACCGGGAATCGGGAGTGCCCCGTGGCACGGGCGAGACGGAGGAGTTCGTTGATGGTGGCGCCCGAACTGATCGCCTGAACGCGGCCGCGCGGCGTCATGACATCTGCCGCAGTGTGATCGGAAAAGCGCAGGGTGCGGGCGAGGAGCACGGCACGCTCAGACTCGAGGACGCCCTCCATTGCGGAGCGCTTCACGAGGCTCGAGAGTTCTTCCGCCGTGCGTGCGCCCGAGAGCTCTTCCTGCGGTTCGATACCCATTGCCCGAAGCATCGCGTTCGCGGAGCCGTTGAGGGCCCAGACGGCCGGCTTCAAACACCAGGTGAAAGCAATCTGCAGCGGCGCGACAGCCTTCGCCGCGGCGAGCGGAACCGAGAGCGCAAAGTTCTTCGGGATGAGTTCACCGACGAGCATCGAGAGGAGCGTCGCGATGACCATCGCAACGGTTGCGCCGACGCCCCGCTGGAGTACCTGCGGCACGCCCATGAGGGTGAGGAGCGACTCGAGGAGCTTTGAGATCGCGGGCTCCATGGTGAAACCAGTCAGCAGCGTCGTGAGCGTAATCCCCAACTGAGCACTCGACAGGTGCGTCGCGGTGCGTTTGAGTGCGTTGATGACCGAACCAAGGCCCTGCTCCCCGCGCTTTGCACGGGATTCGAGCTCGTTGCGATCGAGGTTAACGAGTGAGAACTCACTCGCCACGAAAATGCCGGTGCCGAAGGTGAGCAGCACGCCGATGCCGAGCATCAACCATTCGTTCATCGAATGGGATCCTCAAACGTGGCCGGGGAGGGGGCGTCGTCGTGGAGGCCCCCGCTGGGACTATGCGCGTCGTCCATGATTGCCGTTGAGTATACGGTGCCCGCGTGTCAGAAGCTGGGCACGCATCCTACGTTCCGCTACCAGCTGACGGGGAGCGCCTTGCCCTCTTCGTAGCCGGCGGCTGACTGGATGCCCACCTTTGCGCGGATGCGGAAATCGGCGAGATTCTTTGCGCCCGCGTACGTGCAGGAGGAACGAACACCTGTCGTGATCATGTCGAGGAGGTCTTCGACGCTCGGACGCGCCGGGTCGATGAGGATGCGGGACGAGGAGATGCCTTCCGCGAAGAGCTTCTTGCGCGCGAGCTCGTACGGGTCGAGCCCGCCGAAGCGTCCCTCGACGGCCTTCGTGGAGGCCATCCCAAAGCTCTCCTTGAACCAGCGACCCTCATCATCCACGCGGACCGTGCCGGGAGCTTCAACTGTGCCCGCAAACCAGGAGCCGATCATGACGGCGCTCGCCCCGGCGGCGAGCGCGAGCGCGACATCGCGCGGGTAGCGCACGCCGCCGTCAGCCCAGACGACCGCGCCGAGGGAGCTGGCGACATCAGCGCACTCGAGCACCGCCGAGAACTGCGGGCGGCCGACGGCGGTCATCATGCGGGTGGTGCACATGGCGCCTGGGCCGACGCCGACCTTGATGATCGAGGCGCCGGCGTTTGCGAGGTCGCGTGCGCCGGAGCCAGAGACGACATTGCCCGCGACGACCGGGAGCTCGATGCCTGCGGCACGTACGGCTTCGATGGCGCGGAGCATCTGGCCCTGGTGACCGTGGGCCGTGTCGAGGACGAGCACGTCAACGCCCGCGTCCACGAGGAGCTTGGCACGCTCGGCGACGCCCTTGCTCACGCCGATCGCAGCGGAGGCGAGCAGTCGCCCTTCGGCGTCGACGGCGGGCGGGGTGATCGTGGCGCGGAGGGCGCTCGTGCGGGAGATCGTGCCGAGGATACGCTCGCCGTCGCTGACCGCAGCAAAGTCGGCCTCGTGCTCGACGAGGAGATCAAAGGCGCCTCGTGCGTCGCGAATCTCGTCAACCTGCAGGGTGACGGGGCCTGCGTGGAGAAGGTCGCCGAGCTTCGCATCCGGGGCAACCGTTTCCAGCCGCTGCGCTTCGAGTACGCCAAGCTGTTCCCCTTCGTCATCCACAACGAGGATTCCGTGGCCTGCCACCGGCGGCACGACTTCACGCGCCTTGGCTGCCGTCATCGAGGCTTCGAATTCGAAGGTGCGGTCAATGAGCAGATCGCTCGACTTCACCCAGGCGATCGCTTCGAGCATCGCCTCGTCGCTCATGTCCTGTGGGAGGACCGCGAGTCCGCCGCGGCGGGCAAGATGCGCGGCGAGGCGCGGACCCGTGACGGCGTTCATGTTCGAGGCGACGATCGGGATCGTCATCCCGGTGCCATCGTGCGTCGCAAGGTCAACGCCGAGGCGCGAACCGACCTCCGAGCGGCTCGGGATGAGGAACACATCCGAGTAGGTGAGGTCGTATTGCGGGGCCGGTCCGTAGAACTCCATGCTTCCCACCATAGGTGGGCTGTGTGACCGAGAAATGACCTGATTTTCGGCCCGTTTGTGCTCCCATCAGCGGGATTCCTCCGAGGGCGAAAAAGCTAACGCCGTTCATTACTCAGACGTGCCAGATTCACTCTGTTCATGCCGGTAGGCTTGCCCGTCGGAGAGGGCGGCGCACACCTGCGACGCCCGCACGCGGACTCAGAAGTAAGGCGGCGATTCGAAGTGCCGAACGCGAACACGACGCACGGATCCGAGGACCCGATGGCCGATTTTGGTGCCAACGACTGGCTCGTTGAGGAGATGTACGAGAAGTACGTCACCGACAAGAACTCTGTGGACAAGGCCTGGTGGCCGACGCTCGAGCAGTACGCGGCGCGACAGAGCGCCCCGGCTCCGGCTGCTGCAACGACGCAGCAGGCCTCCTCGAGCCCGGCCCCGACGTCCACGAAGGAGGCCCCGAAGGCCCCGGCTCCTGCCCCGGCAGCGAAGGCTGGCGAGCGCAAGCAGGCAAAGACGACGGCGGTTGCCCCGAAAGCTCCCCCGATCCCGGCTGATGCACCGGCCGAGGCGAAGGCCAAGGCTCCCGCGAAGGAAGCCGAGAAGACGGTGCTCAAGGGCATGGCGAAGGCCATCGCCAAGAACATGGACATCTCAATTGAGGTGCCGACCGCGACGAGCTACCGCGACATTCCCGCGAAGCTCATGATCGACAACCGCATCGTCATCAACAACCACCTGCGTCGTACGCGCGGTGGCAAGGTGTCGTTCACGCACATCATCGGTTGGGCGCTCATCAAGGCGCTCATCAAGTTCCCAAGCCAGAACGTCTACTACGACGAGAACGATGGCAAGCCCGCCGTCGTCACACCGGCGCACGTCAACCTCGGTATCGCGATCGACGTCCCGAAGCCGGATGGCACGCGTGCGCTCGTCGTCCCGAGCATCAAGCAGGCCGAGGAAATGAACTTCCGCGAGTACCTGCAGGCCTACGAAGACCTCATCAAGCGTGGCCGCCAGAACAAGCTCACGGGTGAGGACTACGCGGGGACGACGATCTCGCTCACGAACCCGGGCGGTATCGGTACCGCGCAGTCGGTTCCGCGCCTCATGAAGGGCCAGGGTGCGATCATCGGCGCCGGTGCCCTCGCCTACCCGGCCGCGTTCCAAGGCATGTCACAGCAGGCACTCGACGACCTGGGCATCTCGAAGCAGATCACGCTCTCCTCCACCTACGACCACCGCGTCATCCAGGGTGCGGGATCGGGCGAGTTCCTGAAGATCGTGCACGAGCACCTCATCGGTCAGCACGACTTCTACGAAGAAATCTTCGCGGCGCTGCGCATTCCGTACAAGCCGGTCGTCTGGTCGCAGGATGTTCACGTCGACACGGCCGCAGCGCTCAACAAGACGGCGCGCGTCCACCAGATCATCAACATGTACCGCGTGCGCGGCCACATGATGGCGGACATCGACCCACTCGAGTACCGCCAGCGCACCCACCCGGACCTCGAGATCGAGACGCACGGCCTCACCTTCTGGGACCTCGAGCGCGAGTTCGTGACGGCAGGCTTCGGTGGCCAGCAGCGCATGATGAAGCTGCGCGATATTCTCGGCATTCTGCGCGACACGTACTGCCGCACCATCGGCATCGAGTACATGCACATTCAGGATCCGGAGCAGCGTCGCTGGTTCCAGGATCAGCTCGAACACCCGTACAAGAAGCCGACGCATGAGGAGCAGATGCGCATCCTCAACAAGCTCAACGAGGCTGAGGCGTTCGAGACCTTCCTGCAAACGAAGTACGTTGGTCAGAAGCGCTTCTCGCTCGAGGGCTCGGAGTCGGTGATTGCGCTCCTCGACACGATCATTCAGGGCGCTGCCGAGGACGACATGGCATCGGTTGCCATCGCGATGGCGCACCGTGGTCGCCTCAACGTCCTCACGAACATTGCTGGCAAGACCTACGGTCAGATCTTCCGCGAGTTCGAGGGTGTGACCCGCAAGGGCCAGGGCTCGGGCGACGTGAAGTACCACCTCGGCATCGAGGGCGAGTTCACGGCGGCATCCGGCAAGAAGATGCCGATCTACCTCGCCGCGAACCCCTCGCACCTTGAGGCTGTGAACGGTGTCCTCGAGGGCATCGTGCGCGGCAAGCTTGACCGTGACGGCGAGCAGCACGAGCACAACATCCTGCCGGTCCTCATCCACGGTGACGCCGCGATGAGCGGACAGGGCATCGTGTACGAGGTCATGCAAATGTCGCAGCTGCGCGCCTACCGCACCGGCGGCACTGTGCACATCAACATCAACAACCAGATCGGCTTCACCACGTCCCCGCAGGACGGTCGTTCCTCGATGTACTCGACGGATGTCGCGAAGTCCATCCAGGCGCCGATCTTCCACGTGAACGGCGACGACCCGGAGGCTGTGGCCCACGTTGCCGAGCTCGCCTTCGCGTACCGCCAGCGCTTCCACCGCGACGTCGTCATCGACCTCATCTCGTACCGCCGACGCGGCCATAACGAGGGTGACGACCCGTCGATGACGCAGCCGCTCATGTACAACCTCATTGAGGCAAAGCGTTCGGTGCGCAAGCTCTACACCGAAGCGCTCGTGGGTCGTGGCGACATCACGCAGGAGGAGTTCGACCAGGCACAGCGCGACTTCCAGGACCGCCTCGAGCGCGCCTTCGCGGAAACGCACGAAGCGCAGACCGAGTCGAACCCGATCTCGGCGAAGGAACTTGCAGCGGTCGGCTCAGGTGAGGGCGACGAGATCGTACTGCCCGATTCGACGGCCATCTCGCAGGGCACGATCGACACCATCGGTGAGGCACATGACAACCTTCCGGAAGGCTTCACCGTGCATTCCAAGCTCAAGCGGGTGCTGCAGAAGCGCGTCGAAATGTCGCAGAAGGGCGACATCGACTGGGCCTACGGTGAGTTGCTCGCCTTCGGTTCGCTCCTCATGGAGGGCATCCCGGTGCGCCTGTCCGGTCAGGATGCTCGCCGCGGCACCTTCACGCAGCGTCACGCTGTCTTCCACGACCGTGTCAACGACCAGAACTGGCTGCCGCTGTCGAACCTCTCGGATGAGCAGGCTCGCTTCTCGATCTACGACTCGCTGCTCTCGGAGTACGCGGTGCTCGGTTTCGAGTACGGCTACTCGGTCGAGCGCCCCGACTCGCTCGTGTGCTGGGAAGCCCAGTTTGGTGACTTCGCGAATGGCGCGCAGACGGTGATCGACGAGTTCATCGCCTCGAGCCAGCAGAAGTGGAACCAGCGCTCGGGCGTCGTGCTCCTGCTCCCCCACGGCTACGAAGGCCAGGGCCCGGACCACTCCTCGGCGCGCATCGAGCGTTTCCTTACGCTTGCGGCGGAAGAGAACATGACGATCGCGCAGCCGTCGACGCCCGCGTCGTACTTCCACCTGCTCCGTCGCCAGGCGTATGTGCGCCCGCGTCGTCCGCTCATCCTCTTCACGCCGAAGTCGATGCTGCGTCTCAAGGGTGCGGTCTCGCAGCTTGAAGACTTCACCTCGGGCGGATTCAAGCCGGTGCTCGATGACCAGCGCATCCAGGACAAGAACGCGGTGCGTCGCGTCGTCATCCACTCGGGCAAGCTCCACTACGAGATCAAGCAGCGACTCGAGAAGCTCGAGGACACCTCGATCGCGCTCGTTCGCCTCGAGCAGTACTACCCGCTGCCGGCCGACGAGCTTCAGCAGGTGCTCGACAGCTACCCGAACGCCGAGTTCGTGTTCGCGCAGGACGAGCCGATGAACCAGGGCGCATGGCCGTTCCTGCAGGCGCACCTGAGTGAACTCCTTGGCGAGCGCAAGGTCCGCGGCATTGGCCGCCCGGCTGCCTCGGCTCCTTCGGTCGGCACGATGAAGGCGCACCAGGCGCAGGCTGCCGAGCTCGTCGACCAGATCCTCGGCAAGTAAGACGCCTACAGGGAAGGGGCGTGACCGAATCGGTCACGCCCCTTCCCCGTCTTGTGGTCAGACTGAGCTGGTGGCTGATCGTTGCCTAGCAGTCGCCGCCCGAGCCACACGGGGTCACCCGGATGGCGGCAAGCACGCGTGCACGCACCTCGCTCGGTGCCGCTTCCTGGCAGCATTCGCGGACGCGATCAACGAGTCGTTCGGAAACCTCAAGTTCGCCGAAGCATTCCGGGCAGCAGGCAAGGCGGCGACGGATCTCGTCGCGGCGTTCCTCACAGCATTCACGCTGCAGGTATTCCTCGATCTCGCGCTGCGCGTCGCCGCACGAACAACCGGTCATGTCTTGTCCTCCTTCACCGATGCGGTCTGCGCTGCCTGGGAGAGGTGCGCAAGCCGCTCTCGAAGAATCTTTCGCCCGCGGTGCAGACGACTCATCACCGTGCCCTGCGGGGTGCCCATGATGTCCGCGATCTCGCGGTACGGGAAGCCTTCAACATCCGCGAGATACACGGCGAGACGGAAATCTTCCGGGAGGTCCTGGAGCGCCTGCTTCACCGCGCTATCCGGCATCCGGTCAATCGCCTCGGCCTCTGCGGAGCGGGTCGACTGCGAACTCGTCCGCGACTCGGCGCCGCCAAGCTGCCAGTCTTCGAGCTCGCCGAGGGCGTTCTCGAACGGCTGCCGCTGCTGCTTCCGGTAGCCGTTGATGTAGGTGTTCGTGAGGATGCGGTAGAGCCACGCCTTGAGATTCGTCCCGGGCGTGAAGGAGCGGAACGAGGCGAAGGCCTTCACGAAGGTTTCCTGCACGAGGTCTTCAGCGTCGGCTGGTTTCCGCGTCATCCGCATGGCGGCGCCGTAAAGCTGGTCGAGGTACGGGAGGGCATCACGTTCAAAGCGGGCGCGCAGCTCTGCGTCGCTTTCGCTCGCGACCTCAACCGTGGACGGCTTCATTGCCGCGTCAGCATTGGAATCTGCTGTGCGGAGGTCGTCCAGGGATTCATGCACGTCGTGAGCCATTGATGCCAATCGTAGGTGTCGAGGCTGTGCCGCGGCTCGTGGCGCGGATCGTTCCAGCGTGGCAAGCATGGTGCCGTCCTTTCCGTCGCGCCGGTTCATCGGGGTACTCTCAATAACCGATGGCGCACACTTCGTATTCCCCCGACCGGCCCTGGCCTGCCCCGACTGCGCAGGCTCCGCTTGACGCCGTTGTCGAGGTGCCTGGATCGAAGTCCCTCGCGAATCGTGAGCTCGTGCTTGCCGCCATCGCCGATGCCCCCGGCGTCATCCGCAAGCCACTCATTGCTCGAGACACGGCGCTCTGCGAGGCCGCACTCGTGGCGCTCGGTGCCGAGATTGTGCACGCCGAGGGCCAGCTGCATGTCGCGCCAGCTTCCCTCGGCGAGATGACGGGCGAGGTCTCGATCGACTGCGGTCTCGCTGGCACCGTGATGCGCTTCCTGCCGCCACTTGCCGCACTCACCAAGGCGCGGGTTCGCTTTGACGGCGACGAGGCTGCGCGTCTGCGTCCAATGGCTGCGGTGCTTGATGCGCTCGAGGTGCTCGGCGTCACGATTGAGCGCGAGAACGGGGATGCTCTCCCCTTCACTGTGGTCGGCCGTGGCGAGGTCGCTGGCGGTGCGCTCACGATTGACGCGTCGAAGTCGAGCCAGTTCGTTTCAGCGCTTCTGCTCGCTGCGCCCCTGTTCACGGACGGGCTCACGCTCCGACACGAGGGCGCCGAGTTGCCGAGCCTCCCCCACATTGAGATGACACTCGCGTGTCTACGGGCACGCGGAGTCAACGCCCAGGCGACCGGCACGGCAAGCTGGCCCGTGGAGCCGGGCTCGATTGGGGCGCGCGAGCTCACGCTCGAGCCCGACCTCTCGAATGCGGAGCCGTTCCTCATCGCCGCAATCATCGCTGGCGGCCTTGTCTCGATCCCGTCCTGGCCCGCCACGACGGCGCAGGTGGGTGCCCAGCTCGCTCATCTCCTCCCCCGCTTTGGCGCCGTGTGCTCACTCGATCAGCACGGTGTCTTCCGCTGCGACGGCGGGGACGGCATCCTCTCGGGTGCCCGCCCCGACGGCGTGGAGCTCGACCTCTCTGAGGCGGGCGAGCTCGCACCGAACCTTGCAGTGCTCTGCGCACTCTGCAGCACTCCGTCCATCCTTCGCGGCATCGGCCACTTGCGCGGCCACGAAACTGACCGCCTCGCAGCCCTCGCCACCGAGCTCACGAAGATTGGCGCGAGTGTCGAGGTCCTCGACGATGGCCTGCGGATCACGCCGGGTGAGCCGCCGAGCGGCACCACGCACTGGCACAGCTACGCCGACCACCGTATGGCCACGAGCGGCGCGCTCCTCGGGCTCGCCATCCCTGGCATCCGGGTGGATGACATCGCCTGCACAAGTAAGACGATGCCCGAGTTCCCGACCCTGTGGGCTGGCATGCTCTCGCGCAAGGCGGAGGTTGCCGAATGAGCTGGCGCAGCACGGACGCGTACGACGCGTACGGCGATTGGGATGAAGACGCTGTCCGCGTTCGCCCGAACCCGAAAGCGAACCGTCCCCGCACAAAGGACCGCCCAAGCCACGATGACGCCGAAGATGGCCGAGTCCTCACCGTCGATCGCGGCCGCTTTACCGTCTTGGTCGACGAGGACGGCGCCGACGAACGCGTCGTGACCGCTTCCCGTGCCCGCGAGCTCGGCAAGCAGGCAATCGTCACGGGCGACATTGTGCGACTCGTTGGCGACACCTCCGGTGCGGAAGGCTCCCTCGCCCGCGTGGTCGGTATTCGCGACCGTTCGACGCTCCTTCGCCGAAGCGCCGATGACTCCGACCAGTTCGAGCGCGTGATCGTCGCGAACGCCGACCGGCTCTTCATCGTGGCCGCGACCATGAACCCGGAGCCGCGCCCGCGCCTCATCGACCGCACGATTGTCGCCGCGCTCGATGCGGGCATCGAGCCCGCGCTCATCCTCACGAAGACCGACCTCAAGCCCGCCGACGAACTGCGCGCGCTCGTGGATCCGCTCGGGATTCGCGTCTTTGAATCGACCCTCGAACGCCCGCCCCGAGACATCCTGGTGCCGGAGCTCCTCGGGCACGTGAGCGTCCTCGTCGGGCATTCCGGCGTCGGCAAGTCCACCCTCGTGAACGCGCTCGTGCCGGATGCTGGCCGTGAGACCGGCCACGTCAACGAGGTGACTGGCCGCGGTCGCCACACCTCGAGTTCGTCGTTCGCGCTCCGCGTGCGCGAGGGTGATGCGAGCGGCTGGATCATCGACACCCCAGGCGTGCGCAGCTTCGGCCTCGGCCACGTCGATCCGGCGTCCATCGTGACCGGCTTCCCCGACCTCGCCAATACCGTCTCCGAATGTCCTCGCGGTTGCACGCACCGGGCCGATGCGCCGGACTGCGAGCTCGATGAAGCCCTCCGCGAGGGCACCCTTGGCGAGGCCAGCCGCGCACGCGTAGAATCCCTCCGCCGCCTTCTCGATTCGGCACGCGGCGGCGAACGCGGCTAGGGGCACGCCCGAGCTTCGTCGAACCCGGCTCGTCGCCCGGAATCTCGGGCGAGTCTTCGATACGCTCGACTCGTGGCCACAGAACTTTTGCACCCCATCTCCTCCGATCTGCGGCTTGCTCGTGAGCTTGCTGACCTCGCCGATCGGGTGTCGATGGAGCATTTCCAGTCGCGCAACCTCGGCATCTACGTGAAGGAAGACCGTACACCGGTCACGGATGCCGACCGCGCGGTCGAGGCAGCGATCCGCGAGCGTCTGGCCCAAGCCCGCCCCTCCGACTCGTTCTTTGGCGAAGAGTCCGGCCGAAGCGGTGAAAGCCGCCGCCAGTGGATCATCGACCCGATTGACGGCACCGCGAACTTCATGCGCGGCATCCCCGTGTGGGCCACGCTCATCTCGCTCGTCGTCGACGGCCACCCAGAAGTTGGTGTGGTGTCGGCGCCGGGCCTCAATCGCCGCTGGTGGGGCGCAACCGGCCACGGCGCGTACATGGACGACGACCTCTCCGACTCGAACACCGCAACCGACCGCCGGATCGAGGTGTCGGGCGTTGACGTGCTCGAGAACGCCTCCATCAGCTACAACTCCCTCAAGGGATGGGATGAAGCGGGCCGCCTCGCCGAGCTCGTGAGCCTTGAGCGCGAGGTTTGGCGTACCCGCGCCTACGGCGAGTTCTGGTCGTACATGCTTGTCTCTGAGGGAGCGCTGGAAGCGGCCGGCGAGTTCGACCTGCAGCCCTATGACATGGCGGCCATCGTGCCGATCATCGCCGAGGCGGGCGGCCGCTTCACGAGCGTTGACGGCGAGGAAGGCCCGTGGCACGGATCGGCACTCGCCACGAACGGCATTCTCCATGAAGACTTCTTGGCAGCGCTTCGCCCCGGTGGCGGTGCTGCGGACTTCATCGAGCAGGCCTAAGAGACGGCCGGTTCACCCGCGTCGTCGCGGGTCGATGTAACCAAGGTGTTGCAAAGGTCATCCCAAGGTTTTACCGCCACACGGTCGTGCGGTATTACGCGTCAGTTGACGGGATGAACATTGCTCAGACGACTCGTGACGGTTCGAGCGGTTGACTACCATAGAGCCCGAGCTCGTGCATTCAGCATCGAGAGAATTCAAGGGAGTCAAGCATGAACACCACGCGCGTTTCACGTTTTGCTGGCGCCGTCCTCGTTGCTGGCATGGTGACGGCCAGCCTCACCGGCTGCTCGCTGATGGAGCTTGTTGCTGGCGGTGGCAAGGGCGGCACGACGCCGACCGCCGAGACGACAACCGCCGAGACGACGACCGCCGAGGGTACCTCGAGCACCAAGCCCACCGAGTCGACGAAGCCGACCGAGACGAGCAGCGCTTCGGACGACAAGGGCACCGAGACGAGCATCTGGGACATCAAGCCGGGTGACTGCTTCTCATACGACTCGACCGGCACTAAGATCGACAAGGTCACGCTGTTCAAGAGCTGCGACTCAAAGCACCAGTACGAAGCCTTCCACTCGGCAAACATGACCGGTGACAAGACCTACCCAGGCGACTACGCGGTCAAGGACTTCGCCGAGAAGGAGTGCGGCAAGAAGTTCGACTCGTGGGTGAACGACTCGGGTGACTTCAGCTACAACTACATTGGCCCGAGCCAGGACTCGTGGGAGAAGAACGACGACCGTGAGGTCCTCTGCGTCGCAGAGTCGCGCTTCTCTTCGGAAACGACCGGTTCGGCTGCCAAGTAGCAGCCCCGGACATCACTTCGCAACTTCGCACGCGTGCGGCATCGCTTTCTGGCGCTGCCGCACGCGTGTTGTGTCTTCCGTAGAATCTGGCGTGTGATGTCTCGGTCCGGCCTCTGCTTGCGCGCCTGTGGCGCGGCTGCGCTGACGGTCGCGGCAGCGCTGAGCCTGTCGGGATGTGCGGGCGGTGACCCGCAACCGTTTACGCTCGCAGTCACTGAGCTCGAGTCAGGCCAATGCTTTGACCTCGCGGCAGACGAAGCATTTGCCCTCGTCAAGCCGGATTGCTCGTGGCAGCACGATCATGAAGTCTTCGCGATGAAGGAGCTTGATGGCGCGAGTTTCCCGGGTGATGACGCGGTGACGGATGCGGCGAATGACTTCTGCACGACGGAGTACATCGCACGAGCTGCGGCTTCGCCGAGCGAGAACGACCGCTACAGCATCGAGTTCTTCGGGCCGAGCGCGAAGGGCTGGGCCGAAGGTGACCGGGCCGTGCTGTGCTCGATGGTGTCGGCGAGTGGCCAGCCCTCGACCGGGAGCGCCTTCGCTGGCCTCGGCGGGGCCGCTGCATCCCCGACCCCGTAGCCTAAGTCGTATTGATTCTTCCGGGCAATGTCCCGTGTGATGCCAGGAGTCCTTATGCCGAGTGAACGTCTTGCCCGCCTGCGCCTCTTGCTTGGTGACGATGGATTGACCGCTCTCGAGCGCTCGACGGTGCTCGTGCTCGGGCTGGGCGGTGTGGGTTCGGCCTGTGCTGCGGCTCTCGCCCGTGGCGGCGTCGGCACCCTCGTCGTGCTCGACGGGGACACGGTGGACGAGAGCAACATTAACCGCCAGACGATTGCTTTCGTGTCGACGATCGGTCGCCCCAAGGCGGACCTCATGCGCGAGATGATCGCGGACATCAATCCGGATGCTCGCGTGGTGGCATCGCAGCAATTCCTCACGCGCGAGAACGTTGCGGAGGTGCTCGATGCGCTCCCCCGTCCCGACTATGTCATCGACTGCATCGATACCGTCTCGCAAAAGCTCGCCGTCTATGAGTGGTGCGCGGAGCGGGGCTTGCCCCTTCTCGCGTCGATGGGTGCGGCGAACAAGCTCGACCCGACGAAGTTGAAGTTCGCGGACATCCGCGACACGTCGTTCTGCCCGCTCTCGCAGGTCATCCGTCGCGAATGCCGCGTGCGTGGGCTCACGGGGCTCGAAGTGCTCTTCACTGACGAGAGACCGTTCAAGGTGGAGCACACGGGCGCCCGCACCAAGGGCGAGACGCTTGGTTCGATGAGCTATATGCCGCCGATCATGGGACAGATGCTTGCGGGGCTCGCGATTCGGCGTCTCACCGGCATGGAGGCGATGCCGAAGCCACCGGTGCTTCGTCCGAGGATGGCGTAGCGCCGATGCTTCTCGACTCGCACTACCACTTCGACTTCTTGCAGGGCACCGAGCTGCGGCGCGCGTTCCTGCGGGAGATCGCGGCGCGGGAGGTGCGGATCGTGGCGCAGACGCTCACCCCGTCGTCCTTCGTTGAGCTCGTGAGGAGCGCGGACGAGCTCGCGATGGATGACGTCCCCCTCCCCGACTGGTCGCTCGGATTCCATCCGTGGCGCATTGCGTCTCGCGAGCAGGCGGAGGCTGAGCTACAGGTGTTTGCGGCGGCGGTCGAGTCTACGCGCTTCATTGGCGAGATTGGCCTTGACTTCGTACCCAAGCGGCTCGAGCAGGCGCCCCGCGAGCTGCAGCTGTGGGTGCTTCGCCGCGTGCTCGAGCTTGTCGTGGATGCTGCCGCGTCGACCTCACGTGACGAGCCGTACGTGCTCTCTCTTCACGCGGTCCGCTCAGCCGGTGCGGTCGTTGAACTGTTGGAGGAGCTTCGTGTGTGCGAGGCGAATGTCGTCCCGGTATTCCACCGTTTTACCGGCACGAGCGACGAGTTGACGGCACTCATCCGGCTTGGCGGCTCGATTTCGGTGCACCCGCAAATGTTCGAGACGAAGCGTGGCCGGCACTACGTGCAGCAGGTGCCCGCGGAGCGGCTGCTCCTCGAAAGCGACCTCCCGGTCGGGCCAGTGTATGTGGATGCCGACGCGGAACTTTCGGAAACTGCAGCAGCAGCCGCACAAGAGCTCGCTGATGCCCTGTCTTCCACGCTCGACACGCTCACCGCGCTTTGCGGCGACACCGTTGCCGCTGATGTGGCGACCACGAGCCAACGGCTGTATGCCGTCTCACCCTGCTGACGCCTGCACGGGATTCACCCGAACCAGCCGTAGCACTGGTTGCTACACTGCGCGTATGACCGAGACGATCAGCCAACGCGAATTGCGCAATGACAGTGCGCGGATTCTGCGTGCCGTCGACGCTGGCGAATCCTTTGTCATTACGAGGCACGACCACCCTGTCGGCGAGCTCATCCCTCTTCACCGCGCACGCCTCGTCGACCTCACCACGATCAAGCAAACGTTCCTGGGCTCGCCCCTCATCGATCGCGTGGAGTTCTTCCGCGACGTCGATGACATCATCGATCAGGACACCGAACCCCGTGGCTGACGTCACCACCTCAGCCGCGCTGCTTGACACCTCGGCAGTTATCGACCTGCCAGTTCTCCTCGAGCGCGAGGAACTGCCCAGCTCACTGGGGATTTCGACCATCACGCTGGCCGAGCTCGCAGCAGGCCCAGCCGCCGCAAAGGATCCGATCGAGCGGTCGCGCCGCCAAGACCGGCTTCAACGCGTCGAGGCAACCTTCGAGCCAATCCCCTTTACTGCCGCTGCTGCGCGCGCATACGGCCGTGTGTACGCGGCGACACTTGCTCAAGGCCGACACCCGCGACGCAGATTTGCTGATCTCCTCATCGCATCGGTTGCGTGTGCAGAAGGCCTTCCGCTCATCACGAGAAATCCGGACGACTTTGTCGGTCTGGGTGAGCTGATCCACGTCTTAGGAATGTGAGCGCAGCGTCGAGACCAATGAACGACTCATGCCATCAGGCGTACACTTTCCTGTACAGGAGGTGCGTGATGAAGACTATGAGCTACACGGAGTCACGGGCGAACTATGCCCAGGTACTCGATGACGTCGTGAACAACCGCGAGGAAACGATCATCACGCGTGCGGGTCACGAGCCTGTCGTCATCGTGTCACTCGAAGAGTACGAATCGCTTCGCGAGACGGCCTACCTGCTGCGCTCCCCTATGAATGCGCGCCGCCTCCTCGATTCAATCGAGCGACTCGAGCGAGGCGAAGGGGCACCGCACGAGCTGCTTGAGGGCTAGCGCATGCAACTTGCATGGGACGAGTCTGCGTGGGAGGACTATCTCTGGTGGCAGACTCAGGACCGAAAAGTGCTCAAGCGCATCAACGCTCTGATTCGCGATATTGATCGGAACGGTAACGAGGGACTCGGGAAACCAGAGCCCCTGAAACACGGACTATCCGGTTATTGGTCCCGCAGGATCACGGATGAGCACCGTCTCGTCCACAAGATTGTCAATGGCGAGATCCGCATCGCGAGCTGCAGATACCACTACGGGCAGTGAGGCGGGCACCCCGTCGTCTCAGGGATCTGTTATACCGAGAGAGTTAAGCAAGGAAGGCGATCGAGTCGGGGGTCGTGTGGTCACTTGACTCACGCCATGCCTCGGCTCGCGTGTAGACGATACTGAACGGCAAGCCAGGCTCTGTGGCACTGAACCATACAAGGACTGGCCCACGGCTACCAAACGTGCACGACTCGGGCAGTCGCGAGAAATCAGGGACTCCCGTGCAACAAATTTCCGTTTGAGCGAACACCCGAGCACCCCGTTCATCAAGGCTCAGGTTGAACCGCTGCGAAATATCGTCAATCTGCCCGTTCATGCACACGAGCGAACTCGGAATTGAAGACTCATGCGCAAGGTCTTGCACCGGCACAGTGACATTCATCACGTGTTGCGCTCCTCGGCGCCCCCAGTCGCCTTGGTGTCGCATGGCGAGTTTGAGTAACTCAAATCCATCCTCGACGTTGGTGTCCTGTTGCAACTCAGCAAACCACGCCAAGACGTGTTCGCCTCCACAATCGCTGACTTCCAGAGATGCACGCGTGACCCGCACATCCCCCGCTTCGAGAACAGGTAACAATCCAAGATCAACGCCTTTCTTGAATTGACCGTCATATCCGGTGAATGAGGTCTCGGCGGGATGAAGATGCCGCGACCAGTTCAGTTTCCCCGTGTCGATAGTGACTCTCACGTTGATCGGGACCTCGCCAGCTGGTGTGCACGTGATGACGGCGAGGCGTTGAAACAGGCCTCCTACTGGCTGGTCGAGGTCCTCGTTGGCGACGATTTCAAATCCGAGCCGGTCAAGTTCACAAGCTGCTGCGAGCAACGTCGTCGGGTCAAAAGCCGCCACTCCCCGCACTGTAGTTAGCGGGACGGGCGCCTGCTGCGCCGTGAATTGAACCGTCACCTCGCACCTAGTCTTCTTCTGAATGATCTGAAACCAAGCCGCTGCTTGTGCCGCCCTTCTCTTCGCGCGACAGCTTCGTCCAACGTCAGGGAAAATGCTATCCGCCGCCCTGCACCACATCTAGACAAACCTTCGTCGAGACAACCGAATTGATGGCGCTCGCCAAGGCGATTTCGAAGGATTATTCCGGGTGCCTCAGGGGCGCGCACCTCTGCGCGAGAGTGAATGTCTTCGTGCAGATTCACCGCTCAGCAACAAAGCGCATCCCGTCTAATGCCAGAGCCTCACCAGCTGATGCTCATCTCCAACTCGGACTCATCGCCCAGCTCGAGTTCAACTTCGAGCTCCACGCGGTCAGGGACCTGCGCGACCACTGGACGGCCTTCGACGTCGACGCGCACCTCGTTGTGACGCGACAGCTGGTCGGCGATCTCCCGAAGCCGCTGAGCGGCCTGCTCACGCGTCATCGTCTGCTCGGTCTCGTGTTCAAACAGTTCATCAGCCATGGCGTCATTCCAGCACACGCAGGTGTCACGCCACCGGCCTGGCAGTGAACGAGATCACGGGCTCGACCCGCTACCCAGCGTTCCCACAGTCATGATTCTGCGGTAACCGAACCACCCTGGAGGTCAAAACAACGATGATCCGATACCTCAACACCACCGAAGTCGCAGCCCGCATCGGTGTCACTCGTGCAACGGTTTCCAAGTACACACTGCCCGAACCGGATGCCATGATCGGGCCGATGCGGGGCTGGCTGCCCGAGACGATCGATGCCTGGCACGCAGGGCGCCCCGGTTCAGGCCGCTGGAGCGGTAGCGATCGTGGCCGTCCGAACCGCAGCAACACTGTTTCAGAAACAGATCCGGCGTAGGGGCTGGCGTGCCACACTGAGGTCGCCCTCCGGGACATGGAGGCCTGCGGGCCTCCACCGATCAGCCAAAGATGTCGTCGTGTGAGCCCGTACGCAGAAAGATGGCGAGATCCTCGACAACCTGCCACACGTACAGCCAGTCCCCCGCGGTTGCGACATGGCATTCCCGCGCGTTGCGCCATGCACCCTTGAGCTCGTGCATGCGATGACGCTGCCGGAGTACCTGCATGGACCGTCCGTCGTTGGCGACGACCAAGCCAATGACCTCTTTCAGAGGTGCGGCGTCGACATGTTTCTTCTTGAGCCGTTTGATGTCACGCTCGAATTTGGAGGTGAACTCGGGTTGCAGCATGTCGGAATTCAGATGTCGAGCACCTCGAACATCTCATCGGCGTTGGCGAAGCGGGAAGTGCCCCGCTCAGCAATGTGCTCCGCTTCGTGGAGTGCCTCGATCGACTCGCGGTTTGGCTCCCGATACCTGAGGTTCAGGGGAATCCGGTTCTCACGCACGATTTGACGGTAGAAAGCTCGCGTTACCGACGACAGGTCAAAGCCGAGATCTTCCGCGATCTGCGCGGCACGTTCCTTCGTTGACTCATCAACTCGAACCGTCACGGATGCCATGACTACCACCTCCGTAAGACACGGTACGCCCAGCGTCTTACACATGCACCTTCCCAGCAGCGACTACTCATGCCCAGGACACTCAAGACCACCTCTCGTCGCGTGGCGCTTCACGAAAAAGTGTGGCCAAAATGTGGTCAAAACCGCGTTGAGGCCAAAGCGTAAGGCCCCGACTTCCCAGTGTTTTACTGGGGATTCGGGGCCTTGTGGCTGGTGGAGATGGGGGGAATTGAACCCCCGTCCACTGCTGTGAGCCTGCGGCTTCTCCGGGTGCAGTCTGCCGAAGCGTTCTCCTCGGCCCCAACCATTCGGGCAGACACGTTGGTTGACAGGCCCAGCCTCAGAAAGAGTCCCCCGTCACCCTGAGACGCAGTGACGGAGCAAGCTCCCTAGATGACGCCAGGGTCCGGGTCGGAAGCACTCCCGGTCTGACGGACTATCGGGCTCGCTTAAGCAGCGAGGGCGAAGTCGGTGCGCTTAGCATTGGCACCTATAGTTTGCGAGGGGCGTTTACGAGATAACCCCGCGTCCTCGACCCGCTTCACGCAGAGTCGCAAGCAATGTCGAAACCGATCATCCCCTTGGACTCGGATGTTGCCATCCGACGTGTGCGGCATCACAGCCACTGTTGAGTTGTCGCTGCCCAGCACGACCGGGCATCAGGTAATACTACGTCATCCGAACCATGCGTGCCGATGTTCACCTGAATGTTGTTTGCGAATGCGACGGTGGGACCCTTGCCAACCGTCCCTAGGAAAGCGTCACTGTGTCACCTCGCGCCGACCGATTCGATCCCAACCGGCAGTTGCCGGAGATTGACCCGTTCGCCCAGGCTGGAAACGCCTCGGGAACGTCCCAGGCCACGGGCACGGCATCTGCATCCGAGGGCACGGGTTTTGGTGCACCGCAGCAGGTGCAGGCCCCGTGGGGCCGGAAGAGCCGCGCTTCCTCGTACGTGAAGTCGATCGGCAGCACGGGCACCCAACAGCAGTCCGCCCAGCCGATGGCACCCAGCGGATTTGAACGCATCGCCTTCGACCGCGAGCAGCAGAAGAAGGGCCCGTACGAAGAGGGCAAGAAGCTCAAGGGCAAGAAGGCCATCAAAGCGTACGAGGCCGAGCAGGAGGCGAAGCGCCGTCGTGCCGAAGAAGAGGCTCGTCGCGCCGCCGACCGCGAATCCAAGGGCGTCGCTGGCTTTGCCGACCGCACCTCGAAGGTGCGCGGTGTTTCCATCTCGAACCCGGACTACGTGCCAACCGCGATCGAGGGCGCCATCGACGCTGCCCCGCCGAAGCCGCCGAAGCCCTGGTACAAGAAGTTCGCGATCATGGTGCCAGCATCCATCGTGCTCGTCGTGGCCCTCGCGGTCGGTATTGGCTGGCCCGCCTACCTCCAGGTGCAGGCCACGAACGAAGCGAACGCTGCCGCCGAACAGTACCAGCGCGCCATGCAGGCCTACGAAGTGGCTTGGTCGGAAGACAACCTCCGCTCACTCATTGCCGCAAAGCCGAGCACCGCGATCTCGAGCGTTGACAATCCGCTCCAGCAGCCTGCGGACGCGCAAAAGAATCTCGACTCGCAGTGCAGCCTCCTCGAGGAAGCCTCGCGCGCGGCCACGGCGATGACCCAGGCTCCTCCCCCGAGCGTCGCGCAAATCGCAGGCGGCGAGTTCTCCTCCGCGTATCAGGATGTCCTCGCCCAGGACGCGAGCTTCGAGCGTGAACGCGCGAGTGCCACGGCGCTCCTCGACGGCATCGCGGTCACGATGCCGCAGCTGCAGCAGTTCTGCACAAACTTCCGGCTCGGCGTCGCGATCGAAAACGCGAGCGGCATTCGCGACGAAACCGAACTCGCACCGCTGCGCACCTTCAAGCAGGGTGCGGCGATGAAGTTCGACAAGGCTACGGTTGCCTGCCCGGACGCACAGGGCTGCCCTGACCTCCCCAACAAGGACAAAGCCAAGCAGTATTCCGAGCTGTGGGCTGACATCGCCGAAGAGCACGACACTGCTCTCTCGACCCACTACGCGGAGCAGTGCTGGCTCGACGCACTCACGCCGTACTGCGTGCTCATGTCCTCTGCATGGACAACCCACAAGGAAGACAACGGGGATGTTGCCTCCGCTCTCGGTTCACCGAAACCGAACGAGGCTGGCCCCACGCCCCCGCTCCCCGATCTCGATGCGGCTCGAGCCACCCAGACGAAGAACTACGCCGACGCTGAACACCTCGCCTACCTCGAGGCAGGCAAGGTCGATGCGGCAGTGCTCGCGGATGACAAGCCCGAGTGGGAAACCTCGATGGTGACGCGGCTCCTCAAGAGCTTCGAGCACCACCTCAGCGAAGGCCGGGCCGGCTACCTCGACGTGGCTGGATCAAAGTAAGGCGATTCCAGGTCTGGCCGCGTACCCTGTTGGGCATGATTGGCTCCAACGGCAATGGCTCGACCCCGAACAACGGCGAGCCGTTCGACCCGACACCCACCGACTCGTCGCCAAGCGACGACACCATCCGCTGGCAGAAGCCCCAGGATGGCGCGTCTGCGCACGACCGTGAGCCGACGGTGTTCGGTCAGCAGGCAACGCGAGCCGAGGATGCAGCATCCACGACTGAGCTCACGAACGCTCCGGAGGCACCGACTTTCGTCGAGGCAACACAGCTCAGCCCCACCGCCGAATTCGCTCACCCTCTCGACGCCGACGCGGCGGCGGATTCCCTTCACGACGAACTCACGGAACTTTTCCCCCAAGCACCGGTCGCAGAGAACGAAGCAAACAGCACGCCGCTCAGCGCAGCCAGCGCGACACCAGCCGTTCCCGACGAGGCAGCGTACAAGCGCCCGCGCCAGCCACACCCCTGGTATCGGAAGCCGCTTTACATCGGCATCGCGGCAGCACTCGCTCTCGCGCTCATCCTCGCGATCGCGATCCCGCTCGTCATGAACCTCAACAAGGCGAAGCACGGCGACCGCCTCGCGGACGAGTACACGACTGCCCTCGCCACGCACGACCAGACGTGGACGGAAGAGCGTCTCGCGAGCATCGAGGCGATTTCGCTCGCCGACACGCTCGAAGAGAAGCGCGACTTTTTCACCCAGTCGATGGCTTCGATGAAGTCCTTCGACGAGCAGTGCAAGGCTGTCGAATCCGCGGCGCAGGCGATGGCTGAGCTCCAGGCGGCCCCCATGCCGACGCTCGTGAGCGAACCGGGTGCGGATGCCTCCGAGAAGTACCGTCAGGCTCAAGCCACGGCATCCGCCAATGAGGCGAAGGCGGCCGCCGAGCAGGAGCTTGTCACCAAGGGCAATGAGGAGCTCACCGTCCTCAGTGAGTTCTGCCTCACGCTCCCCCAGTACAACACCGTCTACAACCAGTACCTCTCGAGCCTCGAGACGAGCCTGAAGCCCACCCTCACACTCCAAGAAGGCGACAAGGTCACCCTCGAGGGCGGCAAGAAGTGGACGTGCAACTCGGCTGAGGGATGCCCGGATCTCACGGACCAGGACAACCGGACGAAGTTCGCGGATGCCTTCGATGCCTCCACGACGACCTTCTACTCAACTTTCTCCGACCTCGCGAAGAAGCAGTGCTTCTTGAGTTCCATGCAGACGGTCTGCGACGCGTACGCGAGCGAATGGTCCGCAGCCGCCACGAGCTACAAGGCCGCCACCGACTCGCTCCGGAACAACGAGCCGACCGTCGAAGCAGGCTCGCCGCTCTACCCCGACTTCGAGTCGAACGTGCAAGCCGCGAGCGAGCACGTGAAGGCCGGTGACGCGAAGGTCGCGGAGGCCTGGAAGGGCATCGACCCTGACGCAACCGACCAGGACAAGACCGGATGGCAGTCCCGCAGCCTCAAGCGCATCCTGAGCGGTCACCAGGACGCCCTCACGGGATACGTCAACGCCGTCCGCCAGGCAGCCGCGACGTAACCCGAGATACGAGTGGCCCGGAGGAGCAATCCTCCGGGCCACTCGTCGTTCTGCAGGAGCTCAGCTCGTGGTTGAGCTGAGCGGTAATCACTATTCGCCGAGCCGACGACGCAGCGACATCGCCCGCTCCGCCTCGCGCTTGTCCTGACGCTCACGCAGCGCGTGACGCTTGTCGTATTCCTTCTTACCCTTCGCGGTCGCGAGTTCGACCTTCGCGCGGCCATCCGAGAAGTACAGGCTCAACGGGATGAGCGTGTAGCCACCCTGCTTCGTCTTGAGGTGCAGCTTCTCGATCTGACGCTTGTGCAGGAGGAGCTTTCGGGTGCGGCGCGGTGCGTGGTTGTTCCAGGTGCCCTGGAAGTATTCGGGAATGTGGACGCCTTCAAGCCAGGCTTCGCCACGGTCGATGTGCGCGTAGCCATCCACGAGCGATGCGCGACCCATGCGAAGGGCCTTCACCTCGGTGCCTGAGAGCACAAGTCCCGCTTCGACGGTGTCCTCGATGAGATAGTCGTGCCGTGCCTTGCGGTTCGTGGCGACGACCTTCTTGCCCTGTTCCTTTGGCATGATCGCCCTCCTCGTTTCGTGCAGCGGCTCCGCCAACGCTGGGCAGCAAGCCAGACGACGAAGGCGGACCCGCTAGTTTAGCGGATCCGCCTTCAGCGCATGTTTGAGCTAGACGCGCAGGTAGCGGCTGATCGCGACGCTTCCTGCCACCGCAGCGAGCACGACGCCGACGACGACAAGGATCGGCGCGACGATCGCCGCATCCCCGTAGCTGACGAGCGCGGTGAACGGCATCTTCGGGGCCAGGTAGCCGCGCACGAAGAAATGCACGACGCCGAAGATCGCACCTGCGGCGAGGATCGAGCCAATGAGCGCCGACACCACGCCCTCCAGAATGAAGGGGGCCTGGATGAGGCGGTTCGAGGCACCGACAAGGCGCATGATGCCGAGCTCACGGCGGCGCGAGAATGCCGAGAGGCGAATCGTCGTCGCGATGAGCAGCGCTGCCGCGATGAGCATGACCGCTGCCACACCGATCGAGGTGAGGCTCGCCACGTTGAGCGCCTCGAAGATGCCGTCGAGGAACTGCCGCTGGTCGGTGACCGACTCCACGCCGGGCATGGTCGAAAGCTGTTCGATGAGGATGTCCGACTGGGCCGGGTCCTTCATGTTCACCCAGAACGCCTCGTTGAGGTATTCCGGCTTCACGAACTTCGTGATCGGGTCGCCCGCGAATTGCTTCTGGAAGTTCTCGTACGCCTGGTCCTGGTTCTCGAAGTAGTACTGGTTGATGTACGGGGAGAGGACGCTACCCTTGAGCTCGGCTTCAATGGCCTGAATCTGCTCGGGCGTGGCCTTGCCACCGGCGCAGTTTGCGGAGGCGGACGTGTCGGTGCACATGTCGACCGCAACCTGCGCACGGTCGTACCAGTACGTCTTCATCGACTGGATCTGCAGCTGCAGCAGGATCGCACCGCCCACGAACGTGAGCGAGAGGAAGGTGACGAGGATGACCGAAATCACCATGCTGGCGTTGCGGCGAAGCCCCTGCCACATCTCAGAAAAGACGAAACCCATCATGCCTATCGGCCTCCGTCTCGCGAGGTGAAGTGGTCGTCGGTGGGTGCCTCCGCGCCGAACTCGCCGTCATCCAGGAAGGCGTCGTCAGCGAAGACATCGTCGGCGGCAACACGTTCGGCCATCGACTCGGCGATCGACTTGCGCGTGCGCTCGTCGACCTCTTCCTCGACGTTGAGCGACTCATCCACCTGGTCGTCGTGCTCGCCAAGGCTAATGACCTCGGGCTGGTACACGCCGCCGGTTTCGTCGCGGATGATGTCACCCTGCTCGAGTGCGATGACGCGACGCTTTGCCTCATTCACGATGCCCACGTCGTGCGTCGCCATGATGACGGTCGTGCCGTTCGCGTTGATGCGTGTGAGGAGCTTCATGATGTCGGCCGAGGTTTCCGGGTCGAGATTGCCGGTCGGCTCGTCGGCGAGCAGGATCGGCGGCTTGTTCACGACCGCGCGGGCGATTGCGACGCGCTGCTGTTCACCACCTGAGAGTTCGTGCGGGAAGCGGCGCTCGAAGCCGTCGAGACCAACTGTCTCGAGCACGTCCGGAACGGCTTCGTTGATGAAGCCCTTTGACTTGCCGATCACCTGCAGCGCGTAGGCGACGTTCTCGAAGACCGTCTTGTTCGGCAGCAGGCGGAAGTCCTGGAACACCATGCCGACGTTGCGGCGATAATAGGGAATCTTGCGGGAAGAAATCGCGGCGAGGTCCTGTCCGAGGACGTGGATCTGGCCGGACGTCGGCGCATCTTCTCGAAGAATCAGTCGCAGCACGCTCGACTTGCCGGACCCCGAAGGGCCGACAAGGAATACGAACTCTCCGCGAAGGATCTCGAACGTGATGTCGCCGAGAGCGGGTTCGGGCTTGCCCGGGAACACCTTGGAGACGTGGTCAAATCGAATCATGGCGCGTTCAGGCTACGGGGCCAAGGCCCGGCATTCCGTCGCGGCGCGCCGTGAGTGGGATTCGCTCACCGTACGTTCACGAAGGCTCGATCGGGACGGCGCAGCAGCGGATCCGTGCGACTATTCGGCGTCTTCTGCCTGCTGCTGCTTGCGCCAGCGGATGCCCGCGGCAATGAATCCGTCAAGATCACCATCGAAGACGCGATCTGGGTTACCGGTCTCGAAGTTCGAGCGCAGGTCCTTCACCATCTTGTAGGGCGCAAGCACGTATGAACGCATCTGGTCGCCCCAGCTGGCGGTGATGTTGCCGGCGAGCTCCTTCTTCTTCGCGTTCTCTTCTTCGCGACGGATGAGAAGAAGGCGCGACTGCAGCACGCGGAGGGCCGCGGCACGGTTCTGGATCTGTGACTTCTCATTCTGGCAGCTCACGACGATGCCGGTCGGAAGGTGCGTAATGCGCACGGCCGAGTCGGTCGTGTTCACCGACTGGCCGCCGGGGCCCGAGGAACGGAACACATCCACACGGATGTCGGATTCCGGCACTTCGATCGACTCGGTCTGCTCGATGAGCGGCACGACTTCGACCGCGGCGAAACTCGTTTCGCGGGATCCCGCCGAGTTGAAGGGACTCATGCGCACGAGACGGTGCGTGCCAGCTTCGACCGAGAGCGTGCCGAAGGCGTACGGTGCATCCACTTCGAAGGAGGCGGACTTCACACCGTGGTCGGCGTAGCTCGTGTCGAGCACGGACACCTTATAGTCGTGCTGCTCAGCCCAGCGCACGTACATGCGGAAGAGCATCTCGGCGAAGTCGGTGGCGTCGTCGCCGCCAGCGCCAGCGCGGATCGTAACGACCGCCGGGCGTGGGTCGAATTCGCCGTCGAGGAGCGTCTGCACTTCGAGGTCGCCAATGACCTTCGTGATGGCGTCGAGCTCGGCGCGAGCTTCGTTCGCGGTCTGCTCGTCCTCCATTTCGTTCGCCATGTCGATGAGCACTTCGAGATCGTCGAGACGCTGGTCGACGGAGTTCAGGCGCTTGAGATCGGCTTGCGCATGGCTGAGCTTTGAAGTGACGGCCTGGGCGTTCTCGGGGTCATCCCAGAGGTTCGGTTCGCTCGCTTCACGCTCGAGTTCGGCGATGGATGCCGTGAGCTTGTCCGGGTCGAGCACCGTGCGAATGTCGGCAAAGGTGGCTCGAAGCGCCTGGATTTCGGCGGAGAGGTCAAGAGGCATCATGATTCCTCCAGCGTACCTGGCGCCCTCCACGCCCAAGACGCCGTCCGGCACGGTGAGCTGGAGGCATCCTGGGGTCTCGTGACGCGAGGTTGGCAAAGCGCACAGCCATTCAGATACAAAACCCCTGATCCGACGATATTCCGAACTCATGACCACCAGTCAACGCCAACGTGAATGCCAGGAATTGCCGCGCTCCTGCATCCACGCCGGTCACGCTGAGATCATGACGCACTCGCAGGACATGGCCCAATCCCCCGCCCACGTGGTCATCGGTGACTGGTCCGGACCGGTTGTCGCGACCGCCATCCACGCGGGCCATGAACTGCGCACTGCAGTCGCTGACGCGATGAAGCTCGACGAAGAGGTTCGCTTCCGTGAAGAGGACCCCTTCACTGACCGCATTGCGCACCACGTCCCCCGACCGCATTGAGGTTCGACGCTCCCGCGTTGAGGTGGACCTCAATCGTGACCGCGACGGTCACGTCTACCGCTCGGCGGATGAGTGCTGGGGCCTCGAGGTGTGGCACCGCTCGCCGCTCGACGAGGGCGTCGCAGAGCGCAGCCGCGCGGTGCACGACGAGTTCTACGAACAGCTCGGCGTGCTGCTCGACCCGATCGCGAAGCACGGCCCCTTCGTCCAATTTGACTGCCACTCCTATAACCACCGCCGCGACGGTGACGGCGCCGACGCCGTGCCCGAGGCTCGGGCAGAGAATCCTGACGTCAATGTCGGGACAGGCTCGCTCGACCGCGAGTACTTCGGTCATGTCGTCGAAGCCTTCATCGATTCGATGTCGAAAGCCACGATTGACGGCCGCCCGCTCGATGTCCGCGAAAACGTGAAGTTCAAGGGTGCGAATCTCGCCCGCTGGGCGCACGAGCGTTACCCCGGCGTCTCGTGCGTGCTCACGCTCGAGTTCAAGAAGACCTTCATGGACGGGTGGACGGACACACCCGACGACGCACACATTGAGGCACTCACCGAGGCGCTCCGTGACACCGTCAACCCCGTCATGACGGCGCTCGCGGGCTTCACGACCCCACGGATGCTCTCGTGAGTTCGAACACCTTCGCGGCGCGCGATCTCGAGATCGATCACGAGCTCGCGCGACCCTCATGAGCTGGCTCGAGACCCAGCAGGCGTACACGATCGAGTAGGCCGATGGCCGCGACATCGTGAGCTACTCCACCATCCACCTCTCGATGAGCGAGATTGATGTGGTCTACGCGATCAATGAACAGAGCTGGAGCAACATCGTCAACTTCTCGCTGCGTGTGCATGGCGACTCGGCACGCGTGACTGCCTAGGCGAGCGCGGCGCGTGCAGATGAGGTTGCGCGAAGTTCGACAAGTTCGGGCAGCAGCTCGCTCACAATCGGCGGCGACCACATGGCTCGAAGCTCCACCTCGACGCTCTTGCCATCGGGGCTCTCTGCCCGCACGACCTCGAGCGAAAGGAAGTGCGTGCTGTCGATCTGCCCGATGTAGTGTCTGACGCTCTCACCCACGTTCGCGTCGTCGAGTTGGACCTCGACGCGGCCGTCTCGAAGCTGGGCTGAGCTCAGGTCGTAGTGCTCTGCAGCGGTGAGCGCGGCCGCATCAGCGAGTGCGACGAGGCGTCGCTCGGCGAGGTAGAGGCTCGAGGCGGCCGCAAGCACGGCGATGAGCATGAGTCCGATGACCGTGTAGCCGAGGAGCAGCACGAGGATCGAGCCCTCATCATCTCGCCGGGCTCGACGCCGAGTTCCTCCGCCTCCTTTGAGTTCACGTGCGTCGCTCACGACATCACCCCACTCATCGGGAAGGTCGCGCTCGCCGTCACAGGGATACTCGCGCGTGCCTCTGGGTCAAAGGACGCGGGGATGAGCGGGAGTGGCGCCCGCACGGTGACGCTCACCGTGATGGAATCCTCCCCCGCACAACCATTCGTCGTCACGTCACACGAGATAACCGTGTCGGCGTGCTCAGCCGTGTACCCGTGGTCGGCGAGCGCGAAGAGGATGGCCGACTCTGCCGCGTGCAGCGAAGGGTCGTCGGCGCGCGCAGGCTCGGCGAGGATGCGCGCGGCGTGACGGGCTCCACCTTCTGCGCAAAGTGCCGCCTGGTGAATGCTCGCAAGACTCAGCGCGAGGTACGCGAGTGGCACCATGAGGAGTACCCCGAGTGTCAAGAACTCGAGGCTCGCGGAGCCGCGGTCATCCCTGAGCCCGCGCCAGCAGTTCTTCACGCGGTGCATGTCCCTTCACCTCCATCGCATCGGGCAGGCCAAGCAAGCCAACGAGCGGCAGCGGCGCCACGACGACCACCTCAACCGCGGGTACACCGAGATAGTCGGTGTAGTGGGCCGAGACCTGCTCGGCGTATTCGGGTGCGAGGCTTTGTTCGAGGACATCCCGTGCCCGCGCTTCACCTGCGGCAAGATCGGCCCCGACAAGACCGGCGTACCGCGCTCCTTCGGCTGCGGCGTCTGTTGCGACCGTGCGCACGTACATCGCGAAGCCGAGTTGCAGCACGGTGAGAAACACGAGCGTGAGCAGGGATGCGACGAGCGCCCACTCGGCCGGGGCGGAGCCGCGCTCGGAGCGCCAGCGCGCGAGCATCCTAGTTGCCGCTGACTCGGTTGATCGCATCCTGGAACACCTGCACGAGGAGTTCGCCGGCGACGGTCCAAAGCAGGATGACGAGTCCTGCGCTCATGATTGTGATGAGCACCCAGCCAGGTACGTCACCGCGCTCGGAACGTGCGCGATCGCTGAGGGCTGAGACGAGGTTCATGAGGTAGTTCATGACGAAGGTCATTGTGTTCTCCTGTGTCGTAGTTCGGGCAAATGTGGGCGGGATTAGGAATGGATTAGAAGGCTGTGTTGAGGACGAAAATGCCTGGCCAGATGGCGAAACACACCGTCGTCGGCAAGATCAAGAAGACGAGGGGCACCATCATGAGCAGTTCCTTGCGGCCAGCGGATTCAAGCAGTTCACGTTTCGACACATCGCGCGCGTCGCGGGCCTGCGCCCGCAGAATTTCGCTGAGCGGAGCACCCCGCTCAAGCGCCGCGATGAGGTGATCGAGGCAGCGTTCGAGCGGCACATGGCCGAGTTCACGGCCAAGTTCGCCAAGAGCGGTCGAGAGCGGCACACCAGCGGAGGTGCGGGACACGACCGTCCCGAATTCGCTGGCGAGTTCTCCGCTCGTCACCCGGGCGACGCGGCGAATGCTGTCGTGGATGCTTTCTCCCGCGGAAAGGGACAAACTCAGAAACTCGAGCACGGTCGGAAATTCGCTCGAAATGCGGCGCATGCGCGACATCGCCTGCTGTTTCAACACGGTCTCACGCATAAGGACACCCGTCACCGCGGCCAGAACGGGCAGCGCGAACTGCCCCGCATTCACCTCGCTGCGCACAGCACCGATCGTGAGGCTCACGAGCACGCCAGCGGCACCAGCCGCGAGGCCCCACATGACCTGTTGCGCGCGCAATTGCTCAACGGTGAGGGCAAGCCCGGCCTGGCGAATGCGAAGACGCAGCTGCTGTTCACCGCCGAGAACGGCTGTGAGGAGAGCTCGTCCTGCATGCAGGAGCGGGCCAACCACCGCTCCGATAACGGGAAGCGGATCCTGCAGTGTTCGCTCGTGGTGGAGCCGTGCCGGAGTGGACACATCACTCACGAAGGGCGCGACGCGGTCGAGGAGGCGCGGGCGACCGAGTGCCGGTACCGCGAGCGCGAGCGACCAGAGCCCGAGTCCGAGCGTGAGGCCGAGGGCAAGCCCCCAGCCGATCTGTGACGGGTTCACGCGAACCACCTCCGATCGTCGCGGAGGCGTCCAATGCGACGCATGATGAGGTACGCAAGCACGGTGACGGCCAACCCGGCGATGATGAGGAAGACACCACCGGGCGCGTTGTACGCTTCGGCAGCTTCCGGTCGTGTTGCGAGGAGTGCGAGGACAATCCACGGTGCTGCCACGCCGAGTCGGGCCGCGTTCATGACCCACGATTGGCGTGCTTCGACCTCGTGTCGGATGGCCTGTTCTTCGCGGAGGTAGACGGCGAGCGAGCGGAGGATGCTCGGGAGTTCGGTGCCGCCGACTTCGCGTGCGAGGCGCAGCGTTTCGATCATTCGGTCGGCTGTCGGGTCTGCGAGGCGGTCTTTGAGGGTGTCGAGGCTTGCGCTGAGGTTGCCGGTGCGCTGGTATTCGCGGGCGAAGTGTTCGAAATCGCTTCGCAAGAGTTCTGGGCCGCTCGTGCCGAGCGCGGAGATCGCTTCGGGGAGGGCAAGGCCTGCCCGAACACCGGAGACGAGGTGGTCGACGGCATCCGGCCACACGAGGCGTGCGGCCCGGCGACGTTGCCCCGCTTTCCAGGCGATGAGAAGGATCGGAGCTGCCGTCCCGGCCACGGTGGCGAGCAGGGCCAGGATGACGACGCCCGTGAGCCCGAGGGTGAGCCCGCCGATCATGAGCCCGAAGACGAGTGCGCTCACCGCGACAATGCCGATCGGCATCCGTTCAAGGCCTGCACGGGTGAGTGTTCCGCGGATGCTGTGCTGCAGGCGAGCGAGGCTCGAGGTGGTTTCCGCAGTTGCACGTGCGGGCGCTGGCGTGACGATGAGCCAGACGCCGAGGCCGAAGAGTGCAGCGAGGATGGCGCTCATGCGATGCGCCCATCGAGTGCGGTCCGAAGTTCTGCGCGAAGCGGCTCGAAGCGCGGCTTCGGCGGGTAGGAGCCGGTCGCGACGAGCGCAGCTCCGCGTCGTTCGAAGATCGTGGCGGCTTCGATCGTGCGCGCATGCACCGCGCCGGAGGGCGAAAGGATCGAGTGCACTTGGCGGTGACCGTCCTTCGCGCGTTCCAGGTGGACGACGAGGTCGAGGCTTTGCGCGATGGTCGGCACGATGAAGTCAGCGTCGATGTTGCGGCCGGCAAGAAGCGGCAGCGTCGCGAGCTTTTGGAGCGCATCCCTGGCAGAGTTCGCGTGGATCGTGCACATGGACGGCAGTCCCGAGTTCATGGCGATGAGCAGGTCGAGAGCTTCTGCTTCACGCACTTCACCGATGACGAGTCGGTCGGGCCGCATCCGGAGCGCTTCTTTCACAAGGCGGCGCAGCGTGATCTCGCCGCTTCCTTCAAGGCTTGCTTGCCGGCACTGCATGGCGACCACGTCGCGCGCGGCAAGGTCAAGTTCGAAGGTTTCTTCCACTGTAATGATGCGCTCGTGTGGCGAGACCGACGCGAGGAGCGCGTTGACCATGGTCGTCTTGCCGGTGTGGGTGGCGCCGGAGACAAGGACGCTCGCGCCCGAACGGACCATTGCACGCAAGAACTGCGCAGCGTCGTGGGTGAGCGAGTCACGCTCGACGAGGTGTGAGAGATCGCGCAGGCGCCGCGTGAACTTTCGGATGTTGATCGCTGGGTATTTCCGTACAACGTCCGGGATCGCCACGTGCAGGCGCGAGCCGTCCGGCAGCGAGGCATCCACGAACGGTGAGGAGAGATCGATGCGTCGGCCGCTCGACTGCAGCATCCGCTCAATGAGGTCGCGCAGTTCGTGTTCCGGAATGACGGTCGGGGTGAGCTCGGCAACTCCTCCGCGCCCGACGAACACGCGGCTCGGCGCGTTCACCCAGATCTCCTCGATCTCGGGATCGTCGAGGTACGGCTGGAGTGCCCCGAAGCCGGTGACGCGGGCGAGGACCTCGCGTACCATGGCCTGTTCGTCGAAGCCGTGTCCGTGCCGGCTCGCAAGCCCCTGTTCTGCGGCCCGACGTACTTCCTCGTGGACGATGGCGCGAGCGCGCTCGCGTTCGTCACGCACGTCAATTCCTTCGGCGGCAATGCGCTCGCGCACCCGCTCTGTGATTCCCCCTGCTTGTTGCACGGCCTGGATCATGCCCTATTGATGGAACATCTGCGGAACGTTATCCACAGGGCAATTGGTAACCTTTGGTTTACCTTCGAGAGGGCAGCCTCACCTTCCTATCGCTCACCACATTGGTGACGAATGATGGAGGCATGAGCACCTCCCCGGCATCCCCCCACAAGGGCCCTGATCTTCACGCTGGCAACCTCTCTGGCCGCCTGAACTGGCTGCGTGCTGGCGTTCTCGGCGCGAACGACGGCATCGTCTCGGTCGCTGCCCTCGTCGTTGGTGTTGCTGCAGCGACGAGCGACATCAACGCCATCCTCATTGCCACGGTCGCCTCGATCATTGCTGGTGCGGTGTCGATGGGTCTTGGCGAGTACGTGTCAGTCTCGAGCCAGCGCGACACTGAGCGCGCCCTCGTCCGCAAGGAGCGCTGGGAGCTTGAGAACCTGCCTGAGGAGGAGCTCGAGGAGCTCACACAGCTTTACGAAGCGAAGGGCCTCACGCGCGGCACTGCCGAGCAGGTCGCCAAGGAACTCACGGCGCACGATGCCCTCGCTGCGCACCTTGAGACCGAACTGCGCATGTCGGAAGAGGATGAGTCGAACCCGTGGGTTGCTGCTGGCGCTTCCGCTCTGGCCTTCACCATTGGTGCGGCGCTGCCGCTGCTCGCAGTACTTCTTGCCCCTGCGGCTTGGCGTATCCCGGCGGTTGTGGTCGGTGTCCTCATCGCACTGACGATCACCGGTTGGATTTCGGCGCACCTTGGTGGCGCCTCGCGAATCAAGGCCATCCTCCGCGTCGTGTTTGGTGGTGGCGCGGGCCTGCTCGTGACCTACCTCATCGGTGCGCTCATGGGCACGAACATCGCGTAGCCTTCGAGCACAGAGAACGATCGGGCAGGGCCGCTGATGCGGACCTGCCCGATTTCGTACTTTGACGGTGTAGGCCGCCTTAGCGCGTGAGGTCGGCTTCCTCGAGCTTCACGCCCGGGGCGCGCGTCACAAGCTTGTGGCCGCCCCAGAGGAGGAAGAAGAGTGGGAGCGTGAGATACGTCATCATGATCTCGCCGAAGTTCGCGGCGGGGTCAGTGAAGAAGTCGAGGCCCTGACCGATCACCACGACCGTGCACATGATGAGCGCGACGACCGGCCCGATCGGGAAGAGCTTCGCGCGGTACGGGAGATCCTTCGGGTCATTGCCCTGCTTCACGTAGGCGCGGCGGAAGTTGTAGTGGCACCAGGCGATCCCCATCCAGGTGATGAAGCCGGCAAGACCGGACGCGCTCACAAGCCACTGGTAGGCCTCACCTTCACCGACAAGGCTCGTGAGGAAGCAGAGCGCGCCAACCGCGGTCGTCGCGATGAGCGCGGGCAGCGGGATGCCCTTCTTCGTCACCTTCGTGAAGATCTTCGGTGCCTTCCCCGACATGGCGAGACCGTGCAGCATCCGAGTCGAGGCGAACATGCCCGAGTTACCAGCCGAGAGGATGGCGGTGAGGATGACCGCGTTCATGAGCGTTGCGGCGCCGAGCACGCCCGCCTGCTCGAAGATGAGCGTGAACGGGGCGATCGAAATGTCTTCGCTTTCGCTGGCACCAAGCAGGCGCGGGTCGCTGTACGGAAGGAGGAAGCCGATGACGGCGATTGCGCCGACGTAGAAGAGCATGATGCGCACGAACACCGAGCGGATGGCCTTCGGAATCGTCTTTTCCGGGTGCTCCGCTTCGCCGGCCGCAACACCAATCATTTCGGTGCCTTGGAACGAGAATCCGGCGATCATGAACACGGACATGATGCCGTGCCATCCCTGTACGAACGGCGCCTCGCCAATCATCCAGTTCGCGAATCCGGGCGACTTACCACCGAGGATGCCGAAGATCATGAGCACACCCATGATGAGGAACACGATCACCGTGAATACCTTGACCGAGGCAAACCAGAATTCGCCCTCGCCATATCCCTTGACGCTAATCGCGTTCAAGGCAATGAGGATGACAAGGAATGTTGCTGACCAAATCCATCCGGGCACATCCGGCAGCCAATACGACATGACCAATGCCGCAGCAACCAGCTCGACCGCGACGGTAATGGCCCAGTTGAACCAGTAATTCCATCCCGCAGCAAAACCAAACGAGGGGCTCACAAAGCGCGTGCCGTACGCCTCGAAAGAGCTCGAGAGCGGAAGGAAGGTGGCCATTTCGCCGAGGCTCTGCATGAGCAAGAAGACCATGATGCCGATCGCGGTGTACGCGAGGAGCGCACCACCCGGACCAGCCTGGGAGATGGTGGCGCCGGAGGCCACGAACAGGCCGGTTCCGATCGCACCACCGATCGCGATCATGTTGATGTGGCGCGATTTCAGCGCTCGCTTCAGTCCCTCGTCAGTTGTCGTCGGATCGGACGCAAGGGACTCCGGGGTCGTCATGTCGCTCATCTCCAGTGATGTCGGTGCAGCAGGTTGCAACTTTACTCCCAAACGAAACGAGCCGCCCGGAACGCTCGCATATAATTCATGGGCATTTGCGGGCGTGGTGGAATTGGCAGACACGCAGGATTTAGGTTCCTGTGCCCTAGGCGTGAGGGTTCAAGTCCCTCCGCCCGCACCATTTTGGGTTCCTCGACTCCCTTGTGTTTTCGGGCTTCTTCCGCATGCTGGTGCGGATCGTGGGGGTTTTGCCGCCTCCCTCATTGTTGCTCGTTGTTGCCTGTTTTTGACCGTTTTTGACCCAAGTTGTGGGCAAAATGTGGGCACGAATCACACCCCGAGATCCGCACCACCACGCGCCACACGAGCCTGCACTGCCCACCTGACCCGCGCAATCCGCAGCAAATGGACACCAAAAATGCCGCCCCCACCCTCCCCGGCATGGGGAAAGGTGGGGCGGCAGCATCGTCAGTTGCTAGGGTGCTGGGTTCCGATACAACATGTCGTGATTGCAGTTGTTGAGTAGCTGGATCACCTGCGGATCGTCCTTGTCGTACTCGAATGTGACCCTGTTGCCCTTATCGACGTACGCTTCCCAAACACCATCGCGGCCCCGCATCTTGTGAGCTTGGAGACCTGGATATCGAGGGTCACTCGCGAGCAGGGCCAGGCATCGGTCTATGGCGTCTCTCATCTTCTGCGGCTTCTTCGAGTAGACCCGCTTGAAGTGTTTCGTCGCCTTGAGCCTGTACTTCACTCTTCCGGGGCGTGCAGCCAAGCGATGAGCTCTTCTGCACTATCGAACTCTTCGAACTCGCCAGCCGCGAGTTCGGCACGCGCAATCTGCTCGTTCTTCTGCCACTCAGGCGTCCAGTAGTAGTCCTGAGACGGGAGAGTGACGGCCCCTGCAGGAGCTGTCGAGAATACTGGCGAGGACACGACTGACACCCCCACAGTGCTCGCAACGGGCATGACAAGCATCGAGGAGGAAGCAGCAGCGACCATCGCGACACTGATCGTGCGCGGGCTAGGCGACATCTGAACCACCGCTCTCTTCAAGGACTTGCGAGATGAGGTTCTTGAGCTCGACGAGTCGGCCCCGTGTCAACGCAAATTGCCCAACCGGGATGATCGGGATCGTCTGCCCCTCGAGCTGCTGCATGAGCTGCTCCGGCGTCGTCCCAGGGGCAATAACTGGCGGGTTGAGGAAACCAAGCGTCATCACAAACTCATCCGACTGGCCGCCGTTCACACTCACGCCGGCCTGCACCATGACCTGGTTTACGGGCCTAGGAACATCAAACGGGTTCGCCGACCAGTGAGCCTGGACTTGGACCTGCTGCGCGTCACTCATGCCGTCATTATCGCAGTGGTGTCCCTGTCGGCGAGTCGTTCGAAGAATGTTGGGAGGTGTGCGCTAGCTGCCGAGACCGAGCGCGGCACGAAGCTTCGGCATGAGCTGGTCGAAGGCGCGGCGACGGTGGCTCACCGCATCCTTTTCCGCGTCGCTGAGTTCTGCGGAGGAGCGCTCCTCCCCCTCCGGCTGGAAGATCGGGTCGTAGCCGAAGCCGTTCTCGCCACGCACTTCGGGAAGGATCGTGCCGCGCCACTCACCGAGCACCGCTTCTTCAGCACCGTCCGGCATCGAGTACGCGGCGGCTGCGGTGAAGTGGGCACCGCGGTGCTTCGGGTCATGGATGTCGGAGAGCTGCCAGAGCAAGAGGTCCACGTTCTCGCGGGCATCCTTCGACGGGCCAGACCAGCGGGCCGAGAAGATGCCGGGCGCTCCCCCCAGCAGGTCAACGCAGATCCCGGAGTCATCTGCGATGGCGGGGATCCCTGTGTGCTGCGCGGCAGCACGCGCCTTGAGGAGCGCGTTCTCGGCGAAGCTCGTGCCGGTTTCGGCGGGTTCGGGCCCGTCGTAACTCACGAGCTCAATCCCGTCAAGCGCGTCTCCGAGGACACGGCGCAGCTCAATGAGCTTGTGCGGATTGTGAGAAGCGAGGACAACCTTCACGAGCTCGCTCATGCCTCCACCCCCGCGAGGCTCTCGCGCTGAAGTTCAGCAAGGCGTCGAGTACCGACGAGCGCGAGGTTGAGGAGCTGGTCAAGCTCGGCGCGGTCGAAGGGCTTCCCTTCAGCCGTGCCCTGCACTTCGACGAAGGCGCCGCTGCCGGTGGCGACGACGTTCATGTCGGTGCCAGCACGGGAGTCCTCTTCGTAAGGCAGATCAAGCATGGGCGTGCCGTCGATAATTCCGACCGAGATCGCGGCGAGCGAGTCGGTGAGCACCTTCGCGGAGGCCGGAATGTGGCCCTGCTGCTTCGCCCACGCGATCGACTCGACGAGTGCCACGTAGGCGCCGGTGATCGAGGCGGTGCGGGTACCGCCGTCCGCCTGCAGGACATCGCAGTCGAGCTGGATCGTGTTCTCACCGAGGGCGCGCATGTCGACAACTGAACGAAGTGAACGACCGATGAGACGCGAGATTTCGTGCGTGCGGCCACCGACTTTCCCCTTCACTGACTCGCGGTTTGAGCGCTCATTCGTGGCGCGCGGCAGCATCGCGTATTCGGCGGTCACCCAACCCTTGCCCTGACCTGTGAGCCAGCGCGGGACGCCCGGGGTGAAGGATGCGGTGCAAAGCACGCGGGTCTTCCCGAAGGAGATGAGGGCCGAGCCCTCCGCGTGCTCCGACCATCCGCGTTCAATCGTCACGGGACGGAGTTCGTCAAGTGCGCGGCCATCCGCGCGGGTCACATCGCTCATCGCTTCTTCCTCAGGGGTTCGTACGCTCGGGGTCACTCAGTGGGCTGGGTTGGGAGTTCGATGATGCCCGTGTGGTGACGCTCGACGCGCTCCACATCCGGGCCGAGAAACTTGTTCGCGAGACGGTGGAACTCGTCGGTGTTCGCACCGGTCGCACGATAGGTGTAGCGGGCGACGTTGTCGAAGGGTGCAAGCAGTTGACGGTCAGCGAGCACCCGATAGACGTCCTTCGCCGTCTCCACGTCGCTTGAGACGAGCGTGACCTCGGGCCCGGCGACGTAGCCGATGACGCCCTTCAAGAACGGGTAGTGCGTGCAGCCCAGCACCATCGTGTCGACCTTGTCGGCGAGCAGGGGCGCGAGGTATTCCTCGGTGACGTGCAGGAGTTCGGCACTCGTCGTGTCGCCGCGCTCTACGAACTCCACGAAGCGCGGACAGGCCTGCGCGATGACGTGGACGGACGGATTCGCAATGAACGCGTCCTGGTAGGCCCCGGAAGAGATCGTCGCCTGCGTGCCGAGCACTCCGATCCGCCCGCTCGAAGTGGCACTCACAGCTGCCCGGACGGCGGGATGGATGACCTCCACGACCGGCACCTCGTACCGTTCCCGCGCATCGCGCAGAACGCTCGCGCTCGCCGAATTGCAGGCGATGACGAGCATCTTGACCCCCTCCGCCACGAGCTCATCCATGACCTCGAGTGAGAAGCGGCGCACATCTGCGATGGGCTTCGGACCGTACGGCTGGTGTGCCGTGTCGGCGACGTACACGAGCGACTCACCAGGAAGTTGCGCTCGAATCTCCCGGGCGACGGTCAAGCCGCCTACTCCGGAGTCAAAGATTCCAATCGGCGCGGTACTCATTGAGGCGATCCTACTCGTCAGTGCCTTTCAAGCCACGCAAACGGCCGAGAGCCTAGGCTGGCCGGGTGACTGCGCTCCCAGAATCCACCGCATTCCTCACCGACCAGTACGAGCTCACGATGCTCGACGCTTCGCTCCAGGACGTCACTGCCGATCGCGAGTGCATCTTTGAGCTCTTCGGCCGCAAGCTCCCCTATGGCCGCCGCTACGGCATCGTCGCCGGTACCGGCCGCGCAATGGAGCTGCTCACGCACTTCCGCTTCCACGATGAGGAACTCGAATTCCTCCGGAAGCGCAGGGTCGTCTCGAGCACGGCGCTCGACTGGCTCGCGAACTACCGCTTCTCGGGTTCGATTCGCGGCTACCGGGAGGGCGAGCTGTATTTCCCGAATTCGCCGCTGCTTGAGGTGCGGTCGAGCTTCGCCGAAGGTGTCATTCTCGAGACGCTGTTCCTCTCGGTCCTCAACTACGACTCGGCGGTCGCTTCAGCAGCCGCTCGCATGGTGTCGGCTGCTGGCGGCCGTCCGCTCGCTGAGATGGGTTCGCGCCGCACGAGTGAGCGCTCAGCGGTCGCTGCCGCCCGTGCCGCCTACATTGCCGGATTCAGTGCGACGAGCAACCTGGAGGCTGGCCGTAGCTGGGGCGTGCCGACGATGGGCACGGCTGCGCACTCGTGGACGCTCCTGCACGAGACCGAAGAAGGCGCGTTCCGTGCCCAGATTCAGGCGCAGGGCACCGGCACGACGCTCCTCGTCGACACCTACGACGTGCGCGAAGCAATCGAGACCGCGGTGCGCGTGGCAGGTCCCGAGCTCGGCGGTATCCGCCTGGACTCGGGCGATCTGCCGGTGCTCGTGCGCGAGGTTCGTGAGCAGCTTGATTCGCTCGGCGCGACAAACACCACGATCACGGTCACGAACGACCTCGACGAGTACGCGATCGCCGGTCTGCAGGCGGTTCCGGTCGACTCGTATGGTGTGGGCACGAGTGTCGTCACGGGTTCTGGCCATGTTGCCTGCGGATTCGTGTACAAGCTCGTTGCCCGGAAGGACGAGGCTGGAGAGTGGGTGTCAGTCGCGAAAAAGGCGCCCGGCAAGGCCTCGATCGGTGGTGTGAAGGTGCCTATCCGTCGCCGTTCTGAACGTGGCACTGCCACCGCCGAGCTCATCGGACTGAACGGTGCACCCGTTGGCGACGCGGATGACCGCGAGCTGTGGGTGGACTACGTCACCGACGGTGAGGTCAACGAGAAGTGGCTCGGCAAGAAGGGCGTGGAGGCGGCACGCGAGCACTGCACGCGCGCAATGAAGGAGCTTCCCCGCACCGCGCTTCGTCTTCGCGACGGCGACGCTGCGCTCGAGACGGTGCTCGTCTACGCCGACGGTTCCCGCGTCGAGCTGTAACGACGTCACACGACTGGGGCGGGCTCGAATCGGTCGAGTCCGCCCCAGCCGTTCTCATGATCTAGTCGCGAAGGATGTTCTCGTAGATGTCCTTGCACGTCGGGCACACCGGGAAGCGGTCCGGGTTGGAGTTCGGGAGCCACTTCTTGCCGCAGAGGGCGCGAACCGGCTTACCCGTCACCGCGGATTCGAGGATCTTTTCCTTGCGGACGTAGTGCGAGAACTTGTCGTGGTCGCCCTCGTCGAGCTGTTCGTCGTTGAGGAGCTGCTCAAGTTCTCGGTCAAGGAGCGCCGTGCCGCCACCGGGTGCGTCGGGGCCGCCGGGCGCTTCAGGGGATCCGTCAAAGCTCATGAGTGGATTCTACGGTCAGCTAGAGCGTGGAAGCGAACGACATGATTTCGCTCGTGCGTCGTTCAAAGACGCGGCCGCCGACGCGAAGCCCCACGATGAGGACGATGGCACCGAGAACAAGCCCGATGCCGAATCCGCAGACGTGGAACACCCACGAGTTGTTCATCACCCCGAGCACCGAGCACGCGATCGAGGGGGTTGCGATGATGAGGCAGAGCACGGCGCCGGCAAGCGCGATGGGCGCTGCGGCACCCCAAGAGCGCACCGGCTGGCTGAACGGTGAGTCACCGGGGCGAGCCACCGCATACGGCGCGAGTGCGCTCGTGATGCTCGAGATGCCAGCAGCGCCGCCAACGAGTGCTGCCGCAATACCGGCGTTCGAGAGTGCCGCTATCCAGCTCTGCGTGAGGAGGGCCGTCGTGAGCGTGCCGGCCACGATAACGAAGCCGCCGACGATGAGTGCGGGGGTGGCGCGGCCGAGGCGGTCGCTCAGGCCCTTCATGCCGGAGGTGACGTGCAGCCAGATGGCAGAGCCGTCGTAGGCGAGGTCGTTGTGAAGCATCCACGCCAGGAGGAAGCTCAGCACCGGCACCGGGATGGTGGCGAGCACGCGCGGGTCGACGCCCACGAAGGCAAGCGGGATGAGGATGATCATGGGCAGCGCGATGATGCCGGCGAGCAGCACCTGGTAGCGCGGATCACGCATCCAGTACACGAGGGAACGTGCCGCGACGGCTCCGGCGGGAGTTGCCCGGAAGCGGTCGAAGATGCCGAGGGCAAGGCCAGGCTTTCGCCACTCCGAGTGGAGCGCGAAGGCGTGCTGGCGGCGGGCCCACCAGGCGTAGAGCACGAGCATGATGACGAGCGTGGCCGCACCGACACCGAGGCGAACAGCGGCAGGCAGCGTCCCGCCGTAGGCGTAGGCCGAGGCGGCAGCCCACGGTGCACCGAACGGTGACCAGGCGAGCACGAGGCTCACGAGGTCGGGCATGCCGCCCTGTTGTTCGGGTGCGAGGAGCGAGAGGAAGAGCGCGGGCGCAAGGCCAAGGCCGAGAAGAATCGCGAGGACACGCCACCAGTCCCCTGCCCCGTGGAGGCGATCGAGGGCGGTGCCGAGGATGCCGCCGAGTCGAGCCGCGGTGACGACCATCCCAGCACCAATGATGGCACCGCCGGCGAGCCACGCCCACGCGAGCGGATCCTCCGCCGTGAGCCCCTCCTTGACGACGAACACGATCGACGCGAGCAGGAGCATGAGGAACGGCAGGCCGAGCACGCTGTGCGAGAAGGAGACCCGAGCACTCTTGCCTGCGCCGACCCCGAGCATGGCGAGCTTTCGCGGCGGTGTCGGGTCAAGATCGTGATAGTTCATGCCGCCAAAGCCGGCGCCAAGCGTCGCGATGACGCCCGCGAGCGCGGGCGCAGCAGCATCGCCAAGACGGTGATCAAGCAGTGCGATCATGAGGCACACGAGCGCGAGGAGCGCCGTGCCAATGAGGAAACGGATGCGGCGGGCGCGCTGCGGTGAGGTGCGGTCGTGTGCGCCGCGGAGGGCCGCTCGCCTTAGTGGAAGGAAATGTCCAGCCAATCCAGACCCTCCTCCTGACGAGTTCCCTGCGCGAGGTCGCGGAAGCGTTCTTCGAGTGTGACGTCGCCGCGCACCTCGTCGACGGTGCCCGAGGCGAGCAGTTCACCGGCGACGATGACCGCAACGCGGTCACAGATGCGCTGCACGAGGTCCATGCTGTGGCTCGACAGGATGACGCTGCCGCCGCGTTCGACAACGTCGAGCAGGATGTGCGAGAGCTCGCTCGCCGAGACCGGGTCGATCGCTTCGAAGGGTTCGTCGAGCACGAGCACACGCGGGGCGTGCACGAGCGCGGATGCGAGGGAGATCTTCTTCGCCATACCGGCCGAGAAGTCGGCGACGATGCGGTCGGCGGAGGTTTCGAGACCGAACACCGTGAGGAGCGAGGCGGCCCGCTGCTCAGCTTCCTCGCGCTCGAGACCGCGAATGACGCCCGTGTAGTAGAGGAGCTGCGATGCGGTGAGCTGTTCAAAGGTGCGCAGGCGGTCGGGCAGGACGCCGATGTGGCGGTGTGCCTCGGCAGGCTGCTGCCAGACATCCACGCCGTGCACTTCGACGTTGCCGCTCGTGGGGCGAAGGAGCCCCGTCGCCATGGACAACGTCGTCGTCTTCCCGGCCCCGTTCGGGCCGACCACACCGAGGATGGAGCCCTGGCGAAGTTCGAGGTTCACCTCAGTGACCGCCTCAACCTGACCGAAACGCTTCGTGAGGTTGTTGAGCGACATGACGACCTCGCCGACCTTGCGGTCGGAGGCGCCCGTGAGCGGGGTGAGCGGCGTCATCGTCGACATACCCGCGGCGGTTGCCGCACCCAGACGCGTGTTGCGCGGTTTGTTCGATTCCGCGGCTCGTTGAGGCTCGCCCGCGGGCTCCATCATGCGTGCAAGTGCCTCATGTGCACCGTCGGTCTTCGGGGGCGAGACACGGTTGGACGCATCGTTTCGGGGCAGCTCGTTCATCCCTGCAACGCTATCAAGCACTGCAGACATCGATCTTCGCCCATGAAGCGGATTCCTGTCCTCCAGGAGCATGAACACCCGGAATCCGCCCGACGCGAACGTCCAGCCGGGCACCAGATGTGGCCCGTACGCTTCCTGCGCGGCGAGTCACCGCTACTCGCTCCCCCACTGTTCAGGAGGCTACTCATGACCGACCAGCACCGTCACGCCTCGGACGATGCGCAGGAGCCGCAGAAGGCTGGGCAGGCACCGCTGCCCCCGCGCATCGAAGACATCGAGAGCGTTGACACGCCTGAAGGCTTTGAGCGCGTCCTCGACCGGCTGCTCGCGATTCAGCGTCCCGTGGTGGTTGCTCGCATCCGCCAGCTTCGTCGTCAGCACCCGGATGAGTCTCCTGTCGAGCTCGTGAAGCGACTCGAGCGTGACTACCGAAATGCTGTGACGCTCTCCGGCGGCGCTGTCGGTGCTGCTGCGGCGGTGCCGGGCGTCGGCACGGTCACCTCGGCAACGATCACCGGTGTCGAAACGGCCGCATTCCTTGAAGTGACCGCCCTCTACGGCCAGGCCATCGCCGAGCTACACGGCATCGCGACGAACAACCCGACGCGTGCTCGCACGCTCGTGATGTCGCTCATGCTGGGCGACTCGGCGAAGAAGCTCGTGCGGCAGTTTGCTGGCCAGCTCTCCGGTAAACAGGTCCTCGACTCGTCTGGCCGCCAGGCGTTCTGGGGCGAGCTCATCGCGAAGAGCATGCCGGCCTCACTCATGGGCGAGCTTGCGAAGCAGATCCGCAAATCGTTCACGAAGAAGGTCATGACACGTGTGGGCGCGGGATCGCTCGGGCGCATTATCCCCTTCGGTATCGGCGCCGTCGTTGGCGGTACCGGTAACCGCCTGCTCGCGAACCGCGTCATCGAGGCCTCGCACAGTGCCTTCGGGCCGCTGCCCTCGGGCTTCCACCGTGATCTCACGGTGGAGCCGGGCACGAAGCAGAGCAGCTTCATGTTCTTCAGGCCGGTGCTCCCCACGCGCAAGCACAAGGAAATCGAGCGCTAGGCCGCACCGTTATCAACACGCCAAGGGGCCCTTCGGATCGTCCGGAGGGCCCCTTCACGTGGAGTGCGACTAGAGCTCGTCGAGTGTGACCGGCACGTCGACGGTTGTGCCACCTCGGACGATGCGAATCGTCACGTTCGTGCCCGCGGGGAGCGCTCGCAGCTGCGCGGCGAGGTCGCCCGCTTCGCGAATCTGGACGGCATCGAGTTGTGTCACGACATCGTCAACCTGGATCCCTGCCTTCGCCGCGGCACGGCCGGGCTCGACGGCGGTGACGCGTGCGCCAATGTGCGTCGAGTCGGCGTTTCCGGGCTTCTCGTCACGAAGGGATGCACCGATCACCCCGTGGCTCGGGTAATGCGTCGTCTGCAGTTCGTTCGCGATGCGATTGGCGACGTTCGACGGCACGGCGAACGAGATGCCAATGGAGCCGGTGTCACCGCGGTGAGGTGCCGCTCCCTGTCCCTTGGACCCAGTCGCGATGGCGACGTTGATGCCGACCACTCGACCTTGGCCGTCGATGAGGGGCCCGCCAGAGTTGCCGGGGTTCACGGAAGCGTCGCTTTGGATGACGGCAACGCGAACGCCCTCGCCTTCCGGGCGGTGCTGTTCCATCGCGTAGGGCGCCGTGGCAGGATCACCCTCGGGAGCCGCAGGCGAACGCACGTCAATACTCCGCTGGGTGTTGCTCAGGATGCCTTGCGAGGCACTGTCGCTCAAGCCGAGCGGCGAACCGATCGCGGCGACGGGAGTACCTGCGGCCAGCTGCGAGCTGTCGGCAAACTCGGCAGGCGTGAGCCCCTGAGCACCTTCGAGTTTGATGAGGGCCAGGTCCACGAGTGGGTCAAGACCAACCGGTACCGCGTCGTACACGCGGCCGTCCGGCGTGGTGGCACGCACCTTTGCATCATTCGAGGTGCCGTCCGCGGTCACGACGTGCGCGTTCGTGAGCACGAGACCGTCGCTCGAGACGATGACGCCGGAGCCAAGTTCACTGCCGGTGCCCGATTGCACATCGAGCTGCACCGTCGAGGCGCTTGCCCGTTCAATCGCTGCGGCGAAGGAGCCTTCGGCGGCGACGGGGGCGGACTCATCCATCTGACTGTGCGTTGCTTCGGCGGGGCTGAACGCGCCGCCGAGTCCGCCGACGACAAGGCCCGAGACGAGACCACCGACGGCGGCCGCAGCAAGGGCCGTCGTGAGGAGGGTCCCCATCCCGAAGCGTCGTCCGCGCCGGAACTCGGCCTGTCCCCTCGCGTCGATCGTTGGAGCAGGCGGCGTCGCACCAAAGCGCGGGCCGGGTGTCGCGGCGTTGGGTTCGCCAAAGGCGGAGCTGGGCGCGGATGTTGCAGGGGTCGGTGCTGGTGACGGCTGCGCGATGGGCGGCACGCCCCAATCGCTCGTCGAGAACACCGTGGCGTTCTGCTGCGACGGCTCCGCGAGCTGGGCTACCGGAGCATCCGGCAGTGACTCGGTGGACGTCTCCGGCTGCGTCGGGGACGCCACCGGGACCGGGGGCTCTGATGCAGCAGGAGGCGTCATCGACTCGTCCTGCTGCAGCTGAGGTGCCGTGGGAGCTTCCGGTGGGGGCGGTGGCGTCGTCATCGACGATGCGGTGACGTGCGCCGAACCGTCCTGTGCCTCGGCCTGCGCTGAGAAGGTGCTCGCTTCCGGTGCCGCCTCAGGCACCGTGAATGGCGTCGGAGGCTTGAGCGGGGCGTCCTGGTTCTGACGCTCCAGCTCGCTCACGCCTGAGCCTCCACGCCAGTGCGAGCAACTGCGTCGAATCGACGAACCGACAGCGAGGGGTTCGTTGCGCGGACATGCGCGATGTCCGCAGCCTCGACGCTCACGAGACCAATCCCTTCACCGCTGCCAAGCTTCTCGCGCACGACACCGCTCGCATCCACGAGCTGTGCAAGCCCGACGCCGTGCGGCATCGGGTGGTCCGTCGCGGCAACGACGACGGTCGACTCAATGGCCCGCGCCGCAATGAGCGTGTTCCAGTGGTGTTCCTTGAGCGGGCCAGGCACCCACTGTGCGGGCATGAGGATAACCTCGGCTCCGGCAGCAGCGAGGCGACGCGTTACCTCCGGAAAGCGAAGGTCGTAGCAGGTTTGGATGCCGAAGCTCACGCCGTTCACGGCAAAGATCGGCAGCTCGGCGTCGCTCGAGCCGGCCTCAACGAACTGGCTTTCGCTCGCGCCAAACGCGTCATAAAGGTGCAGCTTTCGGTAGACGGCTCGCGTCTCGCCGTCCGCCCCGATCGCGACGGTCGTGTTCTGGAACTTGCTCGGGTTCTCCCCCGTTTCAACGAGAGATGCCACCACGACGATGCCGTGCTGCGCAGCAGCCTCACGCATGGCCGTCACGAACGGCCCGTCCAGCGGCTCGGCCGCGCGCACCGCTTCCTCGCTCGGAGCACCGTCAAAGAAGGATGCGTACTCGGGTGCAAGCACGAGATCGGCGCCGCGACGTGCCCCCTCCTCGACGGCTTCGACCAGCCGCTGCCGGTTCGCATCCGCATCGACCCCCGGCGCATATTGGGCGAGGGCAATCGTCACCTGTGTTGATTCATGTTGCGTCGCGGTCGTCATAGAGGCGAGCGTAGCCCCATACCCCAGAATGTCGACCGAGAATTCACGGCCTCGCCACGCGCCTGGGCTTGTTCCAGTCAGCTTCGCGCGCTAGCTTCACAAGTGCGTCACTTGACGCGTCACGTCCTGAACAAGGAGCTCCCATGCCGACCTTCGCAGTTTTGTTCCGTTACGAAGTCACCTCGGGACTCGTCATCGAGGCCAAGGACGAGCAGGAGGCCGTCGAGCTCGCAACCGAGTTCGAGTTCTCCGCAAACGACGCGATCGAGGATGCCGACAACGTGCAGATCGTTCGCCGCTACCTCGACGAGGTCACGGCAGAGCCGGCCGAGGCCGAGTCGCAGGATGACGCTGAAGACCTCCTCGACGAGTGGATCGACGAGGACGCAGCGGCAGATGACGATGAAGATCTCCCGGGCGAAGACGACGACTTCGAAGAGTTCGACGACGAAGAAGACGACGAGGACGACGACTTCGATTCGGACGACTTCGACGACGAGGATGAAGACGAGAACGACGAACTCGACGAGTCCAAGCGCTAACCATTCGCCCAGCACGGGGTCCGGTCACTGCACCGGGCCCCGTGCTTCGTGCCCGGGGTCGTGCGTGAGGAACCCGCTTCCCCCTGCCCCTGCTACAGCGTCGTGAGCAGGAAGAAGAGGTAGCCGGTCAGCCCGAACATGGGCCATGCGACGAGGAACATTGGGAAGAGTTTCAGCCCGCGAAGGCGCGCGATGATGAGGCAGGCGCCAGAGCAGATGCCGATAATGAGCGCGCCAACGAGCAGGGCGACCGGCAACATCGAATAGATGTGGCCAAAGGGGACGGTGATCTCATGGCCCGTATGTGACTGGACGAGTGTCACCGCCCATCCTGTCACCATCAACACGGGGAAGACGCCTGGAAGGCTGCCGAGCGCAAAAATTGCTGTCCCCCAGAGCAGCGACTCGATCCAGTTCGGGCCGACCGCTTGAAACAGGCCCGCGCGCAAACGAAGAGTCCGCCCACGCGATGCGGGGACGGACTCTTCACTCATGCCGCTAGCGTACGCGATCGATACGCCTGACTAGGCCGAGATGAGCTCGTGTGCGGCGCGCAGCGCGTGGACGACGCGGTCGTTCGCGGCCGGGTCGCCGATCGTGATGCGCAGACCTTCACCGTGGAAGGGACGCGACAGGACTCCGTACTCGAAGAGGACGCCGAGCACACGCTCAGTGTCTTCATTGAGGCGCAGCCAGAAGAAGTTGCCGTGCGAGTCGACGACGTTCCAGCCAGTCTCACGAACCTGCTCGATAACGCGCTCGCGCTCAGACACGAGCTGCTCGATGCGCTCGGAGAGCTCGTCCTCAGCGTCGAGCGAAGCGCAAGCAGCGCGCTGTGCGAGTGCGGTCACGGCGAAGGGCACGCACACCTTGCGGAGGTTGTCGCACACCTCGATCGGAGCGATGGCGTAGCCGACGCGAAGACCCGCAAGGCCGTATGCCTTCGAGAAGGTGTGGAGCACGGCGACGTTGTCATAGCGCTTGAAGAAGTCAAGGCCGAGCGCCGTCTCAGGGTCGCGGTTGAAGTGCTCGTATGCTTCGTCGATGACGACGAGAACGTCCTTCGGCACCTTCTGCATGAAGGCCTCAACCTCGGCGTGCGAGCACGTGGCACCGGTCGGGTTGTTCGGGTTGCAGATGATGATGAGGCGCGTCTTGTCGGTGATGGCTGCGGCCATCGCGTCGAAGTCGTGGCGCTCGTCCTCGGTGAGCGGCACCATGACCGGCTCGGCGCCGTGGGTGAGCGCCATGACCGGGTAGGCCTCAAAGGAACGCCATGCGAAGAGCACCTCGTCGCCCTCGTCGCAGGTCGCGGCAATAAGCTGGCTTGCAACCTCGACCGAGCCCGCGCCGACGGCGATCTGCATCGGGTCGATGTCGTGCTTCTGCGCGAGGCGCTCGCGCAGGGCGGTCGCCATCATGTCCGGGTAGATGTTGGCGGTGTCGATTTCGGCGGCGATGGCCTGCTTCACCGCGGCGAGCGGCTCAAAAGGAACCTCGTTGGACGAGAGCTTGACGACGTCGTCAGTCTCGGGCGAGGCGCCCTGGCGGTAGTTGGGAAGCTTGGACAGGGCGTCGCGCTGACGGATCACGTGTGACTCCTCAAGTGGTCGTTCGGCAAGTTGTTGATGTTGCAGGGCGTGCCGAAACCGCACGGATTCGTGCGGCTCAAGCGGATGGATCAGGGACAGTCCTGGATGGTTACAGCGGGCCTCGTTACCCGTGCACCCCCGTAGGAACGAGATGAGACTAACGATCGAAGATTGGCTGAGCAAGTCGCAGTCGGAGACTGTACATTTCGCGCAATGATGCGCATCTGGAGCGCAATACGGTATACAGTTCGACAAGCTGTGTCTCGCGAGGGTGCAGCTCGTCTTCATTCAGCGGCCTTGGACCAGCAGGAGGAACACACCATGGTGGTTGACGCACTCGACTACGGCATCGTCGAACTGTTCTCACGCGAACCCGGAACGAGCATGGTGCAGGCGGCGAAGCAGCTCGGCGTTGCGCGCCCGACGGTGCAGGCTCGACTGGCGAAGCTGCAGGCCTCCGGTGCCCTCACCGGCATCATTCCGGTGCTGGATCCGGCCGAGTTCGGCTACCCGATCACCGCCATGTGCCGCGTGCTCATTGAACAGCGCCTCGGCCACGACGCCTTCCTCCGCGACATCGCAACGATCCCCGAGGTGCTCGACCTCTACACGATCACCGGTGACTTTGACGTGTCGATGCGCGTGGTCGCAAAGTCGAACGCCGATCTGCAGCGCGTCTTCGATGAGATCTCTGCCATCCCCTCCGTCACGCGTACGACGAGCGCGATCGTCCTCCACTCGCACCTGCAGGACCGCACGCTGCAGCTGTTCGAGCGCGCCTGCAAGGAGCAGAACTAGCTGTACTGACCGGACAGGTTGGTTGACGATTGCCGAAACGGCAAGAGCAGTTGCTGCATCTCCGAGGTGTGCGCAGTAATGGGTACCTACCTAGGAGAGGAACTGGTCATGCGTGTTGGTGTGGGTGAAGTTGTCCAAGCGGCTGTGGTGGGCGTCGGGGCCACGGTGACGATGGACGGGGTTGCGGAGGTACTTCGCCGGACCCGGGGTGCGAGGTCGTTGGACTACGCCATGGTGGGTCGGTGGATCGGACACATGCGCGAGGGTGTGTTCAAGCACGAGTCGATCATGGCCGCCGAGCCGGTCCCTCATGAGAAGGAGCTGGGCTGGGTGGCCCATTACGCCATCGGAACTGGCTTTGCGGTGGCATTGGCAGTCGTTGACCCGGGATGGCTTGAGAGGCCTCGTTTCGTCCCGGCCGTGGCCTGGGGACTGGGCACGGTGGCCGCGCCTTGGCTGCTCATGCAGCCCTGCTTCGGGATGGGCGTGGCAGCATCGAAGGCCCCCAATCCCCGGCAGGCTCGTCTCGGCAGTCTGCGAGCTCACGGCAGCTATGGGGCGGGGATCTGGCTGTCAGGACGGATCGTCCGGGCTATCGTGCGTCGCGGCGCGTGACCCGGCCTGTGCGGGGCCGGCCAGGTGGATCCGCTGTCCTTGCAGGCCCAGCAGGCTGAGGACCTCCACCGGCGCCGTCCCGGTGCTGCCGAACCAGTGCGGGGTGGTGGTGTCGAACTCGGCAGCCTGTCCGGCGGTGAGCACCACGTCGTGGTTTCCGACGATGAGCCGGAGTTCTCCGGACAGGACGTAGAGCCATTCGTGGCCTTCATGTCGGCACGGGGCGGGTGTCGACCTGGTGGACGGGATGACCATCTTGAGTGCCTGTTGTGGCCCCGGGAAGTGTGTCAGCGGAACCACCACCATGCCGTTGCGACGCACTGGCCGTGGGTGGACGCGGGGGTCTCCCACAGCAGGAGCACCGACAAGGTCATCCAAGGGCAGGTCGTAGAGGGTCGACAACGCGAGCAAGAACTCCAGAGTGGGTTTCCGGCCACCGGACTCCAGCCGCGACAACGTCGAGGTCGAGATACCGGTCGCCTCGGCGACATCGCCCAGCGTGAGTTCTCGCGCCTGACGAATGCTACGCAGCCGGGGCCCGACGCCCCCGAGAACGTCATCCATCAATCCACCTCCGTCTCCACAGAGGACACTGTGTCACACCCCAACGCTGCCCTGACGCCCCGCCATCGCCTGATGGTGGGGCGCCTTGTCGTCGACGAAGACTGGCCCATCAGTGAGGTTGCCGCGCGTTTCCAGGTCTCCTGGCCGACCGTGAAGCGCTGGGCTGACCGGTACCGCGCCGGCCAGTCCATGCAGGACCGCTCCTCACGCCCGCACCGGTCGCCGAACAAGACCAGCCCCGCCACGACCAAGCGCTGCATCCAACTCCGGATGCGCCTCCGCGAGGGACCGGTCCAACTCGCGTGCCGACTCGGCATCGCCCCGTCGACGGTCCACCGGATCCTGGCCGACGCGCACCTGAACCGCCTCTCCCACGTCGACCGCGCCACCGGCGAACCCGTCCGCCGCTACGAACACGACCACCCCGGCGCGATGCTCCACGTCGACGTGAAGAAGCTCGGCAACATCCCCAACGGCGGAGGCTGGCGCTATGTCGGCCGACAACAAGGCGACCGCAACCGCGCTGCCACACCTGACAAGCCCAAGAACAAGTGGCGGGATCCGTTGATGGGCAAGGCCTACGTCCACACCGTGATCGACGACCACTCCCGCGTCGCCTACGCCGAGATCCACGACGACGAAACCGCACTCACCGCCACCGCAGTCCTCGTTCGGGCTGTCGAGTGGTTCAACGCCCGCGGCATCACTGTCGAGCGGGTCCTGTCGGACAACGGTGGCGCGTACCGGTCACACCAGTGGCGCGACACCTGCCACGAGCTCGGCATCCAGCACAAGCGCACCAGGCCCTATCGGCCGCAGACCAACGGCAAGATCGAGAGATTCCACCGCACCCTGGCCGACGGCTGGGCCTACGCCCGCTGCTACACCTCCGAGGCCGAACGACCCGGCGAGTTCGACGGTTGGCTTCACTTTTACAACCAGCACCGCCCGCACACGGCCTGCGGCAGCCAGCCGCCCTTCTCACGATTGATTAACGTCCCCGGTCAGTACAACTAGCAATGCGAACGTCATCGGGCAGCGTCACTTGGATTGTGACGCTGCCCGATGACGTGTTCAGTGTCTAGCGCTGCTGCGGCTGCTGCTGTGGGTGCTGACGCTGCGGCTGCTGCGGCGCGAGCGGCGCACCCTCTTGCGCGTGAATCGCGAGGAGCGTGTTGCGGATCTCGTCCTGAGAGCTCGCAAGACCGCCCGCGTTTGACGGCACGAAAATCGTGTTCGAGCGGGACTGCGTGCCAATGTCTCGGAGCGTGTCGAAGTACTGCGTCATCATGAGCAGCTGCTCGGGCGACTCGTCAATACCGATCGCGCGGAGCACCTGGTACTGCTCGGCGAGACCCTCAACGATGGCCTTGCGCTGGCTGGCCACACCGACACCCTGCAGGCGCTTCGTTTCAGCCTCCGCCTCTGCTGCCTTGATGGCACGAATCTTGACGGCCTCACCCTCAGCGCTGGCCGCCTCACGTTCGCGCTGGGCGGCGTTGATGCGGTTCATTGACTCGCGCACGCGCGGATCCGTCGGGGAAATGTCCGTAACCAGAGTGTTCTGGATCTGATATCCGTACTGGGCCATCTGACGCTGCAGACGAGCCTCGATGTCGTTCGCGATGGCGTCCTTGTTGGAGTAGGCCTCGTCGAGGCTGAGGTCGGCGAGCGTCGTACGGATGGTGTCGAATACGTAGGCGCGAATCTGTTCCTCGGGCGCCGAGAGCGAGTAGTACGCCTCGCGGACACGGTCCGGCAGCGGGCGGAACTGCACCGCGACGGGGATGTTCACGAAAACGTTGTCCTTCGTCTTTGATTCGACGAGCACATTGAGCTGCTGGAGTCGGAGGTCGATTGTGGCTGCCACCGAGTCGATGAAGGGAATCTTCATAGACAGACCCGGGTGCGCCACCCGAACGAACTTGCCGAAGCGCTCAATGATTTTGTTCGTCGCCTGCTTCGTCACGACAAAGCTCAGCGGCAGGATGACGAAGAGCAGGATGACGATCGCTACGAAGACGAACGATCCAAAGATGATGAGCAGTTCTGGCACGGTGGTCCTTCCGGAGTGGGGTTGCTCTGCCAGTCTGCCGGAGACCACCGACATTCGCGTCGGTCGCGTGACCGATTCAGCTGCGGTGCTGCGATGTACTACGCGGCGTGCGCGTGGATGCGGTCCGCGAAGGCGTCGATCGCATCCCAGTCACGGAAGTCGCCGAACGTGCCACCCACGATCTTGATGAGCTGACGTTCCACAAAGCCAACCTCGGAGTGGTCGACGACGCCGCGGAAGTACTCGTGCTCAACCGGCTCAATCTCGGCGACCGCTTTGCGTGCGTCATCCGAGAGGGCTTCGTTGCCTCCCACAGAGAAGGCCCACACCCGAGCCTGACGGAGGTCGTCCCCGCGCTTGCGCAGGAGCACCGCGCCGTCCTTGAACCACGTGCCGACGTAGATCGAGCATCCAACAATGACTCGCTCATAGCCGGCGAAGGATTCGGGAGCCTCAGCACACGGCTTGAGCTCGACCTGTTCGCCGAGCTCCGTGAGCCGAGCGGCAATGCGCTCCGCGATCGACTTGGTCGCACCGTACTTGCTTGCGTAGAGGATGAGGCTGGCCATGGGGCGAGCGTAGCCGCCACCGTGCGTGCGCCCAGAAGTCTTGTCAGAACCGTCAACCGATCCGTGCGAAGACGCAGCACGCGCGGGCCCTGAGGTGGTTCAGGACCCGCGCGTGCTGTCGATGATCGCTAGTCGTCGCGGCCAGCGCGGCGGAGGTTGGCAATGGCGCCAGCCAGGCCGCCCCAGAGCACGCCAGTGGACACCAGCAGCATGATGATGGCTTCGGGGGTCATGCGCGCACCTCCTCACGCTCGTCGTCGGCCTGTTCGACGGGGATCTCCCCCGTCATGGCGTTGGTGAAGTGTTCGTCCTCGGTGTCTTCATCCACATCCGTGACGACTCCCTGCTTCCACGGGATGAGGGAGATGAGGGCACCGACCACGATGAGCGCGAGCGCCATCCCCCAGCCGTAGATGTTCACGAACTCGACCGGGTAATCACCGTCGCCGTAGACACTCGTCACCTTCGTGATGATCTCGGTCACGAGGATGTAGGTGAGCGCGAGCGGCGAGATGACACCCGCGAGGAGCATCCAGAACTTGCCGACCGAGATCGACGAGACGCGCGAGATGTGGCGTGCAAGCAGCGGCAGCTTCCGCGCGATGAGAACCACGGCAATGAGCGTGGCGAGGGCACCGGCGAGGATGCCGAACTTGTTCACGAACTCGTCCACAACATCAAGCAGGTACAGGCCCGTCGTCGTCGGGAAGAGCAGGAGTGAGAGGGCCGCGAGCGGAATACCCACGACGAAGGTCGCCTGCAGGCGGCCGAGGCTCATCTTGTCGCGGACGGCAGCGATGACCACCTCGACGAGCGAGATGAGCGAGGTGAGGCCAGCGAACACGAGCGAACCGAAGAAGAGGACGCCGATGAGCGGACCGAAGGGTGCCTGCGAGATGAGGGTCGGGAAGGCGACGAAGGCGAGGCCGATGCCGCCGGTGGCTACCTCATCGACGCTCGTGCCACTCGCGTGGGCCATGAAGCCGAGGGCGGCGAACACACCAATACCGGCGAGCAACTCGAAGCTCGAGTTGGCGAAGGCAACCACGAAGCCGGAGCCGGTGAGGTCGGTCTTGCGCTCGAGGTACGAGGAGTAGGTGACCATGATGCCGAAGCCGACCGAGAGCGAGAAAAAGATCTGGCCGTAGGCGGCAGCCCACACGCCTGGGTCAGCGAGTGCTTCCCAGTTCGGGGTGAACAGTGAGTTGAGGCCGTCGAGTGCACCCGGGAGGAAGAGTGACTGCACGACGAGGATGACGAACATGACCACGAGCAGCGGCATGAAGATGAGGTTCGCGCGGGCGATGCCCTTGCTCACGCCGAAGGCGAGGATGCCGATCGTCACAGCCCACACGACAAGCTGCGGGATGAGGACCTCGGGCACGAAGGTGAAGCCCGTGGTCACATCCGCCTGCAAGTGCAGGAAGCAGTCGTAGAGGAAGCCCTTCGCGTCATCACCCCAGGCTTGGTTGAACGAGAAGAACATGTACATGACGGCCCAGGCGATGATGACCGCGTAGTACGCCGCGATGACAAAGCAGACCGCGACCTGCCACCAGCCGAAGCCTTCGAGCCACTTGGCGATGCGGCGGAAGGTGAGCGGCGTTGAGCCGCGATAGCGGTGGCCGAGGGCATAGTCGAAGAAGAGCAGGGGGATGCCCGCGGTGAGGATTGCGACGAGGTACGGGATCATGAACGCGCCGCCGCCGTTGTCGTAGGTGACGTACGGGAAGCGCCAGATGTTGCCGAGGCCGACGGCGGAGCCGATCGCGGACAGGATGAAGATGTTGCGCGAGGAGAAGGTCTCGCTCTGTTTTGTGGTTTCGGCGCGTGGGGTGGCCGAAGTGCCAGCGGTGCTGGTCGACATGGGTCCTCCGGTGCAGGGATGCGGGGACGCGCGGGCAGCGCGTGGTGGATTCCTCAGCGCAACGACGGTGTTGCTTGGCCTGGAGGTCGCGGGGGTGGTGCGGCTTCAAGCGGTGGTGAGGTGGTGCATCCGAGGGTCTCCCGGAGATGTGAGGGTCAAGTATAGCCGAGGCCAGGGCCTCTCCTCCCCCCGCTCCCACCGGCCGTCTGACCACAGCATGTTGCCGTGGACTCTGACAGGAGTAGCGAAAAGGTCCGTCCGGCGAACAAGACGCTGGCCGAACGGACCGTGTACTTCGCGTTGAATTCCCCTAGCGATATCGCTGAATGGGCGAGCGCAGGAGCATGATCACCGCGATCGGAATCATGAGTAGCCCGCAGGGGGCGATGAGGTGTCCGTTGCTGAAGAACCATTCGAGGAAGCTGCTGACACCCGTGATGGTTCCTCCGAAGCCGAACGCGTCATGGTCACGCACCATCGCGTTGAAGATGGCGTCGATCGCGATCGGCCAGACGATGAGGATGCCGATGAACGTGGCGACCGCCCAATGGAGGCTTCGGTACAGGCATCCGGTCAAGACACCTGCCGCGGCGGCCACGATGAGGAGCAGTGCGATGGCCCAGAGCTGCCCCGCATCCCAGGGCATCACGCCGAGTCGCTCGGATCCCGCATCGCTACCCAGCTGGGCAATGAGGTTCCAGGCCAGCGCCGTGAGGAGGCCGATGACGATCGAGACACTCTCGACGATGATCGTGATCGTCAGCTGACCACGTCGGCCGATGCCCGCGAGCGCTCCCATCCGGTCAAGGTCCGTGCCGAACCAGATCGAGATCGCGAACAGACCGATCGCCATGCCGACCGAGAATCGCCCGGCCTGCATGTCGGGCTGCGCTGCCCCACCGTCGCTCGTGAACAGGAAGTCCAAGACGAAGAGCTGCACGAGCACGAGAGCATTGGCGATGAGCCACACGATGGACATGAAGCGCACGAGGAGGCACTTCACCATCGCAGCGATCGGCGGTGTCACCGGCGCAAGGTTGTGGATGTTGTTCTGCTGTGCCGAAGTGGTTGTGCTCATCGTCCTGCCTCCTGAATGAGTGCCGCGAAGGCGTCTTGCATCGTGAGTGGGGCGCTCACGAGTCGTCCTCGTTCAAGGATGTCTGCCGGGAGCGGACCATCGAGTGTGACCTCGAGGGTCGGGCCGAGTGCACGCTCGGCGAGGACGCGGCGGTTCTGGACTGCTTCACGAACGGCCGATGTCGAGCCTGTGACGGTGACGAAGCGGGCCGTGAAGTCGTCGGCTGCCTCATCCGCCAGCACCATGCCGCGGTTCAGGACGACGAGGTGCCCGATGACACGGTCCAGTTCTGCGACGAGGTGCGTCGAGATAAGGAAGGTCTGGCCGCGCTCCGCGTTCGCGGTGATGATCTCTTCGTAGAGGGCGTAGCGGGTCGGGACGTCCATACCGGCGTGGACCTCGTCGAGGATGACGATGGGTGCCATGCTCGCCAGGGCGAGCGCTGCCGCGAAACCGGACTGCTTGCCGAGCGAGAGCTTCTCGACCTTGCCCCGTTCTGGGAGGTCGAAGCGGCGCGCGCAGTGCTGGTAGAGCTCTTCATCCCAGCCCGGGCGAAGGCGAGCGAAGCCGAGCACCTCCTTCATGCTGATCTCGCCGAAGTTGTTGCCTTCATGTGCGATGACGCAGCGTGCGACGCGTTCGTCGGTCGTGGTCGCGGCACCGTTCACGCGAATGGTGCCTGCGCTCGGTTCGAGCTGGCCGGCGATCATGCGCAGAAGCGTTGTCTTGCCACAGCCGTTCGGGCCGAGGATGCCGGTGATCGAGCCGGGCTCGATCGTGAGGTTGAGCGGCTGCAGCGCGGCATCCGATTCGCTCTGGCCGCGGTAGCGCTTGGTGACTCCATCGAGCTGAATCATCGTGATTCCTCCTGAAGTTCGTGGATGGCGTCGGTGACGTGTTCAGTGAGTTCCTCCGCCGTGAGCCCGAGGGCGAGGCCCTTGCTGAGCGCCGGCTTGAGGACGGTGTTGCGGTAGTCGGTTCGGCCCCCGTCGCGCAGTTGCTGGCGGGCACCAGAGGTGACGAACATGCCGACGCCGCGTCGCTTTTCGAGGAGCCCCTCGTCGACGAGCTGGGCGAAGGCCTTTGCGGCGGTGGCCGGGTTGATGCGGTACGTCGTGGCGTACGCAGTGGTGGACATGACTTGCGCTCCCTCAGGCAGTGATCCGGTGAGGATCTGCTCTCGGAGATCGCGGGCGATCTGTACGTAGATCGGTTCCGAGCCGGTGAATTCGACCATGTCACTCCTCCACCCCCTCTCCTTTAGTTCCTTACATGACTAATGAACCATAGAACTAGAGAACCGTCAAGTCGTGTGCCGACGGATACGCTGAGGCCATGACCGCGCCGCTTGTGCATGTGAGGCTCGTCCCGCGTGAGACTGTTCACGAAGCACTTGTTGCGCTGGCCGTGCAGCACGGCGCCCCGAGTAGCGCACGCCTCACGCACGCGTGCCCGAGCTGCGGGAGCAGCGAGCACGGACGACCGGTCCTTCACGGAGATGGCGCACTCCCCCACGTGTCGCTCTCACATGCCAGAGGCACGGGCATGAGCCTCATCACGGTGTGTTGTGAGGCGCCGGTCGGGGTTGACGTGGAGCCCTCCTCCCGCCGGGATGAGGTCGCGAGTGCTGCCGAGGTGGCGCTCCATCGCAATGAGCATCCTTCGTCGCCGGATGAGATGCTCCGACTGTGGGTGCGGAAGGAGGCGCTCCTCAAGGCGCACGGCACGGGCCTTGCGACAGATCCACGATGCGTCCACCTCGACACCTCCGGCCACATCCTCGAAGGCCCCACTGGCGCCATCGTGGACCTCACGCTCGGCCCCGACTGGTGCGCCGCCATCGCCGTACTCGGCCCGACACCAGAGATGGTCGTCTCCTACTGAGGTGGTCGAGATCTCGAAAGGGGCTGCACCCTACTCGATTCGGCGGCGCCGGGCGTAGCCCGGTGTATCGAGACCACCGACGTGAGCGCGACGGCCCTAGCGAGCAAGGACGGGCATGGGCGGAAGCTCCGGCGAGAAGAGCCACGCCTCCATGACGGCCCGCAGCTGCTCGGCGCGCGGCCCCGCAAAGCGCTCACAGTGCGCCATGAAGTCGGCCGTCGTCACCGTCTGGTACGCGTAGTCATGGGTCCAGGCCTGCAGCATCCGGAAGAACACGCTGTCACCGAGCACGCAGCGGATGGCGTGCAGCGTAATCGCACCGCGCTTGTACACCCAGTCGTCGAACATGTTCTTCATACCCGGGTCGACGAGCGTGAGCCCGTGCGGCTTGAAGCGCAGCGTCGGGTAGTGGCGCGCCACCTGCTGCTGCACGCTCTGCACACCGGCAACGCTCGCCGAACGGTAGTCCGACCAGAGCCACTCCGAGTAGCAGGCGAAGCCTTCGTGGAGCCAGATGTCGCTGAGCGTCGTCGAGGTGACGCTGTTCCCGAACCACTGGTGTGCGAGTTCGTGCGCGACGAGACGTTCGTGGTCCCAGGTCGGTGAGACGAAGTTGCAGCCAAAGGAGCTGAGCCCCTGCGCCTCGAGCGGGATCTCGAGCGGGTCACCCACGATGACGGCGCGGTACTCGTCGAAGGGGTACGGCCCGAACACTTCGCTGAAGAAGTCGAGCATCTCTGCCTGGCGTGCGAACGCCGTCCCGGCCCCCACATTGAGGCCGACGGGCGCGACGATCTCCACCGGCTTTCGCGCAGGACGTCGTTTGATCGCGTAGTTCCCGATCTGGAGCGTCGCGAGGTACGGCGACATCGGGTACTTCATGTCGTAGATCCACCGCTTCGCCCCACCGACGCGCACCATCGAACCGAGGGAACCGTTCGCGATGACCGTGTAGTTGGCATCGCAAATCACCTCGATGCGGTACGTGGCCTTGTTCGCGGCGTCGTTGTTGCACGGGAACCAGCCGGGAGCGCCCTGCGGCTGCGAACCGACCATGGACCCTGCCGTGAGTTCCTCCCAGCCCGCCTCGCCATGGGCACCAGGCACAGGCCGAGGCTTACCGGAGACGCGCAGATCGACGACAAACCGCTCACCCGCGTCGTGGTGTCCGATGTCCAGGTTGAGGCGGCGCTGGTTGTGGCGGAACTTGATACGCTGCCCGTCAAGCTGCACCTTGTCGGCGGTGAGCCCGTAGAGGTCGAGCGCGATCTTGCTCGTCGGCTCGAGGATCTCAACGTCGAGGGTGGCGCGCTCGTCGAGGCGGTTGCTGGCGACCTTGTAGTTGAGCTCAAGGTCGTAGTGGAGCACGCGGTAGCGGCTATCGCCGTGACCGGGAAGGTAAGGGTCCGGCGAATGCATCTGTGCTCCGTTCACGCTCGTCGAGTAAGCCAAGTCTCCAGCCTAGTCCTCGTCCTCAATCCACGGCCCGATGGGGTTGCCGACCCAGCGGGTTTTGTCGGGCGCCTGTTCGCCGCGCATGACGAGGGAGCCGGGGCCGACCGTTGCGTGGCGGCCGAGGGAAGCTGCGGGGAGGATTACGGAGTTCGGGCCGAGCGTTGCGCCCGGGCCGAGTTTCACCGTGTCCATTGCGAGGACGCGGTCATGAAACAGGTGCGTCTGCACGACACAGCCGTGGCCGACCGTCGCACCGTCACCGAGTTCGATGAGGTCATGTTCGGGCAGCCAGTAGCTTTCGCACCAGACGCCCTTGCCGACCTTCGCGCCCATGAGGCGGAAGTAGAGGCTGAGGAGGGGCGTGCCGCTGATGTGGCCGACGAGCCACGGCACGGCGAGCGCTTCGACGAAGGTGTCGGCGAGTTCATCACGCCACACAAACGACGACCAGAGCGGGTGCTCGGATGCGGTGAAGCGGCCCACGAGGATCCACTTCATGATGACGGCGACGAGCATGGCGATGACGCCGAAGGTGAGGAGCACGATGCCCGAGAGCGCCGCAGCAGCCCACCATCCCCAGTACTGGATGATGCATATGAGGGCGCTCGCGCCGAGCACGTGGAGGATGAGGTGCACGAGCCACACGATGGGCCGACAGCTTTCCACGAAGGCACGTGCAAGGCGCAGCTTCATGGGCGGCGCGTAGGTGCGGCTCGTGTCGACGGCGTTGGCGGTGCGGCGCAGCTTCTCGGGAGGCGAACCCACCCATGAGGAGCCGGGCTTCGCCTTCTTGCGGCGCGGCGCGGCCGAGAGCACGGCGACGAGCGACTTCTTCGGAACTTTGCGGCCGGGGGCGGTCATGCCGGAGTTACCGACGAAGGCGCCGCGGCCAATTTTCACGCGTTCGATGCGGAGCCAGCCGCCGCCGAGCTCGTAGCCACCGATAAGGGTGTCGTCGGCGAGGAAGGCGCCGGCACCCACGCGTGTGAGCTTCGGGATCATAAGGACGGTGGAGGCTTCCGCATCCTTGCCAATGTCAGCACCGAGTGCGCGCAGCCACCACGTGGTTGCGACGCCCGAGTAGAGCGGGAACAGCCACGTGCGGGCTTCATCCATGATGCGCAGCGTCGCCCAGGCCTGGAGTGCACGGATGCCCTGCGTCGGGTGGTGGCCGCCGTCGAGGCCGAGGCCAAGCAGGCGCACGAGCACGAGGATCATGAGCATGAGCGATCCATAACCCGCGACGGCACAGGCGAAGAGCGGCCACGAGAGCGTCACGCCGAGGGATTCGGCGAGCGTGGTCGTCGTGTGGAGCGGGATCCAGAGGATCGCGAGCGCGACCCCAATCGCGATGACCGGGAGCAGCGAGATGAGCACGCCGGTGAGGGCGTAGAGGCCCGTGAAGATGGAGCGCGGCTTCGGGCGTGCCTCCCAGGGGCCGCGGGCCTCGCCGATCTGCACGGCAGGCGATCCGGACCACCGCTCCCCTGCCGGCACCTTGCCGCACACGGTCGAGCCCTGCGCGATTTCGGCGTCGCGGCCGATCTTCACACCGCCGATGAGCGTCGAGCGTGCGCCGACGCGGGCACCCTTGCCTACCTCGATCGTGCCGAGGTGGAGGGTAGCGCCGTCAATCCAGTGGCCCTTGAGGTCAACTTCGGGTTCGATCGCACAGCCGTCGCCAAGCTTGAGATGGCCGGTGATCGGCGGCATGGAGTGGAGGTCGAGGTACTTACCAACCTGGCATCCGAGCAGTCGCGCGTACCAGCGCACGAGGCCGGCACCCGCGATGAGGCCAGCACCGAGTTCGTCGGCGATGTGTTCGGCGAGCCAGACTCGCAGGTGCACGGATCCGCCGCGCGGGTAGGCGCCGGGCTTCACCCCGGCGAGAAGGATGCGGGATGCGAGGGCCGAGAGCGCGAGGCGTCCCGGTGCGAACACGAGGAGGAGCCAGGCAACGCCGAGCAGCCACCAGGGCGCAAGCGGCACGAGCTGACCTGGAAGTGCCCAGCCGAGGAAGTCGGCGACCTTGAGTCCGAGGGCGAGCCAGAAGAGCCAGCGCAGGCCCGTGATCGTGCGGAGCGGGATGAGCGCGAGCATCTGCAGGAACTGCGTCCCCTTCGACACCGGCGACACCTGCTCGTTGAGCCGGCCTGCGGGAGTGTCGACCTCGTCGAGCCAGGCGGCGAAGCGGCCGACGGTGTGGTGTTCGTACACGTCCGCAACCGTTGCCGTGACGTACCGTTCACGCACACGAGCAATGACCTGTGCGGCGGTGAGCGAGCCACCACCGAGGGCGAAGAAGTCTTCGTCCGGCGAGGTGGGCTTCGTGCCGAGCACGTCGCTCCAGATCCCCGCGACCCACTGCGCGGTCTCACTGAGCGCGCCGGTGTCGGCACTCGGGTCTTCAGGGAGCGGCCAGGGCAGCGCGTTGCGGTCGATCTTGCCGCTCGTGCGGGTGGGAAGGTCATCCACGACGGCGAGGCGAGGGACGAGCGCGGCTGGCATGTCGGCGCGGAGCTTGTCGAGGCTTGCAGCCTTGTCGAAGGCGTCGTCGACGGTGAGGTAGCCGACGATGAGTGAGTTACCGCTTGTGGTCTTGCGGACTGCGGCAGCGGCGCCGATGACGCCGGGGAGCTGCAGAAGCGCCGAGTCGATCTCGCCAAGCTCGATGCGGCGGCCGCCGACCTTCACCTGATCGTCGGCGCGCCCTTTGAAGATGAGGCCAGCGGGGTCGTTCACGACAACATCGCCGGAGCGGTAGGCGCGCTCCCAGCCGAGCGTCGGCATCGGCGCGTACTTCTCGGCGTCCTTTTCCGGGTCGAGGTAGCGGGCAAGGCCCACGCCACCGATGATGAGTTCGCCGCTCTCCCCCTCGGGGACGCGGTTGCCTTCTGCATCGACGACGGCGAGGTCCCAACCGTCGAGCGGCAGGCCGATGCGCACCGGCGTCTCACCAGTGAGCTTCGCGCCACACGCGACGACGGTCGCTTCGGTCGGGCCGTAGGTGTTCCACACTTCGCGGTGTTCATTCGCGAGGCGGGCACCGATCTCCGGCGGGCAGGCTTCACCACCGAGGATGAGCAGGCGCACGTTCTTGAGTGCGTCGCTCGGCCAGAGCGAGACGAGTGTCGGCACGGTCGAGACGATCGTGATGTCGTTCGCGACGAGCCAAGGGCCGAGGTCCATGCCGGAGCGGACGAGCGACCGCGGTGCGGGAACAAGGCAGGCACCGTACGCCCACGCGAGCCACATCTCTTCACAGCTCGCGTCGAAGGCTACCGAGAGGCCCGCCATGACGCGGTCGCCCGGGCCGATGGGCGCGTTCTGGAGGAACATCGTCGATTCGGCATCCACGAAGGCGGCGCCGTTGCGGTGCGTGACGGCAACGCCCTTCGGTTTGCCGGTGGAGCCGGAGGTGAAGATCACCCAGCAGTCGTCGAGAGTACGCGGCGCCTGCACCTCGATCGGCTCGCGCGGCGTCTCAAGGCGGGAGGTGATGACGAGGTCGGCTGTGATGATGGCGGCGACGTGGGCTTCGCTGAAGACGGTGCGGGCACGCTCGTCCGGGTCGTCCTTGTCGACCGGCACGTAGGCGGCACCCGCGAGGAGGATGCCCATGATGGCGACGTAGAGGTCTGCTGTGCCGGAGGGAACGCGCACACCAACCTTGTCTCCGCGCCCGATACCAAGCTCTGCGAGCGATGCCGCGACGTTCGCTGCGGCTTCGTGGAACTCTTCGTAGGTCAGGACGACGCCGCCCGCGTCGAGTGCTCGGGCGTCGGGCGAGGTGGCGAGGGTGTCGAGGAAAATGTCGACGAGGGTGCGCGGCTCGTGTGCGCGGCCACCCGCGAGCAGCGGATCGCGGAGTGCAGTTTCAGCGGGGAGAGTCACAGACAAGCTTCCAGTTCTTCGACATCAACAACAGTGTCGCCCCGAAGGGCGGCGCATTATAGACATATCAGGTAACGGGCGACCAAATGGCCAGAATCCACGAGTTTAGCCAGTTCTTTGGCAGAACGCGGCGCTGCGGGCCATAGAAAACGGCGGCCCGGGAAATGCCGAGCCGCCGTCTCGATGACCTTAGTCGTTGTAGGTGTAGAAGCCTGCGCCGGTTGCGCGACCAAGCTTGCCCTGGTCGATGTACTGCTCCTTGAGCATCTTCGCGAAGGCCTGCGACTCCTCCGACGGGTTGGCCGCCGAGATGTTGTAGGCGGTGTTGAGGCCGACGATGTCGTAGATCTGGAACGGGCCGAGCGGTGCGCCGGTGGCGATGCGCCAGGTCTTGTCGATCGTCTCCGGGTCGGCGACACCCTTCACGAGGAGGCCAGCACCGGCGTTGAGGAACGGGACGAGGAGCGAGTTGAGAACGTAGCCCGGCTGCTCCTTGAGGACCTTGATCGGGACCATCTTGATCTCTTCGGCGAACTCAACGATCGTGTCGAAGATTTCGGGCGAGGTCTTCGAGGTGCCCATGACCTCGGCGGTGTTGAGGCGCCAGATGTGGTTGGCGAAGTGGAGCGCGAGGAACTTCTCCGGGCGCCCCGTGTACTCCATGAAGGTGCTCGGGAGCATCGTCGACGAGTTCGTCGCGAAGATGGTCTTCTCCGGGGCAACCTTGGCGAGGTTCTCGTAGGTCGACTTCTTGATCTCGACGGTCTCCGGCACAGCCTCGATGACGAGGTCAGCGTCGGCAACAGCCTCAGCGAGGTCCATCGAGAGACGGATCGACTCGGCAGCCTTCTCGGCCTGGCCGTTCTCGGTGCCCGGGTACTTGTCGGCCTTGTAGGCCTGGATGAGGCCAGCGAAACGCTGCTTGGCCGTCTCGAGCGCCTGCTCGTTGATGTCGAAGGCAGTCACCTCGAAGCCGCAGTAGGCGGTCTGGAAGGCGATCTGCGAGCCAAGCACGCCAGTGCCCAGAACGGTGACCTTACGAATATCAGTCATAGGAAATGCTCCTCAGCCCTGGGGCAACGCGGGGTGCGTCACCCACACCTCCAACCTAGAACCTCCAGGTGAGCATCAGCCGAGTCGTACGAGCCGCAACAGCACGACACAACCGCCCCGTGAACGGCCAGCGCACTGGCTCATCCGACGGGGCGGTCGGGATGTGTTGAAGGCCTAGACCTCGAGGCTCGGCGGAGTGAGTCCCCCACCGATCTGCGGCGCCTGGCCTGCCTCACCGCGGGCAAGCTCGTTCTCGCGCGAACGCTCAAGGTACGGCTTCGCACGCTCGAGCTGTGCATTGAGGTTGTCGATCGTGCTCGCGAAGTTCTTGTTCGCGTTCACGCGGAACGCCTCGATCTGGTCGATCGTCGCGAACACGTTGTCGTAGGCGCGCTGGAGGGTCTCCAGCGAGACGCCCGAATTGACGGCCTGCTCCTGGACGCGAGCGGTGTTGTCGCGCAGCATCTGGCTCGTCTGGTCGATCATCGCGTTCGTGGTGGAGTTCACGGCGTCGATCTGGTCGAGCACGATGCGTTGGTTCTCGAGCGCCTGCGCCACGATGACGGCAGTGCGCAGGGCGGTCATCGTCGTCGTCTTCGCTCGCTCCACGCCATCCACGAGCTTGATGTTGTTGTCCTGGATGAGGTCCATCGAGAGGTAGGACTGCACACAGACAGCCATCTGGGTCTGCACATCCGTGTGGCGCTGGCGGATCGCGAAGAGCACATCCGACTCCATCGCCTGCGCGGCCTGCACGTCACCCGAAGCCTTGAGAGCGTCGATCTTGCGGACGACGGCGGCGTCAAGTTCGGTGAGGAGGGCGCCGAGCTTCTTGAGCTCACCCATCGACTCCCAGAGGCTCTTGCGCTCGATCGCGAGTGCCGCGTTGTCCTTGCGGAGGGTGTCCTGGCCGCGCTCGAGCGAGACGAGCACCTGGTTGAGCTGATCCTGGTTCGACTCGTACTGGCGGAAGTAGCGCTGCACCTGCTTGCCACCGGGGAGCATGCGGGCGAGCTTTGTCATGAACGACTGGTTGTTCGGTGCGAGCTCCTCCACCTTGTTGCGGAGGTCGACGAGCGAGCGGGCGACGTCTGCGGCGTGCCCCTGACCGCCCGCTGCCTTTGCCTGCTGGAGGCTTGTCTGCAGGAAGCGGTTCGAAGCCTGCGAGGTCTGCTGGATCTCGGCGCGGGCGACGTTCTGGATGGCGCGGATCTGCTCGAGGTACTCGGGCGTCTTCGCCTTGAGCGTGGCAAGGTGTCCCACCCAGGTGTCGGCGCGGTGGCGCAGGTCGAGGGCGACCTCGGGCGAGATGTCCGGAAGCATGTCCACAGCCTTCGACTGCGGCACTTCCTCGACGGCAGGCGCAGCCTCAATGGGCGCGAGTTCTTCCGGGCTTGGCGGCTGCAGCTTGTCAGTCATCGGTGGCTCCTTGAGCGTGAGAGGGATGTCGAGGGTGGAGGCCCGGGGCTAGGGGCCCGTGGGTGAAGGCTTGGAGAGGTCGAGGACAGAGTCCCCGCCGAACTGTTCAAAGCGTGAGCGAAGAAAGGCGTCGTGCTCGGCGATCGAGCGGGTCGTGCCCTTCACAACGTCCGTTTCGATGCGGTCAAGGGCTTCGCCGAGGATGCCGGCCTGGTGTTCGAGGCCGCGAATGTTCTGTTCGACCTGCGCCTTCGATGAGCGGCCGGAGAACGTCGAGTGCATCTTGTCGTTCTCGATCGCGAGGTTCACGATCGTCGGCATGTAGTCGGTTGCGAGGGACCAGAGCATCTGGATGTCGCCGTCGATCCCCTGCCGGCCACGAAGCGTCGGGTTCGCTGCGAGGGTCGAGATGCCCTGCAGCATTTGGCCGATGCGCTCGTCGAGCGGGCTGCCGTCCCAGAGCGGTCGGCTCGTGAGGCGACGCATGGTCTGCCCCATCTGTTCGGCCGATTGGGCAGCTTCATCGAGCATGCCAGTGACGGTGACCGGCGGCGGCCCACCGAGGACGAGGGGCTTCGGCGCGAGCGGCGTGCACATGAGTCCGGCACCGACACCGAGTGCAGCACCAATCGCCATGCCGACGACCGGAGCAAAGCCAAGCCCGAGCACGAGCCCGGCGGCGCTGAGCACTGCGGCACCGGCGCCTACGCCGAGCGAGAGGATGGTGTTGCCCGGTTTCACAGGTACCCCCGAATCTCGCGGAACACCGAGGTGAGGCTTGATTCGTCGACACTGAAGGTGCGACCACCAGTGGCTGCTGCGAGGCGGTCGAGCTCTTCGCGGTTGCTATCGCCGAAGACGATCGCGTGGGTCGGGATGTCCTTCGCCTCCGGGTGGGCGGCGACGAATTCGGCGTGCCACTCTTCGAAGTCGGCGATGCTGTGGCCGTCGGTGTTCGCACCGTCCGTAAAGACGACGATGCTCGAGATGTGGTCCTCGTCGGCGCTGGTGAGGGCGCGCTCGTAGGCGGTCTCGACGGTGTCGAAGATCGCCGTCCAGCCGCCCGGCTGGTAGCCCGAGGTGACCTGGTTGATCTGGGCGAGCGCCTGCTGGTAGCCCGCGTCATCGCTCGGGATATCGACCGTCGCGTCGCTCTTGATGGCACCCGAGAACTCGAGGTACGTGATGCGCTCGCGCGGCTGCAGGCGCAGGAAGCTTGCGGTGCCTTCGCCGTGGTCGCCGGAGAGCACGTTGAGCGCATCGCGCAGCTGCGTCATCCGGTCGCCATCGCCCATCGACCCCGAGGTGTCGATCGCGAAGACCATGTTCGAGGGCTTCTTCACGCTCGAGATCCACGTGTTGAGGAGCGTCTGCACGGTGTCGAGCTGGTTCGGGAAGGGCAGCTGGAAGACGGGCGATCCGTCTGCCTGCTGTGCCCCACCGGCTGCCGGTGCGCGGCGCGTGAGCTGGGTGATGCGCTCCTGTGTGTCGGCACGGAGGAGGTACTCGGTGACCTTGTCGAAGCGCGCGGTCATGCCCTGGTCGGCGCCAGCGATGAGCGAGAGCGGGTAGTCGCTGGCGATCGTGCCATCTGAGGGGCGGATGATCGTGAGCGGCTTCGAGTCCGTGACAAGGCCCTGCAGCACCGAGTCGTAGTTGAAGATGCCGTCGACCTTGTCCGGGTGCGCCAGCCAGTTGTCGGCGAGCCAGCCGGACGAGCCGGAGGTGAGCTGCTGGCCGCGAGCGAACTCAGTCAGCTGCGGCGTCACCTTCGGGATGTCACCCGTCGTGAGGACGGTTCCGGTGCCCGAGAGTGCCGTCGAGAGCTGTACGAGCGTCGTGAAACCGGAGTTGGAGGCGATGGGGCTCGCCATGCCGTAGCGGAGCTTGCCCGACCCGGCAGCAGCAACGATCTCTTCCCAGCTCGCCTGGCCGTCCGACCAGCCAAGCTGCTCCGCGACGTCCTGCTTGAGGCCAAGGACCACGTCGCTGCGCATGATCGATTCACTCTTCGTGATCGCATTCTGTCCCTCGGTGAAGAGCGACAGGTAGCGGTTCGAGGGGAACCAGATGGCATCCCACTTGTGCTCGCCGCCAGCCTGCTGTGCGAGGAGCGCCTCAGTGCCGTCAAGCGTGCCCATGTATTCGAACTCGAGCTGGACGCCCGTCTCGTTCACCATGTCCTTGAGGATCGGCTCGAGGTCCTTCACCTCGGAGCCAGCGAGGACGCGGATGGTGTCCTTCGGCATGAGTGAGCAGCCGGTGAGCGCGAGCGGCACGATCAACACGGCAACGAGCACTGCCGCGAGGCGCCGCATGATGCGCACGGTGTGGACGGTCAGCTTCATGGCGTGCCTCCCGAGGTGTTGGTCGGTTCTTCGCTCACGGGCGGCGGCGCTCCCCCTTGCGTGTAGGCATCGCCGATCTTGGTAAGCATGTAGTCGAGCGTCTCGTAGCTGGGTTCTTGCGCGACGTTCACGAAGCTTGAGGTGGCCGGGTACTGGCTCTCGAGGGCGTGCTCGGCGAGGAAGCTCTGGAACACGCCCGCGTTTTGCCCCTGCGGGCGGAAGCCGTGTGCGGCAAGCAGCGAGGCGAGCTCGGGGTCCGTTTCGAGCAGCTGCATGATCGCCGTGCCGTGCTCGGAGAACGAGACACCCGTGTGCACCGAGAACGCGGTCGGGCTCGGGTACGCGAGCGTCATACCAGGCTGGATGCGGGAATTCGGCTTGAGCTGCTCTTCGAGGAACTGGCCCTCATAGATCATGACCATCGGCACGGCGCCCGAACCTTGCGAGAGGTAGTCGTCGAAGGGAGCGGTTGATGAGGTGCCGGAGTAGCCCTGGCCGAGGAAGAGGCGCTCAAGTTCCGGCAGGTACGTGTCGGCCTGCGAAGTTGAGGAGACGACGCTGTTGCCGTTCAGGACGTAGCTCGCGAGCGAGAGGTACATGCCTGCCGAGTTCGAGGTGCGGACATCCGTCGAAGTGAGCATGACCGTCCGCGGTGACGGGTAGCTCGGGTCAGCGCCCGGGAGCTGGTTCCACCGGGTGTCAGCCTTGACGAGTTCGAGATACTTCGCCATGTCGAACTGCCAGCGACCATCGGGGCTCTTGGAGGCGACGTCCGCCTGCTCAAGGATCGTCAAGATCGGCTCGAACGTCGCGATCGCCATGGGCGAGAAGAACGGCTTGTGCGTGGAGGCGACGGCCGACTTGTGCGTCTGCTCGATGCGCTGCGCAGCCATCTCGGAGGCGGGGAACGCAAAGTCGTTCGATTCGATGTCGTCGAGCTCGGCCATCCGCCACGAGCCAGACTTCGTGACGTTCACCTCGTAACCGTGCTTCGCGAAGACATCCTGAACCGCCGGGTCTTGGAAAAACTCGAGCTTCTCGGAACCAACGACGCCGGTCACGGTGGTGAGGCCGAAGCGCATGGGGCCCTTCCCGACCCCCGTGAGCTGGACGACGACGGCTGCAACGAGAGCAAGAGCCAGAAGGCCGATGCCAATGAAATGTGGCGGACGAAGCTTCACGTCTCTCCCTGCACTCGGCCGCGTTGCCGCGGCGCTTCCCATCAGCATAGGAAACAGAGGTGAACACTTGTCATCAGCCCGAGGGAGCATCATCCGGATGCGATGACAACGGCGAAGCGCCCGGAGGTGCGCCCCTGCCGGGCTAGCAGAGATGACGCACCTCGCAGGCTCTTCGCAAGGATGCTACGGAGCGACGATCTCCGGTTCTTCACTCACGGTGTCTGTGCCGCGCACACGCGCGATGACGTTCATGAGGTGGTACACGACGATCGCGGCGACGGTACCCATGATGATGCCGCCGAAGGTGAGGTTGCCGAAGGTGAGCGTGAAGTCCGCGATACCCATAATGAGGGCGACCGCAGCCGTGAGCTGGTTCTTCGGGCGACCAAAGTCGACCTTGTTCTCAACCCACATGCGCACACCGATGATGCCGATGAGACCGTAGAGCGCGGTCGTGACACCGCCGAGCACCCCCGGCGGAATCGTGAAGATGATCGCGCCGATTTTCGGGCACATGCCGAGGAGAATCGCGGTGAATGCTGCGACCCAGTACGCGGCCGTCGAGAAGACGCGCGTGGCCGCCATGACACCGATGTTCTCACCGTAGGTCGTCGTCGGCGAACCACCGAAGAAACCCGAGATGACGGTCGAGATACCGTCCGCCGCGAGCGCACGACCCGTGAGCGGGGTGAGATCGCGGTTCAGCAGCTGCCCGACGCCCTTCACGTGTCCCACGTTCTCGGCGATGAGCGCCAGGACGACGGGAAGGAACATGATGTAGAGCGGGAGGTGCTCAACGCTGAATTCAGGATGCGTGAACTCGGGCAGGCCAATCCAGGCTGCTTCGTGCACCTTCGTGAAGTCGACTTCACCCTGGATGACTGCGGCGATGTAGCCGACGAGCACACCGATCGCGATCGAGAGTCGCCCAAGCAGCCCCTTAAACAACACCGCCGAGAGAATCACGGCGGCGAGTGTAACGAGGGCTGTCAGCGGGGACTTTGCGAAATTGTCCTTCGCTGCACTGGCGAGGTTGAAACCGATGAGCGCGACGATGGCACCTGCGACCACCGGCGGCATGAGCTTGTCGATCCATGCCGAGCCTGCGGCGTGAACGATGAGACCGATGATGGCGAGCAGTGCACCGGTGATGATGATGCCAGCGAGTGCTGCGCCGGGGCCTCCCTGCGTGGATGCCGCCGCCATGGGGGCAATGAACGCGAACGACGAACCGAGGTAGCTCGGCAGGCGGTTGCGCGTGAAGAGCAGGAAGATGATGGTTCCAAGACCCGAGAAGAACAGGGTCGTTGAGGGCGGGAACCCCGTGAGGATGGGAACCAGGAAGGTGGCGCCGAACATGGCGACCACGTGCTGCATTCCGAAGCCGATGGTGCGGCCCCAGCTGAGGCGTTCCTCGGGGAGGACGATCTCCCCTGCGTTGACGTTCCGGCCGTCTCCGTGACGATTCCAGACCATGTGTGAGCTGTGCTCCCCTCGTTGAAGGCCGCGGGGATGCGACCTGAGCAACCTTACAGGAAACGTTCAGTTTCGCGCGAGGGAACGGCACAGCTGGCACGCTGCGTGCTCTCGATACACCCTTCGGGCACTCGGTCAGCTCCCCTGTGAGGTGGTCGAGTGCGCGCGAGGCGCGTGTATCGGGTCCACCATCCGAAGCAGTGACCAAATTTGGGAGTATAGCTCGCATCCCGCGCGCCAGAACGGATGAGCGTTGTATTCCCAAAACTGGTCACACCGCTGAATCTTGACGCGGCGCTCCAGCCACTCAATCGAATGAAGCCTCCATAACCTTCGGTCTAGTGAGCTGGTCGCGACGCTGCCACCCCTGCCGCCTTACGGGCAAGCGTGGCGGTGAGGCGCTCGAGCGGTCCCTGGCCACGCCACATCGCCCACAGCAGGCACGCAATCATGAGAGAGAATGCGGTAACCGCGTAGATGAGGTTGTCCTGCACGAATCCCATGGGACCCGCGATGACCCAGATCACGAGGACGTGGATGCTGTAGCTGGTGAGCGGCATGGAGCCGAGGGCCGACAGCGGCACCATCGACCACCTCAGCCGCGAGCCGACGAGCAGGCACAGTCCTGTCACGATCGCGGCAAATCCACCCAGGTGCAGCATTTCGAGCGTGCCGCCGGAGTGGGGCGCAATGTCAAGGAACCGGAGCATCGCCTCACCTGACACGACGTCTGGAGGGAACTGCTCGATCATGCCCGCCCAGCCGTCCGTGACGCCGGGCCCATTCGCACGCGAGTCGTTTGGGACAGTTCCACCGCTCGAGGCGAACGCGGCCGCACGCTCGTCCGGACTCATCGCGCAGTACTTCGTGAACCAGGAGTTTGGGTCGGAGCCGCTCCCCGAGGAAAGGATGCTGTCGGAGGCATCTAGCGAACTGCCGCCAAGCGGTGAGCTGCCTGAACCGAGCGGCCCCAGAACTGCCATAGCTACCGCAGCGATCCCGAGAGACACCGCCATCGATGCGGCCCCGGCCCCGATCATGACCCCTTGAACGCGGGCACGCGAAACACCCAGGCGTCCAACGGCGAGCCCGAGCATCATCATGGGCAGCCAGGTCGTGAGCGAGTAGAGACCAAAGATGGCCAGCGAGAGTCCTGCGCCACCGGTCTGGAGCGAAAAGTTCCCCAGGATTGACGAGAGCGCAGGGCCCACGAGGGCGATACCGACTGCCCATCCCGCGAGCTTCCTCGGTTTCCAGTTGAGTGCAGGAAGCAGTGCAGCGTAAAACACGGCAAAGCTCGGCAGGATGACTGCGACCCACGTACCGAGCATCTCGAGCAGCACACCGATTGCGAAGATCACAGCGGCACGGACAAGAAGTTTCAAGCGAATGGTCGGGAGTTCTTCTGCAGCAGGCATCCGTTGACCGCCCGACATGAGCGCGAAGGAGATGCCGGCGAGGAACGCAAAGAGGATTGCCGGTGCGCCGTGGCAGATGCCGCCCCAGGTGCTCGGGTCTGCCCATACGAGCTCGGGCGCGATGCCCATGTGGGCTGCCATCATGCCGAGGATTGCGAGCGCCCGCGCGACGTCGAGCCCGACGATGCGGGGCGGGTTCACGAGCTTTTTCAGCTTCGCAAAAGGATCGCGCCGGGGCGTCGGGACGGCAAGGGCTTCGGTGCTCTCGACCGGCGCGGCTGCGGTCGAATCTGGCAGAGCGGCTGGCATAGCGCCAGCGTAGAAACGTGCTTCCCCGGGCCGCGTCTCACCAGCGACAGACTTGAGAGCGATTCTCCTCTACCTGCAGCGTGATTCGCAGTGCGGGAGCCAACAAAGCAAGAGGCCCGATCCAATTGGACCGGGCCTCTTGTGCCGCTTCATGCGGAATTGGTTGCGGGGGCAGGATTTGAACCTACGACCTCCGGGTTATGAGCCCGGCGAGCTACCGAACTGCTCCACCCCGCGGCACAAGAATCGACTGTAGCACAGCTTTCGTGAACATGTCCAGTCGGTAAACAGGATTCGATCTACGGGCTCTGGCAGCGAGGAAGCCGAGCCACTCGGGCTCGGCTTCCTGCCACCGCGTTAGGGCGTCGGCGTGGGTGCTGGTGTCTCAGCCGGCGGCGTCGCCGTGGAGCCCGCGTCACCGGCGCTCCCCTGCTCTGCAATGAGCTGCGAGTTGAGCGAGGACACCTTGCCGAGCGCTTCCGTAAGCTTCTTGTCAGCCTCAGCCGCGGCAACGAGGTCGTTCGCCTGGTAGGCCTCCGTGCGCTCATCAAGCGCCGTCGTCGCATCCGCGATCGCCTGCGACAGCTTCTCGGCCGTCGACTGCTCAGGCTTCGCCGGGTCGCCCGGCTTCCCCTGACCTGCATCCGGCGAGGTTTCCGCGTCACCGGCATCCGCACCCGAGTCACCACCGAAGACCTCATTGAGTGCTTCTTCGAGCGTTGGCTTGAAGGCGATCTTATCGCCGAAGGAGACGAGCACGCGGCGGAGGATCGGGTAGCTCGTCTCACCGGTCGACTTCACGTACACCGGCTGCACGTACAGGAGGCCGTCGCCCACCGGGAGCGTGAGCAGGTTGCCGTGGATGACCTGCGTGTTGCCCTGCTTGAGGAGGTTCAGCTCACTCGACACTGCGGGGTCCGAGGTGAAGGCATTCTGCACCTGACCGGGGCCTGGCACATCCGCATTGTCGATGCGCAGGAGCGTCAGCTTGCCGTAGCCATCGGACACCCTGCCCGCCTCAGAACCGGCGTTCGAGTTCGCCGAGAGATATCCGGTGAGGACGTTGCGCGATTCACCGTTCGGGTTCTGCAGCGGAATGAACGTCGAGTAGATCGAGTAGTCCGGCTTGCCGCCCGGCATCTGCATGGTGAGGTAGTACGGCGGCTGCGCCTTCGCCTTATCAGCAGGCGCGGTCGGGTCCGCCGGAGTCTGCCAGGCGTTGAGCTGCGAGTAGAACACGTTCGGGTCGGTCACGTGGTAGGTGGCGAGCATCTGGCGCTGCACCTTGAACAGGTCGGACGGGTAGCGCACGTGACTCATGAGCTCGGCTGACATGTTCGACATCGGCTCGATCGTGCCGGGGAAGATCTGCTGCCAGGTCTTAAGCACCGGGTCGTTCTCGTCCCAGGCATACAGGTGCACCGAACCGTCGTAGGCGTTCACCGTCGCCTTCACCGAGTTCCGGATGTAATTGAGGGAGTCGAGCTGGGCACCCGCCTGAGTCTTCGTATCCGCGATCATGTCGTTGAAGGAACGCTGCTGCGAGTACGGGTAGGCGTTGCTCGTCGTGTAGCCGTCCACAACCCACACGATCTGTCCGTCCACCACCGTCGGGTACGGGTCGGAGTCGATCGTGAGGTACGGCGCAACTTCCTGCACACGCTTGGCCGGGTCGCGGTCGTAGAGGATCTGCGAGTAGTCGTTGACGTTTTCGGAGAGGACAATCTGCTCGGACTGGAACTTCAACGCATACACGAGGCGGTTGAGGAGATTGTCGAGCTTCGGACCGCCATCACCCTTGAAGGTGTTGTAGGTCTGCGAAGCGCCATCCTGGCCTGCTGCGTAGTCGAGTTCGACCGGGGTCGTGTCTTCCGGCGCGCCGACGATCGAGTAGAGCGGCGAGGACTCACCGAAGTACACGCGCGGCTCATCCACCTTGATGTCGCCCTGCTGCGGCATCCCGTTCGCGAAGTAGACCGGGGTGCCTTCGTTCGAGGGCTGGTTGCCGTAGGCGGCGACGAGGCCGTATCCGTGCGTGTAGACGAGCGCCTGGTTCACCCAGCTCTGTGCGTCGCCGCCGAGGCCTGCCTGGTTCACTTCGCGGACCGCGACGACGGCGTCCTTCGTCTTGCCGTCCTTCTCGTAGCGGTCGACGTCGAGCGTGTTCGGGAAGCCGTAGTAGGCACGCTCCTGCTCGTTCTGCGCGAAGGTCTGCTCGATCACCGAGGGGTCGAGCAGGCGAATGTTCGTCGTCGTTTCGGCGTCTTCACGAAGCTGACCAGCGGATGCCTTCGTCGTGGCCGAGTAGGACACCTCTTCGACGTTGTCGATGCCGTAGGCGGTGCGGGTCGCGGCGATGTTGCGCTCAATGTAGGGAGCTTCGAGCTGCTGCTCGCTCGGGCCAACCTGGAATGCCTGGACGAGGCCCGGGTAGCCAGCACCCACAACGAGGGCGACGACCACGAGGAGCGCCGAACCCACGAGCGGGAGGCGCCAGCGTCCGGCGATCGCGGCGATGATGAAGAGCACGGCCACGATCGCTGCAGCGCCCGAGACGATGGTGAGGCCCGGGATGGCGGCGTGTGTGTCGGTGTAAAGGGCGCCGGTCCACTTGCCGCTGTGCTGCGAGACGAGCGCGTAGCGGTCGAGCCACACGCTCACCGCCTGAACCACGAGGTAAAGCGCCGCGAGCGCACCGATCGAGATGCGTGCCGGGCGGGCAATGACGAGTTCACGACCGGTGATGCGGATGCCGCCGTAGAGGTACTGCGTGAGCACGGTCGCGATGAGGCACATGAGCGAGACGGCGCTCACGAAGCCGACGAGCGCCTGCCAGAACGGCAGCTGGAACATGTAGAAGCCCGCGTCCATGCCGAACTCGGGGTCTGCCTGACCCACCGGCTGCGCGTGGAAGAACTGCATCGCGATCGGCCAGCGCGGCGCAGCGCTCAGTCCCGCGAAGACACCGGCAATAGCCGGGACGCCGAACATCATGAGGCGACGCAGCGGCTCAATGACCTGCTGGTAGCGGTCGAGCTGCGCGTTGAGCTTCGCGTAGACGGGACGCGAGCGGTAGGCGATCTGGAGAGCAACCGCGAGCGGGAGCGCCATGCCGACGAAGGCTGCAGCGAACATCGACGCGAAGCCCACCCACTGGGTCACGAGGACGCTCAAGAAACCGAGCTGGTCGAACCAGAGGATGTCGGCGTAGAAGTTCGCAAACCAGAAGAACACCATCGCGAGCACAATGACCGCGATGATGGTCATGGTGAGCGGGCCAGGCTTACCGCCGCGCGCATTCTGCGGTCGGGCCGGGCGCGGCTTGGGCGTATCAGATGAGGAAGCGGCAGACGTGGACACGTGTCCCTTTCACGGTTCGCGGAGCACCCGCCGGGCACTGCGCCGTGACGCCGCCCTGGCGATCGTTCCGACGAGTCTACCTGGCAGCGACCGCCTGACAGCTCGCGAATCCGGCTGCTGCCGGGGCATCCACTCCGCCCTGAGCGATCAGGGTGACGATCTCCTTCGCCTGCACAAGGTCGTCGACGGCGTAGACGGGAAGCTTCGGCTCAGCCTCATCGACGACCTCGGCGCAATTGTCACGCGGCGCGAGGAACGCCTCAGCACCAACCTCGCGTGCCGCCATGTACTTCTGACGAATGCCGCCGATCGGGCCAACCTTGCCGGTTTCGTCGATCGTGCCCGTACCGGCGATGTGGTGGCCGCCAGTGAAGTCGCCCGGCGTGAGCTTGTCCTCGATCGCAAGCGTGAGCATGAGCCCAGCCGACGGACCGCCGACATTGCCGACGCCAATCTGAATGTCGACCGGCAGCTCCAGGAATCGAAGCCCGCCCGCCACACCGATCGCGGGGCGCGCGCCGTCCTTCGTGTCGAGCATCTGGGGTGTAACGCTCACATGCTGCTCCACGTCGTCGCGGCGAATCGTGAGTTCAATCGGGGTGCCAGCGCCGTGCGCAGCAATGAGTTCGCGAAGTTCTGCGGTTGAGGTGACGGGCTGCTCGGCGGCCTTGAGGATGACATCTCCCGGCTGCAGGATGCCGGCGGCGGGCATGCCCTCCCCCACAGCACTCACGACGAGCTCCTGTTTGACCTCGTAGCCGAGGTCACGGAGGGCAGCGACGCGGGCAAGATCTTGCGAGGACGCCATTTCGGCGCTCGTGGCCTCGTTGCGCTGATCGGCGCTCTCACCGTCGGCGTAATACGCCTCGACCGGAAGGACATCGTGCTGGTGCGAGCCCCAGGCAACGAGCGTCTCAAACCAGGTTGGCTCGGACTGGGGGTTGCCGGCCACGTTCACGGTGAGAATGTCGAGCTGGCCGCTCGTGGGTTCGTGCCCCTTGTCACCGCCGATCGTGATGACTTCGCTCGGGTCTTGACCGGCTTCGAGGGTCACGGTGCCGAGAGCGTCCACGACGGGCCCTGGTTGCCGGATGACGTACGGCGCCGGGCAGAAGCTCATGACCATGAGCATCCCGACGCCCGCACCGAGGAAGATCTTCCCGAGGCGCTCGCGCCGACCATCCGTCTCGCGGATGCGGCTCGAGGCACGCTTCGCGGCGAAGGCCTCGGACATCTGCTCGATGCGGGCGCGCTCATCGTCGTCGGGAGCACTGAAGAAGTTCACGGGCAGCCTTCGCCTTAGTGGATGGGACTCGATAACCCTACGACGCGCAGCACGAGATCCGCCGGTGTAATCCCACCGTCGGGCCACGAGCTCTGCACTGTGGATGAGTGTTCGCCCTTGGCGCAGCACGAGCGGCAGATCTTCAGCTGGTCATCGGCCGCGGGCGTCGTGTGCACGACTAGCGTGGAGGAAACCCAGGGAGGTTGACATGAGCGACAACAACGGACGCGGTCCCGAAGACGACGACGCCCAGAAGGACCCGGCGGAAGAACTCCGCGAGGCGCTGCGCAACATGCTGCACGGCGGCCAGGGCTTCGACGCCTCCAAGCTGGCTGGCGTTGCGGGACTGCCGGGCGATCCTGCTCTCGTGCAGCAGCTCGTCGCCCAAATGCAGCGTGCCCTCATGCAGGACGGCAAGGGCTTCAGCGCCGACACGGCCGCCGAGCACGCAAAGCAGATCGTGAGCCAGGGCCACCGTGAGGTGAGCGACGAAGAGAAGACCCGCTACGAGCACACCTTCCGCCTCGCCGAGCTCTGGCTGGCCGAAGCCACCACCATCGGCGAACTCGTCGAAACCCCGCGGACGATGACGCGCCGCGAGTGGGTGGGCGAATCGGCACCGACGTGGGCCTCGCTCGCTGAGCCAGTGGCTGACTCGATCGCGGATGCGCTCATGCGTGCCCTCACCGAGCAGCTGCCCGACGAGATGCTCGGCATGGTCGGCCAGTCGAACACGATGCTCCGCAATATCGGCGGCGCCATGTTCTCGATGCAGCTCGGACAGGTCATCGGTGATCTCGCGAAGGAGGTCATTTCCGGTGGCGACATCGGGATGCCGGTGCTCACGCGCCGCCGCGCGACGCTCATCCCGCAAAACGTGGACGCGTTCGGTGAAGGTCTCGACATCCCGGCGAGCGAGGTGGAGCTCTACCTGGCCGTCCGCGAAGTGGCGCACGCACGTCTCTTCCAGCACGCGAAGTGGCTGCCCTTGCACCTCACCTCGCAGGTGATCGAGTTCGCGCACGGCATCCAGATTGATGTTCGCGCGATCGATGATCTCGCCTCGCAGATTGACCCGAGCAGCCCCGAGCAGATCCGCGAAGCCCTGTCGAACGGCTCCTTCATTCCGCCGCGCACACCCCAGCAGGAGGCGGCACTCGCCCGCATCGAGACGATGCTCGCGCTCGTCGAGGGCTGGGTGGATGTCGTCACCCAGGAAGCGGTGGAGCGCCTCCCGAAGGGTGAAGCGCTCGGCGAGATGATGCGCCGCCGTCGCGCAAGCGGTGGCCCGGCAGAACGCGCGTTCTCTTCGCTCGTTGGGCTTGAGCTTCGTCCGCGCCGCCTGCGCGAGGCGTCCGCGATGTGGCGTCTCGTCGGTGAAGCGCACGGTGTAGAGGAGCGCGACAAGCTCTGGCAGCACTTCGACGGCCTGCCTACCTCGGATGACATCGACAACCCGATGGAACTCGTACGTCGCATTGGCGTGAGCGACTTCAACGTGGGCGATGAAATGGATGCGGCCCTCGAGTCCCTCCTCAACGACCCCTCGAGCTTCGGTGAAGCCCCCGAGGGCGGCTCGATCAAGGAGTAGCGCTCCCCCTGCTCCGACCCCTTGCCACGTGTTTCAGCGCGAGGCAAGGGGCCTTTGCAATCTGTGCACAAGATGTGGACAACTCGCGGAGTGGACTGATCAAGCTGCAACACTCGCGGCATGCACTACCGATTTCGTCCCGATCTGCCTGTGCTGCGACGCGGGCAGCACAGCATCCAGCTCGGCGTGGGCCCTGACGCGCTCATCATCGATGACGTGCCGGAAGCGCTTGAGCGTATCTTCATGAAGCTGCAGGGCGTAGGCGTACCTGCAAAGGCCCTGCGAACCGCCCTCACCGAGGCGGGCCTCCCCGAAGCCGCGGCAGAGCATGTCATGGCGCGGCTGGATGTCGTTCTCCGCCCCACACGACGCCGACGGCCACCGGTCGTGGCGGTTCGTGGCCCGCATGCCGAACTCCTCAAGGCGCGACTCGAGCCCGAAGGCATCGAAGCGCTCGTGTGGCACGAGGCGTTTCCGGAACCGGCCATTGCCTCACGGCGTCCCGTCCTCGCCGTGGAGCTCGGTGGCACGTGGCTCACACGCCGTCGCACGCATGCGTCGCTCTCTCGAGGCGTGCCATGTCTGCTCGTGGCTCGCTGCGACGGCGAGCTTCAGCTCGGCCCGATCATCGTGCCGGGTGAGTCAGCCTGCCTCGGCTGCCGGGATGCCCTTGCTTCGGAAGCGGATCCGTTGTGGCCCGTCTTGGCGGGACAGCTCGTGTCTCTCGGACAACGGGAGGCCGCGGTGGATGACCCGCTCGCGCTTGAACTCGCGGCGAGGGTTGTGCTCTCGTGGCTTCGGGACGGCTCGCATCCGCTCGTGGGCGCTCAGCTTGTCGTCGACCGGCAGTCGGTCGCGCGGCTCGTGCCGCAGGCGGTGCATCCCGCGTGCAGCTGTCAGGCGGATGCGGCGCTCGGGCCCGCGTCCTGAGGCTCCTCGGGCAGGTGCCGCTGCTGATCCGGCACGTAGAGGCTTGTGCGCACACGCGGGCCGAGCTCGCCGATGAAGCGGCTGGTCTCTTGTCGGCGCTCGGGGCCACTGCTGTGGCGTGGGACGAAGAGTTCGAGGCGGCGCTTTGCTCGGGTGACGGCGACGTAGAAGAGTCGTCGTTCTTCTTCGATCTCGGCCGGTGTTTGGGCGTAGCTGATGGGCATGAGCCCTTCGACACATCCCGCGAGGTAGACGATCTCCCATTCGAGGCCCTTCGCCGTGTGGACGGTCAGGACGCTCACGGTGGGCATGGTTGGTTCGACTTGGAGGCGCGCGCGTTCGCCGAGCTGGCTGGCGAAGGCGGCGAGGGTGGTGCCTGCGGGCTGTTCTTCGGCGAGCTGCAGGAGCCGGTTCCAGAGCATCCAGCGGTCACGGAGTGCGCCTTCGCGCGCTGGGGGTTCTTGCGTCCACCCGGCGTCGCGCAGGATGTCGGAGACGATCTGGAAGAGCGGTTTCGTGTTCGTGTCGACGAGGGCTTGTGAGCGGATCGCGGTCATTGCCTGGCGGACGGCAGGTTCGTCAAAGAAGGGACGCTGACCGGGTAGGCGCATCGGGATGTCGCGACGTGCGAGCGCTTGCGTGATCGCTTCTGCTTGCGCGTTCACGCGGGTGAGGACGGCGATCTCTTCGGCCGGGGTGCCGAGGGCGAGCTCGCGCGCGATCGCGTCGGCGATGTGTTCGGCTTCGCTCGTGTCGTCGTGCTCTTCGTGGACGATGGGCAAGACGTGGCGGTGGCGATTCGCGTCGGGGTCGGCAGCGAAGAGTTCGATGGAGTGCGGGATTTGCCGGGAGATGGCGTTCGCGACTTCGAGGATGGGTGGCGTGGAGCGGTAGTTCGCTTGCAGTTCAATGATGCGGGCGCCCGGGAAGCGGTCGCTGAAGCCGGTGAGGTAGTGGCTGTTCGCTCCCGTGAAGGAGTAGATCATCTGGGCGGGGTCGCCGACGACGCAGAGGTTGTTGCGATCGCCGAGCCACAGGTCGATGAGCCGCTGTTGGAGGGGCGAGACGTCCTGGTATTCGTCGACGACGAAGTAGCGGTACTGCTGGCGAAGCGTGTGGGCGACCCAGGGTTCGAGTTCGAGCATCCCGGCGGTGGCGAGGAGGACGTCTTCGAAGTCGATCTGGCGTCGTTCGTCCTTCGTGTCTTCGTAGGCCTGCATGAGGTCGACGAGCTGGTCGGCGCTGAGTCCGTCGAGGAGGGGGCGTTCGTGGCCGAGGGCTGCCCGGTATTCGTTGAGAGAGCGCTCGGAGACCTTTCGCCATTCGATTTCGCCGGCGACGTCACGGACGGTGGCAGGGTCGAGTTTGAGGCGGATGCGCTCGCCGGCTTGGGCGATGAGGGCACCCTTGTTGTTGAGGATGGCGGGGGCTGGCCCGCCGACGGTGTGGGGCCAGAAGTGGCCGAGTTGGCGGAGGGCCGCGCTGTGGAAGGTGCGGGCTTGCACGGTGGGGGCGCCGAGTTCGCGGAGGCGTCCGCGAAGTTCACCGGCGGCTTTCGCGGTGAAGGTGAGGGCGAGCACGTTGCCGGGTTCGTAGACGCCGGTGTGGAGCCCGTAGGCGATGCGGTGTGTGATGGTGCGGGTCTTGCCGGTACCTGCGCCCGCGAGGATGGCGACTGGGCCGACGAGTTGCAGGGCGGCTTGGCGCTGCTGCTCGTTGAGCCCGGCGAGGAGTGAAGCCTCGGTGGCGGGTGCGGGAGGGGTGGTGTTCACGGCGTCGTCATCCTAGTTGGCCTTCGTGTGCGCATTCCGGCGAGGCATGGCCGCTTCGTCGCGGCTGGCTCGTAGCCTGGCCCCATGGCGATGCTCGAGCACGAACTTTCAGCCCTGGCGACCACGACGGTGCCTGGACTTTTGGTCCGGGGTGCGAGCCCTGTCCGTCCTCCCTTTGGTCGCGCGAGCGATGAGTCGTTCGATCGGGCGATCATCCAGGCGGCGATTGATGTGGGGAACGGCCCCGGGAAAACCGCGTTTCTTGAGGTGCGTCGTGCCCGTTCGAAGGATGCGCAGCGGGAGCTTGCTGCGGAGGTGCGTGCGATTCGTGCGCTGACGCAGGGTGTTCGTTCGCGTCTGCCGTTCAAGGTGCCGCAGCTTGTTGGTGCGTCGCAGGATGTGGCGGTGCTGGAGTTTGTTGGCGGTGAGCCGGTGTCGCAGGCGGAGCTTGCCCCGGGTTCGCAGCTGTTGACGGAGTTTGCAGAGGCGATTGCCGCGATTCACGCCTTGCCGCGTGAATTTGCGGTGGCGGCGAGTCTGCCGGAGCGTTCCCCCGCGCAGGCGCGTGAGAGCGCGGATGAGCTCATTGAGCGTGCGAAGGGGACGGGCCGTTTGCCGGTTGTCTTGGAGCGGCGTTGGTCGGCGGCGATTGAGGATGCGAAGCTCTGGCAGTTCCAGTCGTCGGTGACGCACGGCGGCGTGGATTTGGATTCGTTCCAGTGCTTTGAGGGCCGCCTGCTGGCGATGCTCGACTGGAGCGATTTGCGGATCGGTGACCCGGCTCGTGATCTTCGCTGGGTGTCGACGCTGCCGGAGCCGTCGCGTCAGGCGTTCTTGGATGCGTATGTGGCCGAGCGTGGCGCGAGTGTGGACCGCCAGATCGGCCAGCGCGCGAATCTGTACTACGAGCTGGAGCTTGCCCGGTATCTCACGCACGCGGTGGAATCGGATGATGCGGCCGCGATTGCGGATGCGGAGCAGCTGCTCGACGAGCATGTTCGAAGCGTCCACCGCACGGAGTCACGTCCGGTCGTGCACGAGACGCTGCCGGTGTATGACATCCAGGAAGTGCGTGATCTCTTGCGGGATGCGAAGGATGTCCGTGAGCAGAGCGGTTCACGCCCGGCTGGCCACACGGACCAGGTGCGTACTGGTCTTGACCACGCCTCGAATGAGGAGCATCCGGATGACGCGATCGATGATCTCGATCACGCCGATCCGGATGAGCTCGACGACGACACTCCCCCGCCGAGCTTCCTCCGCGAGGACTAGTCGCGATCCTGCCCGGCTAGGTTGCTTGCTGCGACCTCGGCGAGCTGTTGTTCGGCCTTCGTGATGAGGGCTTCGAGCTCGTTTTCGCTGCTCACGTGTTCGAAGGCGTATTCCTCACCCGTACTGAGGTAGACGAGTTTGGCGTGGATGCTGCTGCTCGGTGTGCCGTGGTGCTTTGACCAGGCGAGCGTGTACAGCGCGAGCTGGAGTTGGCGTTCCCATTCGGCGCTCTGACCGACGGGCGGCTTGCCGGTCTTCCAGTCGACGAGTTCGATGGTGCCGTCGCCGTTCTGGAAGACGGCGTCGATCTTGCAGACGACGGTTTTCATGCCGAGCTTGACGTCGATGGACTGTTCGATGGCGAGTGGTGTCTTCGCCGCCCAATCGCTCGCGAGGAATCGGTGCTTGAGCGGTTCGAGCGCGGCTCGGTCTTCGGGGCGTTCGCTCGCGACGCCGAGGAGTTCGCGGCTGTCGTCGTCGAGTTCGAGCAGTTCGAGGTCGAGGCTCTCGCCGCCGCCTCCCCCGTGGCCGTAGTGTTCTTCGATCCAGCTGTGGAGCATCGTGCCAAGGCGCGTCTGTCGGTACGGGCGCTCGGGCATAGGCCGACGCAGCTGTTCCATGACGGCGACCGGGTCGTTGATGGCGTCCTTGAAGCGGCTGGCTGCGAGCCGTTCGGGCAGGGTCACCACCTCGGGGTTGCGGCGTTCGTCGCGTTCGGCGAGGAGCAGCCCGAGGATCGTGGAGTACTGGCCGGCATCGACTGTCTCCGGTGTTGCACCTGCATCCTGGACGGCATTGGCGAGCGTGAGGAGGTCTGTTCGTGCCGCGTCGCTCATGGCGGGCCGCGGCCATTCGCTCGGTCCGTTCGCCGCGATGAGCGGCCGGCCCGCTTCGACGTTCACTTCGGGTGCGTCGGCGATGATGCCAGCGTCCGCGAGCTCGTGGAGGTAGCTCGACCAGCTTCCGGGCCCGCCGCTCTGTTTCCACGTGGAGGTCGTGAGCAGGAGGCTCGTGCGGGCACGTGTGAGCGCGACGTAGGCGAGTCGTCGCTCTTCGAGCTGGTGGCGTTCGAGGAGCGTCTCGCTGAAGGCTGCCGTGGCTTCGGCCCAGTCTTTACGCATGGTGAGCCCGTCGAGGTCGACGTCGGGCAGTGCTTTGGCGTCGAGGCGGAAGCGGTATGGGAGTCGCCCGGGCAGCAGCCATCCGGAACGGTCACGTGGTTCGCCGGGGAACTCGCCCTCAACAGCGCGGGGGATGATGATGTGGTCCCATTCGAGCCCCTTCGATGCGTGCATCGTGAGCAGCTGCACGGTGCCGGGTTCAGGTTCGTCTTGTTCGCTCGCGATTTCGTCGCGTTCGGCGGCTTTTTCGAGCCAGTCGAGGAGCGCTGTCACACTCGTGTGCTCGCGTCGACCGGCAACATCGTGGATGGCGTTGACGAAGGCGTCGAGGTTGCGTCGCCTCGAGGCACTCCGCGGGTTGGATTCGATTTCGAGGTCGATCTGGGTGCGCGTGATGAGTTCGTCGATGAGCTCGGTGATGGGCAGACGCCCGAGTCCGCGGAGCTCGGCAAAGAGTGCGGCGGCTTCGCGCAGGCGCGTGACGCCTTCCTCGGTGAAGTGCTTGAGGCGGGGATGGCCGTCCGGAGTGGCCGCGATCACCTCGAGCGCTTCGAGCAGGCTTGCCTGGTCTTCTTCGCTGTCGAGCACTCGTTGGGCGCTCGAGCGGGATTCGACGGGCTGAAGTCGCCAATCGAGTTGGCCGATTCGACGGGCGAGTTGGCCGAGCGCCGCAAGGTCTTGGATGCCGAGCATGTAGCGGGCGCCAGCGAGGATGCGGATGAGGGAATTGCCGGCTGCGGGGTCGTTGAGAACCCTGAGGAAGCACATGAGGTCGACGACTTCGGGCGAGGTGAGCACGCCGCCGAGGGCGAGGACACGGTGGGGCACGCCGAGTCGCTGCAGCTCGCTCGCAAAGAGATCCATGGAGGCACGACGACGGAAGAGCATGGCTATGGACGGCAGCTTCTCTGAGTCTGCCGCGTCGAGGAGCTGCTTGCAGTGCTCGGCTGCTGCTTGTGCTTCGGACACGATGTCGTCGCGGTAAAGCACCTCGAGCGTGCCGTCTCCCGCGCCCGGCCGTGCGCCGAGTTCGGGAAGGGTTCCTCCACCGGGGAGCGTGCCGGACTCTGGGAGGGTGCGTGCGATGGCGTTGGCCGCGTCGAGGATGATGCGGTCGTTTCGCCAGCTCGTGGAGAGCGTGAAGGTGTTGGCGGAGGATGCGACCGGCATCGAGGAGAAGTCGTCGTGGAATCGTTCCATCGTGCCCGGGCTTGCCCCGCGCCACCCATAGATTGCCTGCTTGGGATCGCCCACGGCCATCACACTCTGGTCTTTGAAGAGTGACGACAGCAGCTGCAGCTGGCCGGCCGAGGTGTCCTGATATTCGTCGAGGATGACGTGCTGGTAGCGACTACGGAGTTCGTCGGCCACGTGCTGCGAGGCTTCGACGATCTCGGTGGCGCCGACGACCTGATCGGAGAACTCGATGAGCCCGAGGCGACGCTTTTCCGCGTTGTAGCTGCGCACGAGCCGAAGCAGCGGGATGAGTATCTGCACCTGGTTGACGGGCGTGGTGATGTACCCGGGCACGCCTTCGCGTTCGCGAGGTCCTCGTTGAAGTGGGAGGAGGCGATTGGCAAAGGCTTCGGGGAAGGCTTCGAGTTTGTCGAGGTCGACGCGATTGTCACGGCATGCGTTCGCGAGTTCGTGAGCAAGGCGCGTGATGGCCGAGACGCTCTTGCCGAGGGCGCTGAGTTCGGTGTCGTCGCTCGCGGTGACGATGCTGTGCATGAGCATCCACGCGGAGGATTCGTCGAGGAGCGTCACATCGGGTTCGCTCCCGATGATGAGCCCCCAGTCGCGGTAGATGGCGTTCGCGAAGGAGTTGTAGGTGGACACTTCGGGTTCGTCGGTGACGTGCTTGGGGATCATGCCGGCCCGGCGAAGCTGCGCGAGGCCGTGCGAGACACGCGTCTGGAGCTCACCGGCGGCTTTCCGTGTGAAGGTGAGGCCGAGAATGGTGGACGGGTCGATTCCGTCTCGCGCGACCAGTGTGAGCATGCGGACGACCATGGTGTGGGTCTTGCCGGAGCCAGCACCGGCCACGACGAGGCTCGGCGCGAAGGGTGCATCAAGGACGGCGCGCTGCTCATTGGTCGGCGGGTAGCACTTGTTCGGGTCTCCCCCGGCCAGCGCGAGTGCAATGTCTTCGTGGCTGACGTGACGGTTCGTCGCGTGGTTCTCGGTCATTCGCTGATCTCCGGGATGCGGTGGACGTTGCAGGCGTGAGACATGCCGTGGCTGTCGCAGTGCGTGTCGGGGTGGAATCGGAAGGCGCCGTGGCTGAGCAGGTAGACGAGGATGTCCTCCTCGCTCACGCCGTCGTCGCGCATGCGCTGTGCTTCTTCGAGGTCGAGCGCCGCCATGCCGTGGGCGGCGAGGACAAGGCGGTCACGCGCCTCTTCGAGGCCATCGTCGCCTCCTGGCTGGATGCGGGAGGCAGGGGTCTTGTTCGTGGTGCCGAGGTAGACGAGTCGTGCTTCGGACACTTCCGGGTATTCCGGGATTGCCTCGCCGCTGTCGACGCTCACGGAAGCCCCGGTTTCCTCGTCATCGGGGCGCCGCCCGACCGCATTGTGCGCGAGGGCGAGACGGTAGGTGGCGAGCTGCGGATCGTGTTCGGCATCGGCCTTGGTCATGGCTTTCGAACCGGTCTTGAAGTCAACCACTCGCAGTGCACCCGAGTCGCGCTTCTGCTCGATGCGGTCGATCTTGCCGGTCACTGTCACGACAGCGTCACCGACGATGGGATCGAGGCCGGTTGCTTCGGCCGCTTCGGCGTTGAGTTCAAGGTCAAAGCGGAAGGGTCGCTCGACGCCGAATACCGAGTAGCCGTCGCTTCGAGCTTCTTGCTCGTAGCTTGCGAGGTGGATGAGCATCTCGTGCACGCGCTCAACGAGTGCTTCCTGTTCCCATTCGGAGCCTTCCAGCACGTCGCGGAGCTGCTCGTCGACGAAGAGGCGCCGTGCTTCGAGGGAGTCGAAGGAGCCTTCGGCGGCGGCGTGGATGATCGTGCCGATGCTTTTCGCCTGCGAGGGACTGTAGCCAGCGTTGCGTTCGACGAACCAGTTGACGGGGCAGCTTTCGAACCCGCTCACCGATGACGGCGAGACGCGAACGTGCAGGACGCCGTCTTCGTCGCACTGCTGCTCGAGGAGTGGTGCCGCCGACGACCTGTCGCGGGTGCCGTACCACGCGGCCGGGTCAGCGCCCGGAACCCCCTCGGCGTGGAGGTGTGCAAGCGCTGCCGAGGCATCACGCAACGCTTCGATGGGCTGCCCCTTGGCGAGGGCAGCGAGGCTCGAGCGTCGCAGCGTCGCCGTGAGTTCACGCAGATGGGTGGCCCCGGCGGTGAGCTGGGGCTTCCACTCGTCGCTCTCGATCCACGAGATGACGCGGCTGGGCGCGGATTCGGCGGAGCTGCGGGCGCTGAGCAGCACGTGGTGGCTCGCTCGCGACAGCGCCTGGTACAGCATCCGGACCTCATCGTGGAGGACGTCCTTGCGACGGTCGAGGATGCTGCGTTCGCTCTGTTCGCCCCGGCATCGTTCTTCGAGCAGGCTCGCGCCGAGCAGCGTGTTGCGGATTTTGAGGTTCGGCCAGACTGCTTCCTCGAGGCCCGCAAGGACGACCACGGGGAACTCGCATCCGACGACACCGGATGGCGTGGCAATCGTGACGCCCTCCTGCGTGAGTCGGCGCACGAGCGAGTCAGCCATGATGTTCCGGTCGTTCCACGCAGCGAGGAATTCGCCCGGATCGGCATCGGGTTCGTGCTCGACGTGCCGTTTGGCTGCGTCGAAGAGGGCAACGACAGCGTCGAGGCGGCGGTTCATGCGCAGGGCCTCGGCGCCGGAGCCGAGCGCCTTCTTTCGCCAGGGTTCGGCGAGCTTTGCCGCCGACCAGATTGCGAAGAGGACCTCGTCAACGGCACCGCCCTGGTTCCGCACAGCACGGCCGGCCCGGAGGCACGCGCCGATTCGCTGCAGCGCGACAACACCGTGGTGCCGCGCCATCGAAGGCGCCTCGTCGAAGACCGTCATGGGGTTGGCGAGGGTGGCGAGCCCGCCGAGTGCGCACACTGCGTCGACGATGAGGTCATCGCTTGAGCGTGTGCCACCGTTTGCCCGGTCTTCGTGTCGAAGTGCCTTGCGGATGACGCGGAGGTGGCTCATGTCGGCCCCACCAATGGGCGAGCTCGCGAGAGCGTTGACCGCGTCGATCGTGAGCTCGTCGTCGCCGTTCACGATGCGCGCCAAGTGGACGAGTGCCTGCACAGTGTGGTCGTCGACCGCTGCCGCGGGTCGCGTGGAGGCTGCCGGAATCTCATATCGCGCAAGGAGGCGCTCGAGCGCAGGAATATCGCGCGAGGAGCGCACGATGACCGCCATGTCGCTCCAGGGCACGTCTGCACCGAGGTGCAGTTCGCGCAGATACGCCGCAATGTTCTGCGCCTCGTTCACAGCATTCTGCGACTCGATCGTCGCCACTGCTGGCGGCAGCTCCCAGCTCTCAACGCGTGAGCACAGTGCTGGACGCGTTGCCGCGCTCACCTGCCGATGTGCGACACTCCCCCGGACGCCGACATGCGCAGTCAAGGCGACGAGCGCTTGACGAAGCGCTGCATCGTGGCGGTGGCTCTCCTCGAGCACGATTTGCGCAGGCTGCGCCGCCCCGGGCGCGCGCCACGACATAGCGTGCTCCGGCCGGGCACCGTGGAAGCCGCCCACGCTGAGGTCGGGATCGCCAAAACTCACGACGGTGACGCCACTATGCTCGAACGCCTCGACGAGGCGGCGGGCCGACTCCGTGAGCTCGTGCGCGTCGTCCACGAAGAGCCAACGGGCTGCAGCAAACGCACCCGTGCATGGCATCTCACCGAACGCCCGCGCGCCAAGCACACTGACCGCCTCGAGCAACAGTGCGGGCGTGGTGAACCAGCGCTCGTGTTCGTCGTCACTCTGCCATGCAAGGGCCTCGTCAAGGGCTCGTTTGATCCGCGCAGCGGCCCGCCACACGACGTGCTCTCGCCCGAACTCCTCGAGTTCGTCTGCCGTGACGTCGTATTCCGCCATGACCGCGAAGAGGTTGCGAAGCTCAGCCCGGAAGCCGTCGAGTGCGAGGGTTTCTGGCCGGATCGGATCGGCCCAGTCAGTGCCGGGCGCCTGATGCTCAGCCTCGAGCAAATCTGCCAGCGCAGCATCTTCGTCGGCACCCGTGAGCAAGCGGGGGGCTGCACCGCCGTGGCTCGCCCGATCGTCGCGCACAAGCTCAAAAGCAAGCGACTGTGCCGACCGCCCGAGCGTGCCGAGCGAGGTGCCCGTGAGGCGCGAGGTGATGTCGTCACGCAACCGTGCCGAGGAGCGACGATCGGCACCCATGACGATGATCTCTTCCGGACGCGCCGCGCCCGTATTGAGGAGCTCTGCCACCACCGCTGCGAGCGTAAACGTCTTGCCCGTGCCGGGCGCCCCCAACACAGCGCAGGATGTCTCCGCTCGCACGGCCTCCCACACCTGCTGCTGTGAGGGGTCGAGGAGACCGAGAGACGACTGGGCTGAAGCCGTGCCGGATGGTGCTGTGCTCGTCATGACCTCCACGCTAGAGGGGACCACCGACATTCGGTCTCCAGAGCCTGAATTCCCCGCGCAATGGGCGCGTTTCCCGCAGGCGAACATCGGCAGTACGTCCACACATCCCGGGTCAAGTACCCTGTTCACATCATGGAACTTCGCATTGGTATCAAGCACTCGCCCCGTGAACTCTCCTTCGAGACGGCCCAGTCCTCGACCGAAGTTGAAGAACTCGTGACGCGCGCGATCAGCAACGATGACAAGCTCGTGCGCTTCGTCGACGACAAGGAGCGTGCCTACCTCGTGAAGACCGACGACATCCTCTACGTCGAACTCGGCGCCGACCAGACGCGTCGCGTCGGCTTCATCGCATAGTCATGGAGCTACTGTTCGCCGCCCTCGCTGGCATCGCGCTCGGTGGTCTCGCCTACCTGCTCGTGCGCCCGCGCACGCTCGTTGGTGTTTCCCTCTTCCCCGCTCTCGGCGGCATCATCGCGCTCGTCCTCTGGGAAGGCCTGACGTGGCTGGCCGTCGTGCCCGGTTTCGACTGGCTCCGCTACGACCGCGCGTGGATCTGGTGGATCGTGCTCGGCATCACCGCGATCGCCCTCGTCGCCTTGGCCCTGCCGATCGGCCCTCGCCGTGAGCAGGAGGATGCCGACCTCCTCGACCGTCTTCGCCGTATGGGCCGCACCTCGACCGCGCAGCGCGGTGACAAAGCTCCCACAAGTAAGCTGGCTGCGGCCGAAGCTGAAGCAGACGCAGCAGCCGAGACCTCGGCCGCCACGAAGTAGCTACGGGCCCGCCACGCTCAGACTCAGGTTCGAGCACGGTTCATCCCCGTTCGGCCGCGGCACCGCATGTGCCTCGCTAGGCTCAGGCCGTGACCCAATCCTCAGAGCTTGTTGTTCGCCTCAAGCAACCGAGCTGGGGCGGTCCGTCGCTCGCGCCGCGGTCTCGCCGGGCGCTGCGTGTTGCCTTCGCCGCGCTCCTCGGGGTCCTGGTCCTCATCGTTGCACTCGCGGTGACGCTCGTCGTCGTCATCGTTATGTCGGCAGACCCCGGAGCACACCTTTCGAAGGTGTTCGGTCTTCTGCCGTTCGCCATCCTCGGGTTCCTCATCGCGCGCGCCGCGCAGTTCCAGTACCGGCGGCTGCGCTTTCTGCCGGGCGATCCCGTGCCGATCCTGCCGGACCGCGCGTTCACCATCACCGGTGATTGGATTGAGTTTCCCGGCTCCTTCTGGTCTGCCCCGGAACATTGGCCGCTCGATCAGACCACCGTGCACGTGCACCAGAACGCGCGTGCAGGCCGAGTGACATTCGGGTCGTCAGCGCTCGCACAGCTTGCAACCTCGGCCACGCGCCTCGAGCTCACGTGCCCCGGTCAGAAGACCAAGACGTTCGCTGCCGGCGCGCTCCTCGAGTCTCCGCAGGATGTGGTCGAACGTGTCGAGGCCTACCGTCGCGGGGACGAGGTCTTTCCCGACCCGGCACAGCCACGCGACGCCCGCTTCGACGACCAGGGCCGGTATCGCGTTTGGTACTCGCACGCACTCATCTACGACGATACGACGGCGCTCAGCAGCCTCGTGCGGCTCTTCCTCTGGTGCGCCTTTGCGGGTGCACTCACGCTCGCCCTGGGCATGATGCTCGTCGCGTTCCTCGCCCTGGCCCAATTCGAGGCCGACGGCGGAGCCTCCTTGGCGATCGCACTCGGATTCGCCGCCTTTGGTTTCGTCATGGCTGCGGCATTTCGGACCCAGCTCAACCGCTATCACCCGAGTTCACGAGTGCGTCAGCAACCGCGGTCTGCACGGTGGGCCTTCATGGTGGATGACGACGCGGTCACGATCGCGCAACTCGAACGCCGCGACAGCCAACGAGTTCCGTTGCAGGACGTCAGCGTGCAGACGCAGCCCGGCCGCTGGCAGCTCTTGCATGGGCGCACATCCCGCGAACGGCTCATCCTCGAGCGCGACGGAGCCGCGTTCGCCACCTGGCCTGCCTGGCAACTCAACGAACCGCTCCCGCAGATCCTGAAGGAACTGCAGCGTCGAGGAGTCCGCGTCGAAAGGCGCCGCTAGGCCGACATCCCGAGCGAATTCATGCGCCGCGAGTGGTTCGCGAGCAGCTGGGCAAGGAACGTCTCCACGAGCTTTGCCGCCACCGGGCGAGCCTCACGGCCTCGCTGCAGGCCGAAGCGCTCGCGCACGAAGAGCATGCAATCGCCCATCGTGCGGCGACCCCACATTGCCAGGCGCGGCGCGAGCAAGGCATCCGCCTCGGTCATCGACGCCAGCAGGTGACGGAGAGCTTCGCGCTCTTCGGCATCGTCAAAGAGCGGCTCGAGCTTCACTTGGAGGGCGCCGGGCACAAATGCGGCGAGCTCGTGGTTGAAGTCGCGCAGGAATCCCCCAACGAGGAAGCAGCTGAGGAGTCGCTCCTCCACATCGCGTCCGCGAACCACCTCGATGAGGTCGTCGACAGCCGGACCGATGCGGCGAAGTTCTGTCTCACGTTCGCCGCCCTCTTCAGCAAGGCGAGCGAGATAGGCCTCGTGACGTTCAAGCGCTTCACCGGCGACCTGCCCGATCGCGTGCTTGCCGTCGATGCGGGGCGCGTCGGTCACGAGGTCAGACAGCTCCTGGAAGAGCACAAGCTCAATGTAAGCGGCCTGTGCGAGGATCTCGACCGTGGACGGAGCAAGCTCCGCAAGCGACTCAGGATCAGCTGATGCCGCAGATGTCTCGGCCTCCGACGAGGCCGGCGTACTCTCTCGACGTCCAAACGGTGATTTCACACGCGCCATCCTACTGACCTGAGCCTTGCAGCCCTAGACTGTTGATGTTCATTCGCGCCCCCGCGCCGACTTCTTCGGCGCCAATCACGATGACCCGCGAGATTCCGCGAGATCGAGTTCCAGGGCGCACGAGAGCGATTCAAGCCCTTCCAACCGATTGGAATCCCCAGTGGAACCCACTTCTGCTCCCCAGGAGCCTGTCGTCGCCGACGAAGTCACCGTCTCGGCCGACCCCACACCCCAGCCCATCACTTTCGCTGACCTCGGCATCGACCAGGACATGGTCGAAGCCCTCGGCGAGAAGGGCATCACGAACCCCTTCCCGATTCAGGAACAGACCATCCCGCTCGCCCTCGGCGGCCAGGACATCATCGGTCAGGCGAAGACCGGTACCGGCAAGACCCTCGGCTTTGGTCTCCCCCTCATCCAGCGCCTTGGCGCAAGCCCCGAGCCCGGTGTGAAGGCACTCGTGGTCGTACCGACCCGCGAACTCTGCGTGCAGGTGTTTGAAGACCTCGAACTTGCTGCATCCAAACGCGATGTGAAGCTCGTCGCGATCTACGGTGGCAAGGCCTTCGACGGCCAGATCGAGGCGATCAAGGACGGCGCGCAGATCGTCGTCGGCACGCCCGGCCGTCTCCTCGACCTCGCCCAGCAGCGCATCCTGTCGCTGAGCAAGGTGCAGGAAATGGTGCTCGACGAGGCCGACAAGATGCTCGACCTGGGCTTCCTCGCCGACATCGAGAAGCTCTTCTCTCAGACCCCGGCGACCCGCCACACGATGCTCTTCTCGGCCACGATGCCGGACTCGATCATCGCGCTTGCACGCCGCTTCATGTCGCGCCCGATCCACATCCGCGCGACGAGCCCGGACGAGGGCGTGACGCAGGCGAACATTCGGCACGTCATCTACCGCGCACACCCGCTCGACAAGGACGAGATGATTGCCCGCATCCTGCAGGCGAACGGCGTCGAAAAGACCGTCATCTTTACCCGCACGAAGCGCGCCGCCTCGAAGCTCATGGATGAGCTCAAGGAACGTGGCTTCAACGTCGGCGCCGTCCACGGCGACCTCAACCAGGGGCAGCGCGAACGCCATATGGCCGCGTTTAAGGCAGGCAAGCGCGACGTCCTCATTGCCACGGATGTCGCGGCGCGCGGTATCGACGCAGACGATGTGACCCACGTCATCAACCACACGATCCCGGACGACCACGAAACGTATCTGCACCGCGTTGGCCGCACCGGCCGCGCGGGCAAGAAGGGCACCGCCATCACGTTCGTCGACTGGGATGACCTGCACAAGTGGGGTCTCATCCAGCGCGCGCTCGAGCTTCCCGCAGGCGAACCGGTGGAGACGTATTCCTCATCCCCGCACCTGTTCACGGACCTCGACATTCCGGAGGGCACGAAGGGCCGTCTCCCAGGGGCTGGCGCGAAGCAGGCTAAGCCTCAGCGTGAGCGCACCCGCAGCGCCAAGGTCGGCCAGCGTTCCCGCCGTCGCCGTCGCAGCGGCAGCTCGAGCGGGAGCGCCCAGGCACCCAGTGGCGAGCAGCCGACGTCGTCGACAGCCGAGGGCACGGACGCCGCACCGAAGCCTCGTCGCCGTCGTCGCCGTCGCAGCAGCTCGAGCCGCGGCGAGGGCAACGCCCCCAAGGAGGGCTAAGCCCGTCCCGCCAGATCCTGGATCTTCATCAGCTCGGTGAGCGCCGTCGTGTGCTCACCGAGCTGGTTTGGTTTTCCGGCGCCGTGATAGTCGCTCGATCCTGTGACGATGAGGCTGTGGCGTTCGGCAATCGCACGGAGCGTCACGCGGGCCTCGTGTGAGTTCTCCCGGTGATCCACCTCAATCCCGGCAAGCCCGGCGTGGATGAGTACATCGAGGCGTCCGGGCTCCATGACGCGAGATCCGCGGGATGCCGGGTGCGCAACGATCGGCACGCCGCCAGCTCGGCGAATGATCCGCACGGCGTCCTCGGGACTCGGCGCCTCCTGCGGCCGGTAGTAACCGCCCCGCCAATGCAGGATCGACGCGAACGCTTCCGAACGATCGGCCACAATGCCGCGAGCCACAAGCGCATCGGCAATGTGCGGCCGCCCGAGCGTTGCACCCGGTTCGGCGACGGCGAGCACGTCATCCCACGTCAGCGGATAGTCTGCAGCGATCCGCGCCACCATGCGCTCGGCACGGCTCTCGCGGTCGCGACGGGTCTGCTGCATCGTGGCGAGGAGCTCATCGCTCGTCGCATCCACGTAGTAGCCGAGCATGTGCACGCTCGCCGGCCCAATGGATGCAGAAAACTCGACTCCGGGCACGAACTCAAGACCAAGTTCGTCCGCGACACGAGCCGCCTCATCGAGACCGCTCACCGTGTCGTGGTCGGTCAACGCCACCACGTCGAGCCCCGCACGCTGGGCCTGCCGCATCACCTCGGCCGGAGGTTCGGTCCCGTCACTCGCGATGGAGTGGGTGTGCAGGTCGATGCGGGTCATGGGCTCCAGCTAATCACGTGCGGCGGCGCGGTTCGCGTGCGGCGGACACTCGAGCCGGCGACGGCGTTTTGCAAGAAGAACTCAATACGATGACTCGCGATGCCCTCCCCCTCGAAGTCCCGTCGCCCCAAGCGCCACGCGTCATTCCTTGGCGTGCTCGGCGGCTTCACGGTCGTGGTCCTCGCGGCGGCGTGCTTCATCCTCACGTGGCCGCAGGCACTTGGACTTGAGCAGACGATCGGTATTGCGCAGCTCATTTCCTTCCGCGCGGCCCTCGGCATTGGAGCGATCTGTTTCCTCGTGCCCGCGCTGCTCATTCTCGGCGCGGCCCCGCGAGGGCAGCGGTTCTTGCCAGGTCTGTCGTGCCTCATCGTCGCGGCGTTCATCGTGGCGCAGGGCGGCATCCTCGTCATGCGCGGTTTTTCGTCCGGGCTGGTGGAAGGCGAGCCCGCGGCGGATGCCATCCGTGTCCTCTCGTGGAACACCCGTGGTGACGAGCCGGGCTCACCAACGATCGCGAAGCTCGCGGTCGAGCAGCAGGCAGACATTGTCGCCCTGCCCGAGACCACTGAGGAGATGGCAACCGAGGTTGCGAACCTCATGGCCGAATCGGGACGCCCCATGTGGGTCCACACGCGAGTGTTCGACGAGGACTATCGCGCAACCGCAACCTCCCTCCTCATCTCGCCTGACCTCGGCGACTACGCGATCGACGAGTCGCGCGGCGACACCTCGACGCTGCCGACCGTCATCGCCCGACCGACCTCGGGAGAGGGCCCGACGATCGTTGCAGCGCACCCGATCGCACCGCTCCCCGAGCACATGCAGCAGTGGCGTTCAGATCTCTCGTGGCTCGCGCTCCAGTGCACGAACAACACGATCATGGCCGGAGACTTCAATGCGACGCTCGACCACCTCGACCGGCTCGGTATCGACGGCGCAGATTTTGGCGAATGCTCGGATGCGGCGCTCAGCACCCGTGACGCCGCCAACGGCACCTGGTCGGCGGGCGTCGCAGCTCCCTTGGCTGCGCCTATCGACCACATCATGGCGACCTCTCAGTGGCAGGCGGGCCAGTTTGAGGTCATTGAGGACTACGACCTCGCGGGCAGTGACCATCGCCCCGTCGCCGCGACCCTCGTTGCCGTCTCGGAATAACGTTCGCCAAGGATGCCATCTCGCATCCTCCACGGTTCGATGAGACAATGCGCACATGACTGATGGGCACATGAACGAGGACACGAACAAGGCACCTCGAGCAACCTCGAACCGCAGCACGCTTCCCACGGATTCGGCGTTCACGCGAACGATTGGCGAAGGCTGGGCAGCGTGCGAGGAGGCGCTGCCTGAGGTGAGTGCGGGCGCTGCCTCAGCCCGCATGCGCCGCCACCAGATCAGCGAGCATTTCGTTGGCCGCCGCATTGTCGTGCCGGCTGGCGGTCTCAAGCAGCGGTCGAACGACTGCGACTACCGTTTCCGCGCACACTCCGCCTTCACCCAGCTCACTTCCTGGGGATCGGCCACGGTTCCGGACTCGGTGCTCGTCATGGAGCCGAGTGACACGGGCCACGAAGCAGTTCTCTACGCGCTCGACCGCGCCGGTCGAAACGACCCCGAGTTCTACGCGAACCCGGAGGTGGGCGAGTTCTGGATCGGCCCGCGCCCGACCCTCGCGCAGGTCGCTGCCGCGCTCGACATTACGACGAAAAACCTTCGCGAGCTCGACCTCGAGGACGACGTCCCGACGGTCGTGCTCCGCGAGGCAGACCCCGAAATCACTGCCCGCATCGACCGTGTCCGCTCGCGTCTCACGGCTGAGGGCAACGCTCGCGGCGATGAGCGCCAGGACGACGCTGAGCTCGATCAGTACCTCAGCGAGTATCGCCTCGTGAAGGACGAGTACGAGATCAACGAGATCCGGTCGGCAGTCGCCGCCACGGCGAACGGCTTCGATGACATCATCCGCGAACTCCAGCGCGCCACCGAGCACGCACGCGGTGAGCGCGTCGTCGAGGGTGCCTTCTTCGCCCGCGCTCGCCTCGAAGGCTACGAGCTCGGCTACGAGACGATCGCTGCCGCGGGTAACAACGCCTGCTACCTGCACTGGACGAACAACGACGGCGCCGTCCGCGAGGGCGACCTCGTGCTCGTGGATGCCGGTGTCGAGGTCGACTCGCTGCACACCGCCGACATCACCCGTACCCTCCCCGTGAACGGTACCTTCAGCGAGGTGCAGCGCCAGCTCTACAACGCCGTGCTTGCCGCAGCGGATGCTGCCTTCGCGGTCGTGAAGCCGGGCATCACGTTCCGCACGGTGCACGACACGGCCATGGAGTCGATCGCACGTTCGCTCGACGCGCTCGGCATCCTCCCCTGCTCGCTCGAAGAGGCCCTCGCTCCGGAGGGCCAGCACCACCGCCGCTGGATGGTGCACGGCACGAGCCACCACCTCGGCCTCGACGTGCACGACTGCGCGAAGGCTCGCCGCGAGCTCTACCTCGACGGTGTCCTCGAGCCGGGCATGGTGTTCACGATTGAGCCGGGCCTGTACTTCCAGCAGGACGACATCACGGTGCCCGAGCAGTTCCGCGGCATCGGCATCCGCATCGAAGACGACATCCTGGTGACCGAGAACGGCGGCGAGAACCTTTCGATCGCGATCCCACGTCCTGCGGATGATGTCGAGGCCTGGATGGCACGAGTCCGCACGAGCACCAAGGCGTAACGAGCCTGCCGAGAGAAGCGCTGGGGTGCAGTTTCTCGCTGCGCCCCAGCGCTTTCGGCTGCGGGACGCCGCGAGCACAGGCGAGAATAGCGGCATGAATCTTGCGCCTCTACGCTTATCCCTTCGCCGACATCTATTCGCTGTACGTGCCGAAGGTTGAGCGCAAGCGCCGGACCCTCGAGGCGTTCTTCGCGAAGGTGCCCGCAATAACCAAGCGGGCTGAACTCATCACGGGTGTCGTGTGTGGCATCCGAGTCGAAGAGGTTGAGGATCCGCTCACCCAGCAGATCCGCTGGATGGACAAGCTCGTGGACGAACTCGCGCGCGGCAACAAGCTTGCGTCGATTCTGCGATAGGCACGTCGCCCGTCGCGAAGCGCTCTAGTTCGCGGCGTCGCGGTCGCGGGGTGCTGCGCGGAGCGCTTCCTGACGCTTGAGTTCGTCTTGTGCTTCGCCGTAGGTGCGAGGCCGCGCGGGCGTAGCATCGGTGGCTGTGGCCCCGTGCGGGATCGGCGCCACGGGAGCAGCATCCGGGACGTTCTGCGCAGGCTGGGCGGACTCGGTACCTGCCACCGGCATGGTCATCGTCGGCGTGACGGGCACCTCCGGTCGAAGCGCGAGCGCACCCAGGTGGCGGCGGGCTTCCGCGACATCCCCGGCCGGGACGACAAGCTCGAATCGCTTCGGGATCGTCTGCATGACGCTCGTATAGTTGCGCTTCGAGGGGCTCGCGAGGTAGCTCACAACGCTCCAGAGCACACCCACGCCAACCGCGATGAGACCCATCGCGAGCAGACTCATGAGTTCAATACCGGGGTTGACGATGAGCGACACAAGCCCCGCAAACATGCCGAGCATGAGGCCAGTCATGAGGCCAGAGCCGGCGGCCCGGCCAGCTGTCACCATGCCGGTGATCCGCTCGACGCTCGTGAGATCGCTGCCGATGATGCTCACCCGTTTGATCGGGAAATCCGCCTCGGCAAGCGTCATGACCGCCTTGCGTGCGGCCTCGTAGTCGGTGAAGGCAGCGACACGCTCGCCCTCGGGGATGCGAGGCGCACGGCGACCGGCGCGACGATTGGCGGCAGAACTCATGTCTCCATCCTGCCAAGGAGCACCGCAAGATGCCCGCGAGCGCGGGCGGTGTTCGCTGCTGGCACGAAGCGCCGTCGATCCCGGCACACACCGCGCTCGCGAAGGCACGCGTTAGCCTTGACCAGTGAGCGTCTCGAAGGTCTTTGTTGCCCGCCTGGCAAATTGCGGCGTCTTTGATCCCGACGGCCTGCGGATTGGCAAGGTCAGGGATGTCATTGTCGTGTTCCGCGCCGCTCATGCGCCGCGCGTGAACGGCCTCGCGGTTGAGGTGCCGGGCAAGCGTCAGATCTTCATCCCGATCAAGCAGATCACCTCGATCGGTTCCGCGCAGATCATCGCCGACGGCGTCGTGGATCTTCGCCGCTTTGAGCAGCGCGGTGAAGAGGTCCGTCTCATCGGCGAGATCATTGGTCGCCGCGTCACCTTTGCCGACGGCAGCGGTGCGGGCACGATCGATGACGTCTCGATCGAGCAGGATGATGCCGACGACTGGAACGTCGGGCAGCTCTTCCTGCGTCTCCCCCGCAAGGGCGCCTCGTTCTTCGGCAAGGCACCCTCGCGCTACGCCACCTGGGACGAGCTCGAGATCGACCTCAGCATCGAGGGCGACCACTCGGCGACTGCCTTCCTCACCGCGCACTCCGAAATGCGCCCCTCCGACCTTGCGACGACGCTCCTCGAACTCCCCCGTAACCGCATGTACGAGGTTGCGGCCGAGCTCCCCGACGAGCGCCTCGCGGACGTCCTCGAGGAAATGTACGAAGAGGACCAGGTCGCGATCATCGAGCACCTCGACGATCAGCACGCCGCCGACGTCCTCGACCGGATGCAGCCTGACGACGCAGCCGACCTTGTCGCCCGTCTTGACGCCGAACGCACCGAGCAGCTCCTCGAACTCATGGAGCCAGAAGAGGCCGAAGACGTGCGCATGCTCCTCGAGTTCGCGCCGAACACGGCCGGTGGTCTCATGACAACCGACCCGGTCATCGTCTCGCAAGACACGACCATTGCCGAAGTGCTCGCGATCATCCGTGAAAAGGAGCTTCCGGCGGCCCTCGCGACGACCGTCTTCGTCACGATGTCGCCGTATGAACCGCCAACGGGACGCTTCCTCGGCATCGTCCACTTCCAGCGGCTGCTGCGTCACCCTCCACACGAGACGATCGGCACAATCCTCGACCGAAGCTCGGAGCCGGTCCGCACCGAGACGCCGGATGCCGAGGTGAGCCGCGTGCTCGCAAGCTACGACCTCATGGCCCTCGCGGTCGTGGACGAGGAGCACCGTCTCGTCGGCGCGATCACGGTCGACGACGTCCTTGACCACATCCTGCCGGCCGACTGGCGGTCACCGAACCGCCAGCAGAAGAACCCAGCGCAGGCTCCGCGCCTCATCGGTCGTGCCCCGCGCGGCGGCAGCCACGCGGCTGGTGGACCCCACCAGCGTGAGGGGGGTGCACATGGCGGCCACTGAATCGCGTGATTTCGACGAGGAACTCGCGGCAACGCCCAAGTCTGAATCGCGTCGACGCTGGCGTGCCCGTTCCCGCGATCGCGACCGTGACAAGGAGCGCGAGCCGAGTGACCGCCTCGGTCGCGCCATGGAGGCGGTCGCCCGCGGCATGGGCACGTCCATGTTCCTCATCATCCTCACGATCTTCGTGACCATCTGGATGACGTGGAACTCGGTCGCGCCCGAAGCCTGGCGCTTTGACTCCGCCGACATTGGCTTCACCGCGCTCACGCTCATGCTCTCACTGCAGGCCTCCTACGCCGCGCCTATGCTGCTTCTCGCGCAGAACCGGCAGGATGACCGAGACCGCGTCCAGATTGAGCAGGACCGTCAGCGTGCCGAACGCAATACCGCTGACCTCGAATACCTCGCGCGCGAGATCGTGGCCCTCCGCATCCTTGTGAAGGACATGGCGACGAAGGACTTCATCCGCGCCGAGCTGCGTGCCCTTCTCGAGGACATCGAGGAGCTCGATGAAGACGATGACGACGAGGAGCCCGCCGCCGCATCCGGCACGGACGCAGCACGAGCCATTCTCGAACGCCGCGAGGCATCACGACGAAGGATGCGCGACCGTGACTAACCCCGATTCGACCCTCTGGCGAGCGCTCGCGACCGTCAGCGATCCGGAGCTTCGCCGCCCCATCACCGAACTCGGCATGGTGGAGCGAGTCGATGAGTTCGCCCCGCCGCGAGCCGATGGCATGCGCGCGAGTGTCGAGATTCGGCTCACGATTGTGGGCTGCCCGGCTGCCGCACGCATCGAAGCAGCAGTGCGTCAGGCCATCGAAACGGTTGTGCCCGCCGGCGAGTATGAGCTTGAGATTGGCGTGATGACGCCCGAGCAGCGCGCCGCGCTCGTGTCAAAGCTGCGCGGGGCACGCCCGAAGCAGCATCCCTTCGGAAAAGACTCCCTCACCCGCGTCATTGCCGTCACGAGCGGCAAGGGCGGCGTCGGCAAGTCAACGGTGACGGCAAACCTCGCGGCGCAGTTTGCCGCTGACGGCCTGCTCGTCGGACTCGTGGATGCAGACGTACACGGATTTTCCATCCCGGGCCTCATGGGGCTCGCTGGTGACGACGCTGACGCGAAGAGCGAGACAGGGTCGGCCCGACCGACTCGCGTGGGCGAGCTCATCCTTCCGCCGATCATCCACGGTGTGAAGGTCATCTCGATCGGCATGTTCCTGGGCGACAATGAGCAGCACGGCGGCGTCGTTGCCTGGCGCGGCCCGATGCTGCACCGCACGCTCGAGCAGTTCCTGCGTGACGTCCACTTTGGCGACCTCGATGTCCTGCTCGTCGATCTCCCACCGGGAACCGGTGATGTCGCGATCTCGCTGGGACAGCTTCTGCCGAATGCCGAGGTGGTCGTCGTGACGACTCCGCAGGATGCCGCTGCCGAGGTTGCCTGGCGATCTGGTGCGCTGGCCCGCAAGACCGGTCAGCGCGTGGTCGGTGTCATCGAGACGATGTCACCCATGCAGATGCCCGACGGTTCCCGCTTTGCCGTATTTGGTGAGGGCGGCGGCGCCCGCGTCGCGGAACGCCTGTCGCTTGAGACGCAGGAGGGGCATCCCTCCCCTGTTCCGCTCCTCGCCGAGGTGCCCCTCGACGAGCTGTTGCGCACGGATGGCGATGCGGGCATTCCGCACGTGCTCGCCCACCCGGAGGCTGCCTCCGCCCAGGCGCTCACCGCCGCTGCACGGACGCTTGCGCGCGCGAAGCGGGGCCTTGCCGGTCGTGCGCTTCCGCTGAGCCTCAACTAGCCCGTTCTGCCTCTGTTTTGGCTACCTCGTGTTCATTCGCGTGGGCCAGTCTGGGCGCTATTCCGGGCACATTCGCAGGTGCGTTCCCCTCCCAAGTTTGAGCACTGCTGCTGTTCGGATGCATTGTCACCCCCAGACAGCAGGAGCCTTCATGCGATTCCAGCGTTTCGCCCCGGCAGCCGCCCTTGCCATCGCAAGCCTCTCGTTCGCGGCCGTCGCGTCCCCCACGTTTCCGGCTGTTGCGGCCGGCACCCCGCAGCTCTTTGAACGCACCGCCACGTACCCCGTGTACCTCAATGTGCCCGCCGGTGTTGACCCGGCAGCCGAAACGGTCGCGGAGATTTCCACGGTCACGCCCGATGGCAACACGGTTATCTACACGGATGCTGCTGGCAAGCGCATCGGTTTCCTCGACATCTCGACCCCGGCCGCACCGCAGGGTCTCGGCACGGTCTCGCTCGCCGAGCTCGGCCACGCCGACGACCAGCCGACCTCGGTCGCCGCGTACGGCGACTACGTGCTCGTCGTCATCGACGAGACTGGCGGCGACTTCCCCAACCCGAAGGGCCGTGTTGACGTTCTCCGCGTGAGTGACCGCACCCGCGTCGCCTCGATTGACCTCGGCGGCCAGCCTGACTCGATCGCGATCTCGCACGACGGCAAGGTTGCGATCGCCATGGAGAACCAGCGCGACGAAAACCGCGCAGACGTCAACGGTGGCCTTCCCCAACTCCCGGGCGGCTTCGTCCAGACCCTCGACCTCACCGTCGGCGCCCCGAGCACGTGGACGCCGACCCCGATCAACTTCCTCGATGCCTCGGGCGCGCCCCTCCCGATCGTCGCCGCAGCTGGCCTCGTCTCGCCGGAAGACCCGGAGCCCGAGTACGTCTCGATCAACTCGAAGAACCAGCTCGCCGTCACGCTCCAGGAGAACAACGGCGTCGCGATCATCGACCTCAACACGAAGCAGATCACGAATGTGTGGAGCGCTGGACAAGCCACCGCAACGAACGTTGACGCCACCAAGGACGGCAAGATCTCGCTCACCGAAACGGTCACCGCTTCCCGCGAGCCCGACGCCATCGGCTGGGTCGACGACACGCACCTCGCAACCGCCAACGAAGGCGACTGGAAGGGCGGCAGCCGCGGCTGGACCGTCTTCTCGCCGAGCGGCGAGGTCCTCTGGGACGCTGACGGCAGCTTCGAGCAGCTCGCCGTCGAATACGGCCTCTACAACGACTCGCGCGCTGGCAAGAAGGGCACCGAGCCTGAAGGCATCGCCATGGCAACCATGAACGGTGTCCGCTACGCCTTTGTCGCCTCGGAGCGCTCGAACTTCGTCGCCGTCTACGACATGACGAACCCCGCCTCGCCGAAGTTCGTGCAGACGCTCTTCACCACGAACGGCCCCGAGGGCATCCTCCCCATCGAGTCGCGCAACATGCTCGTGGTCTCGAGCGAGACGGATGACGCCTCGGTTGGTGTGCGCGCTTCGGTGAACATCTTCCAGATCGGCGCCACGAACGACGGCCAGGCGAGCATCGTCTCGGGCCCGGACGCGAACGGCATGCCGATCGGCTGGAGCGCACTTGGTGCGCTCTCGGCTGACCCGGCTGATGCCAGCCGCCTCTACGCCGCCTCGGACATCGCACTCAAGACGAGCCGCATCTACTCGATCGCATCGACCGCATCGCCGGCTGTCATCGACCGCGTCATCGAGGTCACGAACGCGGATGGCACCCCTGCCAAGTACGACATCGAAGGCCTCTACGCTCGCCCGGACGGCGGCTTCTGGCTCGCCTCGGAGGGTGCAACGGGTGCCGAGAACCTCATCGTCCGCACCGACGCCGCAGGCAAGACGCTCGACACGATTGCCCTCCCGGCAGAGGTGAGCGCACACATCGGCAAGTGGGGCTTCGAAGGCATCACCGCTACGACGAACGCCCAGGGCGAAGAGCTCCTCTACGTCGCCATCCAGCGTCCGCTCTGGCAGGACCCGACGGCCAAGCCGCTCGCTGCCCTCGAGGGTGAGAACACGACCCGCATCGGTCAGTACAACACGGTGACTGGTACCTGGAACTGGATTCAGTACGAGCTCGAGCCCACCTCGGTGGCTGGCGACTGGATGGGTCTCTCCGAGATCACGATGCTCTCGGACGGCCGCCTCGCGGTCATTGAGCGCGACAAACTCAACGGCCCGAACGCGACCGCCAAGCGCCTCTACACGGTCGAGGTTCCCGACTTCGGCACCGGCGCGAACCAGGTCATCGCAGCCAAGAAGACCCTCGCCTTCGACGCGCTTCCGGTGCTCCAGTCGACGAACGGCTGGACCCAGGAAAAGCTTGAGGGCATGACGGTCCGCGGCGACGGCCAGGTGTGCATCGTCACCGACAACGACGGCCTCAAGGACGCCACCGGCGAGACGGTGTTCCGTTGCATCGGCACCGAAGCTGAGGTCTTCGGCATCGAGCAGCCGGCCACCGCAACGCCGGCACCGACTGCATCGACAACACCGAGCGACACCCCCGCCGCCGAGACGCCCGCAGCCGAAGAAGCCGCTGGCAACGACCTCGCAGGCACCGGTGCTGACCTCGGTGTGGCAGCCGGTATCGCCGCGTTCGCCCTTGGCCTCCTCGGCCTCGGCTCAATCGCCGCTCGCCGTCGCAACGCCTAGCAGCTCACCGCACCACACGCCTCGGGCGGTCACGGTTTCCGTGGCCGCCCGAGGCATGTGCGTGTCGGGTTCCGAGCATCCACGGATGTGTGCGCGCAACGCCCCGTGAAGTTGTGCCTGCTGCACAAGCGAGGCCCTACTCATGAAGGAGCAGGACTACGCTGCCAAGAGGCGTCGGTCCCCAATGCCGCGCCGAACGGAGGCACCCCATGTTTGGTCACCGCCGCGAGGATGACTCGGCCGCGAGCGAGGAATTTGCGCAGGACACCAGCGCGAAGCTCGAGCTCCCCGACCTCGCCGAAGTTGGGGACCTCCACCCTGCTGCTGTCCGCATGGATCCTGCCCTCGCACGCTTTCCCGAACGCTTCGCGGTTGGCACCTCAGACCGCAAGCGCGTCGTCGCGCTGGGGTTCGTCCTGTTTGGCATCGGGGCCTTCATCATGATCCTGCTCAACTTCAACACCTTCTTCGGCAGCCTCAGCCAGATGCAGAGCGGTGAGGAACGGCAGCCCCTCGGCCCGATGATCCCGATCATGCTCGCGGTCGTCGCTGTGGTAGGCATTGTCGCAGGTGTCCGTATGCTGCAGCGATACAGCACCGAGTTCCGTCTGGCGGAAACGAATGAGGCGCTCGACTCACGCACCTTCTGGTTCCACTACCCGAAAGAGGCAAGCGGGGAGCTCGTTGACCTGTTCCTGTCGGGCAACCCCGCGAAGTACCACGAGCCGCGCCTCGCAAATGGCAAGCTGAGCCTCTCGCTCCACTTTGAGCGCAGCGCCCCGCGCGTGTGGATTACCTCATCGTTCGGCACCGGCACCCAGCGAGAGCCGCTCGTGTGCGCCATGCTCGAGGGCCCCTCGGTCGAGACGATGCGAGTGGAAACGCGGATGGAAAAGATGCGTCGCGCGAATGCCATCATCCCGAACCTCGACAAGTAGCCACTTCTCACGACACGCTGCCGGCGCAGGGCAGGGATGTCGTCAGGCCGCCGTGTGCGGTGGGTGACGGTCTAGGTGGCCTCACTGTCGAACGGGGCGCCGAGCTCGACCTGTGAGACGGCGACCTCATCGCTTCCCTCGCTCGCCCACGCGGGACGTGAGCTGCTGGCCACAGCGGCGGTCACACCGGCAGCGGCACCGGCTTCGGCGGGAGCTTCAGCTGCTCGCGCGGCCGCGGACTGCGCCAGCCGTTCCGACTTCGTAGGCTTTTTCTTCGCAGGCGTTGCGGGCGGCAGGTCTTCGAGGAGCGCATCCCGGATGATGCGGCGTGGGTCGTACTGACGCGGATCGAGCTGCTTCCAGTCGATGTCGTCGAATTCCTCGCCCATCTCTTCACGCAGGCGGCCCTTTGCGGAATCCGCCTGCCCCCGCACCCAGTGAACGGCGCGTGCGAGCTGCTCGGCTGCCTGCGGCAATTTGTCTGGGCCAATGATGAACGCTGCAATCACCCCGATGAGGAGCAGCTTTTCAAAGGTGAGCCCAAACATGCCCAACAGAATACGCTGCCCGCGTGGCCCACTCGGGACGTGTCGCCTCTCAGACCGCTCTCTGGCCCGCAGGATCTCTTGCAGCTGCACTGAGTACGCTGAAGGAATGTCTGATCTTGAGCTCAATGCGCGGTACCTCGACGAGCAGGTGCAAGAAAGCTCGGTTCAGTTCGCCGCACGTCGGCGCGCGCTCGAGCTCGGCTTCCGCCCGGTCTCACCGCTCGCTGGCCGTCACCTGGCCGGCGTTGCCGCGATGTGCCGCTCCCGGCACATCCTGGAGATCGGCGGTGGCATCGGTACGAGCGCGCTCTGGCTTCGACGGGGCGCTCCCGACGCGAACCTCACGATCCTTGAGGCGGGCGCAGACCACGCGGCCGAAGCCCGCCGGGCGCTACTCGCCTCCGGCGCACGTCCGAGCCAGTTACGCATTATTTCCGGGGCCGACACTGACGTGCTCGCACGGATGAGTGACGCGGGCTACGACCTCGTCGTCCTCGCTGACGATGCACCCCGCTTCCCCGCACGACTGCAGCACGCGCTTCGTCTCATCCGAAACGGTGGGACGATCGTAGCGCTCGGTGCGATGCGCGGCTCCGCCGTGGCCTCCCCCGCTCGACGCGACCGTCTCACGATGGACTTCCGCGACATCATTTCCGAGCTTGAACGCCATCCCGACTTTGTCGTCTCGATCCTGCCGATCGAGGGCGGCATCCTGCACCTCACTAAGCGCAGCTAGGCGCTGCACACCCACACACGTCAGCGGGCCCATCCACCAAGTGGATGGGCCCGCTGACGTGTGTGGGTGTACTTAGGCGACTGCTGCGTCGAGCGCGTCGCGGAGCTCCTTGGCTTCGTCATCGTTGACGGAAACCACCAGGCGACCGCCACCCTCGAGGGGCACGCGAACGATGATGAGTCGTCCCTCACGGACTGCTTCCATGGGACCGTCACCGGTGCGCGGCTTCATCGCGGCCATGTTGTTCCTCCTACGTTTGAAACTCGGTACTCGGACAGTTTAGTCGGACTGACCCTGGAGTTTTCTCAACGGAGGGTCTAGGCTGTGCCGTTCGCCACGGGCGTGACGATCCGTATCAATGTTTGGAGTCTTCGTACGGGTCGTGGGTGTAGGTTCACTCGTGTTCGCGCGGCGCAGAGCGAGCGCCGCAACCCCCTCGAAAGGACGCTTCCGTGGCTGAATTCACGCTGCCCGACCTCCCCTACGACTACGCCGCGCTGGAGCCGCACATCTCCGCCAAGATCATGGAGCTCCACCACTCGAAGCACCACGCGACCTACGTCAAGGGCGCGAACACGGCCCTCGAGCAGCTCGCCGAGGCCCGCGACAAGGGTGACTTCGCCAACATCAACAAGCTCGAGAAGGACCTCGCCTTCAACGTCGGCGGCGTCAACAACCACTCGATCTTCTGGACCAACCTCACCCCCGACTACGAAGAGCCGGCCGGTTCGGCCAAGGAGCTCCTCGAGAACGAGTTCGGTGGCCTCGAGAAGTTCAAGGCACAGTTCGAGGCCGTCGCCCTCGGCATCCAGGGCTCGGGCTGGGCAGTCCTCGGTCGCGACAACGCCACCGGCAACGTCTCGACCTTCCAGCTCTTCGACCAGCAGGGCAACGTCCCCTTCGGCGTGACGCCACTGCTCATGCTCGACATGTGGGAGCACGCCTTCTACCTCGACTACCAGAATGTCAAGGCTGACTACGTGAAGGCCTTCTGGAACATCGTGAACTGGAAGAACGTCGCCGAGCGCATCGACGCCGCCAAGTAAGCCACACACAAAGGGCCCCGAACGGAACGCCGTTCGGGGCCCTTTGCTCTGTGCGGTTTACGGGGGCGACCAGTCGTAGTCAATGACGTACCAGCACATCCAGATCCAGGCCACCTGACCGAGAATCGACAGCACCATCATCACGACCCGATAGAGCGGCGACTTCGGCACCCCCACCACGGCGAGTGACGGGAACAGCGGCATGAGGAGGCGGAAGGTGGAGGACTGCGGGAAGAACACGGCGAGGATGTAGCTGAGGTAGCTCACCAGCCACAGCCGGATCTCGATACCGAGGCGTGCGCCAAGCCGCGAGGCGATGAGCCCAAAACAACATCCGAAGAAGAGCACAACCACAACCGCGCCCCCACCCCAGGTGAGCACATCGCGCCACGGCTCGGGCAGTGAACGACCTGTCGCGAAGTCGATCCAGTACTGGGCGCCCTGGAACCAGCCTGTGAAGGGGCCGTGGAAGGTGTCCCAGCCGGTGTAGTGCGAGCGCCAGGCGAACTCCGTGTCGAGGTAGGCGGAGGGAATGCCGGTCGCGATCCACGCGACGAACACCCAGCCAAAGCCCGAGATGACCGACACCACGATGGCGATGACGACATCCCAGCGCTCGGTCGTCGAAAACTGTTCGAGCCCGCGGCGGGCCGTCCAGATTCGGTACGCGAGGTAGAGCACGAGCGTCATGGCCCAGGCGAGGCCCGTGGGCCTGGTGAAGGATGCGAGCACGATGACCGGCACCATGACCATCCACCGCCGCTCGACGAGGCAGATGAGGAGCACCGTGAGCAAGAACGCGTGGAGTGCTTCCGCATAGCCGACCTGGAAAATGACGCTCGTCGGCATGAAGCACACGAGCGCGGTACCGAACATCGCGCCGCTCGGGTCGACCACGTGCGAGAAGAGTCGGTGCACGGCAAAGGCGACGCCGAGGCCTGCGAGCACCGAGATGGTGATCGAGAGCGCCTCAAACGGCATCCCCGTGATCGCCATCATGAGGCGAATGAGGCACGGGTAGACGGGCATGAACGCCCAGGCGTTCTCGGTGATGTGCCCCTGGTCATCCATCGGCAGCGTTGTGGGATACCCGCCGTAGGCGATGCGTGAATACCACTCCGCATCCCAGATGTTCGCGAACTCGAGGTAGTTCGGCTGCGGATTCGTTTGCCACGTTGCATCCTCGCGGGCGGCAAAAGTGAGCAGGATGATCGTCGTCACGATGCGCGAGGCAAGGTAGACCGCGAGGATGCGGGCCCAGACGGGAATCGAGAGCCAACCGAGCTCAAGCGAGCCGGGCTCGTTGCTCGTCAAACGGAACGCCTCGCGCCGGATGGCCGGGTCGATGTGGCGCTGCGGGATCTCGTCACCCGGCTCACGCCAGGAATCGCCTTCCTGCCAGCGCTCCTTCACCGAGCCAAGGAAGCTCTGGATACTCATGCGCGCTCCCCCATCAGCCAGCTGTGAAGGCCCTGCTCGACCGCGGTGATGTCCTCGAGCAGCACACGTTCATCATCCGCGTGCGCCTTCTGCGGGTCGCCCGGGCCATAGTTCACGGCGGGGATGCCAAGCTCCGAGAAACGAGCAACATCCGTCCAGCCGTACTTCGGGTAGGCCTCGCCGCCCACTGCGGCGACGAAGTCACGTGCAATGTCTGCGTCAAAGCCCGGTCGAGCGGCGGCCGATCGGTCGCGAACCTCGAGATCGAAGCCATCGAAGACGTCGCGCATGAGGGCTTCCGCCTCCTCGAGCGTCTTGTCTGGCGCGAAACGGTAGTTCACGTGCACGGTGCACTCGTCGGGGATGACGTTCGGGGCGACACCCCCAGAGATGAGGGTCGCGTTGAGACCCTCGCGGTAGTCGAGCCCTTCCACGCGCACCGTCTGCGGCTCGTAGGCGTTGAGCCGGTCGAGAACCTCGGCGACCTTGTGGATGGCGTTGACGCCAGTCCACGAGCGGCCGGAGTGAGCGCGGACGCCGCGGGTGCGCACGTCACAACGGATGGAGCCGTTGCATCCACCTTCGATCTTTGCTCGTGTCGGCTCCCCGAGAATCGCGAAGTCTGCCTCGACGAGGTCGGGGCGTACTGCGGCGAGCTTGCCAAGGCCGTTCTTCTCCGCCTCGACCTCTTCGTTGTCGTAGAAGATCCACGTCACGTCGTGGATGGGAGCCTCGAGTTCGGCGGCAAGCTTCAGCGCGACCGCAACGCCCGCCTTCATGTCGACCGTGCCACGGCCCACGAGGTACTCCCCGACCCGTGTCCCCGGAACATCCGCTGCGGCAGCTTCCTCATCGAGCGTCGCGAAGTGCGTGGGCAGATTGTTGTTGATCGGCACCGTGTCGAGGTGACCAGCGATGACGATGCGGCGTGCTCGCCCAAGCATTGTGCGCGCGACGACAGTATTACCGTGACGCAGGACCTGGAGGTGGTCGTATCCGTCGAGGGCCGCCTCAATCGCATCCACCAAGCGCGATTCGTTGCCAGACTCAGAGGGGATGTCGCACACAACCTTCGTGAGCGTGATCGCATCGGCCCGAAGGTCGAGTCCCGTCGTCAACATCGTCTGGGCAAGCGCTGCACGCTGCTCGTTCGCGAGTTCATCCGGCATACGCGACAGTGTACGGATGCTCATCGACGCACGCTGACCGGTAGCCTCCTTGGACGGCGCCGCGACTAGCCTTGAGCCATGTCAGCATCCACTGTGGCTTCTTCTGTTCAGACTCCGACGCGCGCATGGGCGGCAGGCCTCGCGACCTTGACGAACGAAGACGAGGTGCTCGACAGCTGGTTCCCGGCCCCACAGCTTGGTGCGCTGCCGGATGTGGCGACGCAGCAGCAGGCGCTCGCCCAGCTCGCACACCACGAATACACGGATACGCGCCGTGGCGTGCGCCAGGAGAGCATCATCGTTGAATCGAAGCTCGACGCCCCGGTTGAATCGGTCTCGGATGCCTACCTGCGCCTACACTTGCTGAGCCACCTGCTCGTGCGCCCGAACCAGATCTCGCTCGAGGGCATCTTCGGCAATCTGCCGACGAACGCTTGGACGAGCGTCGGCCCAACGACGCCGGAGTTCGCGGCAGCACACCGCCCGGAACTCCTGCGCGCCGGCATCCAGGTGTACGCGCTCGACAAGTTCCCGCGTCTACTCGACTACGTCGTGCCGGACCGCGTGCGCATCGGTGATGGTGGCCGCGTGCGTCTTGGCGCGCACCTCGCGCCGGGAACCGTCGTCATGCACGAGGGCTTCGTGAACTTCAACGCCGGCACGCTCGGTGCCTCGATGATTGAGGGCCGTATCTCGCAGGGCGTGGTCGTGGGCGACGGCTCCGACATTGGTGGCGGCGCGTCGATCATGGGCACACTGTCGGGCGGCGGCAAGGAGCGCATCACGATCGGTGAACGGGCGCTGCTTGGCGCGAACGCCGGTGTCGGGATCTCGCTCGGCGACGACTCGATCGTGGAGGCGGGTCTGTACGTCACGGCCGGCAGCAAGGTGTACATCGTCGGTGCCGCCAACGGCGATGGCGAGCTCGGTGAGCGCCGCACGGTGAAGGCCTCGGAGCTCTCGGACGTTCCGAACCTTCTCTTCCGCCGGAACTCGGTCACCGGTGGCATCGAAGCAGTGCACCGCGAGGGCAAGAGCATCACGCTCAACTCGGAGCTGCACGCGTAGCCGCACACGAGCTGGTCGAGATCTCGATACGGCCTACTCGATCCGGCGGTGGGCGCCGCAGGCGCGTGCATCGGGACCACCGACCGAAGCTCACAACGCAAGGGGCCTCCCACCATCAGGTGGGAGGCCCCTTGCGTTGCACGAGACCTTACGGGCGGTACGTCCGGTCCTCCGGGTAGTGACGCTCCGTCTCGCCGATGTAGAGCTGCTGCGGGCGCCCGATCTTGTTCTTCGGGTCCAGGTTCGCCTCGTTCCAGTGAGCTAGCCAGCCCGGGAGGCGTCCAATCGCAAAGAGCACCGTGAACATACGCGTCGGGAATCCCATCGCCTTGTAGATGATGCCCGTGTAGAAGTCGACGTTCGGGTAGAGACGACGCTCCTTGAAGTAGTCGTCGTTGAGGGCGACCTGCTCGAGCTCCATCGCGATCTCGAGCATCGGGTCGTGCACGCCAAGGTCCGAGAGGACCTCGTCAGCCGATTCCTTCACGAGCTTGGCGCGCGGGTCGTACGACTTGTAGACGCGGTGTCCGAAGCCCATGAGGCGGACGCCGTCTTCCTTGTTCTTCACGCGCTGGACGAAGCGCTCAACGCCCTCGCCAGATTCCTGGATCTGCTTGAGCATCGTGAGCACCGCCTCATTGGCGCCACCGTGGAGCGGGCCGTACAGCGCGGAAATACCCGCCGAGACCGACGCGTAGATGTTCGCCTCGGTCGAGCCAACAAGGCGGACCGTCGAGGTGGAGGCGTTCTGCTCGTGGTCAGCGTGCAGGATGAGGAGGCGGTCGAGCGCCTTCGCAAGCACCGGGCTCACTTCGTACGGCTCAGCGAGCACACCGAAGTTGAGCTTCAAGAAGTTCTCGACGAACTCGAGCGAGTTGTCCGGGTACAGGAACGCCTGCCCGATCGACTTCTTGTGGGCATACGCCGCGAGAACGGGGATCTTCGCGAGGAGACGGATCATGTTGAGCTCGACTGCTTCGGGGTCGTGCACATCGAGCGAGTCCTCGTAGTAGGTCGAGAGCGCGCTCACCGAGCTCGAGAGCACCGACATCGGGTGCGCGTGCGTCGGAAGGGCGTTGAAGAAACGCTTGAGGTCCTCGTGGATGAGCGTGTGACGGCGGATGCGCTCGGCGAAGTTCTCGTACTCGAGCTTCGTGGGCAGCTCGCCGTAGATAAGGAGGTAGGCCACCTCGAGGAAGGTCGAGCGAGCGGCGAGCTCTTCGATTGGATAACCGCGGTAGCGCAGGATGCCATTCGCGCCGTCGATGAAGGTGATCTTGGACTTCGTCGAGGCGGTGTTCACGAAGCCCTGGTCAAGGGCAGTCATCCCGCTCTGCTTCATGAGGCTCGAGACGTCGAGCGAGTTCACACCGGCACTTGCCTGGAGGATGGGCAGTTCCACCGATCCACCGGGGTAGCTCAGCGTCGCGACTTCCTGCTGCGTCGTCTCTGGCTGCTGCTCAGTCACGGTGCCTCCACTTCGATGTCGTCCATACGGTCAACCATCGACCGCGGTGCCAGCCTAGCCCGATGAGAGAGTGGTTTTCCCCTGAGTAGCTGAGTGAGAACGGCGCTGTTCACGCTCTGCACAATGGACGACGGCAGCTCCGTGAGGCGATTGACAAATCGACCAAGAGAAGTACATCCGGTTCATTTCTCTCGACATCGAGAGAACTCCCGATCAGCGGGTCAAATCCTGCCCAGAGCCCTGAAGTCGCTCCGCCACACGGCTGATTTCCGCGTCGCTCGCCGTGAGCGAAATCCGAACGTGGCGTCCCCCCGCCGTACCGTAGAAGTGCCCGGGCCCCGCGACGATGCCCAACTCGGCCAGCCAGCGCATCGTGTCCATGTCGGATGTCCCGCGAGTCGCCCACAGATAAAGGCCGCCCTCGCTCCCGTCAATCACGCATCCTGCCGCAGTGAGCGCGTTCACGAGAACCTCGCGTCGGGCTTCATAACGCGCACGCTGTTCTGCCACGTGAGCATCGTCGCGCAGCGCCACGGCAATGACTTCCTGTACCGGGCCGGGCACGATGAGGCCCGCGTGCTTTCGGGCGCGGACAAGCTGCTCCACAAGCGCCCCGTCACCGGCCACGAACGCCGCCCGGTAGCCCGCCACGTTCGATTGTTTGGAAAGTGAGGAGCAGGCGAGGATGCCCTCGTACGAGCCACCGTTGACGCGCGGATCGAGGACCGAGGGCACGGCCTCCGCCCAACGCCCCCAGCCAAGCTCCGCGTAGCACTCATCGCCGATCACGATGGCGCCGAGTTCACGAGCTCGGGCAATCGCCGCACGGAGCTCGTCAACCCCGAGCACGCGCCCGTCCGGGTTGCCGGGGCTATTGAGCCACACGAGCTTCGTGTTCTCAGGCCAAGCGGCCGGATCGTCCTCGCTCACACATGTGGCACCAGCAAAGCGCGCCCCCATCTCGTACGTCGGGTATGCCAGCGAGGGCTGCACGATGACATCCCCTTCGCCAAGGCCGAGGAAGAACGCCGCAAAGGCGATGAACTCCTTGGAGCCGACCGTGAGTAGGACCTCATCCTTGTTGAGCCCGCTCACTCCGCGGCGCCGCGCAAACCACTCCACGACAGCGTCCCGCGCGTCGCTCGTGCCGACCGTCGTCGGGTAGGCGTGCCATTCCGCGGCGGCAGCGAGCGCATCCCGCAACACCTTGGGTGTTTCGTCAACAGGCGACCCGATCGACAGATCAATGACGCCGTCGGGATGCTGGGCGGCTCGCTCGCGAATCGGCGCAATCTCATCCCACGGGTAGCTCGGCAATGGCCCCAGTGCCATGGTTTCCTCCGGATGTACAGCAAAGGGTGCTGGCGGATCCAGCACCCTTCACAATTGAGCGGTCATCACCGCAGAACGCGTTAGGCCTGCGGGGGAAGCTTCTTGATGAGTTCGTGGTCGTGCTCGATGACACCGATCTTCGCGGCACCCCCGGGCGAGCCGATTTCATCGAAGAACTCGGCGTTCGCAGCTGTGTAGTCGGCCCACTCCTCCGGGAGGTCGTCCTCGTAGTAGATCGCTTCGACCGGGCAGACCGGTTCGCAGGCGCCGCAGTCAACGCACTCGTCCGGGTGAATGTAGAGCGAACGCTCACCCTCGTAAATGCAGTCGACCGGGCACTCGTCGACGCAGGCGCGGTCCTTCACGTCGACGCAGGGCAGGGCGATCACGTAGGTCACGACTGTGCCTCCTTGGAAATGGTGGACTGGTGTTCAGAATACCGCTCGCGACGCTCTGGCAGACGTGGCCAGGCCGCAATGAGCGAGACAAGCAGCGGCGCACCAGCGGCCCAGATGGTGCTCACGAGGTCGGCGAGGATGATCGCCGAGTGCCCGAAGGTGAGCATGGCGAGCGCGACGACCGCAACAATGACACCCGCGGCGAAGCTCGTGACGTAGATGCGTTCGCGAAGATACAGGCGAATACCAACGGCGAGGAGCGTGATCACAAGGAGCGACGCGACGATCCCAAGCCAGACGGGACCAAAGCCCGCGTCGAAGCGGGCGCGGTGCAAGAAGGTGGCGATGGCGCCGGTGAGGAACCCGCCCGCGAGGAGCGCGGCGGCGGTGAAAATGCGGTCGGCGCGCCCGTCGCGCGAGGCGGCAGGTTCCTTCGCATCCGCGGGCGTCACGTCCTGGAGTCCGAGCACGCCGAGGCTGTCCGCATCCGTGGTGGTGCGGACCGGCTCGGCGTTACTCGACGTGGTCACTCGGGCTTAGCCCTCGCGCTTAGCTCGCGATGCGGCGCGGGCGCGGGCGGTCGCGTCGAGCTCGACCTTGCGGATGCGGATCTTCTCCGGGGTGACCTCAACGCACTCGTCTTCGCGAGCGAACTCGAGGCACTCTTCGAGCGTGAGCTGGCGCGGCGGCGTGAGCTTCTCGAGCTCGTCAGCCGTCGAGGAGCGCATGTTCGTGAGCTTCTTTTCTTTCGTGATGTTCACGTCCATGTCGTCCGCGCGCGAGTTCTCGCCCACGACCATGCCCTCGTAGACCTCATCCGTCGGATTCACGAAGAAGGTCATGCGCTCCTGAAGCGCCATCATCGCGAACGGGGTGGCAACACCGGCGCGGTCGGCCACGATCGAACCGTTGATACGGGTCTGGATGGCGCCCGCCCAGGGGCCATAGCCCTGCGCAATCGCGTTCGCGATACCGGTGCCGCGGGTGATCGTCATGAACTCCGAGCGGAAACCGATGAGACCGCGCGAGGGGACGACGAATTCCATGCGCACCCAGCCAGTGCCGTGGTTCGTCATCGTCTCGAGGCGACCCTTGCGGGCGGCGAGCAGCTGCGTAATCGCGCCGAGGTGTTCTTCCGGTGCGTCGACCGTGAGGTGCTCGAAGGGCTCGTGCTTCTGACCGTCAACGATCTTCGTGACCACCTGCGGCTTGCCAGCGGTGAGCTCGAAGCCTTCGCGGCGCATGTTCTCGATGAGCACCGAGAGGGCGAGCTCGCCACGGCCCTGAACTTCCCAGGCGTCCGGGCGGCCGATGTCGACGACGCGGAGGGAGACGTTGCCGACGAGTTCGCGGTCGAGGCGGTCCTTGACCATGCGGGCGGTGAGCTTGTGGCCCTTCACCTTGCCCATGAGCGGCGAGGTGTTCGTACCGATCGTCATCGAGATGGCGGGCTCGTCGACCGTGATGGCCGGGAGCGGGCGGACGTCCTCGGGGTCGGCGATCGTGTCACCGATCATGATCTCGGGGATACCGGCGACGGCGACGATGTCACCGGGGCCTGCCGAGTCGGTCGGGACACGGTCGAGCGCCTTTGTTTCGAGGAGCTCGGTGATGCGCACATTGTGCACTTCGCCGTCGTTGCGGACCCAGGCGACGTTCTGGCCCTTCTTGAGCGTGCCGTTGAAGATACGCAGGAGGGCGAGACGGCCAAGGAACGGCGAGGCGTCGAGGTTGGTGACGTGTGCCTGCAGCGGGTGCGACTCGTCGTAGGCCGGGGCCGGGATGTGCTTGAGGATCGCTTCGAAGAGCGGTTCAAGGTTGTCGTTGTCCGGGAGCTCGCCGTTCGCGGGCTGGTTCTGGCTAGCGGCGCCGGCGCGGCCCGAAGCGTAGAGGACCGGGAGGTCGAGGATGGCGTCGACGTCGACATCCACCTCTTCGCTGAGGTCCGAGGCGAGACCGAGAAGCAGATCGTGGGCTTCCGCAACGACCTCGTCGATGCGGGCGTCCGGGCGGTCGGTCTTGTTCACCGCGAGGATGACGGGAAGCTTTGCCGCGAGCGCCTTGCGGAGCACGAAGCGGGTCTGCGGGAGCGGGCCCTCCGAGGCATCCACGAGGAGGACAACGCCGTCGACCATCGAGAGGCCGCGTTCGACCTCGCCACCGAAGTCGGCGTGGCCGGGGGTGTCGATGACGTTGATCGTGATGGGGCCGTCGGTGGCGTGGATACCCTCGTAGCGGATCGCGGTGTTCTTCGCGAGGATCGTGATGCCCTTTTCGCGCTCGAGGTCGTTCGAGTCCATCACGCGAACTTCGTCATCGTGCGAGGAGTGGTCGCCGAACGAGTTCGTCTGGCGAAGCATGGCATCGACGAGCGTCGTCTTGCCGTGGTCAACGTGCGCCACGATGGCGACGTTTCGAAGATCTGAGCGGTGGACGATGTTGCTGTCGGTCACGTGCGACTTTCCCTTGTGATTCATGTCCGCGGCAGCGAACGTTCCACTTTATCTCGCGCCCCCGCATGCACAACCTTTTCTTCCCAGCCACGCCGCGCCCCGCGCACATCCGCCCCCCGCCGCCGCGTCTCGCCCGCCCGCGTTCGCCCCTTCGCCTCCCGCTCCGCGCCTCCCGCACCCGCACCTCCGCTCTCGCACCGAAAATCGGTCAAAAAGTGCTTGTCCGGTCACTGCCTGAGCGGCCCAACAAGCACGTTTCGACCTATTTCTGTGCCGACAGGTCCCCGAAGCCGAGTCGAGCGAAGTCGGACGGATGACGCGGGGCCGGACACGGTGCAGACGTTGTGCTGCAGCGAATGCCGCCCTGACACTGGCCGTCCGTTCCGCGGCGTGGCTGTGGAACGTGATCCGTTCACAGGAAGCATGGCCGATGACGACATCAGACGGTCGAGGGGACCTAACGTTCGCTGCATGAGCCGAATCACCGTTCCCGGGCCACTTGAAGGCGTCGCGTGGCCTGTTGCATCCACTCAGCAATTTGGCCTGAGCTACGGATGGACACGAAATCCGCGATTCGCTCGCCCCTTCCATGGAATCCGCCAGGCTTCGGAACCAATCGGCTGGATCGAGCGTGCGCGAGCGTACTGGTCCAAGCCTCGCCCGGGCCAGGTGCTGGTGGGTGTACATGCCTTCGCTCATTGGGGCATCCCCGTCCCTCGACGGCTGCGACGAGCTCTCGATGAGGATCTCGTTGTCGCTGTCGCCCACGACCGGCCCCGTCCACGGTCCGCAGGTGTGCTTGCACGACGAATTCGTCGCGACTTGCTGCAATCGGCTGCGATTGAAGACTTCGTCGTAGCCACACCGGAACTCGCACTCTTGTCGATGGCTCCCCAACTGACACTGCGAGAACGGGTTGTCTGCGTTGATGCCGCCGTCACGACGAGCACAAACTACCCAGATCTTCGCGCTCGCGTCCCATTCCCTCAGCTCGCGGCCTTCGCTGCTGCAGCCGGGAGCGCAACCGGTGGTCGCGCCCTCCGTGAAGCCGTTGAGCTTTCGCGCGTGGGAGTGGAATCGCCGCAGGAATCACTCGTGCGTTTCGCGCTGGTGGAAGCTGGTCTTCCTGAGCCCGAGGTGCAAGTCGAAGTTTGCACAGAATCGGGATCCCTCGTCGCTGTCCTCGACCTCGCCTACCGGACGGCCCGAATCGACATCGAGTACGAAGGCGATCATCATCGCGTTGACCAGGAACAGTGGCACCGCGACATCCAGCGAGAACGCTGGCTCACGGGTCATGGCTGGCATGTCATCCGTCTGACGAAGGACGACTTGCATCACCGCATGCCGGAAGTCATTGCCCTGATTCGTCGGCTGCTTCGCGAGCGCACGCCGGATTGTCCGGAACTCGATGCGTGAATCCTACCGATCAGAATGGGTCGAAAAGTGCTTGTTGGATCACTTCCGCAGTGACCAGACAAGCACTTTTCGACCTATTTCGTGCCTGGGGCCGACCGGGGGCGGACCTGAGCCGGGGGCTACTCGCTGGCGGGCTCGTCGGCGGCGGGCTCGGCCGACTCGGCAACAGCCTGGGCCTTGGCAACTTCCTCGAGGTTGATGGATGCAGTGCGGGCCTGGCGACGGGCTACCTGCTCGTCGGGGTCCGGCACCGGGACAGCCATCACGAGACGCTTCGTGTACGGATCCTGCGGGTTGCGGAGGATCTGGTCGGTCGTGCCCTGCTCGACGATCTTGCCGTGGTTCAGGACGACGACGCGGTTCGCGATCTCGTCCACGAGCGCGAGGTCGTGCGTCACGAACAGGACCGCGAAGCCGAGGCGCTGCTGGATCTCAAGCAACAGCTCGAGCACGCGCTTCTGCACCGACACATCCAGTGCCGAGGTCGGCTCATCCGCCACGAGGATCTTCGGCTCCAGCGCGAGCGCACGCGCAATACCGATGCGCTGACGCTGACCACCCGACAGCTCGTTCGGGTAGCGGTTGCGGAAGGAACGCGGCAACTCAACCTGGTCGAGGAGCTCCTCAACACGCTTCGAGATTTCTTCCTTCGTGAAACCGCCCGCAAGGTTCAGCGGCTCGGCAATCGATTCACCGATCGGCCAACGCGGGTTGAGCGAGGAACCCGGATCCTGGAAGACGATGCCGATGTCCTTGCGCAGCTTCGCCATGTCGGAGCGGCTGATGCCATTGAGCTCGATGCCGTTGAGCTTCATCGAGCCGCCCGCCACCGGCAGCAGTCCCACCGCGGCGCGCGCGATCGTCGTCTTACCCGACCCGGACTCACCGACGAGACCCACGATCTCGCCCGGGTGGATCGTGAAGCTCGCGTTGTCGATCGCCTTGAAGGCAGGCACACGGCCGTGCTTCGGGTACTCCAGCGTCACGTTCTCGAGCGCGAGCATCGGCTCCGCGTCGTACTCGACGGCCGGCTTGCCGGTTGCTTCGCCGCGACCAAGGTGTGGGACCGACGAGAGGAGCTTCTTCGTGTACTCGTGCTGCGGGTTGTGGAAGATCTCGCGCACCTCACCGCGCTCGACGATCTCACCCTGCTTCATGACGATGACGTTCGTCGCAATGTCGGCGACAACACCCATGTCGTGGGTGATGATGACGATGGCCGAGTTGAGGCGTGCGTGAAGGTTGCGCAGCAACTCAAGGATTTCGGCCTGGATCGTCACGTCGAGGGCCGTCGTCGGCTCGTCCGCGATGAGCATGTCCGGGTCACACGAGAGCGACTGCGCGATCATGGCGCGCTGACGCTGACCACCCGAGAGCTGGTGCGGGTACGAGTTGAACGCCTTCTCAGGGTCTGGCATCTCCACGAGCATGAGCAGCTCGAGGGCGCGCTCGCGAGCATCCTGCGGCAGCATCGTGGGGTTGTGGACGCGCAGCGCCTCACAGATCTGGAAACCGATCGTGTAGACCGGGTTGAGCGCCGTCATCGGCTCCTGGAAGATGACCGCGATGTCGTTGCCTCGCGCCTTGCGGAGCGTCGACTGGCTCGCGCCGATCATCTCGACGCCGTTGAGCTTCGCCGAACCGCTCGTGCGGCCGTTCTTCGGCAGGAGGCCGAGCAGCGTCATCGAAGAGACCGACTTACCCGATCCCGATTCACCAACGATCGCGAGCACTTCTCCGGGCATGACGCGGTAGTTGATGTCACGTGCTGCCGTGACCCATTCACCGCCCACCCAGAACTCAACATTGAGTCCCTTGACGTCCAGAATGGGCGTCTCGGTGTTGCGCGTGGTCGACTTCATTCGTCCTCCTGCGTGGGCTGCAGTTGATTCTGCAGCCATCCGGCGCCTGCCTGCGTCTGGGCGCGGCAGACCTTTGGAAAGATGTTCCCATGTCCAAGCCCACAACCCTCCGACCGCGCTTCAGCCTGGTGCTCTACGTGGTCGTTGCAGTCATGAGCGTGATTGCTCTTGCGTACTGCCTCGTGATTCCCGAGGCTCGCGATTCCTTCGCGAAGGTCGCCCCCATCCCGTTGCTGATTCTGGGATGCGGATGGGTTCTGCTCGCCGCCCCGAAGCTCGTCATCTCGAGCGAACAGGTCGCGGTCCACAACCCCTTCGTCACGACGCGAGTTCCGCTCGGTCGCATTGACGAGGTCGAGACTCGTCACGGCTTCGTCATGTACACGAGCGAGGGCAAGGTACAAGCGTGGGCTGCTCCCCCGCCCGACCGGCTTCGTTCGATGCGCTACTTCGAGCAGAAGCTCACCCGTGGCGATGGGTTCCAGGACCCGCGCATTGCCCGCGACAAGTTCGGTCAGCTGCGTTCGAGCGCAGCTCCCGGCACCCTGTCGGGCGATGCGGCGATCACCGTTCGGCACCACGGCGCCGAAGCGAGCACGGAACCGATCACCCGTCGGCTCAACGTCGTGAACCTTGTTGTCGTCGTGGCGACCGCTGTGGGCATCGCTCTGACGCTCGTGCTTGGCTAGCGCCGCACGAGCGTCAGAGACAATGACCTGGTTCATCACTCGGTGGCGTTCTCGTCGTCAGCGTCGATGGCCTCGTTCGAGGCAGCGTCGACGTCCTGGGGAGCAAGTGCCTCGTCGGCATCGCCGCCGTCGGGCTGCGCCATCTCAGCTTCGGCGCTCGCTGCTGCACCCGTTGCCGGGGCACCAGCTGCCGACACGGCACCGGCAACCGCCGGCTCCTGCTGCTTGCCGAACATCTTCGACAAGATCGAGGTGCCGGGCATGCGGCGCTGACGCGGGTCGAAGGCGTCGCGGAGGCCGTCACCGATGAAGTTGATGCACAGCGCGATGAGCACGACGAACGCGGCGGGGAACCAGAACAGCCACGGGCGCGTGGCGAAGGATCCGCGGTACTCGTTCACGATCTGACCGAGCGACACGTCCGGCGGCAGGATGCCGAAGCCGATGAACGAGAGCACCGACTCGAGGATGATCGCGGCGGCCATGAGGAGCGTGGCCGCAACGATCACGACACCGAGCGCATTCGGGAGGATGTGACGGAAGATGATGCGGCGGCTCGAGGCACCCGCAACACGCGCCGCATCCACGAACTCGCGCTCGCGCAGCGAAAGGAACTCACCGCGCACGAGACGGGCCATACCTGTCCACCCGACAAGACCGAGCAGGATCGCGAGTGACACCGCACCGAAGGCGCGGAAGAAGGCGTTCTGCCCAGCGATCTGACCGAGCACTGCCGCGAACACGAGGATCGGGATTACGAGGAAGAGGTCGGTAATGCGCATGAGCACGTTGTCGACCCAGCCGCGGAAGTAACCGGCGATACCACCGATCGTGACGCCGATAGCAGTGGCGAGGAGGCCGTAGATCACCATGACGGTGAGCGACTGCTGGGTACCGCGCATGACGCGGGCGAAGATGTCGCGGCCGACTTCATCCTGGCCGAAGGGGTGCTCACCCCACTGGAAGATGCCCTGGAACGTCGGCTGACCGTTGTTCACGATCGGCGAGATCGACGTCCAGTCATAGGCCCACCACCCGGGGATGCGCAGCGATTCCCACGTGAGTCCGGCGTCGCCGAACTTCGGGTACGGGATGAGCAGGCCCACCGAGGTGAACACGAGCAGCACGATGAGGGTGAGGCAAGCCAGCGCGACCATCGCGCCCTTGTGGCGGAAGAACCGCTGCCGGACAATCTGCCCCTGGCTCATGCCCTCCACTTCACGCTGTTCGAGCGTGAGTTCGCTGTTCTGGACGAGGACCGCCTGTGTGTCATCAAGTTTCTGAGCCATGGTCACTCTCCCAAGCGAATGCGCGGGTCAAGGAACGAGTAGAGGATGTCCGCGATGAGGTTGAACAGCACCGTGATGGATGCCGTCACGAGGATGTACCCCATGAGCGGGTTGAGGTCGACCGTGCTCAGCGAGTGGGAGAAGAGGTTACCCATCGCCTTCCACGCGAAGATTTCTTCGGTCACGATGGCGCCACCGATGATCGCGCCCACGTCGGCGGCGACGATCGTCGTCACCGGGATGAGGGCGTTACGGAGCGCGTGACGCATGACGACGGTGCGCTCAGCAAGACCCTTCGCGCGAGCGGTGCGGATGTAGTCCTGGTTCATCACCTCAAGGAGGCTCGCACGCGAGTAGCGCGAGTACGAGGCGAGCGAGATGAGCATGATCGAGACGGTCGGCAGCGCAAGGTGAGTGAAGCCGTCCAGCATCTGTAGCCAGATGGAGGCGCTGTCGCCGAGCTGCGGGCTCTGGGCGCCAACGGTTGCGATGGGGCGTCCGCCGGTCTGTTCGTAGTAACCATTGAATACCTGCATGACGCGGTCAACGATGATGAGCACACCAACCGTGAAGCCGACGATCGCCATGTTCTTCGCGATGGCCTTCTTCTCGATACCGCCACCGAAGTAGCCGATGACGTAGCCCAAGAGAGTGAAGGCAAGCACGATGAGGACCGGCAGCCACCACTCGGCGTCGTTTCCGAGCAGGTAGTTCACGGGGAGCCACAATGCGCCACCGAGGACTGCGTAGCCGAGCGTCATGATGAGGTTGCGCTTGTGGTGCAGGCCCACCGTGAGCGCCGAGGTGATGGCGCCGACGATGAGACTGATGAGGATGATGAGCACCGCGCCGAGGCCTGGGTTCCGGAACCAGTCCATGTACTCCATGGCGAGGAGGATGCTGATCGTGCCGACGGCGAAGGCTCCGAAGGTGATGAGTCGGGTCTTCAGTTCGCCGCCAACGATAGCGGCGAAGATGAAACCGGTCACCACACCGATCACGATGAGCTTACCGATGGGGATTTCCGGGTGCTCGAGGAAGTCATTGAAGCCGATCGCCACATACTGCTTGAGGAGCACCGCGATGAAGAAGATCGGGAGCGAGTACGTGAGGAACGCAAGGAAGGTCACCGAGTAGTCATAGCCCGAGTACTGGCGAAGGGCCGTTGTCACACCGATCGTGATGCCGAGCACGATCGCGATGAGGGTCGCTGCCCCCACGAGCTGAAGGGTCTGGCCAACTGCGTGTTCCAGGATCGGCTGCACTGCCTGGTTCTGGATGTTGACGCCCATGTCGAGGTGGTTCCCGAGGAAGCCGAAGAGGCCGTTCGGATCATCAAACTTCGGGACGAAGAATCCGAGGATGCCGCCGAGCCACATGAAGAAGCGGGCTGGCGGGGGCACATCGAGATCCAGAAGGTCGATGCGGGCTTGAATCAATTCTGCCTTGTTCGGCGCGGTCGACTCCATCAGGTCGGCGAGCGGGTCCTTCGAGATAGCCGTGAGGTTATACACGATGAACAGCGCGCCAAGCAGGATGAAGATCGAGACGATGAGTCGTCGGGCGATAAATCTCAGCACAACGGTGTCCTGTTTCGTCGACTAGTCGGAGGGTCCAGCGTAGCCGCATGGGTACGTGGTTCCGGCCAGATTTGGTGATTGCCACGGTGCAATCTGGCGTGTTGTTCACGCAGATGCCGACAGCATTTTGGTCTCTTGCGAGTGGGGCCGTCGCCCGGTGAGCGACGACCCCACTCGTGTGCGGTGTTACTTGGTGCCGCCTGCCGGCGCCCACTCAGTGGCGTTCCAGAAGTACTGCGGGGCGAGGAAGCCGGGCTTCACGTTCTCGACCTTTTCGCTCCAGGCGACAACGCCCGGGTGCTGGAAGATCGGAATCGACCACGCTTCGTCGTAGATGATCGCTTCAGCCTCGATCGTGAGCTTCTGCTGCTGGGCAGCGTCCGTGGTCACGTCGATTTCCTTGACGATCTCGTCCATGCGGGTGTTCGACCAGCCGTAGTAGTTGTTCGTACCGCCGGTGACGTAGTTCGCACCGAACTCACCAACACCGGTCGAGGTCGAAGCCCAACCGAAGAGGGCTGCGTCGTAGGCGTTCGGCTGGCCGGAGACAACCTCCGACCATTCCTTCGTGCTGGCGTCAACGATCTTGAAGCCAGCCTGCTCAGCAGACGCGGTGATGAGCTGGAGCTCCGACTGACGACGCGGGTTGTCCTGTGCCGTGAGGAAGCGGACCTCAGGGTTCGGGACGCCGGCCTCGGCGAGGAGCTTCTTGGCCTCTTCGATGTTCGTCTTGAGCTCGGCGATACCCGAGGTCTTCACGCTCTCGTCATAGCCAGCAGCACCCGGGAGGAACAGGTTCGAGTCACGCGTGGTGGCACCCGGCTCGAGAGGCTTGACGAGCTTCTCGACGATCTCGTCACGGGGGATCGTCAGGAGGAATGCCTTGCGAATCTTCTTCGCCTTTTCAGCATCGCCGCCGTAGGTGGCCGGGTCAAAAACACCGCCGTTCGTGGCCTGGAGGTCGACGTGCTCGTAGGTGCCTTCCTTCGAGGACTCCCACTTGATGCCGCTCGTACCTTCAAGCTGCTGGAGGAGGTCGGCCGTGGGCTGCGACTGAACGATCTGGACTTCACCGTTCTGGAGCGCCTGAACCTGCGCCTGCGGGTCAGCAATGAAGCGGACGGTGATCGTCTCGTACTTGGGCTTGGTTCCCCAGGTGTAGTCTTCGCGAGCCTTCAGCGTCACGTACTGGTCCTGAACAAGCTCGGTGATGACGTACGGGCCGTTCGAGAGTGTCTGCTGCGGCTTGGACGGCGTGCTCTTGTAGACGTAGTCCGTACGGAAGGCCGTTGCAATCTTGCCGAGGACATCGGTGTCGTTGTTCTTCACGGCCTCGATGAGCTTGTCCTTGGCCTGCTTCGCGTCGGTGATCTCCGGGAACGCAAGCTGAACCGTGCCGTGAGCCGAGATGTTGAGGTCATCGGCATCACCGTAGGTCTCCCAGTCAGCCCAGGGCTTCGAGTACGTCATCGTGACGGAGCGGCCATCGTCGCCAATCTCGGGCATCTCCTGCACGAGGTCGAGCTGGCGGTCCTTGACGGCAGAAGTACCCCAGAACACGCCCTTCTCGGCAGCAGCGTCGATGGCGTCCTGGTTCGTGACATTACCCTCGTCGTCGTACTCGGGCTCGGGCACCTCGCCCTCTGTACGGTGCGTGGTCTGCGAAGCCCACGAAAGGATGATGTCGGCAGCGTCAACCGGGGTACCGTCACTCCAGGTCACGCCCTCGCCGATGGTGTACTTCACCTTGAGCGGGCTGTCCGAGATCTTCTCGACCGTACCGAACTTGTCGTTGTGCACGAGCGAGGGAGTCGGGTCGTACGACACGAAACCATTGTTGGCGAGGTGGATGATGTTGGCGTTGGCCGCTGCGTTTGTCTCCGAGAGGTTGGAGTTGTACGCAAAGAACGGGTCGTTCCACGCCACGGTGATGGACGAGCCACCGACAATTTCAGGGTCTCGGTTCGGCGCTGAACAGCCAGAGAGCACCATTGCTCCAACGGCTACGAGCGCACCAGCCGCGACGATGCGGTGTGACTTCAAGGGGATCCTCCTTGATCAGTGGGGCCTTCGGCCAACGTGAGGGCGCGAAGGTATGGGTAACCAGAAATCTAGTCTTCCTGGGTACTCCCTGAGTCTACGTGACGTGATCGTTACTTTTGTGTCACACTCGGCAAATAAATGTTGTTCATTTCCACATGGGGAGCCCTCCCCATAGATGCAGGTGAACTGCGTCGTAGACTCACGGCTATGCCCGTGACGCAAGATGACACAGAGGATGCGGCCGTCGAGCTCCCGAGTTCCTGCCAGTACCTCCTCGTGTATGACGGCGACTGCTCATTCTGTGAGTGGACGCTCGCCGTCATCCAGCGCATTCTCCCCGCTCTGCCGAAGGCCGTTGACGGCCGCAGCTATGACCTCATGAGCCTCGGGCTCGACGAGGACGACGTCGACTACTCATCGTGGTTGCTTGTGGTCGACGGAGACACCGTCACGCACTACGCCGGGTGGGACGGCTTCGCCGAGCTCCTGCGCCGTCAGCGCTCGGACTTCTGGCGCTTCCTCGGTAACGCCCTCATGCTTCCCGGCATCCGTGTGATCGGTAATCGCGGCTACGACGTTGTAGCGAAGAACCGCTACCGCCTCCCCCACGGCACGGCAGCGTGCAAGCACGCGTAGAAAACCGTTCCCGTCCATCTCCCGCGGGAGCGCACGCGCTGACCGGCATCCTCGACCGTGGACGGGCATGGCGCGAAGTGCTTATTGTGCTCGCGCTCTCGCTTATCCCCTCGAGTCTCGTGGCGGTCGTGGCACTCATCGACCGGCTCACCCGTAGCGAAACGCTGGCACAGCAGACGGCGACGCTCAATGCTGCTGTGAGCGAGCGCTGGGTGTTTGACCTGCTGTACCGGTCGATCTCGATCTGTGCGGACCTCGTCGTGGTGCTCCTCGCGTTGTGGCTGCTGCGGATCATGCTCCCCGACGGTGGCTCGATTCCTGGAGCGCACCGGCTTGGGCTTCTCTCCCGCAAGATTGTCCCGGATGCAGGATTCGGCCTTGGACTGGCCGCCTGCATCGGCATTCCCGGGCTTGGCCTCTACCTTGCTGCTCGGGCGTTGGGGCTCGCGCCCCAGGTCGTCACGAATGCGGACACACTGCATCCTTCGACCGTCATCATCCTGCTGCTGGCAGCCCTCCGTGCCGCGCTCATCGAGGAAGTCATCGTGGTGGGCTACCTCATGACGAGACTCTCGGACCTCGACGTGAAGCCGTGGGTCATCATCGCCGCAAGCGCGCTCCTGCGCGGCTCGTATCACCTGTATCAGGGCATTCCGATGGGCTTGGGCAATGTCGCGATGGGGTTCCTGTGCGCCGTGTGGTTCCGGAAGACCGGGCGCGTGGGCCCTCTCATCGCTGCGCACTTCCTCTTGGATGCGGTGTCGTTTCTTGGTCTGCCGCTCGCGCAGGCGCTCTGGCCAGGCCTCGCCTAGGCGAGGAGTCCGCGTCCACTGCTAACGACGACTCGCCTCCAGGAGCGAGACGGCCCACTCACTTGCGATCACCTGCTCGAGTGTGACGCGCTCGCCCGAGCCATTGCCGAGCGGCACGCACCAGTTCGGATATTCACGGTGCGTTCCAGGTTGATTGACGCTGCGGGTGTCACCGGCGAGATCAGCCAAGCTCACGCCCATCAGGCGGGCGGATGAGGACGCCAGGTAGCGGTGGAGCGCGAGGGTGTGCTCCTCCACCGAGCTGGCCGCCGGCGCGAGCGCTCCGCGAGCTCGCAGTGTGTCGAGCACTTCCTCGATCGTGGCCCGCTCACGTTGAATTTCATCCTCGAGCGCGACTTCGAGCAGGCCAAGCTCGTGGCGCAGGCGTACGTGGTCGAGCTTGAGGTAACCGGCGGTCGGCGGCAGATCGTGCGTCGTCACCGAAGCAAGCGCGTGGACTCGGTAGTGCTCGGGCGCGAGCGGCTCATCCGACATGCCACGCTCGAACCAGAGCACCGAGGTGCCGTCGATGTTGAAGTGCGCGAGCGTGTCACGGGTTTCTGGCGGGACAACGCCCATGTCTTCGCCGACGACGAGTGCGCCAGCGCGTTCGGCTTCGAGCGCGAGGATGCCGAGCATGGCTTCGACGTCGTAGCGGACGTAGCAGCCTGCATCCGGCGTCTGACCTTCGGGGATCCACCAGAGCCGGAACAGACCCAGGATGTGGTCGATGCGGAGCGCGCCACCGCAGCGAAGGGCCGCGCGGAGCATGTCGCGGTACGGCTTGTAGCCGAGCTCGGCGAGACGGTCGGGGCGCCACGGCGGCTGCGACCAGTTCTGGCCCAGCTGGTTGAACATGTCCGGCGGTGCGCCAACGCTCACGCCGCGAGCGAGAGCTTCGGGCATGGCCCAGGAGTCCGCACCGTAGGGGTGTACGCCGACAGCGAGGTCGTGCATGATGCCGAGCGACATCCCGGCCTCACATGCGGAGCGCTGCACCTCGAGCAGCTGTTCTTCGGTGAGCCATTGCACCCAACGCCAGAACTCGACGCGATCGACACGGGTGTCACGGAACTCACTCACTGCCTGTCCACTGACGTCGTGCAGCGCCTGCGGCCAGGCGCGCCAGTCTGCTCCGAATTCCTCGGCCAACGCGCAGTAGGTGGCAAAGTCAACGAGTTCTTGGCCTTCGCGCTCGCAGAACATGCCGAACGCGCGCTTTCGGACAGGATCCTTGAGGTCGTAGTCGAAGAGGAGTTCGAGACCTTCGCGCTTCGCACGCCACACGACGTCGCGGTCGATCGTGGGCGTCGCGTTGAGGGCCGTTGCGCGGCGTGAGAGCGTGGCGAAGCGTTCAGCGTCGGGGCCCTCGAGCAGTTGAACCGCGGGGATGACGTCCAGGTGCAGCACGAGTGGGTCTCGGAAGCGGCGGCTCGTCGGCAAATACGGCGACGGCTCGATCGGCTCGACCGGAGCTGGCGCGTGCAGGGGGTTCACGAGCACGAAGCTCGCGCCCTGCCGAGCACCCCAGCCCGCGAGCGCGCCGAGGTCACGGGTGTCGCCAATCCCCCACGACGTGTTCGACCGGAGCTGATAGCTCTGCGCCATGATGCCGAAACGCTTCGTCTCGTCGTTCGCGGCGGCCGTGTTGAGGCGTTCAGGGACAGTGATGAGCGGGCAGCGCGCGATGCGTTCGGTTGCACCGACGTCGGTGATCGCGACGAAGAGCTCGTGCCAGCCACGCGGCATATCTGCGGGAACGACGATGGTGGCGCGCCCGGTGAGGACGCCGTCGACTTTGCGCGGGTCGATCCAGTTGTCAATCTGTGGGATGTCGCGCGTGCTGCCGTCTTCGAGCACCGCCCAAGCGCGGAACTGGGCTCCGTGCGGCAGATGGACGAAGATCCACGGCGTATCGCCTGCACGCTGGACGATGGATGCCGGGAGCGGGCGTCGCCACGGGGCAAGCTCAGTGTCGCCAAGGGCTGAGCGGATGGCATCCGGGGTGCTCGCGTCGACATCGAGGGCACGAAGTACGGCAATGAGCGTCGATGCGGAGACGGTCGTGAGGCGTCCTCGCCAGTCAACAAATTCGCGGCTCACGCCATAGCGGGCGGCCAGTTCGAGAAGGTCGGGCGTTGCGTGCTCGTCGATCACGTCGTCAGTGTAGGCACGCCCGGTGAACACAATCGGGGCTTCTCGTGAGAGCGCGCTGATGACCACCCGCGGTGCTCGAGTACGCCCACACGAAACCCGAGGTGCTCGAGTGCGCACGAAGTGCGTGCATCGAGAGCACCGCCCGCTACGCGGCGCCCTCCCCTACACGCTACGAACCAAAGACGAGCTCGTCGCCCTCAATGTGGAACGGAACTTCCTTGAGCGGGTCCTTGGGCGGACCAGCGATGGCAGCACCCGTGGACGGGTCATAGTAGCCCGAGTGGCAGGGACACTTGATGCCGTCGTTGGTCACCTCGGACACCGGGCAGTTCTGGTGCGTGCAGTTGCCATCGAACACCTTGTATTCACCCGCCGTCGGCTGCGTGATCGCGACGTTCTGGGCAGGCAGCACGATGCCACCACCGACGGGCACCTTGCTGAGTGCCACTTTGCCCGTGGGAACGGCGCCACCAGCGCCTGCGCTTCCCTGCGAGCCGCACGCCGTGAGCATGCCTCCCAGGGCGACGACGCCACCGCCAATGGCGGCGCCTCGAAGAACGGTCCGACGATCGATCGAGCCTTCGCTCGGAAGGATTTCAGCTGCCATGCCGAGATCATATGAGGCCGGTCAGGGCATCCGCCAAGGTCTGTTGAGGCCCCACAACCTCGCTCGATGCTGCTCGTGCGCCGCGTCAGGAAAGGTGCAGTTCTCTGCGCGCTCAGTCCTGCTCGCTTCGACGAACCACCGGAAGGGTGCCCGTCGCGGGTGCCGAATCGTGCGCTCCGTCCGGCGACGCCTTGGAGGGTGGGGACGGCTGGGAGGAGGAGCTGCTCGATTGCTTCCACGGAGCGCGAGGTCGATGATCGCGCGGTCCAGGGGCCGACGAAGCGGGCGCTACTGACAGCTCTGGGCCCGGACGCTCTGGCGCAGCAGGGGCTGCGCCCTGTGGCAGCACGGCGTCCTCTGGCGATATCCCATCCGCTGCTCGTTTCCGCTGCAGGACCTCACGCTGCTCAGGCGTGGCAAAAGCGGTGATGTCTGGCAGTGCCGCGTGTCGGGCAGCTTCCTCGCGCCGCCGAGTGCGGTTTCGCAGCCACATCCAGAAGAGTGCTGCGATAAGGAGCACCGCGACAGCGCCGATCACACTTGGCCACAGCCATGCCGGGACCTCAGCGCCCGGAGCCGGAGCGGGTGCTGGCACCGTGGACTCGGTGGGCGCGGCGCTCTCGCTCACTGCCATCGGCGCATGGCTCGCAGCCGTCGGCGAGGCCGATGCCCCCTCCCTCACTACGGCACGGAACTCCACGAACCCCACGGAAAAGGGCAGGTCTTCCATCTGCAGAGTGAAGGTGTTTCCCTCGCGTTTGAGGTTGATCTCACCGTTCGTCGTCTCAGCCGTCACATTCACGAGATGGAAACCCTTGACCGGCTTCACCGTGATACCCATCGTCGTGGCAGGGAAGAAGACGTCGGCATTCGTGCGGTACTTCGCACTGCCGTCATCCCTCGCCGGAATCGTGGCGCCGTTCGAGAGGAAGGAGATATCAGCGTGGCCGGAGACAGGCTTCAGGGAGTTTCCTTCCAGACCCACGGTCGCAACAGCCTGAATCCCGGTGATCGCGAACTCCCCCTTCGTCTCGCCGGCACCGATCGAGACGCTCGCTTCAGCCATCCGCGGACCCGCGTCAAGCGAGTGCGGGGACTGATGGCCAGCCGGGTCAATGTATGTGCCACCAGAGAATGAAACGTCCGTGCGCTGGTTGAGGACGGCACCAGTTGCGGCATCCCGGACGACGCTTTTCACCTCGGGCCCATCGACCGCGAAGTACAGCGTGCCAGCACCCGCTGCCACGTTCGGGAAGTAGTAGTCACCCGAAGCATCCGAAGAACCCGCAATCCAGGCACCGGATGCGTCGTGGAGGTAGGCAAAGCCGTCGCTCCGCTTCCCATCCCGCGAGCCTGATTTGTTCGAAGTGTTGCCAGAAAACACACCGTCTACGACTCGGTCGTCGAAGACCGTCACGCGCAGGCTTGAACCGGCCGCATGAGCTGCGGGGATGTGCACCCAAGGCATCAGGAAGGCAACGACGAGGGCGAGCAAGAGCAGCGCGCCCGCGTGCGGGCCCCGCAGCGTTCTCAGCGTCATGTGCTGACATCCTCCCTCCGAATAGGCGGACAGGGTACGGCCCCGAAACAAACAACAGCTTTCCCGGCGAGACCGCCCACCCCATTCGACGGGTCACGACCTCGCGCGCGCTGGTTCTCCGGCCCTCTCATTCAGCCCTTCCGCACGAGGATGTCGGTCGACTCGGCTACGCTCAATACCCGTCCGCGCGAGTGTGCTCGCCGTCCTGTTCCGGCCTGTCGACGCTCGCGAACCTCACCTGAGCCGCATCCGGAGGATTCGCCGCATGGCCAAGATCATCTACACGAACACCGACGAAGCACCGATGCTCGCGACTTACTCGTTCCTCCCCGTCGTCGAGGCCTTCGCAGCCCGCGCCGACATCGAGCTCGAGACCCGCGACATCTCGCTCGCTGGCCGCATCCTCGCCGTGTTCGCCGACCGTCTTCCCGAAGAGCAGCGCGTCGCCGACGCACTCGCCGAGCTTGGTGCCCTGGCAAAGATGCCAGAAGCCAACATCATCAAGCTGCCGAACATTTCCGCATCCGTGCCGCAGCTCGTCGCGGCGGTGAAGGAGCTCCAGGCCCTGGGTTACGAGCTCCCCGACTACCCGGAGTCACCCGCCACGGATGAAGAGCGTGACATCCGCGCCCGCTACGACAAGGTGAAGGGCTCGGCGGTGAACCCGGTCCTTCGCGAGGGCAACTCCGACCGCCGCGCCCCGATGGCGGTGAAGAACTACGCGAAGAAGCACCCGCACTCGATGGGCGCTTGGTCGGCAGACTCGAAGACTCGCGTCGCCACCATGAACGCTGACGACTTCCGCTCGAACGAGCGCTCGACCGTCTTCGAGCAGGCCGACGAACTCACGATCCAGCTTCGCGCTGCCGACGGCACCATCACGAAGCTCAAGCAGGGCCTCGCGGTGCTCGAGGGCGAAGTGATCGATGCGACCGTCATGTCGGCGAAGGCGCTCGACGCCTTCATCGCCCAGTCGATCGAGTCGGCCAAGCGCGACGGAGTCCTCTTCTCGGTGCACCTCAAGGCGACGATGATGAAGGTCTCCGACCCGATCATCTTTGGCCACATCGTGAAGGGGTTTTTCCCGGAGCTCTTCGCCCGCTACGGCGAGGTGCTCGCAGAGGCTGGCCTCTCGGCGTCGAACGGCCTCGCAGGCATCCTTGCCGGTGCTGAGGAGCTCCCCGAGGCAGAGCGCGCGGGTATCAAGCAGGCCATCGAGCAGGGCCTCAAGGACGGCCCGCGCCTCGCGATGGTGAACTCTGACAAGGGCATCACGAACCTCCACGTGCCGAGCGACGTCATCGTGGATGCCTCGATGCCGGCCATGATCCGCATCGGTGGACACATGTGGGGCCCGGACGGCGAGGAGGCCGACACCCTCGCAGTCCTCCCGGACTCGAGCTACGCCGGCATTTACCAGGCCGTCATCGACGACTGCAAGGAGCACGGCGCGCTCGACCCGACGACGATGGGTTCGGTCTCCAACGTCGGCCTCATGGCACAGAAGGCCGAGGAGTACGGCTCGCACGACAAGACCTTCGAGATCGAGGCCGATGGCGTCGTCGAGGTCGTGAACAGCGCGGGCGAGGTTGTTTTCTCGCACGAGGTTGCCGCCGGTGACATTTGGCGCGCGTGCCAGACGAAGGACGCCCCGATTCGCGACTGGGTGAAGCTTGCCGTCACACGTGCCCGCATCGAGGGTGTCCCCGCAGTCTTCTGGCTCGACCAGGAGCGCGCCCACGACGCGCAACTCATCACGAAGGTCGAGCGTTACCTCGCCAAGCACGACACCGAGGGGCTCGAGATCCGCATCCTCTCCCCCATCGAAGCGACAAAGTTCTCGCTCGAGCGCATGCGCCGCGGCGAGAACACGATCTCGGTGACCGGTAACGTCCTCCGCGACTACAACACCGACCTCTTCCCGATCCTCGAGGTCGGCACCTCGGCGAAGATGCTCTCGGTGGTGCCGCTCATGAACGGCGGCGGCCTCTTCGAGACCGGCGCTGGCGGCTCGGCACCGAAGCACGTACAGCAGCTCGTCGAAGAGAACCACCTGCGCTGGGACTCCCTCGGTGAGTTCCTCGCGCTCGCCGAAAGTCTGCGCCATCTCGCCCGCGCCGAGAACAACTCGCGTGCCGCAGTCCTCGCCTCGACCCTCGACGCCGCAACCGAACGTCTCCTCGACGAGGACAAGTCACCCCGTCGCAAGGCTGGCGAACTCGACAACCGCGGTTCGCATGCCTGGCTCGCCACCTTCTGGGCTGCGGAACTCGCGAAGCAGACGGACGACGAGGCACTCGCTGCCGAGTTCCAGGAGGCCGCGAAGCAGCTCACCGAACAGGCCGAGGCCATCCAGCAGGAGCTCGCTGCCGTACAGGGTTCTCCGGTTGACCTCGGCGGCTACTACCGCCCGGACGCCGAGAAGGTCGCCAAGGTGATGCGCCCCTCGAGCACCTTCAACAGCATCCTCGCTCAGCTCGCGAAGTAGCACATCGAGCGCACAACGGGTCGGCAGCTTCGGCGCCGGCCCGTTCTGCGTGCTCGCTGTCAATCGCGTGGTCATGTTGCATGGCGCGTTTGGACCGACAGATGAGGCGCCCCAGATCTGCGACAGATTTCCCCTTTTGCGGGACCTTGGAATGCTCTAAGCGTTTTGTCAGACCTGTTGCCCCCAAGCAAGCGCATGAAACAGTTGCATCGTTGTTCAAGGTCGATGAAGACCATTGCACGCAGCACGACAAAGGGAAGGCAGTGGCCTACTTCAGTTCACGACGCCTAGCAGCTCAGGCTCGATTGGTGTCAATCCTGGTATTGATCGCAGCGATCTTCATCACGATGGTCCCGAGCCCTGCCAGGGCAGACTCCGGGGCCTCGGGCCACGACACGACACAGACAGTCAACCTGCTGAACACGGCAGTGGACGGCGAGTTGAGGTCGTTTGACGCGCAGAAGGCGCGCGACCTCGGTGTCTCCACGGAAGACATCACGGACTTTGGAGCTGGTTACGCAGCTGGCGGTGGTCAGGTACTCAACATCGAGATTTCTCAAGACGAGGTCGACGCCCTGGCCGCTGCCACTGTTCAGCTCTACAGTGCCGCCCAATGTGCCGGGAAGAATGCCAACGATTACACAGGAGCACAATCGAACCTCTACATGGATTCATGCGCCACGCAGAAGGTCATCGCAGCTCTCTCGACAGGGGCGAGCGCAGCAGCCCTTGCGGGAGTGGTGGCCTCGGAAACCGGCGTTGACGGTGTAGCCGGCGCAATCATTTCAGGCATCCTTAGCCTTGGGGCAGGTGCGCTCGGTGCCTGCGCTGCCAATGGCACAGGAACCATCATTCGTCAGATTCCTCCGACTGGCGTCATTTGGTGCGATGCCCAATAGATCAGCAATCAAAGGACCCACAACAATGGCGAAGTCTCAGTTGCAAGTCACATTGGCCCTGCTCACTGCGGCTGGTGCGGGAGCTACCTTGGCAGTCGCGCTGATCGGCCTCTTGACGCCAGCTTCAACAGTCTGGCAAGTGCCGTTGATCATCGCCGGAATCTTCATGCTCGTTGCCGGAAGTGCGTATGCCGTGACAGCTCATCAACGCCGGCGCCCTGACAAACGCGATTGAGCGACCACATCACCGCACGCGATGTTCATGCACAGGACCCGACTGACGAAGTAGCACATCGAGCACACAACGGGTCGGCAGCTTCGGCACCGGCCCGTTCTGCATGCTCGCTACACTGCTGTCGTCGTCGCGTGTCCCCTGCCGCCCCATGCGCGACGGTGGAAGGACCTGTCGCGCCGTGGAGACCCTCATCCCCTACCTCGCTGTCACGATCGTTGGGGGTTTGCTGGCCTTCGCAGTGAAACTGCCGCCACTCATTGGCTTCCTCGGGGCAGGATTCGCGCTCGCTGCGCTCGGCGTGCAGCCGTTCGAGGGGCTCGACGCGATCGCCGATCTCGGCGTCACGCTCATGCTCTTCACGATCGGTTTGAAGTTCGACATCCGCACGCTCCTGCGGAAGGAAGTGTGGAGCGCGGGGCTCTCACACATGGCAGCGTCGACACTCGTCGGCGTGGGCGTGCTTGCCGTGCTCGCCATGTGTGCCGTTCCGATGCTCGTCCCGGGCGACTGGAAGGTCTTCGCGGTCGTCGCCTTCGCGCTCTCCTTCTCGAGTACCGTCGTGTGCATCAAGGTGCTTGAAGAACGCAACGACCTCGGCACCCTCTACGGCCAGACCGCGATCGGTATTCTCGTCATCCAGGACCTCGCGGCCGTGATCTTCATGACCCTCGCGCACGGCGAACCGCCGAGCCCGTGGGCGCTCGCGCTCATCGGTGTCGTTCCGGTGACGATCCTCGCGCGAAAGATCATGTCGAAGATCGCCTACCCGGAGCTCGTCGTCCTCATGGGCGTCGCGATGGCGCTCGTCCCCGGCTACTGGGCGTTCGACGCCGTGCACTTGAAGGGCGACCTCGGCGCGCTCGTCGTCGGCATGCTGCTCGCATCCCACCCGAAGGCGAGCGCCATGTCGAAGTCGCTCTTCGGCGTGAAGGAACTCTTCCTCGTCGCCTTCTTCGTCTCGATCGGTGCCGCTGGCCTCCCGACGCTCGAGGACTTCATTACCGCGGCGCTCCTCGTCATCACGCTCACGCTCCCGCAGATCGCACTGTACGTGCTCGTGTTCCGCACATACCGACTCCGCAACCGCACCGCTGTGCTCGCCGGGCTCCTCCTCGGCAACTTCTCCGAGTTCGCGATCATCGTCGCGCATGTGGGTGCTGAGGAAGGCTTCCTCGACGGCCGCTGGCTCACGATCCTCTCGCTCGCCGTCGCGATGAGCTTCGTGCTCGCCACCATGCTGAACCGGCCCGACCTCAAGCTCGTCGACTGGATCGTGGAACGTACCCCGAAGCAGAACCCCGACAAGATTTCAAAGCGCGACCGGCTCGTGGATGTGGGCCGTGCGAACGCCATCGTGCTCGGTATGGGTCGTGTGGGCCGCGCCGCCTACGACCGGCTCGCGAACGACTACCAGTGGTCGGTAGTGGGTGTGGAGAACAACCACACCCGTGCCGAGGAACTCAAGGCGGCCGGATACCGTGTGCTCGAGGGCGACGGCACGGATGCCGAGTTCTGGCAGCGAGTACAATCAGCAGACTGCGTGGAGATGGCGCTCCTTGCGATGCCGCAGCATCACTCAAACGAGTACGCCTACGACCACTTGAAGACGGCTGGGTTCTCGGGCCGGATCGCGGTCGTCGTGCAGCGGGATGACGATGCTGAGGCGATGCGTGCGCGCGGCGCGGTCGACATCCTCCACCTGTACGAGGGTGCCGGTATTGAGCTTGCCGATCGGGCGGTTCATGCCACGCGTGAGGCTGAGCATCTCGAGGACCCGACGCCGAAAGACGCACCCCGCGGCGACAACGGCCCGCTCACGGGCCCGCAGCCGCAGGGCCGTGGCTGGATGACCGACGACACCGACGAGCCCGCCGACAACAGCTGACTGGCTCAGTGAACCTCACCGTCGAGGTAGACCCAGCGGCGGGCACGGCGCACGAAGCGCGAACGCTCCTGCATGACGAACACCTCGCCGTCCTGCACCCCGTGCGCCCGAAACTCGACAATGCCGTCCTCGTCGTCGGCGCCACCGTCGACCGTGTCGAGCACCTCAAGCCGCTGCCACGTTGTGCCCGGCGAAATGAGCGGCGGTTCCGGCCGTGTCCGCGGATGCCAGCTGCGCATGAGGTGCGACTCGAGCTGCAGCGCGAAGGCGGAGTACCGAGAGCGCATGAGCGCCTCCGCAGTCACCGCATCCTCCCCTTCATGGATGGGCATGCAGCACTCGGCATACCGCTGGCCACTCGAACAGGGGCAGGGCTCGTCAGCGAGTCGCATCAAGACCACCTTCCAGGATCCAGTCATGCAGCACCGTCGCGTGGTTGAACTCGGTGTTCGCGGCGTCAAAGAGCAGCGTCACCGTCTCGTGCTCGGCGAGCAGGCGGCGAAGCTCCACTCGGGCTTCTGCTCGCGCTTCATCATCAGCTTCGAGTTCGCCACGATAGGCGGCCGCAAAGGCATCCGCATCAAGCTCACCGCCGTGGTAAGCCTTCCGGAGCTCGGTGCTTGGCGTGATCTCCTTTAGCCACATCGTGAGTGCCGCGCGTTCCTTCGAGATGCCGCGGGGCCAGAGCCGGTTCACGAGGATGCGCGCGCCGTCGCGCTCATCCGCTGCGTCCCGAATCCGCTTCATCTGAATGGTCGTCAACGTGTCGTCCCCCGTTGCTGGATGAGGAGTTCAATGCGCTCCTCGAGGTAGTCGGCAAGTGACCTCAGCGCGGCGCCCGGCATCGTCGACCAGCGCACCGCGAGCACGCCTCCGTCCTCAACAAGCGGCCCGGCAACCGTGAGCGACGGCTCCCCCGGGCGCCGCAACAGCTGCGGGTCAATGTGGACGGCGCTCCCGATCGGGATGCCCGCACGGGACGCCATGGTGCGCAGCTCATCCCGGGCTCGCTGGCGTTCCGAGGTGTAACCGATGGGGCGGTCCTCACGTGGCGTCACCGTGTCGCCAGCCGCAAAGAGGCTCTCGTCGTCGCCAAGAAGGAGCTGACCGAGCGGCCACACCGGGACATCCAATTCGAGCCGAGCGCGCCGCGGGATGCCGAGGATTCGCTTCGGTGTAACGACCCGCGCATGCCGATCGAGCGGCACTCCAGCGTCGTCGAGCCGGACACGCGCGCTGGCGAGCAATTCTGGCAGCTGGGCTCGGCTCGTCATACCCTCAAGAGTACGCGGAGGCCGACGAGCGAGGAGCGTGCACGTGGAGGACACACCGGAGCTGCACCGCACGCGTCCGCGCACCGCGGAAGAGCTTGCCCCAAATGTGCCCGGTGTTGCGCTCGTCTTTGAGGGCGGCGGAATGCGCGCCAGCCTCACGAGCGCCGTTGTTGTGCGTCTCATCCGGGAGGGCATCCGCTTCCCCTTCGTCTCGGGCATTTCGGCCGGCTCCTCGAACACGGCGAACTACCTCGCGCAACAGGCTGGACGTGCCCGCCGCTCCTTCGTCGAGTTTGCGAACGACCCGAAGCTTGGAAATCTGCGCACCTTCGCGCGCGGCGATGGCCTGTTCAACGCGAAGTACATCTACGAGGAAACGGGCCTCCCCGACCAGGCGCTCCCCTTCGACTGGGAGACGTTCTGCACGAATCCCGCCGAGCGCCGCTTTGGTGCCTTCGACGCGGACTCGGGCGAGCAGGTGTGGTGGTCGCAGAAGGATTTCCATGAGATGAACGACCTCATGGTGCGGGTGCGTGCTTCGTCGACGATGCCCGTGCTCATGCCGCCCGTGCACCTGGATGGCCGCGTCTACGTTGACGGCGCGCTCGGGCCCTCCGGCGGCATCCCGATCGACGTTGCTGAAGCATCCGGCTACGAGAAGTTCTTCGTCGTCCTCACGCGCGAGCGCGGCTATGTGAAGCGTCCGGAACGGTTCCCCGCGTTCTATCGCCGCTACTTCCGTCGCCACCCGGCGGTTGCGGATGCGCTCGAGCAGCGTTGGCGCCGCTACAACGCGACCCGCGAGCTTCTCTTCGAGCTCGAACAGGAGGGCAAGGCGTACCTCTTTGTGCCGGAGCGGATGCCGGTGTCAAATGGCGAGCGCAAGGTTCGAAAGCTTCGCGCCGCGCACGAGCTGGGCCTCGCGCAGATCGACCGCGAGCTGCCGAGGCTGCGCGAGTTCCTCGGCATCTAGCCCGGCGCCGTTGTCGTTTCGTTCGCACGGCAAGGTGCAGCGCTCGCCCCAGGATCAGCCGATGTGGCTGTGGCAGGGTGTTGAAATGGCGCAACTAGTTCAACGAATGACGAAGTTCGGAACGGCAATCTTCACGGAGATGACACTGCTCGCGCAGGAGCACGACGCCATCAACCTCGGCCAGGGAGCGCCCGATAACCAGGCGCCCGCCATTGTCCACGAGCGAGCTATCGAGGCGATCCGCGACGGGCACAACCAGTACGCGCCCGACATCGGCATCCCGGAGCTACGCGAGGCGATCGCCCACCACCAGCAGCACCACTACGACATCACGCTCGACCCGGCGACGCAGGTGCAGGCTTCGGCAGGTGCTGCGCCGAGGCGCTGACGGCATCCATCCTCGCCTTGTGCGAACCGGGCGATGAGGTGATCGTCTTCGAGCCCTACTTCGATGTGTATCCGGCTGCGATTGAGCTTGCGCAGGGTGTGCTCGTGCCGCTGCGTCTTGAGGCGCCGGAGTTCCGCGTGGATGAGGCGAAGCTGCGCTCGCTCGTGACTGAACGCACGAAGCTCATCCTCGTGAACACGCCGCACAACCCGACCGGGCACCTCGTGACGGTGCCTGAGCTTGGGATCATCGCGCAAGTGGCGATCGAGCACGATCTCACAGTCATCACGGATGAGGTGTACGAGCACCTGGCCTTTGATGGCCGCGAGCACACGCCGATCGCGTCGCTGCCGGGCATGTTTGAGCGCACGCTCACCATCTCGTCATCCGGCAAGACCTTTTCGACGACAGGTTGGAAGATTGGCTGGTTCTCGGGGCCTGAGCACCTCGTGGAGGCGGTTGGGACCGTGAAGCAGTTCCTCACCTTCGCGAACGGTCACCCGTTCCAGTACGGGATTGCGGCGGGGCTGCAGCTGCCGGATTCGGAGTTCCACGCAATTCGTGACCGTCTCTGGCGGCAGCGCGATGTGCTCGTGCCTGCGCTCGAGCACGCGGGCTTTGAGGTGCTCGCGGCGGATGCAGGCTATTTCGTGTCGGTGGATGTCGCGCCGCTCGGCTACGACAACTCGTATGACTTCTGCCGTGAGCTGCCCGCGAAGGCCGGCGTTGCGGCGATCCCGATGATCCCGTTCTACACGGATGCGTCAGGTGCGGAGACTCTCGTGCGCTTCGCGTTCTGCAAGCGCGTCGAGGTGCTCGAAGAAGCCGCCACCCGCCTCGAACGCGCCTTCCGCTGATCCCGCGCTGAGAGGGTCGACGAGTTTGGGCGGCGACGAGTTCAGTGAGCGAGCGACGAGTTCTCGCTGAGGCAACGCTCGAGCGCCTCAAGTGAACGCTGCAGATAATCCTCATTCGTGGCGAGCGCACGGGCGTACCGCGTTTCGTCCTCGAGGCGCGTCCAATCGTAGGTGTGCGTCACCTTCGTCTGGCCGTCTTCGAGAGGCTCGAGCTCCCACCGCCAGAGGTGCCCGCGCGGCTGTTCGCCGACCGGGGCCGGAAGCCAGGCAATGAGCCGCTTTTCTTCGAACTCCACGACGTGGTTCTCGCGAGTCTCACCGTTCGTGAGTTCCATCGTGAAGACGTCCCCGACGGCGCTCACGCGCTGCTGGCCGTCGGTCGCGCTGAGATTGTCGTTCCCGTCAATGCGGATCTGCTCGGCGGGGGTCGCCACCAACGCGAAAATCTGCTCGGCGGGAGCCGCGATGGTTCGGCTGGCGGTGACAATGCGGGCGGAGTCGGTTCCGGTCATGGCCCCATCACACCATCCATGGCTGAACGCCAGGTTGACCCGAGGCACTCGTCGAGCGTGCCGCTACTTCCCGAAGGCTGGGCCACGCGGCGGCGAGATGGAGTTTCCCCTCACCCACGCCGCGGCGGGACAGAGCTATCCTTCGGCGCCCATATGCAGCAGCATCGGCAACACCTGCTCGACGAGCATCGGTGCGAGGTCGTCCGGCAGCGGCTCAACCGTCACGTCGAGCCAGCGGATCTCCTCAATCTCGGCTGCGGCGGCAAGGTCATCCGCCACAACCGGCGAGAGCGCACGGTAGGTGGTGCCCTCAACCTGAAACCCCGCTTCATTGGCAGCGGCGGCACGCACCACACCGATCAGCGCAAGGTCATCCGGATTGAGCGTGATCTGCAACTCTTCACCGACTTCTCGAACGGCGGTCTCAAGCGGCGTTTCACCCGGTTCTGGCTTGCCGCCCGGCAGCATGAAGCGGTCAGTGCCGCGCTTTCGCACCGTGAGGATGCGGCCAGCTTCGTCGCGGAGGACGACTGCCGACACGACAATGAGCCCCGCATCACCCGCCACTAGCGCACCACCCGACCGTGCGCGAGTTCGATGAGCTGAGCGAGGACAGCGCCACCCGAAGCACGGAGGCCGTTGTGCTCGTGGGCGCTCGTCACAAACAGCTCAACGTTCGGCAGGAGCTTCGCCGTCTCGAGCGAGAACTCGAGCGGCACGAAGAGGTCATTCACGTACACCGAGGCGGCACCGCGCACACCGGATGCGGCGATCGCATCCTTGTCGTACAGCGTCGGCCACTCGGTCTGGGCGATCTTCTCGGCGACACCCTTCCACGGCTGGAAGTCGGGCACCGTATCGAGCCATTCGCGGAACACGTGCTCACCCGTGAGGAGCGTGGCATCCTCACGGAAGTCGTCCGGGAGCGTGCGCTCGGCCGACCAGTTTGTCACACAGCCATCCGAGTAGCTCGACTCGTGGATGACGTAGTAGAGCGGGTTGCGGCCAGTGAACGGCATGAGCGCGGCAAGGTCGTGGCGGAACGCGTTCGAGCGGTGGTCGTGATCGAGGAGTTCGTGGATGAGCTGCCAGCCGTCGTTCGTGCCGAGGCGGTGGCCGATCGAGCGAAGACGCGTTTCGGACACAATCTCGCCGTTCGGCAGCTCGACGCGACCCTCGCGTGCGTGGTCGACGAGGGCGCGCATCCGGTTCCGGTCCTCCGGGAAGCGGCGGTAGTACTGCTCGGAGATGAAGCGGGTCTTCTCGTAGCAGAGCGAGTACACGTCATCCACGTGGCGGCCGACTGCTGAGAGACCGCCGGTGATGAGCACTTCCCGGAGCGAGCTCGCGTACCGGCTCAGGTAGTGCAGCGTCGTGAAACCGCCGAAGGACTGGCCGAGCACCGTCCACTGCTCGACGCCCAGGAACTCCCGCACCGCTTCGCAGTCGCGCACGATCGAGTCGGCACGAAGGTGCGTGAGGTGCTCGACGAGGACATCCTCCCCCATCGCGAGATCGTCGTCGCTCACGGGCGTCGAACGACCAGTGCCGCGCTGGTCGAGCATCACGACGCGGTAGTGCGCGAGTGCCGAGTCGAGCCAGTTCGGCTGGCGCGGCGCGAAGCTCGGGCGGGGAGCCTCGCATCCCGGGCCGCCCTGCAGGAACACGAGGTACGGCAGCTCTTCGCCACCGGCACGCGTGATGACGCGAGCAAACACGTCGATCGTGCGCGAATCGGTCGGGGCGTCCCACACGAGCGGCAGCGCGAAGAGGTGCTCGCTCAGGGAAAGGTCTCCGAGGGTGGTCGTGGTCGTGGTGACGTTCGGCTGCAGCATGCCTCGATGGTAGGGCTTCGCTGTGCCTGCGCACTGGATCCCTCGTGCAGGGCCGCCGCCGACCAAGCTGAGAAAACGCTTAGAATGAGGCTTCGATCCCAACGCGCCAAGGAAGGCCAACGTGAGTGCCCCATCGACCTCGCCGATCCCCGTCCAGAGTTCGACGAAGGGTTCGAGCGAGCGTCATCACGAGCTCACGAAGGGACTCACGACCAGACACATCCAGTTCATCGCCCTCGGTTCGGCGATCGGTACCGGCCTGTTCTACGGTTCCGCGGGCGCCATCGAGCTCGCCGGTCCTGCCGTGCTCCTCGCGTACGTTGTCGCTGGCCTTGCTGTGTTCATGGTCATGCGTTCGCTCGGCGAAATGGCGCTTCGTGAGCCCAACGCCGGCGGCTCCTTCGGCCGCTACGCCCGCCAGTACATGGGTCCGGGCGCGGGCTTCCTCGTCGGCTGGATGTTCGTCATCGAAATGCTCGTCGTCGCGATCGCCGACGTGACTGCCCTCGCCGTGTACCTCGGCCGCTGGTGGCCGGATGTCCCCGCCTGGGTGTGGATCACCGCGGTGATTCTCCTCGTGACCGGCCTCAACCTCATCCACGTGAAGGTCTTTGGTGAGACCGAGTTCTGGCTGTCGATCCTCAAGGTCGGTGCGATCATCGCGATGATCCTCGGTGGCCTCGCCATCATCGTGTTCCACCTCGGCCAGCCGGGCAGCGCCCCCGTTGGCGCCCAGAATCTCGTCGAGCACGGCGGATTCGCACCGAACGGCATGCTCGGCATCCTGCTCTCGTTCACGGTCGTCGTCTTCGCCTTCGGTGGCGTTGAGACGCTCGGTCTCGCCTCGGCCGAAGCCACCGAGCCGACGAAGGCCGTCCCACGCGCGATCAACACGATCCCGTGGCGCATCCTGCTCTTCTACATCCTCGCGATCTCGGTCATCCTCTGCCTGATCCCGTGGACGGAGATCACCGGCGATGAGAGCCCCTTCGTACAGATCTTCGACGCGCTTGGCTTCCCGTGGGCGGCAGACCTCCTCAACGTGATCGTCATCACGGCAGCGTTCTCAGCCCTCAACGCGGACAGCTTCGCGATCGGCCGCATGCTGCACGGGCTCGCTGCCCAGGGTGACGCCCCGGCTCGCTTCGCCCGCACGAACGGCCGCGGTGTCCCCTTCGTGGCCGTGCTCATGGTGGCGACTGCCCTCGTGATTGGCCTCATCCTCAACGTCCTCATCCCCGAGAACGTGTTCACCGTGATTGCCGCGATCGCCACCTTCGCGACCGTGTTCGTGTGGGTCATCATCCTGCTCTCGCACCTCGGCATGAAGCGGAAGATCGCCCGCGGCGAGATCGAGCAGGGCCCCTTCTCGACGCCGGGCTGGCCTGTCGCCAGCTGGTTGGCGCTCGTGTTCATGGTGCTCGTCATCGTGTTGTTCGCATTCGACGAATCGACGCAGCCGGCCCTCTGGGCGGGTATCGTCGGCACCATCGCGCTCGTCGCGATCGAACGCTTCCTCGTGCGTCCGCGCCGCAGCGCGCAGGACGCCGCCACCCCGTCACGTGAAAGTACCTTGTGAGCTCATCATCGGAGATTGACGGACCGCGCCCGAACGGCGACGTCCAGCAGCTCGCCACCTCGAACCCCGAACACGAGAAGACCGCGCTCTCGCGAGGGTTGACGACCCGCCACATCCAGTTCATCGCGCTCGGGTCCGCGATCGGCACGGGCCTGTTCCTGGGTTCCGCGGGCGCCATCCAGATGGCAGGTCCTGCTGTCCTCCTCGCCTACCTCGCGTCCGGTGCGGCCGTGTACATGGTCATGCGCGCCCTCGGCGAGATGTCGCTGCGGGATCCGCTCAAGGGTGGTTCTTTCAGCCGCTACGCGCACGAGCACCTCGGCTCAACGGCCGGCTTCACGATGGGATGGCTGTTCATCCTCGAGATGCTCGTCGTCGCCATGGCCGATGTGACAGCCTTCGCCACGTACCTCGGGCGCTGGTTCCCAGCGGTGCCGGCGTGGGCGTGGATCATCCTCGCGATCTCGCTCGTGACGCTCCTCAACATGGTGCACGTGAAGGTATTTGGCGAGACCGAGTTCTGGCTCTCGACGATCAAGGTGCTCGCGGTGATCGCCATGATCGTCGCCGGCATCTTCATCCTCATCTTCCATCTCGGCTCCCCCACCGGCGCTCCCACGGGTGTGCAGAACCTGTGGGATCACGGTGGCTTCGCGCCGAACGGCGTCATGGGCGTGCTCTTCTCGCTCACGATCGTCGTGTTCGCCTTCGGTGGTGTGGAGACGCTCGGCCTTGCCTCGGCTGAGGCGAAGGATCCGGGGAAGGCTGTGCCGCGCGCGATCAAGACGATCCCCGTGCGCATCCTCCTCTTCTACATCGGCGCGGTCGGGGTCATGCTGTGCCTCGCACCGTGGAGCGACATCACGAGCGAGACGAGCCCCTTCGTGCAGATCTTCGACCTCGTGGGACTGCCGGCTGCAGCGGATGTGCTCAACTTCATCGTCATCACTGCCGCGTTCTCGGGACTCAACGGTGTGACCTTCTCGATCGGCCGCATGCTGCACGGGCTCGCTGAGCTCGGGGATGCGCCGAAGCGCCTCGCGCACACGAGCGGTCGCGGCACCCCGGTCGCGGCGATCCTCATGGTCGCGGTCGCACTCGGTGTCGTCCTCGTCCTGGGGCTCATCATCCCCGAGGGCGTGTTCATGATGGTCGCCTCGATCGCCTCGTTCGCGACGGTGTTCGTATGGCTGCTCATCCTCGCCTCCCACATTGCGATGAAGCGACGTATTGCGCGCGGCGAAATCGAGCAGGGGCCGTTCCCGGTGCCGATGTGGCCGTTCGCGAGCTGGGCTGCGGCGCTCTTCATCGTGGGCGTCATCGTGCTGCTCGGCATTGACGAGCCGTCACGCCCCGCACTCATCGTGGGGGCGGTGACGACGGCGCTCCTCGTCGTCATCGAGCGCCTCGTGCGCCACCGCCGGGCGTCCCATCAGGGCTAATTCGAGCCGCATGGCGTGAACAGCCGCCGCCTTTCGATGGCTGCGTGCGTGAATCTGCAATATGTGGGCAGCCGAGGCACTATTTTCATCGGCTGCCCACATATTGCAATTTCACGCAGCCGACTAGAGCTCTTCGGCTGCGCTGCCCTCAGTTCGAGTCGGCTACTCCGCGTCGGGGCGAGCTGAATCAGACCCCGTCGCGTCGGGCCACTCCGCTTCGCGCGGCGGTGCGTCAGACCGACCGGCGTCGCCCGGGGTGTCTAGCCGACCGGCGTCGCGCTGCTTCACGCCGTCCGACCTCCGTGCGCGTGCCCGCGAGCTGAGCGCGTGTGCTTGCGCGAATTGCGGCGCCACCAACGCTTCGTTTCGTTCGCGTTCGGCAGGTGGTCAGGCAGCAGTTCCTCCGCCTCTTCCGAATTCGGCAACCTCCAGCCACGTTCACGTGCCAGAAGCGTCAAGCCGGTGCCGACCACGACACTCGTGGCGAGGGCGATGTTCGGCATCCCGATCCGCTCGAGCAGCACGAGCACCCCGGAGGCAAGCAAGGCAGACGAGGCGTACAGAGTGCCGCTTCGAAACACCGCCAGCACGCGCTGCAAGAGGATGTCACGGATGACCCGCCGATGCCCGTAATGAGCCCAAGGAGCGTTGCCGGCATCCAATCCATGCCGTAGGCGAGCGCCCGATCTGCACTGGCCGCAGCCCAGAGCCCCAGTAGCAGCGCGTCAAGCCATGGGTACACGCGGTCCCAGAGCTTGCCGCGGATCGGCAGCACGTACGCGACAAATGCCCCCACAATCGCCAGCACGATGTAGATGGAGTCAGTGAGTGTGACGGTGTGCCCTTCTGGATGAGCGTGTCGCGGACGATCCCGCCGCCAAGCCCCGAGGCGATCGCGATGACGACGAAGCCGACCGGGTCGAGCTTGTCGGCTCGAGCGAGCACGCCACCGAGTAGGGCAGCCAAGAACACGCCCGAGAGATCAATGATCTGCGAGAAGAGCGAGATATCAACTTGTGCAGTGTGCATGGAGTGGGTTCCACTTCCCGGGGGTCGCACAAGCACATCAGGGGGACCGCTCGTGTGACCACCGTTGGGGGACAGTTCGGGCAGGTCGCGTGGCCGAGTGGAGCAGCCGCCGCGGAATTGCCAAGCTAGCCAGGGACAGGCCAAGCGGGCTGGCATTCACCTCACTTCGTGAGGGCCGTGATCAGGGTTTCTCCCGCACGACGCGTGTCGACACGCAGCATCCCGCTCCTCCACAACGTCGGCTGCGATGATGGAGGTGTGAGCGAGACACACGAGACTGCAAGCCGCCTCGAGCAGTACCTTGACTACCTCGACGAACTCGTCGGTGAGGCGGAATCAGGTGAAGACCGGGTCGAGTCGACAATGAAGGGCGTCCCGGATGTCCTTGCGATCGACTACGAGGACGCTCCCGAAGAAGGCCTCATGATCGGCTTCACCTACGGCCTCTCGCTCGTCACCCATGAGGACTGGACGAAGGCACGCCCCGAACTCTGCATTTGTGTCGAAAGTGACGACCCGGTCTGGGCGCTTCGCATTGCCGAGCTTGCGGAGCGCGAACGCGGCATCTCGGGCTTCGAGTATGGCGAAGTCTTCGAACTCGATGATCCGATTGCGCCGGACACCGACATGGATGGCTTCTTCGTCGCAAATCCGATCGTCATGGATGAACCACTTGCCATTGTCGAGGTGGGCGAAGACCTCCCCATCCGAATCTTGGGCGTGTACCCGGTGTACGCGAGCGAGCGCGACTACATCGACGAGTACGGTGTGGAGGCGTTCTGGGAGCTCGATTGGGATCCGTACGATCCGAAGCGCTCCCCCGCCATCTAGCCGCGCGCCGTTCCTTTCTACGTCGATCGCCGCTGATACATTGCCGCGCGGAATGGTGCGGCGAAGTTTGACTGCCGCGTGGTGGGACGTGAGGACAATATGTCGAGCTCAGAGCGGCTGCCCGGGGCACGTTCGTTGACGCTTCGCATCCCAGACTCCGTGTCCAAGCACGGGGACGTCATTTGGCGCGTGCTGCTCGTGCTCCTCGCGATCGCCTGGGTGGGAGCGAACGTGTATTTCCACGGCGGCATCCTCTCGGCGTATGACGAGTGGGTCTACGTCGACTACCTGGACAAGCTGCCCGAGCAGCCCTACGTGAAGCAGGGCGAGACCATCGGCCCGTTCACTGGCGGGCTCATGTCCTGCTTCGGCATTGAACGCACCGGCCCTATCGGCGCGCCGTGTGGCGGTGACTACTCGAATCCGCTCGACTACCCGCAAGCCGGCGTCTCGGGTGCAGCAGCCTATCCCCCGGTGTTTTTCTGGGTGACTTGGGCGGTGTCTCGCGTCTTCGCGATCGTTCCCGGCGTGGATGAGCTCGGCGCGTTTCGACTCACCGGCATGGTGTGGCTCATCCCCACCGTGCTCATCATCTACCAGCTCGTCCGCTACCTCTCGGTGTCACGGTTCACGGCGTTCTGCCTGAGCGCGCTGTTCATCGTGACGCCGTTCTCGTGGTGGACGTACACCTTCGTGTCGACGGATGCCCCGGTGGCAGGTCTCGGGGCGCTCTCGCTGCTGCTTGCCTTGCGCGCCCTTCGCGACGAAGGATCTCTGTGGCCGCTCGTCGTGGTGAGCTTCGCGGGTGGGCTCGTGAAACTCACGCCGGTGTTCGGTTTGGGCCTCGCGGTGCTCGTGCTGCTCGTGCGGCGGTGGCGCGGTGAGACGGAGCTTTCCTGGCGGCGCGTTCTCGTCGGGAGCGGCGCCTCGGTGCTCGCGCTCGTCGTGCCGCAGGCGGCGTGGATGGTGTTTGCGAAGGTGACGGCCGTTGGTGCTCCGCCAGACCAGGGCATCCTGCTGCCCCGTTCCTCGCTGCCTGTGGCGATCCAGGAGACGATCACGCTGTTCCTGGATGACACGGTGCCGGTGCGCTCGCAGATGGAGTTTTACGCCATCACCGAGACGCTGACGTTCTTCCTCCACGCGATCATCGTCGTGGGTGTGATCGGGACGGCGTTGCTTGCGGCGCGCGGCACCGAGGAGCGCGCGCTCGGGATGTCAACGCTCATCGCGGCGCTCGTCTTCGGCCCGGTACTCATGCTGAGCCTTGCCGTGATCGGTTCTGCGTTCCCGCTGCCTGCGCGCTACGGTGCCGGGCTTGTGCCGGCGTTCTTCCTGTGCGCGGGCCTGTTTGCGCAGCGTGCGACGACCCGCTGGCCGTTTGCGTTCGTGTCGCTCGCCGTGGTCGCGTTCCAGCTCGTGCGCATCCCCGCCTCGGCCTAGCTCAGATTATTGCGTACCGCCAAAGGCGGTGTATCGAGACCACCGGCGTGGGTACGTGTGTCCGGTTTTGGTTATATAGCGGCTATCTCGCTCCCTACGCGAGATGCGCAACATATAGCCGAAACCGGACACACATCCGGCGCGTGCCACCGAACCTGAGGTGGTCAAGTGCGGAGCGGAGCTCCGTGTATCGAGACCACCAGCCCCGCACCGCCGCTACGCGACCTGTTCGCCGCAGACGTTGCACACGCCGGTGAGACTCACGGCCACCCAGCAGCTCTGGCAGACGGGCGTCGTGACTTCGATGCGTTCTGCCGCCTGTTGGGCACGCTTGCGCGCGGCGTCCTCGGGCGCGTGATCCGCGATGGTCGGGGTGGTCTTTGTGCGTTCGATCGTGCTGGACTGGCTCATCTCGCTTGCCTCCCGTATCCATGCTCGCGAGCGAAACTGAAGTTGGCACGAGCGCGAACCGATCACTTCCTGACGATCGGGTGACGCGCAGTTGACGCGGCGGCTATGCCTCGGCTGGCGCGGCCTTGTAGTGCGGGACGGGATGCGGCGCGTGGCCGTCGATTTGCGTCGCAATGTCAACGTTGAACGCGACGAGTTCAGCCACCGGCACGGCCCGACGACTCGCTTTCTCGAGGGGCTTGGATTCGCGGGTGCACAGGAGCGGGTACACGTGGATGCCTTCGTCGAGCGCAAGCGTCGCGACTTCGGCTTCCCAGCCGTCCCAGCGGAGGCCCTCGTAAAACTCGGCGTCGTGACCGTCGAGCATGGCGGAGATGAAGGTGTGCAGGCCTGCTTCGAGATCGGTCCAGTCGAGGGTGTCGGGTGCCCAGTAGTGGAGCTGCCCGTCGGCACGCTCAAAGGCGCCACCATCGATGGCGTAGAGGCCGCCGAGGACGTCGGCACCAACCACGTACAGTCCAGCTCCACGGTCGTTAGCCTCGTCGAGGGATGGCAGACGCGGCCCCGTGGCGGGTGCGCCGACGCCGCCGAGGAGTCGAACCCATCCGTCGGCGAGAAGCACTCCCCCGGTGTGCTTCGTGAGCGCGCCGAGCGCTGAACGCTCTGAGAGGCCGGTCACCGCGAAGGTCGGTGAGTTCTCGCTCACGGGGATGACCGCCGCGCGCGAGCCCGGCGCGTCAAGTTGTGCGGAGAGTTCTGGCCAAAGTGCCTCGTGCCCCAATCGCATACCCCGAGGCTACCGGGCGGCGCGTTGCCACACCGCGTGATCTCGATACGGGCTACGCCCTACTCGACCAGCTCAGCGGTGAGACTCGACGAGCTCAGTGGGGCTACAGGCGGCGGAGGGCGGTGATGTGGAGGATGAGCTCCCCCGCCTCATCGCACGCATCGAGGTCGACCGTCGCTTCGAGGCGCCAGTCGTGGTTGCCCGCCGGGTCATGGATCGTCTGCACGACCTCCCACACGCGGCCACGCGGCACGATCGAGAGCATCGCGGGGCCGCGGGCGTCCGCATCCACGAGCATCTCTTCGTGTTCGTCCCAGTAGTCGCCGAGCGCGCGGTCCCAAGCATCCTCGCTCATGACCGGGTCCGGATCGTTCGCGTCAAGCGCCGCGAGCTGCTCGACGCGGTCGCGAGACATGAGTTCCACGCGGTGCCACATCGCATTCCGCACCATGACACGGAAGGCACGCTCATTGCCGGTGACCGGACGCTGCGCCATGAGCGGATGCTGCGCCTGCTCGACTCGCTCCTGCCCCGACTTCGACGGGTCAGTGAGCGCCTCCCACTCGTCAATGAGCGAGGAGTCGGTGAGCCGGATGACCTCGCCAAGCCACTCCACGAGATCGTCAAACTCCTCGGTCACGTACCGCTCGGGCACGGTCTGGCGGAGCGCACGGTACGCGTCCGAGAGGTAGCGGAGCAAGAGCCCCTCGCTGCGCTGCACCTTGTAATGCGCGACAAACTCACCGAATCCCATCGCCCGGGAGTACATGTCACGCACGATCGACTTCGGTGCGAGGGCGTTCTCCCCCACCCACGGGTGGCTCGGGAGATACGCGAGATACGCCTCCGTGAGGAGTTCCTCAAGCGGTTTCGGCCACTCGATTCCCTCGAGCACCTCCATCCGTTCCTCGTAGTCGTAACCATCAGCCTTCATCTCGGCGACCGCCTCACCGCGCACAATGAACTGCTGCTGCACGAGGATCGCCATCGGGTTGTCGAGCGTCGCTTCGATGACGCTCACGATGTCGAGCACAAAATCGGGGCTTGCCGGGTCGAGCAGCTCCAGTGAAGCAATCGCAAACTCCGAGAGCGGCTGGTTGAGCGCGAAGCCATCCTGGAGGTCCATGTTCAAGCGGTAGCGCTTACCGCTCGGGAGCGGCTCGGGCAGTCGCTCCACCGTGCCGGCGTCCAGGAGCGACTTCCCGAGCGCCAGGGCACGCTTTCGGAGCTTGCGCTCCTCGGTCTCGTCCCGCGCCGACTCGTGGATGAGGTTCGCAACCGCCTGCACAGTGTCCGCGTCTCGCTCGAGAAGGTTGAGGAGCATCGCGTGCGTCATCTTCATGCGCGGATGCAAGGTCTCTGGCACCGAGGCGATGAGCTTCTCGAAACTCGCTTCCGTCCACGACACAAAGCCCTCGGGCGGTTTCTTCTTCTGCACCTTGCGGCGTTTCTTCGGATCGTCCCCCGCCTTCGCGAGTGCACGCTCATTCTCAATGACATGCTCGGGCGCCTGCGCGACGACGTGGCCGATCGTGTCGAAGCCTGCGCGGCCTGCACGTCCCGCAATCTGGTGGAATTCTCGGCTGCGGAGGATGCGCATCCGCCGACCGTCGAACTTCGTGAGGCTCGTGAAGAGCACGGTTCGGATGGGGACGTTGATGCCAACGCCGAGCGTGTCCGTGCCGCAGATCGCCTTGAGCAGCCCCTGCTGCGCAAGCGTCTCGACGAGACGGCGGTAGCGCGGCAGCATGCCGGCATGGTGGACGCCGATGCCCTGCAGGACGAGCTTCTTGAGGGTCTGCCCGAAGCCTTTCGTGAAGCGGAAGTGGCCGAGGGCCTCAGTGATCTGGGCTTTCTCGTCCTTTGAGATGAGCTGCACCGACATGAGCGACTGGGCGCGTTCGAGCGCTGCGGCCTGCGTCGAGTGGACGATGTAGACGGGCGCCTGCCCCTTGTCGACGATCTCCTGCACGGTCTCGTGGAGGGGCGTCATCGCCCAGCGGTAGTCGAGCGGGACGGGACGCTCTGCACCCGCGATGATCGCGGTCTCGCGGCCGGTGCGGCGGGTGAGGTCGTCCTGAAGCTGGTTCACGTCGCCGAGTGTCGCACTCATGCAGGTGAACTGTGCCTGCGGAAGCTCGGTGACGCCGACCTGCCAGGCCCAGCCTCGGTCGGGCTCGGCGATGAAGTGGAACTCGTCCATGACGACATTGCTGACGTCGGCCTCACGGCCTTCGCGGAGGGCGATGTTCGCGAGGATCTCGGCGGTGCAGCAGATGATCGGGGCGTCGGCGTTGACGGATGCGTCACCGGTCACCATGCCGACGTTGTCGGCACCAAAGATGTCGCAGAGGGCGAAGAACTTTTCGCTCACGAGTGCCTTGATCGGCGCGGTGTAGAAGGAGACGCCGTCGGTGGCGATGGCGCGATAGTGGGCAGCGAGTGCGATGAGAGACTTGCCGGAGCCGGTCGGTGTGGTGATGATCGCGTTCGCGCCGGTGAAGATCTCGAGGGCGGCCTCGTCCTGGTGCGGGTAGAGCGTGGTCCCGTTGGATTCGGCCCAGACGGTGAAGTGTTCGTAGAGATCGTCGGCGGTGGGCTCAGAGCCGAGCTCGGAAAGCGTGTCGATGAGGCGCATTGTGCCTCCATCGTCCCATGCGGCGTGACGAGGTGGCCGAGTGCCAGGCTGAGGTGGCCGAGCGCCGCCGGAGGCGGTGTATCGAGACCACCGGCGTGAGTTGGGCTGACCGATTTTGGTCATATAGCGACTATCTCGCCGTATTTGAGGGGATGCGCGATATATAGCCAAAACTGGTCACCGTTCAAGCGCGGCTGCCACACCGTGTGATCTCGATACGGGCTGCGCCCTACTCGATCAGCTCAGTTTGGGGCCTCAATCAGCCCGGTTTCGTAGGGTCGGGGCCATGATCCTCATCAATGTGAAGTTCCCGGTAAAGCCTGAGCACGCCGACAACTGGCCCGAAATCGTCCGCCCCTTCACGGAGGCAACGCGCGCCGAGCCCGGCAACAAGTGGTTCGAATGGTCGCGCAGCATCGACGACCCGAACGCCTACGTCCTCATCGAAGCATTCGAGGATGAGGGCGCCGCCCCGCACGTCAACTCGGAGCACTTCAAGCAGATGCAGCAGGACTTCCCGCAGTACCTGAGCGCGACCCCGCAGATCGTCTCGCAGCAGGTCGACTGCGAGGGTTGGGGTCCGATGGGCGAGCTGCAGGTGGACGAGGCTTAGCGCGTCATCTCAAGTTCGGGCTCGTGCCGCCTCGCGCCCAGCCACGTGGCGCGCGGCAGTGCGAGGCGCGCGAGCCCGTGAGAGAGCAGCGCGAGCGACAGCAAGAAGCCGATCCCGCGCAGCCCATCTGGAAACGTCAGCGGCCGCCCCAGTTCGGCGAGTTCCTGACGAGCCCGCCGAGCACCCGGCAGCATGACGAGCGGCGCCGTCACCAAACCCGCCGTGTAGCCCCGACGCGCAACGCTCGCGAGGACATGCGTGAGCACATGCAACTCCAGGCCAGCTACTGTCCCCCGGTACAGCCGCGAGTGCCCCTTGCTCGCCGCGCCACGCTGGCACGCGTACCGGACGCCGAGCCCGGCAAGCGTCACCGCGAGCCACGACTGCGCTGCGGTTATCCGAAGGGGTGCGATGCCGGTCAGGACGGCGAGGTCGTCGCAGGTGCTCGGAAACGCGAGGGCTTCCTCGACGTCATGGATGAGCCAGGCGCGAAACAGTTGACTCGGTCCTTCCAGGCGTTTCACGACTCCCCCGTTTCTGCCTCGCGCCGCATGAACACGCTCGAACGCGGCCGCCAGAGCAAATGCGACGCCGGCGAATCGAATTCAGAGAATTTTGAGTCACGAATCGTGGCACACATTCAGCCGCACCCTCAACAGCTTCACGCAGTGTTCACGCGAAGAATTCTCTTCACATCAACATATTCTAGGGCAGCCAATTACACCAGGCTCGCAAGGAGTCGAGCGCAGCACACAAAGCAGTATCCGGACATTTTGTACAGGGCTACCCCCTCGCCGTCAAGCCCCGAGTTCGCTAGATGACAAGCGCCTGGGCACAACCTCCACGGTCCTTGTCATATTCACCAATGGGGGTGACGCACCTGATGTTCGAGAGTACGGTGAGGCAAAACACACCACATCTTTGATGCGCGTGTGTGTAGCGCTTGAAGCAATATTTCACCGCTTCAAGTGCGCAGCAATTGCATCATTGTCGCGAACACGGCAACGCATTTGCTGCGGAACTTGATGTCATTTGTTTGACACCGAGATATTCCGTATTGCCAAGTTCCACCACCTCCCAAGGAGCTGTTCATGAGCGCATTCAACGAGGTCCTCGCCCGCAACACGGACCAGGCCCCCAAGGTCGAGTCCGCATCGCAGACCGTCGCTTTCTCGCACTACAACCACTTCTCGGCCATCCTGCCGATCGACCCTGCAACCGGCGAGCTCGTTGAGGGCGGCGCCCTCGAGCAGGCCACCCGCTCCTTCGAGAGCCTCAAGGCCATCCTTGAGAGCATCGACCGCAAGCTCGACGACGTCGTGCGCATCACGGTCCTGCTCACGGACATCACTGACCTCGAGGCAGTGAACGAAGCACAGAAGAAGTTCTACGGCGAGTACTTCCCGACCCGCACGGTCATCGCTGTTCAGGAGCTCCAGAAGGGCGCCAAGCTCGCCATCGAGGCAGTCGTCTCGCACGGCCTCGGCACCATCCCGAACGCTCCGCAGGCTGACGACCTCGTCAAGCTCGCCCGCAACACCGACCATGCTCCCAAGTGCGACGTTGCCACCCAGACCGTCGCCTTCTCGCACTACAACAACATCTCGGCTCAGCTCGGCATCGACCCCGAGACGGGCAAGGTCGTTGAGGGCGGCATTGAGGCAGAGGCCAAGCAGGCTTTCGATAACCTCAAGGCCATCCTCGAGTCGGTCGACGCTCCGTTCGACGACATCGTGAAGATCACGATCTTCCTCAAGGACCTCGCAGACCTCGAGGCAGTCAACACGGTCTACACGACCTTCTTCCCCGACAGCGCCATCGCTCGCGCCATCGCCTACGTCCCGGCTCGCACCGTCGTCGAGGTTGCTGACCTCCCCCACGGCGCACGCGTCTCGGTCGAGGCTGTTGTCTCGCACGGTGACGGCACCCCGCCGCAGGCTGTTGAGGACCGCCACGGCATCGTCATCTGGGCCAGCAACACGGACCAGGCTCCGCGCAGCGAGCTCTCGACGCAGACCGTCGCCTTCTCGCACTACAACAACCTCTCGGCACAGATCGGTGTCGACCTCGAGGGCAAGCTCGTTGAGGGTGGCGTGAAGGCTGAGGCCAAGCAGGCTCTCGAGCACATCAAGGCCATCGTGGAGCACATCGACCACAAGCTCGCCGACATCGTCAAGATCAACCTCTACCTCACCGACCTCGCTGACCTCGCTGCAGTTGAAGAGGTTTACGGCGAGTACTTCCCGGAGGGCACCCCTGCTCGCCGCGTCGTCAAGGTTGGCAAGCTTGCCGAGGGCGCTTCGGTCATGATCGACGCCGTCGTGTCGAACGCCGAGGGCACCCCTCGCAAGTAGTAACAACCGATTGAATCCGGCCGGGGATTCATGACACGAGGCGGGTCCGGGGCTTGATGCTCCGGACCCGCCTTCGTTGTGTGCTCAAGCCTCGAGTGGACAGCCTGCGCGGCGCCGATTAGGCAGCCCGCAGCACCGACTCGACCGAGCGCCCCGGCAGCGCGACGGTGATCTGCGTACTCCACGGGTTGCGCGTGACGACACGGTCACCGTGGTCTTCAAAGGGGAGGCTTGTGCGCGTGAGACGCTCACGAAGGGCATCGAGCTCGTCACGAGCCGTGACCGTGATCGTGACATCCCCGAGGCCCAGGCTTGCCGCGCGCGGGCCTGCGCTGCGCGCGTTCCTCGAGCGGTTCCATTGCGAGCGCCCGCTCGTAGTAGCTCGACATGTTGTCGAGGTCGCCGACCAGCAGCGTGACGAGATCCATGTGCGTGTCAACGGCGAGACGCTGACTGTCGACGTGCGGTGTGGGCTGTTCCATGAGCGGATTCCTTCATCGGGCCGCCTGACCCACCCCGCAAGCTTAGTTGTAGCCGCAACCAGTTGCAAGGGATGAGGACGCTCCGCGCACCGATGGTCTCGATATCGAGATCACCGCACGCGAGCGCTAGTTCGCGGGCTGGCGGAGCATCGGTGTGTGCGGGATGCCATCCTCAAGGAACTCCGAGCCGCTCGCCCGGTAACCAAAGCGTTCATACCAGTGTGTGAGGTACGACTGCGCATCGAGCGTCGACACCTGCGATCCGATCCGTTCCACAGCAGCGTTCATGAGCTTCGTCGGGTAGCCCTTGCCGCGGTAGCCCGCGTTGCAGACGACGCGCCCAATTCGGGCCATGTCGCCATCCTCAAGAATGCGCAGGTACGCGACGGGAACATCGTGCTCCTCGATCCACATGTGCACGGTCGCCGACTCCATGTCGCGACCATCGAGCTCGGGATACGGACACTCCTGCTCGACGACGAACACGTCGCCGCGCAGCTTCCACAGCAAATATGCCGTGCGGGTATCGAGTTCGGCGAAGGTTGCGGTGCGAATCTCACTCATAAATCAAGTGTGACGAACACCCCAGCGCTGTGCCTGCGAATTCGCACCGCGACAAACCGTGTTGTCTTCCATCTTGCGCCGAATGGCCAACAGCACGGCAGCGGCGTACGCTCACCTGCATCAGCGCAGTGCTGCACCCAATTCCGCAATGGTCAAGACAGGACGTTTCATGTCGTACGATTTCTCGACGCTCGTGTGCCGCACGAATTCCGGATCAAAGAAGTGGGATTTGATGGCGGCATCATGCCCGAATGTGGCAACCGGCATCGCGCCGTTCTCGGTGGCCGATCTTGACATTCCGCACGCGCCAGAAATTGTTTCGGCGCTCACCGATTTCCTCTCGAGCGGCGGCATTCTCGGCTATGCACAGCCAAGCGTCGCATATCTCGATGCCGTGGCGTCGTGGATGCGGCGTCGTCATGGATGGGATATCGAGCCATCGTGGGTGTGCATGACCCCGGGCATCGTGCCCGCGATCTACACCGCCATCCGCGCGTTGAGCGAACCGGGCGATGCCGTCATCATCAGTACGCCCGTCTACTACCCGTTCTTTGAGGCGATCGAGCGCACGGGCCGCACGCTCGCCCGCAACCCACTCATTCTCGAGGACGGCCACTACCGCTACGACTTCGAACAGCTCGAGGAACTGGCATCCCACCCCAGCACGAAGATGATGCTGCTATGTTCGCCGCACAACCCGATCGGCCAGGCGTGGTCGCGCGACGATCTGCACCGGATCGCCGACATCTGCCTCGCCCACGATGTCGTGCTCGTGAGTGACGAAATCCACTTCGACCTCGTTATGCCGGGCACCACGCACACCGTGACGGCGCTCGCGCATCCCGAGATCTCCCGCCAGCTCATCGTGTGTACGGCACCGAGCAAGAGCTTCAACATTGCGGGTCTCGCAACGAGCAACATCATCATTCCGGATGCCGAGATGCGCCGCCGTTTCCTCGCCGAGCACGCCGCGCAGGGCGAGACGGCCGTGAACACGCTCGGCTACATCGCCTGCCAGGCCGCGTACGAGCGCGCCGAGGGCTGGCTGGATGCGCTCATCGAGCACGTGCAGCAGAACCACGAGGTGCTTCGTGACTTCCTCGCGGCACGGATGCCGGAGATCGTCGTCCACAAGCTTGAGGCGACCTACCTGCAGTGGCTTGATCTGCGTCCGCTCGGCATCGTGCCGGAACGTCTCGAAGAGCTCTTCACGCAGGAGGCGCAGGTGTTCTTCGACGAGGGGTACATCTTCGGCGAGGAGGGCGCGGGGTTCGAGAGGATGAACATCGCCTGCCCGACGAAAACGATGCTCGCGGGCCTTGAGCGCATGATCGCCGTGCTTGAACGGGAGCTCGGCCGCGCCTAGCTCAGGTAGCGGTCTTCACGGGGCAGCTGCTCCCACGTCACGGCGATGCCATCCACGTGTTTGAGCGAAGCGACAGCGCTTTCTGCGCCCGCGATGACGCCGTCGGCGACGTCCTCTCCCCCGGACGTGATGTCGAGCTGAATCGCTTCAGCTTCCCGGGAGACTTCATCCACGCGCCAGCCCGCTTCGCCACGGACACCATTGCTGTCGGTGCTGAGTGTCGAGATCCAGGCAGCGACGGCTTCCCGAATGACGGCGGGTTCGCCACTGACCGTCATGCGCAGGGTCGCCTGCGTGCCGTCGTTGCCGGGTTTCCGCCCCCAGAACCAGTCGTAGTCCGGCTCATAGGGCTTCACGGAGGAGTTGCGCGTCATGCGAGCACCGTACCCCGCCGACCCGTGAGCCGCTCGAGAACCGAACCTCAGCTGATCGAGTAGCGCGAAGCGCGTAGCGAGATCACAACCACCTCGGGCTAGTGGGTAGCACCGAGCGCGATCTTGGGGTCGTCCCCGACCGCGACAACCGCCTCAATGGCTGCAGTGAGGGCCCGCACGATGTTATCTAGCGGCCATGACGCCGCGCCCTCGTGCCGAGCCGCCTGCTCTGGCACGAACGGCACATGGACGAAACCTGCCCGAACCGCAGTTCGCCCGGTCACGGCAAGGTGGTGCAGCACCCCGTACATGAGGTCGTTGCAGACGAAGGTGCCGGCGCTGTTCGAGAGGGACGCTGGGAGCCCTGCATCCCGAATCGCGGCCACCATTGCCTTCACCGGCAGGGTTGAAAAGTAGGCGGCAGGGCCGTCGTCTGCCACGGGCACATCGATCGGCTGCGCACCGGCGTTGTCGGGGATGCGGGCATCCTCCAGATTGATCGCGACGCGTTCTGGCGTGACATCCGCCCGTCCGCCGGCCTGCCCGACGAGCACGACGGCATCCGGCGCAAGCTCGTCAATAGCCTCCGAAACCTCAGCGGTCGCACGCCGAAATTCGGTCGGCACGCACTTCGTGACGATCTCAGCGCCTGCGATCTGCTCCGACAGCTGGCTTACCGCATCCCAACTCGGGTTGCACGATTCGCCGTCGAAGGGGTCAAAACCGGTCACCAGAATGCGCATGGCGTCAGTCTACGAAGCGGTCACAGTCCGACGCGGTCGAAGGTGTCGCGCGCGATCGAACGGCCAACTTCAATGACGCGTTCTGCCTCGTGGAAATCGAACACTTCGCAGGTCTCGGTCGGGATACTCACCGCGACATCGGGCCGGTTCATGGCCGTGCGGCCCTGCTCGATTTGTCCCTGCATGATGTCGAGCGTCGTCGACATCATCGTGAAGGCCGACATGTTCGTGTCTTGGCGGCGAAGCGCGTTCTGGAGCAGCGTCGTGTTCGTGTCGGGGTCGCCACTGTGACCGGGGTTCGCGCGGTTGGTGAGCGGCAGCGGCGGCAGGAGGTTCCGGACGCTTTGGGTGAGGTTCGGCCAGCGCCATCCAGCGTCATCCTTGTCGGCGCTTGCTCCGTGGTCGGGCGAGCTCGGGTCGAGTCCCAAGCGTCGGCCGAAGAGCGAAACACCGATGCTGAGTTCCGCGTCCTCTTGCAGTGCTGGCTCCATCGGGAGCGGGTTCAGGACGCCGCCGTCGACGAGCAGGCGACCGTCGATGCGCACCGGTGTGAAGACGGTCGGGATGGAGAAGGAGGCGCGCATTGCGGGAACAAGCAGCCCCTCGCGAAGCCATACTTCGCGGCGTCGCTCGATATCGGTCGCGACGGCGGTGTACGGGATCGGCAGGTCTTCGATGCGGACGTCGCCGACCATTTCTTCGAGAACCGACATGAGCTTGCCTGCGCGAAGGAAACCACTCGAGCTCAGCGTGACGTCCGCATACCGCAAGACTTCCTTGCGCGAGAGCTCTTTCGCAAAGCGGGTGTAATCGTCGAGGGCGCCAGCAGCGAGGAGGCCAGCGACGAGGGCGCCCATTGAGCTTCCACTCACCGCCACGACCTCGTGGCCGCGCGCGTGCAGCTCTTCAATGACGCCGATGTGCGCATAGCCGCGAGCGCCACCGGAGCCGAGCACAAGTGCGATCTTCATGTGGGCCTCCGCTGCGCAGGGTAGCTGCCGAACATGTCAGCCGAGCGAGGGCGTGTTGCTCAGCCTGCGTGTCGAAAGTGAGCGGCAGTTCGCCGGTGAGGTCGCGCTGGATCGTTGGGCCGACGGTCGCGACGAGGTCGTCACGGCTCATGCTCGCGAGCGGTTCGAGCTTGAGGATGTGCCGCCTCATGATGATGCCCATGGCTTGCTTCCCCTTCCCTCAGCACCTCACGCAATCTAGAATGCAAGTATGTACTTGCACACACCGGATGGTTCGCCGCGGGAGCGAATCCTAGGCGCTGCCGTCGCCCTCTTCGGCCAGCGCGGCTACTCGGCAACGACGACCAAGGCCATCGCCGAGCAAGCGTCCGTAAATGAGGTGACCCTCTTCCGACACTTCGGCAGCAAGCAGGGCATCCTCGAAGCCATCGGCTCCGGGATGCGCGAATCCACCGCACCGGCCGGCCTCGACGCGGATGCTGCCGACATCCGTGCGGCGCTCCAGCGCGCGGCGGCCGCCGAAGCTGAACGCCTCCCCGAGCTCGGCCCATTCGCGCTCCGACTCGCAATGGATGCAGCGACCACCCCCGAAATCGCCGAGGCACTGGGCTCGGCGGCTGGCCCCGCCGCACAGCTCGAGCAGATGGCATCCGTCTTTGCCGCCTGGCAAGAGCAGGGCCGTGTCCGGCACGACATCGCGGCGCAGCTCCTCGCCGAGTCCTTCAGCGCGCTCAGCAGCAACCTGCTCCTCACCCGGCTCGCGCTCGGGCTTCCCTCCGCCACCCCCACCGACGACGTCGCCACCCTCGTCAACATGTTCTGCGACGCCATTCTCGTCACCCAGGGCTGACCATGACTCGCACGCCTCTCGCCCGCAAGATCCCGGCACTCATCAACGCCATCGCCGTGTGCACGATCGTTGCCCTCGGGCCGGCCGCAGCGAACCTCATCCACTACCGAGTAAGCCCGGGCGCGCTCGCCCAGTACATCGGTTGCGAACCGATCACGCTGTTTGCTGGCCTCACGCTCGCTTGGATCGCCTTCTCGAGCTCGCAGCGTGGGTCACTGCTTGGCGTGGGTGCGGGCACCTACATCATCTACACGATGGTGACGGTCGTCTTTGGGCAGGACTATTCGCGCTATGACGGCAATGGCGAGCTCTTCTTTCCGCTGATTGTTGTCGTCACCGCTTCAGCACTCTTCACGGTCGTGGAATGTGTGAGCGAACTCGTGAAGCACCAACCGCTCGCCGTATCCCGCCGTCATCGCGTCATGTTGTTCGTGCTTGGCACAATGTTTGCATTCATGTGGATCAGCACACTTGCGCAGAGCAATTGGGACAGCAATCCCGAATATCAGGCTGACCCGACCCTGTTTTGGCTCGTCAAATATCTCGACCTCAGCGTCATTATTCCCACGGCGCTCGTGAGTGCCTTCGTGTGGCGCGGAACGTATCGCGTGGCCGGCATGTGCGTGCTCGCATTCTCGGGATGGATGACACTGGCCATTGCCGGGATGCAAATCGCGATGGTCGCGCTCGAGTTCTCGCCCGTCGGGGCACTCATTGTTGCTGGCGTCATGCTTGCTGCTGCGAGCGTTGCGGCATGGCTCATGTTCACGCTCAAGGAACCCGTCGAGCGGCACAACTGAGTGGCCCCATGCCCCGCCGCTACCCGACCGCGTACTCGGTGCCGTACTTCTCGATGTAGCTGGAGACGTCGCCCTGCTTGAGCGCTTCGCCGAGCTCTGCGGCCCTTGCTTCGTCAACCATGTTCACCGACTGTCCGCCGACGTTGCCGAAGCCGGAGAGCGGCAGCATGAGCGAGTTGATGTTCTCGGTGTCGATCTGCATGAGCGGGGTCACGAGGTCGGGGACCTGCGCCTTGTCTAGACCGGAGATTTGGCACTGGTCGGCGAGATTCTTCGCAAGCTTCGAGAACGTCGTCGGTGACTTCTCGTTCCACTTCTGGAGGCCCTTCAGCAAGCCGGTGATGAGGGCGCGGTGACGCTCCGCGCGGTCGAGGTCGCCGTTCGGGAGCGCCTTTCGTTCGCGCGCGTAAATGAGGGCATCCGTGTTCTCGAGGAGAATCTCACCTTCCTCGAACACGACTTCGCGGCCGGTCGACTGCACGACGGTCGTGTTCTTGTGCTTGTTGAAGACCGTGATGCCTTCCATCCAGCGGGTAATGCTGACGAAGCCGGTGAAGTTCGTGTGCGCGGTGAGGTGGATGTCGATGCCACCGAGCGCGTCGGAGACGGTCTTCTTGAGGAGGTCGATGCCGCCAGCCGGGTAGGCGGCATTCGCCTTGTTGCCATTGAGATAGGTGTCGCGCGCAATCGACACGAGCGTCATGGTCTTCCGATCCGCGGAGATCTGGGCGACCATGATCGCGTCGGTATTGCCGCTGAAGTCCTTGTTGCGCGAATCGGTTCCGATGATGATCGCGTTCACGATGCCGGTGGGCAGCGGATCGGCGGGGCCCGTTGGCGTGGGCGTCGCATTCGCACCGCTATTGCCCTCGGCTGGCGAGCCGTCGCTGCTCTGCTGCGTGTTTCCGGAGGCGCATCCGACGAGCGCCAGGACACCGGTGGCGAGCAGCGAGAGGAGCGCACTTCGACGGGTCAGCGACATGGCGGCATCGTATCGAGGTGAGGTGATGGGATGCCGAGCGTCAGAAATTTAGTCGCCTCCGCCGTCGCTGCCCGAGCACAAGAACACCTCCCAGCCGGAGAGCAGCACTTCATCGAAATGCGGGCTTACCTCACTGCGAGCCATGGATTTCAAATCGGCCAGGTGCACTACCCGGCGTCACTTGAAATGTTGCTGAAGTCTCCCGAGGCGAGAGCCTCCCGTGAAATGAACATTTGGAGATAGTCTTCGTCATTCCAGCACCACTCAAGTTCGTCGCGGCTGGTCAACGTCAGAAATGGAATGGTGCCTTCCGGTGTGGGATCGTAGGCCAGACTCGTAGAGTCGGTGTAACCAAAGAGGTGATCGACCGGGCAGCACTCATCTAGGAATTCGTCGTACTGGTCCTCGTACTCGTCCAGCGGCCATTCTTCGACCAGCACATCGTATGGGACCACGCTCCTGTCAACGCGCGAATGACGCAAAAGAGACTTGTAACGGCAGCGACCGTTCCGCAAGAGGCCTTGATTTCCCACCCCTGGCCTCTACTTCGTTACCCTGGTCGAGCACAACCGCTTTCCCCGCCCATAAGGAGCAGGTGCGGCCAATGGGCGTCTGATCGCCACTCGGCGCTGCCGAGACGCAACTCTTTTCGAAGACGCCGGAGATCAGAGTGCCTTTTCTCGACGTCAACGACCTGTCTTTCTCCTACACTGGTGCACCTCTGCTCTGTGGTGTGTCTTTTCGTGTCAGCGACGGTGAGCGGGCCTGCATCGTTGGCGCAAACGGGGCAGGAAAATCAACGCTCCTCATCCGCTCCTCTTGCTTGCTGAGACACGGCGCCCGGAGGATCATCACGAAGTAGCTTGCGCGTCGCCCGGGGCTAACCCACGCTAGCGGCATGGCGACATGCAAGCACTCCATCGCAGACCTTCAAGCTGAACTCTCTGTCCGCGTTAGCCGCACGACACGCGAGGGATGGTTGGCAACCCTCAACAGCTGGATCGAACGCCTCGGCGAGCCTGACTTCACCTATGGACCAACACTCTCGATGCGATGGCTCCTCGCTGATGGTGCCTTCGAGCTCTCACCAAATCCTCATGCGGACAGCTGCACCGTCTTTGCGCATGTCCTTGATAATGAGGATCTTGAGGCGTTCGACGAGGAGGTTGATCGCGATAGCCGCGGCGGGAGCGCATTCGCCCATGAAAGCTACCTCTGGTTCTTCTGGTCTCCCGATGCCGCCGTCCCGCACGGCACCTTCTGTCACGGAGGTTTCCTCGCCGAGGACGTTGACGATCTCGCGAACGTGTTGAAGGAATCACTCGGCTCGCTCATGTCGGTCCTGCCGTATTTTCCTGCCGCATGGCAGCAGCACGCGACAGTCTCATGGCAGGCACCGGTTCAAGCGTCCATCACGGTCTCTGCAGAGGCAGTCCGCGTGAGCGTTCACGACAAGGAGCGCTTCGCTGGCGATTCTTCGATGGACAGCCTCGGGGAGGCGATCAAGGTGTTCGTGGATGCCGTTCGCGAGTATGCCACTGACGTTGACCTGTATGAGATCGAGCGCCGGGGTTCGTTTTCCTACGGGCAGTGGTCGATGGTGACCACTGGCTAACCCTGCCGTCTCTCGTCAGTGCCGAGCCGTGCGAAACGTCATCACAAGCAGCCCATGCACGAAGCCATGATTGCGTGGGGTCTCCTGCCGGCTTCCCCTTTACAACGCCCTCGGCCGTCAGCTCCGCAAGAAAAAGTAAGAACGCGACCGCGCCATGCAGTGCCCCTCCTAGTCTTCGCCAGCTGACCGCGCCTTGCGTGCTTCCGTCTGACGGGCAGCCTCCGCGACGACCTCACGGTGCACGGCGCGCTCGTGGATGAGCCACTCCGGCGGGTTGGCGATGAGTACGCCAATTTCGTCCGAGTCGAGCGGCTCAGTAATGCCACCGCGGACGAGGCCCGACTTCGAGACGCCGAGCTTCTGGGCGATGACGTCGCGCGGGAACGGGCCCTTCTTGCGGAGTTCCGTGAGCCAGGCTGGCGGGTCGGCGCGGAGCGCGTCGAGCTCGTCGCGGGAAATCGTTGACTGCTGGAACGACTCCGGCGCAGCAGAGAGCAGGATCCCGAGCTTCTGGGCTGCGGTGGACGGCTTCATGTCTTGACTCACGGGTGTGAGCGTATCCCAGCTCGGCGCACGGCGCGGCTGGACCCAGCCAGTTAGCCTGCCTCTGTGAGCGAAAACACAACGACCGAAGCTGGGCTGCGCATTGGACACGTGCGCGGTGTGACGCTCGCGAAATGGCGCCGGATTTGGGCGGAACGCTACACGGAACCCCTGCTCGTGTCGGAGGTTCCGGACAGTGAGCAGCTGGATGGTCTGCGCGACGGCAGCCTCGACATATGCTTCGTGCGGCTCCCCATCGAGCGCGAGGGCCTCCACGCGATCCCGCTCTACGAGGAGACGATCGTCGCGTGGGTCGCGAAGGATCACGTGCTCACGGCTGCCGATGAACTGACGCTCGCCGATCTGGAAGGTGAGACGGTGCTCAACGACCCCTCGGGAATCGCGCTCGACCGCGTGCTCGGCGGGGCGGTCCTCGTCGTCCCCATGTCGATTGCGCGCGGCGCGAGTCGACGCGACCTTCGCTACCGGCCGATTGTTGACGCCGAGACCTCGCAGGTTGCGCTCGTCTGGCGCGTGGATGACGAGAACCCGCTCATTGAGGAGTTCATCGGCGTGGTGCGTGGACGCGGGGCGAACAGCTCACGCGGGCGCGCAGCGCAGGGGCCGGATGCGGGTGCGGCGAGGAAAGCGACGAAGAACCCTGACCGCCGCGACCGCTCCACCCCTACGCCGACAAGCAAAGGCCAGGCGAAGCGCCGTGGCGGCGCGTCATCCCGCGCACGCGGGCGCAGGCCGCGCTGAGTTCAACTGCCACCGTCAGTTCGGCCGTTCGATGTGCGGTGCACGCGTCGCCAAGAAGTCAAGATATTTCGTGTCCTCCATGGCGAAAATCTCCGGCCCTGCACCCATGTAGGCACGCATGAGTTCGTCCGCAGCACGCGGCAGATTGCCAAGTTCGAACTGTGCTTGGCCCAGTCGCAAGTGGATGAACGGGTTTCCGATCGCGTCAGGACAGTACATGCACGCCGTCAACGCTTCGTGTGCCGAAGAAAAGTCCCCGCGAAGAACGTGCGCGTCACCGATGCTCGCGAGCAGCCACGTCGCTTGCGGCCACTGCATCTTCGGCTCCGGCAGATGAAGCCATGCCTGGTCGAAACACTTCACCGCCCCGATGAAGTCGTCGGCCTCCATGCATGCATTCCCACGCTCCGAAAGCGCTTGGATCTCGTCTTCCCACGTCACGTTGACCCTCCCTCTCTCGTGGTGTGGAGGGTGGCACGCGGGTCTGGGTAGATGCTCAGGGCTGCCGCGTGCCGCGTGCTCGTGACGCGCCATGCCGTCCAGTGCTTGGAACGTCGCGCCGAGCTGCGGGTGGGTTGCCGCCGTCGCGCCGTGGTGTCTTCTGTCACCTGCGGCCTCAGGTTCGGGCTACTTCCCGAACACCTCGATGAGCTTCGCGTTGAATGCCGGGAGATCCTTCGGCGTACGCGAGCTGACAATTCCGCCGTCCTCAACAACTTCCTCGTCGACCCACGTTGCGCCGGCGTTGCGGAGGTCGGTCTTCAACGACGGATACGAGGTGACGGTGCGTCCGCGAACGGCATCCGCTTCAATGAGCAGCCAGGCAGCGTGGCAAATCGCGCCAATCGGGCGGCCAGCGGAGACGTGATCACGAACGATCGCCACTGCATCTTCGTCCATGCGAATTTTGTCAGCGTTGCCCGTTCCGCCAGGTAGGACGATTGCGTCGTACTGGGTGCCCGTTGAGGCGGCGGTTGTAGCATCCACCGAGACCGTCGCGCCGTTTTTGCCGGTGATCTCGCCCGTCTCGGTCGAGAGCACCGTGACCGTCGCGCCAGCCTCCTTCACCGCAGTCAAGGGGTCAAGCAGTTCGGAGTCCTCAAAACCGTTCGTCGCAATGATCGCGATCGAGGTGTTCGAAAGTGCAGACATCAATTCCTCCTTCGGTCGTGTCGGCACGGTAACAAGCGGTGCCGGATGACATCCGACTTCTCCAAGCTGGCGTTCAGTCTCGTCCTGCGCTGTCTCGGGCTGGGACGTCACCTCGCCCAGCCAGTGCTTTTGCAAGGTAGGGTGCGCTCGCGCTGCCTGGGTGACGAGCAACATCCTCCGGTGTGCCCGCCGCAACAACTGTGCCGCCTTCGACACCTGCTCCCGGCCCGAGGTCGATGACGTGATCGGCCTCCGCAACGAGACGCATGTCAAGCTCAGCCATGATGACCGTTCCGCCGTCAGCCACGAGGCGGTGTAGGTGCCCCATGAGCCGATCGGCGTCTGCGGGGTGCAGGCCCGCGGTCGGCTCATCGAGGATGTACAAGGTGGTGCCTCGTCCTGAACGCTGCAGTTCCGTCGCGAGCTTCACGCGTTGCGCTTCTCCACCCGAGAGTTCGGTGGCCGGCTGCCCGAGGCGCACATACCCGAGGCCCACATCGTGAAGGGCATGCAACGCGGCAAGGATTCGCTCCTGCCCACCGAAGAGGCTGATCGCCTCGTCGACGCTGCAGGCAAGGACATCCGCGATGGAATGCTCACGCCATGTGATCTCGAGCGTGTTCGGCTCGTAGCGGGTGCCGCCACATTCGGGGCACGGCGAGTAGATACTCGGCATGAAGAGGAGCTCGACCATGACAGCGCCTTCGCCCTCGCACCTCGGACAGCGACCGCCCGCAACGTTGAAGGAGAACCGGCTCGCCGTGTACTTGCGCCGCTTCGCTTCGGGGGTTGCGGCGAACAGTCGTCGGACGCTGTCGAAGAGGCCCGTGTAGGTGGCGACGTTGGAGCGAGGAGTCCGACCAATTGGCTTCTGATCGATGACGACGACCCGCTTCACCTGGCTGCGCTCGAAGGTTGCCGTGCCGCGCACCGTGACGGTGTTGCCGCCGAGGAGCAGCTCGGCTTCCTCGTTGGTGGCGTCCGGTTCTTCCGTCGGGGCGGCTTGACCGAGCTGTTGACGGACGAGTTCCGGGAGCGCCCTCCCAATGAGACTCGACTTGCCTGCGCCTGAGACGCCGGTCACAGCGGTGAGGCAGCCGAGCGGGAAGGTGACGTCGAGGCCGCGAATGGTGTTGCACTCGACACTCGTCAAGGTGAGGTGGCCTTGCGGCTGGCGGTGCTTGCTTGACCGTGCAGTGCGGCCGGATGACGTCAGGTAGCGACGTGTGACGGAGGCTTCGACATCCGCGATTCCTGCCGGAGGCCCGCTGTAGAGCACACGCCCGCCTTGGTCTCCCGCGCCAGGCCCAATGTCGACGAGCCAGTCTGCTTCGGCGATGACGGCAAGAGAGTGCTCCACCACGAGCACGCTGTTGCCGCGTTCCCTGAGGCCGTGAAGGATGCCCACGAGCGCGTCCAGGTCGCGCGGGTGAAGGCCAGCGGACGGCTCATCGAGGACGTAGGCGACACCGAAAAGTTTGGAAGAGAGTTGCGTTGCGAGCCGCAAGCGCTGACGTTCGCCGCCCGAGAGTGTTGGGGCTGCCCGGTCGAGCGAGAGATAGCCGAGGCCGAGCGCGATCATAGGTTCGAGACGTGTTGCGAGGTCGTTCGCGAGCTTGCGGGTGACGGCTGGGTCGCTGAAGGTGCTCGTATGTGCCGCGGCGTGGCGTACCTCGCCGCTCGCGAGTGTTGTTGCAAGCTGCTGCAACTCAGCGAGCGGGAGCGCCGAGAAGTCGGCGATGTTGTGCCCCACGACCGTGACGCGCAGGGCCTCCGCCTTGATGCGCGAACCCTCGCAGTGCGGGCAAAGCACGCCGCGCACGAACTGCACCACGCGCCGCTTCATCACCTCGCTCTTCGTGTTCGCGAAGGTGTCGAGCACGTAGCGGCGGGCGCCGACGAAGGTGCCCATGTAGCTGGGTTCTCTCCCCTGCTGCCGGGCTTTGCGAGTTTGCGCTGGTGTGAGGCCCGCATAGACGGGCTCGGTGGGGCGTTCTTCTGTGTAAAGAATCCAGTCGCGCGTCTTCTTCGGCAGCTTCCGCCATGGAATATCGACGTCGATCCCGCGCGAGACGAGGATGTCGCGCTGGTTCTGCCCTGCCCAGGCGACGGGCCACGAGGCGACAGCACGTTCGCGAATCGTGAGGGAGTCATCCGGCACCATGAGCTCCTCGGGCACGTCGAAGACGCGACCCATGCCGTGGCATTCCGGGCAGGCACCTTCTGGCGTGTTTGGAGAGAAATCTTCCGCGTACAGCATCGGCTGGTTCGGCGGATACTCCCCTGCTCGAGAGAAGAGCATGCGGACGACGCTCGAGAGCTGCGTCGTCGTGGCGACGTCGGAGCGTCCACTCGAGCCGCCTCGAGCCTGCTGCAGCGCAACCGCTGGTGGCATCCCCTCGAGTTCGTCGACGTCCGGGATACCAGCCTGATCGATGAGCCGGCGAGCGTACGGCGAGACAGATTCAAGATAGCGCCGCTGGGCTTCCGCAAAGATCGTGCCGAACGCGAGGGATGACTTCCCGGAGCCGGAGACGCCGGTGAAGGCAACGATGGCGTCGCGTGGCAGGTCGAGATCCACGTTGTGCAGGTTGTGCGTACGTGCGCCTCGGACTCGGATGCCGTCTGCCCAGGGGTGCGTGTTGGCGTTTTCGGTTGTGGGGGCATCCGGGGTCATGTTTCGCACGATATCGGGGTGGGATCAGTGGGAGGTGGGTGTGCTGGGCGTCGAATTGGAACTAGGCCCCGTTCGAGGCATACAGCTATCTCCTGCCGAGCGTGCATTGAAGATAGCCGCGACGGGAAGCGACCCATTGCTACCAGAAAGGAGCTTGAATACACTGTATTCACATCGAATCAGGAGGAAGCATGAGCACCATGACCGTGCGCATGAGCGAGCAGGACGCCGAGCTTGTCCGTAAGTTCGCCAAGTTCGAGGGCGTCACTATCTCTGACTTCGCTCGCACCGCAATCCTCGAGAAAATCGAGGACTCCTACGACCTCCAGGAGCTGCGTGAGGCAATCGCGCAGGATTCCGGAGAGCGCTTCAGCATCGACGAGATCATCTCCGAACTCGACCAATGACCGGAGAGAGGGGTCCATACCGCGTCGAGCTCACCTCGCGAGCACGCAAGCAGCTCACGAAGTTGGACCGCTTCGATGCGAAGATCCTCGCCACGTGGATCAAGAACAACCTCGATGGATGCACCGACCCGCGCGCATTCGGCAAAGGGCTGACAGCCAACCGTTCAGGCGAATGGCGCTACCGCGTGGGGTCGTATCGGATTCTCGCGCTCATCCAAGACGACGTCGTCACCGTTGAGGTCTTTTCGATCGGCCGCCGCGACAAGGTCTACAGCGGGTAGGGGCCCATCAACGCTAGATCAGAACATGGGCTGAGTTCCGCGTCAACGCCTGAGCCGGCCTTGGTCGTGGCTGGACAAAATATGGTGACAGCGCGTCCAGCATTTCGATTCCAAGACGGTGCCTGACATGATTGATTGCGCACCCCAGATCTGACGTTGAGAGTTGGACGAAAACTGGCAACTGGGCCACCGCGGGATCTCGCCTCTGCTCGGCACGAACTCGTCGCTTTTGAGCATCGTTCCTACCCTGGACATCGTGCCGGGATAGCCTCATGTCAACAGCTGCCGCGGTAAGGGGCTCTTCTCGATCACGGCGGGAACGCGCCCTGGATGGCGAGAGACTGGGAGTCAGACTCTCGGTTCTGGAGTCTTACTTGCAGTCTGGGCGGTTCACTGCAAGCGGTAGCGGGTGGATTTGACTCCCTGCTTGCCCTCCATGATGACGATGCCATCCTCGAGGGGCTGGTTGAGGGCGTAGCGAACCTGGCCGATCGTCATGCCAGTCGCGTCGACAACCTCATGGACCGTGAGCGGGCCGTCAGCTGAGGCCAGAGCGGCCAAGATCGTGTGCTCGTTTCGAGTGGGAGACGAACTTCGAGGTACCACCACCGTGCTCCTTGCTGTGCCGGGCGTCCGAGGCGCAGAATCCTTGGAGACATCTCGGCTGCGCCAGAGCAGGGCCTTGAACTGGACGCCTGTGTCGATGAGTTGCGGGCGGGGTAGTCCTCGCGCCTCCGTGGAGCGGAACACTTCGCGGATACCGCCACCTTCGCCCTCAATGATCGATGCGCCGTCGGGCGTCGTCAATCGCTTGGTGATCTGGTAGAGCCGTTGGTTCACCGCCGCCTGAGCGTGCTCAACACTTTCGATCTGTGCGAGTGACACTCCACGGAGGCCTCCGGGGCTCTGGATGAAGAGGTTTCGGGGCGTGAGGCGTACCTGGATCTGTTTGCCGGTTCCCAACGTGTTTGGCCCCAGGTCACGATGGACCAGAGCGTTGGCCAAGAGCTCTCGTACAGCATTGAGTGGTAGCTCCGGGATGACCTCCATATGCCCGTCATCGCGGTACTTGTTGACGGTATCCAGGTTTGACGCCACCCAGTCGAGGAGATCGGTCAGAAGAACAGGAACCGGGCCAGTGAAGTCTTGGAGGTTGCGGTTGCGCGGCTGACCTTCACCCCCAGGCAGCTGAACGGCTGCGGTCACAGTCAATGCCGGATACTGCCCTTGCGGGTAAGTCCCGAGAGCGTAGAGCCCGGCGAGCGTTGGCTCGCCAGCTGCCGTCAGGACGTTCGTCATGCGAAGGATTTGGGAGTCATCGCAGTCTCGTAGTCGACGGTCGTGAGCGCGCACTGCTCGGACATAGGCTGAACAGAGGATTTCATCCAGATCATCACGGTTGCGGCCACGAGCGGGCGCAAGATCGTAGTCCACCTGCTCGTCACTGTGCAGGCGCGCAACCTCGATCATGCGCTCCTCATGCGGATGCATGGCGTAGTCGCCATCGGCTTGACGTAGAAATGCTCTGCCTGCAACGCGCGCAGGCTTCTCGGTAACGGACAACGGGGCAATGTGTGCGATGACGATCGGCTTCGCGTCGACCGTGATGGTTAGGAAGTCGATCCGCGGAGCTGGGTGGACTGCTTCGCGTGCCATGTTGGCGATCCCCGCCTCGAGCTGCGCGATATTGGGGACTCCCACGACGGAGAATTCGCCAGCCCCCTCGTCGACTCCAAGGATCACGGTGCCACCGTCAGGCATGTTGGCGAACGCACACAGGGTCTCCGCCATCTGGGGGACACCACCCGCGGCGCGCTTGACCTCGATCGATGTGCTGTCGCCGCGTCGCGCTCGCATCTGCTCAAGGGCTTGTGCGAGGTCATCCGGCGTCCACAGCATGACGTCAGACTACAACTCACACTGTGAATTTTGAAGTGTGACTTGCAGTCTCCCGCGACTCTCGAATTGAGGCTCTGCTAGGCCGACGGTCATCAGATAGAGAATGTGGGCGATTTGGAATGATTTTGGATGAACTATGCAGTTCCGGTCGTACATGACGAACAGCCGAAGAGGCGGTGCGCGGCTCAGTCAACAACGATCTCCAGCTCGAACCCCTCGCTGTTTTCGAGGAACAGCGCGGTGTGCTCGGGTCCGCCAGCGTGGGGGTACTTGTCGGCAAACAACTCAGTCCATCCGTGGTTCGAGCAGTCTCGTTGGATTTCATCGAGAAGCATTCGATCTATGGCGCGGAGAGCAAGATGGTTCAACCCCGCTCGCGTGCGGTCGTGTGGTCCCGTGAGAGCAGGCGATTCTTCCAGCACCACGTATGCTCCGCCGGGGTGGAGCCATGTTCTTCCTTGCGGCCAATTTGGATCGTGTTGGGCCTGCCATCCCAGTCGGCCAAGGAGCCAATTGAAAGAGACTGCCGACCTGCGCACGTCGGTTGTCCACAATTCGATGTGGTGAACGGGGTTGCTCATGTCTGGAGGCTACCCGCACCTGTCGCAGGCTTCCGTTCCTCAACTGGGATTCGTCTGCCGCCTCTTTGCTGCCGCGGCTCAGATTGCGTGCTGGTGCTGGATCACATTTGATCCAACATGCTCAACGATCTCGGAAGTCGTTCGAATCCCGGTTCAATAACTAATCTTGAGGACTGGGACTGCATCCTGCGGGGTTGCTCAGTTCAAAGGCCACGATGTCGATGCTGTCTTCCATCTCAAGGCCGGGGTAGTGCATGTCGAGGGCTTCGTGCAGGTCCGCCAGTGAGGCGAAGCCGTCGCGTTGTGCGTGTTCCTCGGTGAGGTCGCAGCGACGTGTGGCCAACACGGAAGTGATGTTCGCATCGAGGGTGATGGTCTCGCCGCTTTCCTTCTCGAAGACGAGCTGCGCTGACCCAGGTCGGAAGGGATCGTCGACGCGGATGGTCTGACGTTTGGACCCGTCTCTGATGGCCGACTCGTAGCCCTCCCACATGAAGACCTGTTGTGGGCGTTCCATGGCGCGCCAGTCATAGGCGTGAGGAAGAAGCTCGGAGACGGTCAGCGCTTCGAGGCCGTTGCTGCCCCGGACAACGCATTGGATGGCTGGGTCGATGTCGAACAACACCTGACGGCACTTTCCACATGGGGAGATCACTTGGCCGGTCGGCCCGTAGACTGCGACGATGGCGTCGATGGGATCATCGGCGCACGTGGCCGCGTGGTTAGCAAGGGCAGAGATCTCGCCGCATGGGCCACCTAGGAAATGGAACGCGTTCACACCAAGCACGGTCTGGCCTGATCTGGTCAGCAGTGCGGCGGCGACTGTGTGATCCTTGCCATCGTTGCACTGCTGCGCATGCGCATTGGCAGTCTCCACGAGCTGTCGAAGTGCGGCGGTGATCATGTCCCCATTTTCCTCTGCAGAGAGAAATCCTTCAACGGCGCTTCCGTGAAGAGGAGTGAGGGTTCTAGTGCTACGCCGTAGCAACTACACATTGAAGCGGAATTCGACGACGTCGCCGTCTTGCATGACGTAGTCCTTGCCTTCGAGGCGCATCTTGCCGGCCGACTTTGCGGCGGCTTCCGAACCGGCCTCAACGAGGTCATCGAAGGAGACAACCTCGGCCTTGATGAAGCCCTTTTCGAAGTCGGTGTGGATGACGCCTGCAGCCTGCGGGGCCTTCCAGCCCTTGCGGATCGTCCAGGCGCGCGCTTCCTTCGGACCAGCCGTGAGGTAGGTCTGCAGGCCGAGCGTGTCGAAGCCGATGCGGGCGAGCTGGTCGAGACCGGACTCCTCCTGGCCGAGGCTCGCGAGGAGCTCCTGTGCCTCCTCCGGGTCGAGGTCGATGAGCTCGGACTCGGTCTTGGCGTCGAGGAAGATCGCCTTCGCGGGAGCCACGAGCGCAGCAAGTTCGTCAAGCTTGGCCTGGTCGCCGAGGATCGTCTCGTCCACGTTGAACACGAAGATGACGGGCTTTGCGGTGAGCAGGCCGAGCTCGCGGATCGGCTCGAGGTCAACGCTCGTCTGCGAGAGGAGCTTGCCCTCTTCGAGCGCGGCCTTCGCTTCCTGCGCGGCGGTGAGCACCGAGCTATCGAGCTTTTTGTGCTTCACCTCCTTCTCGTAACGCGGGAGGGCCTTCTCGAGCGTCTCGAGGTCGGCGAGGATGAGCTCGGTGTTGATCGTCTCCATGTCTGAGGCGGGCTCGACCTTGCCGTCGACATGCACGACGTCACCGTCAGTGAAGCCGCGCACAACCTGGCAGATCGCGTCAGCCTCGCGGATGTTGGCGAGGAACTTGTTGCCGAGGCCTTCACCTTCGCTCGCACCCTTCACGATGCCCGCGATGTCAACGAACGACACGGTGGCGGGGAGGATGCGCTCGCTGCCGAAGATCTCGGCGAGCTTCTTGAGACGCGGGTCCGGAAGCTCCACCACACCCACGTTCGGTTCGATCGTTGCGAACGGGTAGTTGGCGGCGAGGACCTGGTTCTTCGTGAGTGCGTTGAACAGGGTCGACTTGCCGACGTTGGGGAGACCGACGATTCCGAGAGTAAGAGCCACGAGAGGCAAGCCTACCCGGTGCTGCCGCAGGTGCTCGGGGTGCGGCGGCCGGGTGCGTGCATAAATGGCAGCATTTGCGGCTTCGAGGCGCACGGAGGCTTGAAGCCCCAAATACTGCCATTACTGCACATGCCTGCCACCGCTTTGAGCCGGGATGCGATGTAGGTGGCCCGTGCCACGATGGTTGCCATGCCAGTGAACTTCACCGCAATCGACTTCGAGACCGCGAATAGCGACCCTGCTTCGGCCTGCGCGGTCGGTCTCGTCCGGGTCCGGCGCGGCGAGGTTGTGGCGCGCGACGGCTGGCTCATCAAGCCGCCAGCTGGCCACGACGAGTTCATGCCCTTCAATGTGCAACTCCACGGTGTCTCCCGCGAGCGCGTGCAGTCGGCCCCGACGTGGAGCGAGCAACTCCCCCGCTTGCTCTCCTGGGTCGGCAGCGATGTGCTCGTGGCACACAACGCGAATTTCGACCTCGGCGTGATCGCTGCGGCATGCATGGCAACCGCGAGCGAGCACGAACAGTTGCCGCCGCTCAAGTACTTCTGCAGCCTGCGCCTCGCGCGGAAGGTCTACGAGCTGCCCCGGTACCGCCTCCCCGTTGCTGCTGAAGCTGCGGGCTTCATCGAGCTCAACCACCACGACCCCATTTCGGATGCCGAAGCCGCAGCTTGGATCGTCATCGACTCAGCTGCCCGCATGAAGGCGCCAGACATCTACCGTCTTGGCAAGGTCAGCGGTGTGCAGATCAGCGAGCTCGACCTCGAGGCTCGCCGCGCCGCAGCCCTCGAGCTCGTCAAAGACGCCACCTTCTAACTCGGGAGCTGTTTGAGCCCTGCTGGCGTGCGCTCCCATCGGCATCCGAAGGCGTCGGTGAACTTGATCGACCGAACCATTCGCACACCGCCGCCAGGGATCATGATGACGCCCTCGCCCGCCGGGTACAGGTTGAAGTGTTCACCCACAACTTGCCCGGATTCATCCTTCATTTGGTCACGGTGAACGGTAAATGCTCCCGGCGGAAGCGTCGTGAAGACGCGATCTTCCTGCGGGTTCCCCCTCAGCGTCTGATGGCTGACAACCACATCAAACACGGTGGCCGTTGAGCCGTTGAGGAGCTGCAGCGTCCAGTCCTTGCTGCCCTTCTTTGCTCCCCAGGCGGAAATGCTGGAGGCCTGGGCACGCCGGTCGTGTTCTTCATCTCGCAAATCGCGAGCTTGTTCAACTCGCATGAGACGGAGCGACGCAAATCCGGCCACTGCCGCCGCGACGAGCGCCGCAGCTGCAACACCAACATTTGCCCAGTCAGCGATTGTCCCCGGTTCCATCGCTCCCCCATTCGCCGATCTCCACATCCAGCAAAACTGTTGAAAGTGAACGCGATCTGAGCGCGAGCGCGAGCCGAAAACGGAATGTCGGTGGTGGGTGCGAGGCTCGAAGCATGGAACAGATCTTGTTGCTCGTCGCGGTTTCGGCGCTCATGCTTGCGCTTGGTATCACCGTCGGCTTTGTCGCGGCTCGGCACCGTCATGCGGCCGTGCTTGCGACCTTGCGAACGCGGGTTTCCGGGCTTGGTGCTGAACTTGAGCGAGCGGATGCTGAACTCGAGCGATCGCGCGGCGATGCTGCTGTGGTTCGCGCCGAGAACGACGCATTCCGCGAGGCCGAGCGCGAGCGCGCCGAGCAGCAGAGTTCCGCGCGCGAACAAGATCACCGCGTGCTCGAAGCAATCGCCCCGGTACGTCAGCAGCTTGAGCTCATGCAGCGCACCGTCATGGCGATGGAAGAACAGCGCAACGCCCAACACGGCGAACTCGCTGAGCAGCTTCGGGCGCAGCATGCCTCAGAGCTGCGCCTGCACGAGGTGACAGGTTCACTCGCCTCGGCGCTCCGCAACAACGCCGCGCGAGGAAGCTGGGGCGAGGCGCAGCTGCGCAACATCGTTGAGGCCGCGGGCCTCATGGAGCGGGTCGACTTCGTTGAGCAGCTCGCGGTGCAGACGGAGGCCGGCAAGGGGCGACCAGACCTTGTCGTCCACCTTCCGGGCGGCGCGCAGCTCGCCGTGGATGCGAAGGCGCCGCTCGCTGAGTACCTCGCGGCGAGCGAGCTCAGTGCGACAGGCTCCGAGGCCGAGCAGCACGAACGTGAGCAACGGCTCATGCGGCATGCACGGGCGGTTCGCGGCCACGTCGACGCGCTCGCGAAACGCAACTATGCCAGCGCGTTCCGCGGGTCGCCCGAATTCGTCGTCTGCTTCATCCCGAGCGAAGCTGCGCTGTCGGCTGCTCTCGCCCAGGATGCGAGCCTCCTCGAGGATGCCTTTGCCGAGGGCATCGCACTCACAAGCCCGGTGAGTCTCTGGTCCACGCTCAAAGCTGTCGCCTCAAGCTGGCGCCACGAGCAACTCACCGAGTCCGCTGAAGAAGTGATCGCCCTCGGCGCGCAGCTCACGAGGCGTCTCGCCACCACCGCAGGGCATCTCGACAAGCTCGGGCGCTCCATCAACGCCACCGTCGGCGCATACAACCAAGCCATTGGCTCCATCGAATCGCGCGTACTCCCGAGCGCCCGCAAGCTTGCCGCGCTCGAAGGCGTCGCCGAGCCAGCGGCCCCACAGTCGCTCGACGAGACCACGCGCACGCTCTCAGCCCGCGAACTCACCGAAGCGCTCGAGCTCGCGAATCCGCCGGTCCAATCACGACGAGAGGAGCGAGCCGCAGGCTAGTTGTGACAACCAACGCGCATACGCGAGCAAACACAGGCACGACCCCACTGAGCGTGACAGCCGACACGTACCGAAACACGAGACGGCGAAACCTGCGTCAGGAAACCAATCGCAGCCAACGCTTGCACGCGCGAGAGCCGGGCTTCTCAACTTGCGCTGAGGACCGACCGCAGGTGCCTCTACAGCCACGGATGGATCCCACAACGAGTTGAGGGCCCCACCATTTCGGTGAAGCCCCCAACATCAGTTCATCAGCGCCTCAACGGGTCACTGCAAGCGCATCCAGATACCCGCTAGAGCCACTTCGTCTCGAGGTGCTCCGCGATCACGCGGCGGAGCGTACCCGAGTGAGCGCGCAGCACGACCGAGTCAGTGTGGATGCGGTCGCGCACGCGGCGCACACCTTGCACGAGGCCACCGTCGGTGACACCAGTCGCCACGAAGTAGCAGTTGTCGGTCTTCACGAGGTCGTCCGCCGAGAGCACCGCGTCGAGGTCGTGGCCGGCCGCAATCGCGCGCTCACGCTCCTCCTCGTTGCGCGGGTACCAGCGTCCCTGCATGACACCGCCGAGCGACTTGATCGCGCAGGCCGTGATGATGCCCTCCGGCGTGCCACCGATACCAGCGCACATGTCGATGCGCGGCTCGTGACGTGCAGCGTTAATGCCACCGGCAACATCACCGTCAAGGATGAGCTCTGTACCAGCGCCAGCCTCACGGATTTCGCGGATGAGCTGCTCATGACGCGGACGGTCAAGCACCGCGACAACCATCTCTTCGACCGGCTTGCCCTTGGCCTTCGCAAGGGCGCGAATGTTCTCGCCGATCGGCTTGTCGAGGTCGATAATGCCCTGACCCTCGGGACCCGTCACGATCTTGTCCATATAGAACAGGTCCTTCGGGTTGTACATCGTGCCACGGTCAGCAACCGCGATCACCGACAGCGCGTTCGGGCGGCCAGCAGCGGTCAGCGAGGTGCCATCGATCGGGTCAACCGCAATGTCACACAGCGGGCCGCGGCCGTTACCGACGATCTCACCGTTGAAGAGCATCGGAGCTTCGTCCTTCTCGCCCTCACCGATAACAACCTGGCCCTGGAACTCGACCGTGGCAAGGAACTTGCGCATCGCATCAACCGCAGCACCATCGGCAGCGTTCTTGTCACCGCGACCGATGAACGGCACCGCACGAATTGCGGCAGCCTCCGTCGCGCGAACAAGCTCCATCGCGAGGTTGCGGTCGGGGTGGGTGATCAGCTTCTCTTCGCCGGCGCCAGCCCCGGCAACATTGGCGGACGATTCAGTCATGCCACCAGCCTATCCGCGGCAAGCCGCGCATCGGCAGCATTCGACAACACCGCCAGAACTTTCTCAACTGCAGCCGCACAACCTCCGCCACCTCCCGGCGGAAATTCACGCATCCGACAACGCCGCATAGGGCGGAATGTCGGCGGTGATCGCTAGACTCCGAACCGGTACAGAAACCGCGCACGTTCACGCGCGAACGCTGGACGCTGACGACACCAAAAGGAGCGCCACATGCCCATCGCAACCCCGGATCAGTACGCAGAAATGCTCGACCGCGCGAAGCAGGAAGCCTTCGCGTATCCGGCCATCAACGTCTCGTCCTCGCAGACGATCAACGCGGTCCTCCAGGGCCTCACCGAGGCAGGCTCCGACGGCATCATCCAGGTCACCACCGGTGGCGCCGACTACTTCGCCGGCCAGAGCGTCAAGGCTCGCGCATCAGGCGCCCTTGCCATGGCCGCCTTCGTTCACGAAGCCGCAAAGAACTACCCGATCACGGTCGCCCTCCACACCGACCACTGCCCGAAGAATGCGCTCGACGACTTCGTCTACCCGCTCATTCAGGCCTCGAACGAGGTCGTGAAGAACGGCGGCGAACCCATCTTCCAGTCGCACATGTGGGATGGCTCGGCAGTTCCGCTCGACGAGAACCTCGAGATCGCCAAGCAGATCCTCGCCCTCACCAAGGCCAACAACCAGATCCTCGAAGTTGAGATCGGGGTCGTCGGTGGCGAAGAGGACGGCGTTGCCAACGAAATCAACGAGCAGCTCTACACGACCCTCGACGACGCAGTGAAGACCGTCGAAGCCCTCGGCCTCGGCGAGAACGGCCGCTACATGGCCGCCCTCACCTTCGGCAACGTGCACGGCGTCTACAAGCCCGGCAACGTCAAGCTCCGCCCGGGCCTCCTCGGCGACATCCAGAAGGGCCTCCAGGAGAAGTACGGCACGAGCGAGAAGCCGCTCGACCTCGTCTTCCACGGTGGCTCAGGCTCGACCGCTGAAGAGATCGCCGAGGCCGTCGCGAACGGTGTCGTCAAGATGAACATCGACACCGACACGCAGTACGCCTACTCGCGCTCGGTCGCCGACTCGGTCATGAAGAACTACGACGGCTTCCTCAAGATCGACGGCGAGGTCGGCAACAAGAAGATCTATGACCCGCGCTCGTGGGGCAAGAAGGCCGAGGCCGCCATGGCCAAGCGTGTCGTCGAGGCGACGCAGCAGCTCGGCTCCTTCGGCCACTCGAAGTCCTAATGGCGTCCGGCGCCAAGAAGCCGAACCGGAACCCGGACCTCTCAGGGTTCACTCCCGCAGGCGGCGGCCTCATCGACAAGCAGCAGCTCGATGAGGCCCGCCGTCGCGCGGACAAGACCTCCGGTATCGCCATGCTCATCATCGGCATCTTCGCCACCATCACGAGCATGACGAGTTTCACCGAGAACGCGCTTGCGATGCAGTACTCGCAGCTGTTCGCGCAATACGGCATCAGCCCCTACGTGCGCCCGGCTGCCCTCCCGGCCCTCTCGATGGTCGGCATCATCGCGCACCCCGCGCTCTACGCCATCACGCTCTACCTCGTGCTCCTGCGTTGGAAGCGCAAGAAGCGTGCCATGTGGCTCATCGTCATCGGCGCGATCCTCGGGATGGGTCTCACGTTCCTCCTCGTGACGATCGGCATCAGCCTCCACCCCGAACTCGTCGCCGCCGCGCAAAGCGGCATGCTCCCGGGCGCACCGGCCACGCCGTAACCGGCAGCGCACGCAGCATCCAAGCCGCTGGGCCGAACGCCAGAGGCGCTGCGCCGTTCAAAAATGCACGCTCAGCGAGCTATCCCCTCGCATACAGAGGGATACGCCGCTGAGCGTGCATTTTTGTCACGCAGCACGCCGCGTCCTAGAACCAGGTGCTCAAGAATGGCTCTCGCCCTGTCTGAAACAGACTCCCTGCACACCGGACCGAAGCGTCGTCACCTTCAAGCTGCGCAGCAGCGCCCAGCGACTCAGCGCTGAAGCAGCCAAACACGAGTGATGCGAGCGTCGACACGTCCAGCTTGATATGAGCCACCCCCGGCGTTGCCCCGTCACAGCGGGTCACGACGGGCTGCTGATCGCGCGTGTCAAGGAGATACATGCCCTCGGCGAAACCGAGGTCATCCTCAATTTCGAGCACCAGCCGGTCTGGCGCCGAGTACGCGCACGCCTCAAGTACGCGAACAACGTCCAGCACCCGAGTCCAATGGTGGTCAGTCCGACGCTCCTGCACACCGCGCCAATCGCCAATCCACCACCGGATTGGGTCATCCGGTGCAACGAGTTGCTCGGTCTTCACCGACCGCACGAGTGGCTGTGACAGCACGTACCTCCACAGCGCCGCACGCCCGTCAATATCCGGCGCCACCAACACATCGACAATAAGACGGTGCTTCGTGAAGTCATCATCATCAAAACCGTCGAGGCGATAGCCAACAATGCCCAGCTCATCACCTGCAGGGGACGTCGCAAGGACAAAGCGACGGCTGCGAACCGTCGCGTCGTTCGGTGTCTCCACGCCGGTAACCAGTCGCCAAAACGTGGCTTCGCGCACGACATCGCAGCGTGTGGCGCGTGCCTGCTTCGAGTGCAGTCGCTGGAGCACTTCGACGGCTTCAGCCACCGTGATGAAGTCGAGTTCGACGTCTGGCGTGGGTCCGCACCAGTTCACGCGAGTCGTATCGAAACGCAGGATCGAACTCTGGGCTGAGATCCCGAATCCGTACCTGCCATACAGCGTCGACTCACTCACAGTGAGACCGGCAATTGCGTATCCCTCCGCCGCAGCACTACGAAGCTCCCCTTCGAGCATCGCTCGGGCGATGCCCTTCCCGCTGTGGGTCGGTGCGACCGTCACCCCAGAAATCCCCCACATCGAGAGTGAACGTCCAGGGGCGATCGTCAGCTCCATCGGCCACGAGCACACCGTCGCGATGGGTTCCCCCTCTTGGCTGGCTTTCCACGCGCCGAGTACGCGTTGAGCTCGGGCCCGCTCGCGGCGAATCTCTCGGCGGCTGTCCTCGGCTTCGGGTGCGACATCGTGAAACCCGCGTGCACACGCAGCACACCAGGCATCAATGGCAGCGTCGTCATCAGTCACCAAGCGATAGTCAAGGCCGAGCGCCTCGAGGCGGGATCGGCTGACTTCGTCAACACGTCGTTGTGTGGTCATGGAGCTAGCGTAATGAGTACAGATTGCGCGCTGTGGGGAAGTGGATACCTCAGGAGCATCCATTTCCCCACAGCGCGCAATTCACGACACCAGCACCGGCACCGGCACCGGCACGCGCAGGCCTAGTCCTTGCCACGAACACCCGAACCGCGGCCGCCGCGGGCCGCACCGCCCGTGTCGCACTCGCCAAGGTCGCGGCGAAGCTCCTTCGGGAGCGAGAACATGAGGTCCTCAACCGCCGTCTCAACCTCTTCCACATCGCGGTAGCCGGCCGTCGCGAGCGCCTCCAGCACCTGCTGCACGAGCACCTCCGGCACCGAAGCACCCGAGGTGACACCAACCGTGCGAACACCGTCCAGCCACTCCTGCTGGATCTCGTCGGCGTAGTCGACGCGGTACGCAGCCTTTGCGCCGTGTTCGAGCGCCACCTCAACGAGACGCACCGAGTTCGACGAGTTTGCCGACCCAACAACGATCACGAGGTCTGAACCCTGCGCGACCTTCTTGATCGCGATCTGACGGTTCTGTGTTGCGTAGCAAATGTCGTCCGAGGGCGGGTCCTGCAGGTTCGGGAAGCGTTCGCGCAGGCGGTTCACGATCGACATCGTCTCGTCCACCGAGAGCGTGGTCTGCGAGAGCCAGACGACGTTATTCGGGTCTTTCACCTCAACGGTCTCGGCCTCGGCGGGGTTGTTCACGATCGTCACGCGACCGACCGCGTGGCCGGCCGTACCTTCGACCTCTTCGTGGCCGTCGTGGCCGATGAGGAGGATCTCCTTCTCCTGCTTCGCGAAGCGCGTCGCCTCACGGTGCACCTTCGTCACGAGCGGGCAGGTCGCGTCAATCGCGTGGAGGTTCCGCTCGGCGGCACCCTGCACGACCGCGGGCGAGACACCATGCGCCGAGAAGACGACGTGCGCACCCTCCGGCACCTCGTCGACCTCTTCCACGAAGATCGCGCCCTGTTCCTCGAGCACCGACACGACGTGGCGGTTGTGGACAATCTGCTTGCGCACGTACACGGGGGCGCCGTACGTCTCGAGCGCCTTTTCCACAGCCACGACGGCACGGTCAACGCCCGCACAGTATCCTCGAGGGGCAGCCAGAAGCACGCGCTTCTCGCCCTCGACCGGGCGGTCCTCAAACGTCGGAACCGGGCGCTGCGCGCGCGGCATCGGCAGGGAAATCACTGTCTCGGTCACGCCCACGAGTCTACGTTCGATACCCGGATCCGTCAGGAAGGGAAGCAACGATGAGCCCCACGATGACGCCCTCCGGTCCCGCCACCGCAGAGCAGCCGTGGCCGGTCGCGGCCGTGTCTGAGCAGCTGGCGGGCTGGATCGGCAAGCTCGGCTCCGTGTGGATCGAGGGCGAACTCACGAGCTGGAATGTTCGCGGAGGGCACGCCTACGCGAAGCTCAAAGACCTCGAAGCGGATGCGACGCTCTCGGTCACGGTGTGGCGCAGCGTCCTCTCGCGCCTCGGCGAAGACTTCAAGCAGGGCGACCGCGTCATCGTCTGCGCGAAGCCCGACTTTTGGGTGAAGGGCGGCACGCTCTCAATGCAGGCGAGCGACGTCCGGCACGTCGGCCTCGGTGCCCTGCTCGAGCAGCTCGAGCGTCTGAAGCGCCAGCTGGCAAGCGAAGGCCTCTTCGATTTCGACCGCAAGCAGCAGCTGCCGTTCCTCCCGAACTGCATCGGCCTCATCACCGGTAAGGACTCCGACGCCGAGAAGGACGTGCGCCGGAACGCTGAGCTTCGCTGGCCCTCGGTGCGTTTCCGCACGATTCACACGCGTGTGCAGGGTGTGGGCACGGTCGAGGAAGTGCGCGCCGCGATCGAGACGCTGGATGCTGACCCCGAGGTGGACGTCATCATCATCGCCCGCGGTGGTGGCGACTTCCAGCACCTCCTCCCCTTCTCCGACGAGACGCTTGTGCGCACGGCAGCCGCCGCCGCAACTCCGATCGTCTCGGCGATCGGTCACGAGAATGACCGCCCGATCCTCGACGAGGTGGCAGACCTTCGCGCATCCACCCCGACCGACGCGGCGAAACGAGTCGTCCCGGATGTTGCTGAAGAGCTCGCAGGCGTGCGGGATGCCCGGGCCCGCATCTTCCAGTGGCTCGCGACCCGCATCCGCCACGAGTCCCAGCAGATCGAGTCGCTCCGCAGCCGCCCCGTCCTCGCCCACCCCGAGGTCATCATCGACCGAGAAGCCGACGACCTCGGCCGCTACGCGATGCGCGGGCAAGAGCTTGTCGAGCGGATGCTCGACCGCGGGGCCGACCGCATCGTAGCCCTCTCCACGCAACTGCGCGCGCTTTCCCCGCAGCGCACCCTCGACCGCGGCTACGCGCTCGTGGAACGCGTCCCAAGCGATGCGGACCCGGCCTCCACGCCCGCATCCGAGCGCACGCTCGTGCGCACCGCCGACGATGCGCCTGCTGGCTCGACGCTCCGCATCCGACTCGCCAACGGCAAGATCGCTGCCACGAGCAACGGCGCCGTCGACGACGAGTAGCCGAGCAATACCCACCAACTCCGCCCCTGCACCACCGCCTGAGAGAATGGACCCATGATGAACGAGGCTGAACTCCCCGAGGTGTCAACGATGAGCTACGAGGCCGCTCGCGACGAGCTCATCGCCGTCGTGAACCGGCTCGAGCAGGGATCCCTGACCCTCGACGAATCCATCTCGGTGTGGGAGCGCGGCGAAGCCCTCGCAGCCCGCTGCGAGGAGTGGCTCGTGGGCGCACGCGAGCGCCTCGAGAAGGCGAAGCGTGGCGCGGATGCCGCTGAGGCTACAGAGTGAGCCCCGCTGCGGGGAAGCCTTCCGGTCGCATCGTCGCCGAACTTGGCCGCCCCGAAACCCCTGAAGAGACGGCCGCACGCGAGGCAGAGCGCAGTCGCACCTACCGTGCGGCGAAGACCTTCCCGAACCTGGTCTGGGCGCTCATCTTCTCGCTCATCGCGATGCTCGCGATCGTGCTCGTCGTCCCGCGCAGCAACCAGCCGATCGAGCGCAATGTGAACGTCGCCGAGCTTGCACAGCAGTCGCAGGTCATCACCGACGTGCCGCTCATCGCGCCGAGCGTCCCCGCCGAGTGGAAGGCGAACGCCGCCGAAGCCCGTCAGGGTGCGGACGGCGTGCTCGAGTGGTCCGCGGGCTACATCGTGCCCGGCCCGAACGGTGAGGCGGCAGAGTTCGTCGGCTTCAGCGAGGGCATCCAAGCCAACCCCACCTGGACGCTCGAACGCACCGGCCAGCGTCAGCCGACCGGCGAGATCGACCACGCGGGCCTGCACTGGCAGGAGTACGACTACACGGGCCTGCCCGAGAAGGAAGCTGGCAACAGCCGCTACGCCCTCTCCACAGAACGCGACGGGACGACCTTCGTCGTCTACGGCAGCCACTCCCCCGAACGTGTGAAGGAGCTTGCGAGCGCCGTCGCCGATGCTCTGAAAGCCCCCGCCAAGTAACCCCACAAGCCTTGATTTCCCCCTCGAGCAGTCCCACCGAGTGTTCGAGTTCCGCCGATACCCTGGAGTCACTCACCTGAGGTGACACCGCCCCACTGATCGAAAGGTTCCACCGTGGCCAACGAGACCGAGTACCGCATCGAGCACGACACGATGGGCGAGGTTCGCGTTCCGAAGAACGCCCTCTACGCTGCACAGACGCAGCGCGCCGTCGAGAACTTCCCCATCTCCGGTTCGACCCTTGAGCCGGGCCAGATCATCGCCCTCGCCCGCATCAAGCGCGCCGCCGCGATCGTCAACTCCAAGCTCGGCATCCTCGACGAGAAGCGCTCGCAGGCGATCGTTGCCGCTGCCGAGGAGATCATCGAGGGCCAGCACCTCGGTGAGTTCCCGATCGACGTCTACCAGACCGGTTCGGGCACGTCGTCGAACATGAACATGAACGAGGTCCTCTCGACCCTCGCATCGCGCAAGCTCGAGGCGGACGGCGCTGAGGAGCGCGTCCACCCGAACGACCACGTGAACGCTTCGCAGTCGTCGAACGACGTCTTCCCGACCTCGGTGCACGTTGCCGTCACCGACGCGCTCATCAACGACCTCGTCCCGGGTCTTGACCACCTCGCCAAGGCACTCGAGGCGAAGGCTGAGCTGTGGAAGTCGACCGTGAAGGCCGGCCGCACGCACCTCATGGACGCCACCCCGGTCACCCTCGGCCAGGAGTTCGCTGGCTACGCTCGCCAGATCCGCCTCGGCCAGGAGCGCGTCGAGACCTCGATCCCGCGCGTTGCTGAGGTTCCGCTCGGCGGCACCGCGACCGGTACCGGTATCAACACCCCGAAGGGCTTCTCGGAGCAGGTCATCGCCGAGCTCGCCTCGAACGCATCGCTCCCCCTCACCGAGGCGAAGGACCACTTCGAGGCGCAGGGTGCCCGCGACGGCCTCGTTGAGGCGTCGGGTGTGCTCAAGACGATCGCCGTCTCGCTCATCAAGATCAACAACGACCTCCGCCTCATGGGTTCGGGCCCGAACACGGGTCTTGGCGAGCTCCACATCCCCGACCTCCAGCCGGGCTCGTCGATCATGCCGGGCAAGGTGAACCCGGTCATCCCCGAGGCCGTGCTCATGGTGTGCTCGCGCATCATCGGTAACGACGCCGCCATCACGTCCGCTGGTGCTTCGGGCCTGTTCGAGCTCAACGTCCAGATCCCGGTCATGGGTACGGCGCTCCTCGAGTCGATCCGCCTCCTCGCGAACTCGGCACGCGTCCTCGCCGACAAGACGATCGAGGGCCTTCAGGCCAACGAAGAGCGTGCCCGCCAGCTCGCTGAGTCGTCGCCGTCGATCGTGACGCCGCTCAACCGCGTCATCGGCTACGAGGCTGCTGCGAAGATCGCGAAGCACGCGGTTGCCAACAAGGTTACGGTCCGTCAGGCCGTCATCGACCTCGGCTACGTCGAGCGCGGTGAAGTCACCGAGGCTCAGCTCGACGAAAAGCTCGACGTCCTCTCGATGACCTCGCCGAACCTCTAAATCGGTTCAGCACGCGCGGTGGCGGTGGATCCCTTGGGGGATTCGCCGCCACTGTCGTTTGTTGAGTTTGTTCCACCGAGCACGAACGCAATCCCTACCCAAGGACCCCTGCAACGATCCACAGGAGGACGCACAGCCAGTGGCCGAGCAGCATGGCGGGGCCGAAAGGAATGTTGCTCCCGTGAGTGTGCTTGCCGATACCGTCATCCTCACCTTGTGCAGGCGTCCGCGTCATGCGCCGGATGCTGCGAAGAACGATCCATCCGAGCGCCCATACCCCGCCGAGGAGGAACGCCAGCAGGAAGCTCGCGATGGCCGTACTCACTGAGACAAGCGCGGCGCCACCCGCCAGAACGGCCGAGAGCTTCACATCCCCCATCCCCATGCCGCCCGCGATCGACAGCACCAGGTAGAAGAGGCCCGCGCCCACAGCAGCAAGGAGCGCCGCCGTCGGGATGCGGCCTGTCAGAACCCACTCGGCGAGGAGCGCCGCGCCCAGTCCTGCTGCCGCAATGCCAACAAGCCTATTCGGGAGGCGGTGTTCGCGAAGGTCCGCGCGGATGAGCGCGGGCGTGACAACGGCGAGCGCTGCCGCGGCCACGAGGGCCGACAGGAGATCGAGTACGCGCGCATCCACGGGGCGAACGGTAGCGGATGCCAGCGTCCGACCCGTGCACTTATCCACAACAGGCTGGCCGCAATCAAATGGTCTCTCTCGACGTCGAACAGCAGTAACGTGAGTTCGTGAATATTGATCAGCTTGCCCCGCAGCGCCTCGCCATCGCTGGCGACTGGCACGGGCGTTTGGAGTTCGCCGCGGACGCGGTTCGTCACGCCAAGCAGGCTGGCGCGGACGCGATCATCCACCTCGGCGATTTCGGCTACCAGTTCGAGTTTTCGTATCTCTACACGCTCGGCCTCGTACTCGGCGACACCCCGCTGTTCTTCATCGACGGCAACCACGAGAATTTCGACGTGCTACTGCAGCATCCGCTCGCTGCGGACGGCACGCGCCCACTCACCTCGCACATCACGCACCTGCCGCGCGGCTTCAGCTGGCAGTGGCACGGCCACCGCTGGCTCGCGCTCGGTGGCGCGCACAGCGTCGACCGGGAACAGCGTCAGACGGGCGTGAGCTGGTGGCCCGAGGAGCGGATCACGCGCGAGGACATCGAGCGAGCGTCTTCGGTGGGCGCGGTGGAAGTCATGCTAAGCCACGACTCCCCCGCTGGGGTCGACACCCCGTCCAGCTACCCGCCCGGCACCTTCCCCGCCGAGGATGAGGCGATCGCGGCAGAGCACCGCACGCGCGTGCGCGAGGTGGTGGATGCCGTCAAGCCCAGCATCCTGTTCCACGGCCACTTCCACACCCGCTACGAAGCGCTCCTTAACGGGGCGCGGGTGATCGGGCTCGCGCATGACCGCTCGACGTTCACAGAGAACCTCATCCTGCTGGATGCCGTCACCCTCGAGACTGCGGAGCTGCCGGAGCACTGACTCCGCCCCGAACAGAGCTGTCGCGTTTCGGCAATATCTTGGCTCTCCACTCTCCAGAGCGGAATGCGCCGGATAGAACCGAAACGCGACAGGTGGCGGCGGCGGCGTCCCCTACTGGATCTCGTAGTCCTCGAGCAGCTCCGTGACGAGCGCCGCGATGTCCGAGCGCTCCGAACGCTGCAGCGTCATGTGTGCGAAGAGCTTGTGGCCCTTGAGTGTCTCGATGACCGAGGCGATACCGTCGTGGCGGCCTACGCGCAGGTTGTCGCGCTGAGCGACGTCATGGGTGAGCACCACGCGCGAGTTCTGGCCGATGCGCGAGAGCATCGTGAGAAGGACATTGCGCTCGAGCGACTGCGCTTCGTCCACGATCACGAAGGCGTCGTGGAGCGAGCGGCCACGGATGTGCGTGAGTGGGAGAATCTCGAGGAGGTCGCGCGCGATCACTTCCTCGATGACGTTGTCCGAGACGATCGCCGAGAGCGTGTCGTAGACCGCCTGACCCCAGGGGCCCATCTTCTCGTCCTGGTCGCCCGGCAGGTAGCCCAGCTCTTGGCCTCCAACGGCGTAGAGCGGGCGGAAGACCATGATCTTGCGCTGCAGGCCGCGTTCAAGGACGGCTTCGAGACCAGCCGCGAGCGCGAGGGCGCTCTTACCGGTACCGGCGCGGCCTCCGAGCGAGACGATGCCGACGCTCGGGTCAAGGAGCAGGTCGATCGCGAGGCGCTGCTCGGCGGAGCGTCCGTTCACACCGAACACGTCACGGTCGCCGCGGACAAGTCGCACTTCGTGCTTGCCGACGACGCGGCCGAGGGCCGATCCGCGCTCGGAGCTGATGACGAGGCTCGTGTTGATCGGCAGCTCACTCACAAGCTCCGTCTCGAGTCGCTCATCCTCGTAGAGGTCACACATTTCTTCGCCCGAGAGGCCGAGCTCAGCCATGCCGGTGTATCCGGTGTCGCGGGCGAGTTCGGCGCGGTATTCCTCGGCGCCGAGACCGATCGATGCGGCCTTCACGCGCATCGGGAGGTCCTTCGAGATGACGGTCACGTCAAGGTCGTCCCCGGCGAGGTTCTGAGCGACCGCGAGGATGCGGGAGTCATTGTCGCCGAGTTGCAGGCCGGACGGCAGCACCGCCATGTTGGAGTGGTTGAGCTCAACGCGGAGCGTGCCGCCTTCGTCGCCGATCGGGATCGGGAAGTCGAGGCGTTCGTGCTGCACGCGGAGGTTGTCGAGGTAGCGCAGCGCCTGGCGTGCGAAGTAACCGATTTCGGGGTCGTGGCGCTTCTTCTCGAGCTCGGAGATGACGATCACGGGGATGACAACCGCGTGTTCGGCAAAGCGGAACAGAGCTCGCGGGTCGCTGAGCAGCACGGACGTGTCGAGGACGTAGGTGCGCGTGCGCTGTGCGAACCGCCCCTCCCCTCCGTCGTGCATCTCGAAGTTTGTCGTGGTCGTCGGGGTGCTATTCGCGGTCGTCACGGATTCCGCTCCTCCGCCCGCCGGGGTTGGCCCAGCAGGCTCGTCACTGGACGCTGCGGCCACTTCGTTCGGCGCGTGCCGACGGGGTCGGAGGTGTCGAGTCGAACTTATGTGGCCGCCTCGATCAGGTGGTTGACCTGATGCCTCCACGGTAGGCCGCCAGGTGTCGCGCTCCCTGGATTGGGAGGCTGAAAATCCCCGGTGGAGACGCCGAACGGGCAATGGTTTACCGAGGGTTCATTTCTGGCTGTGGCGAGATGGGCGTGACGTGCACGCATGTGACGGATGTGACAAATGTGACACACCCTGTTTACCTGCTTCACAGGATCAGCGACACGCGGGGCGCGTCGCGAGCGTGTGATTTCGATACGCGCTGCGCGCTACTCGATCAGCTCAATGAGATACCGAAGGCGGTGCGGTTGAGGTGATCGACGACCGGCAAGCCCCTAGTGGCCGAAACGGCGCTGACGGCCCGCGAAGTCGCGGAGCGCGCGCAGAAAGTCGACCTCACGCAGGTCCGGCCCAAGCGCCTCCACGAAGTAGAACTCTGAGTGGGCTGACTGCCACAGCATGAAGTCCGAGAGGCGCTGCTCGCCCGAGGTGCGGATGACAAGGTCAGGGTCAGGCTGACCACCCGTGTACAGGTGCTCGCCGATGAGTTCCGGCGTGATGCGTGCCGCGAGCGCCTCGAGGCTCTCTCCGTCCTCTGCATGCTTGTTCACGATGCGGCGGATGGCGTCAACGATTTCGTTTCGTCCGCCATAGCCGACCGCGAGGTTGACGTGGAGTCCCTGCCCCGAGCCGCATTCACGGCCTGCGGTCGCCGCCTCAACCTCGGTCAAGGTCGCCGCAAGCTGCTCTGGCAGAGGTTCCTTCTGGCCGACTTGCTGCACGCGCCAGCGAGTGTTCGCGGCAATGCGTCGTGCGAGATCGGCGATGATCTCGACGAGGTCCGAGAGCTCCTCGCTCGAGCGGCCGGTGAGGTTGTCGATCGAGAGCAGGTAGAGGGTGACGCGTTCGACGCCTGCGCGATCGCACCAGCCAAGAAACTCCATCATCTTGTCGGCGCCAGCGCGATGCCCGAAGGCGGCTGACTCGAGGCCGAGCTGCTTTGCCCATCGACGGTTGCCGTCAATGATCATGGCCACGTGCTGAGGGGTGGGGCGTCCTTCCAGGCCCGCACGCAGTCGCCGCATGTACACGCGGTAGAGGGCGTTCTTCACCCTGGACTTTCCCTTGAGTCGCACGCACTCACCGTACCGGACACGATCCCGAGAACGCGCGACATTCGCTGCAGGGTCATGTCATGGCTTCAGGTCGTCCGACGCCCGCGAGCGATAACGTGTCACGCGTGAACATCACGACCGATGCGCATCTGCCAACGATTGAGGCCAACGACCCGGCCCACTCGCCGCACGAGCCCAAGCCGAGCTGGCGTGGGTGGATTCACGCGGGTGCGCTGCCGGTCGTGATCGTTGCGACGCTGCTGCTGCTTGTGTTCACCCCCGGCCTCATGCCGCGGCTCGTGTGTGCGCTCTACGGTTTGAGCTCGATCCTGCTGTTTGGCATTTCGGCGCTCTACCACCGCTTCAACTGGTCACCCAGGGTGCGTCTCGCGCTGAAACGATTTGACCACGCGAACATCTTCTTGCTCATCGCTAGCACCTACTCGCCGATTTCGCTGCTGGGCCTTCGCGAGCCGGAGTCACTCATCCTGTTTTTCTCGGTGTGGTCGGTCGCGATCCTCGGCATTTTCTTCCGCATTTTCTGGACGAGCGCACCCCGCTGGCTCTATGTCGCGCTCTACCTTGCGCTCGGTTGGTCGGCGGTCATGTTCCTGCCCGCGCTGCTGCAGGCGAACTGGGTCATGATGCTGCTCGTCGCCATCGGCGGCATCCTCTACACGATTGGTGCGGTCGCGTACGGCATGAAGAAGCCGAATCCGTGGCCTGGCCACTTCGGCTTCCACGAGCTGTTCCATGCGTGCACGGTGCTCGCCTACCTCTGCCATTGGACGGCAGTGCTCATCATTGCGCTGAATCCGGTCAGCCTCGGCTAAATCGAGTCAGCGCCGCTGAGCCCACCACGGTAGGCGTCAAGCGGCCGCGCTCCTCCCCCATGCAGGTGAGGAGCGCGAGAGTCGAATGACGGTGACGCGCTAGCGTTCCGGCGTTTCAGCGCCAGGCTCGCCGTCGCGAGGAGCATCATCCTGGCGGAAAATGCCTTCCGCGTCAGGGTCATTCGCGTCAAGGTCGCGACCTTCCGCACGTGCCTTCTCGAGGGCGAGCTCTGCCCGAACCTGGCTGCGGTGCGACATCCGCGAGACGCGCATGATGAGGTTCCAGACGAGGAGCGCGCAGATCACGAAGAAGATCGCGATGACGCTGAAGCCCAGCACGCCCGGGGTGACCTTGTTCGGGTCAAAGGTGGGCGTCGGCGACGGTGTCGGGTTGTTCGCGGTCCATGCGATCGCCGCGTCCATCATCCAGTGTTCGATCATGCGGATGCCTCTTCCAGACCAATGCTGAGCTCTGCCGTTCCGTCGAATGCCGCGTGGTCAACGTAGTCGCCAGCTGTGCGGAGCTCATCCTGCGTGGTTGCTTCATCAATACCAGCGAACAGGTCGGTTTCGGGAATCGACACCGGCACGCGGCTCGCGACGAGCTCATAGCCCTCGTAGGGGTAGCTCGTGCGCTCGAGCTCGCGCGGCACCGAGAAGAAAAACTCGTCATCGGGTGCGACCTGGCTCGCATGCGCACGGAGGGCGTCATCGCGGCGGGCGAAGTAGCTGCCGACCTCGAGGCGGGTCGTGACCGTGGACGGCTTCTCCTTCATCCAACCGAGCACCTTTTCGAGCGTCCCACGAAGGGTCGGTTCGGCGTCCGCCTCGGCGAGGCGGTCCACAATCGACTGGGCGCGCTCGGCGTTCATCGTGCGGTCGTAGTAGAGCTTCGAGATGAGCCACGGCTCACCAAGCTCCGGGTACGCGTTCGTTCCCGCGCTCTGCCACGCCTCCAGCGACATGAGGTGGGTCCGGATGTGGTCGGGATGCGGGTAACCACCGTTCTCGTCGTACGTGACGAGCACATGCGGGCGGAAGCTGCGGATGAGGCGGATGAGCGGACGAACCGAGATCTCCACCGGGATCGAGGCGAAGGTGCCCCAGTCGAGCGATCCGTCTTCGCGGGCCATGCCGGAGTCCACGTAGCCGAGCCAGCGGTGTTCGACACCGAGGATGTCCTGCGCTGCGCGCATCTCGAGGCGGCGAAGGCCCGGCAGGTCGCGCTCAGCGTGACGGCGCGATTCGAGGCCCTGGTTGAGGACGTCCCCCGCTTCGCCACCGGTACAGCTCACGACCATGACCTCCGCACCGCGTTCCACGTAGGACGCGTAGGTGGCGGCTCCCTTCGACGACTCGTCGTCGGGGTGTGCGTGCACGGCAAGCAGGCGCAGGGTCACGAATTGGCTCCTGGGGGATGTTTGGACGCGGCCACGTTCTCACGTGCGGGCGCGCTGGGCGATAGCCTTGAACGAGCCTAAACCCCTCGCGCGGGCCAACCGCCCGGCGCACACCCAGGAGATGCCAACGTGACGAATCTTGACGAACGTTACGGACGCACGCGGCCTTCCCTCGTCACGCGGGTATCGAAGTGGGTATCCGGGCTCAGTCAGACGCTCATCATCGGCATCGTGGCCGCGGTGCTTGCGGTGGGTGTATTCGGTTTCTGGCTGCTGTCGACGCTGAGTGGCAGCGCGGCAAGTGAATCGATCCGTGCGGACACGCTCCGCTTTGTGGTGGACGACGACCAGCAGGGCATCACGATCGACGCACAGATCAACGCACCCGCAGGCAAGCCGCTCGCCTGCGCGATCGAAGCCCGCAATGAACGCCACGCGATTGTGGGGTGGGATGTCGTTGAGCTGCCGCCGAACGAGCAGCATCTCCAGCACCTGAGCTACCACCTCAACACGGTCGGCGTCCCGACGACGGTGCTCGTTGCGGAGTGCTGGATTCCATAACCGGATGCTGCATCGATTCAGCAGCATGGGCCACACCGAATGAGTGGTTCTGACGCTGCTCAGGCGCGTCCTGTCTGCGTTCTCAGGCTGAAATCCCGTAGAATGGTCCGCGAGCCCTGACACTCGGTCGGGGCTTCGGTTGTATCCGGGCCCTTCCCTGGATACCGCCGCTGCCACAGCAAGGAGCCGTTCCACATGTCTGAAACCTCCGTCACCTGGCTCACCCAGGAGACCTTCGACCGCCTCAAGGCGGAACTCGATGAGCTCTCGACGACTGGTCGTGAAGAGATCGCTGCTCGCATCCAGGAGGCTCGCGAGGACGGCGACCTCAAGGAGAACGCTGGCTACCACGCGGCGAAGGACGAGCAGGGCAAGATTGAGGCTCGTATCCGTCAGCTCGAGATCATGCTTCAGAGCGCGCAGGTTGGCGATGCACCTGAGGCTTCGGGTGTCGTCGAGACCGGCACGGTCGTGACCGCGAAGATCGCTGGCCGCGAGTCGAAGTTCCTCCTTGGTTCGCGCGAGATGGCCGACCAGACCGAACTTCGCGTCTACTCGGGCGAGAGCGCCATGGGTGCTGCGATCCTCGGTCTCAAGGTTGGCGAGAAGGCCTCGTACGAGGCGCCGAACGGGAAGACCGTCGAGGTTGAGATCGTCAACGTCGAGACGTTCACCCCGTAATCCACTCCCTTCGCAATGCCCCGCCCGGCCCACGCCCGGCGGGGCGATGCGCGTTTCGGCCCCTCCCCGCTCAGGTCGCAGTTTCGACCTCAGGTTTCGCAACCTGAGGTCGAAACTGCGACCTGAGCACCGGGAGTCGACGCGTTACGAGGTTTCGTCGTTGAGGTCGACGCGGGGGTTGTAGCCGGCGGCGCGGAGCGCATCCACGACCCTGCGCATGTGCTCGGTGCCGCGCGTCTCGACCGACACCTCGAGCTCGACCTCGCTCACCTGCAGCCCCTTGTTGTGCCGGGTGTGGAGCACCTCAATGACGTTCGCCTGCTCTTCGAAGAGGATGCGCGAAATCGTCGCGAGCTGGCCAGGCGTATCCGAGATGCCGAAGGTCATCTTCACGTAGCGGTCGGATGCCGTGAGGCCTCGCGAAATCACCTTCTCGAGCATCATCGGGTCGATATTGCCGCCCGAGAGGATCGCGACCGTGTTCCCTTCAGCGCGGATCTTCCCGGCGAGGATCGCAGCGACCGCCGTCGCACCGGCAGGCTCAACCACGAGCTTCGCGCGTTCAACAAGCAGCAGGATGGCGCGCGAGATGTCATCCTCGCTTACCGTCACGACCTCATCGACGTAGCGCTGCACGATCGGGAAGGTGAGGTTGCCCGGCCGCGACACAGCGATCCCGTCTGCGATCGTCGGCGTGGCCTGAATCGTCACCGGCTCCCCCGCCTCGAGCGAGGCCGCAAACGCCGCCGAGTTCTGCGCCTGGACACCGATGATTCGCACTTTGCGGTGCTGCTGCTCCGCAAGCTGCACGAGGGCCGCCGTCACACCGGAGATGAGGCCACCACCACCAATCGGCACAATGACCGTCTCGACATCCGGCAGCTGGTCGACAATGTCCATGCCGAGCGTCGCCTGGCCGACGATCACATCGTGGTGGTCGTAGGGCGCAATGAACTCGGCGCCCGTCGCCTCGGCGCGCGCCTGTGCCGCAGCGAGCGTTTCCTGGAAGCTTTGGCCAACGAGCTCGATCTTCGCGCCGTAGCCGCGGGTGGCTGCAAGCTTCGGCAGCGGCACTCCGAGCGGCATGAAGATCGTCGCTTCGACCCCAAGCTCGCGCGCGGCAAAGGCGACCCCCTGGGCGTGGTTGCCAGCGGATGCAGCGATGACGCCGCGGCTGCGCTGCTCTTCGGTGAGGTGCGCGAGACGGTTCGTGGCGCCACGAATCTTGTACGACCCCGTGCGCTGCATGTTCTCGCACTTGATCCACACCGGGGTGTCCAGGATCTCGCTGAGGAAGCGGGCGGAGTCAAGCGGCGTGGGCGTCGCCACCTCGTTCACGACATCCCTCGCGGCGACGATTTCTTCGAGGCTGGGCAGGAGTTCGTGCGTCACAGGGTTCACGCTTCTTTCTTCTCGGAATCGACGTCGCCGCTGACGTCGGAGTGGGTCATGTGGGGATTCGCCTCGGTCGCCGGCTCAGCCGCGTCGGAAGCCGTCGCACCGTGGGGTTCGTCCGCCGAGGCGTTGTCATCCCCGAAGTGCGCGAAACGTTCCCGCACGGCGCGTGCCGCGCCGAGGACGGCGGGCTCTTCAGGCTCGTCGGGCTGCGCCTCCGGGTACCGCGTCGGGTCAGGCAGGCCCCGCCATTGCTCGCTGGCGATGTAGTTGATCGCGACGTTGAGCCCCGCCACGATCGGCACCGCAAACACAGCGCCTGCGATGCCGCCAAAGATCGATCCGGCACTCACCGAGACGAGCACCGCGAGCGGGTGCACCTTGACGGCGTTCCCCATGATGAGTGGCTGCAGCACGTGGGCCTCGATCTGCATGACGGCCACGACCACGACGAGCATGAGGAGCGCATTGATCGGGTCGTTATAGAGCAGCGCCACAAGGACGGCGAGCGAACCCGACACGATCGCACCAATGAACGGCACGAAGGCGGCGAGGAACACGATGATGCCGATCGGGATGGCGAAGGGCACGTGGAGTAGGAGTGCGCCGACGGCAATACCGAGTGCGTCGATGAGCGCGACCACAACCTGCACACGCACGTAGCTGCCGACACTCACCCAGCTGCGCTGTGCGGCACCGTCAATCGCGGCACGCGCAGGACGAGGGAAGAGCGAGACGATGAACAGCCAAATCCGGCGGCCATCGAGCAGGTAGAAGATGAGCGCAAAGAGCGTGACGAGGCATCCGGTGAGGAACGACACCGCGGTCGAGCCAGCCGAGAGCGCTTGCGAAAGGATCGACGAGACGTTTTGCTGCAGCCAGCTCGTGGCGTTCTCAAACACCTGGGTGAGCTGCTGCTCGGTCACGTGCAGCGGCGAGTTCCGCAGCCACTCCATCGCCCGCTGGTACTGCACCGTGAGACGTTCCATGTCGAGGTCGAGACCGCCAGCAAGCTGCGTCACCACGAGCGTCAAGAGTGCCCCGACTGCTGCGATGAGCACGAGGAGCGTCGTCAGGAGCGCGAGCGCCTTCGGCCACCGCCAGTTGAGCAGGCGCACATAGAGCGGGCGAAGCAGCGCCGCGAGGAGCGCACCAACGAGGAGCGGGATGACGACAATCGATGCCTGCGCGACCACCCATCCAATCGGGATAAGCGCGAGCACGATCGCGACAATGCGCCACGCCCAGGCTCCAGCGATCCGCATCGCCCGCGGCACGAAGGCAGCTTCTGGAACCGGAACGGCACGCTCATCGATGGGCTTGACGTCACTGGGTCCGCTGCTCATCCCTCAAGTCTATGAAAGGCGAGCTTGACGATTCTGGCGGAGAGCCTGACACAGCCTCCCCCGAGCGACAGAAATTCGCGCAGGATGTCTGAGAGGGGAGGCCTAGAACTGGATGCGCGGAGGCTCCGCGATCGCAGCACGATCTGCCGCGTCAAAGAATTCGCGCTCCTGCTCGCCCTTCGTCATGAGCGAGCTCGGGAAGGTCTTCGTCTTGGCGTTGAACTCACGAACCGAACCGTTGTAGAAGCGGCGGGAGGCCTGCACCTTGTTTTCGCTCTCGGACAGCTCCGAGCGAAGCTCCAAGAACTCGCGATCGGTCTGCAGCCCCGGGTACCCCTCGGCAACGTGGAATGCCTTGCGCAGTGCCGCCTGGAGGCGGTTCTCGGCCCTCGAGAGGGTACTCGGCTTCTCGGCGGCGAGGGCTTCACCACGGGCGGCTTCGAGTTCCATGAGCGCACCCGACTCGTGGCCGGCACGGCCACGGAGCACACCCTCAACCTGGGCGACCAGTTCGCCTCGACGCTGCACGTGCCCGCGGATCTCATCCCACGCCTCATCGACACGTGCACGAGCCTTCGTCACGCTGCGCTTCGCCGTCCACAGCATGATCGCGAAGATCACGACAAGCAGCACGGCGACCGCCACGAGCACAATCCAGAGCCACTCGAACATGGGTGGATGCTATCGCCCGAGTCCGGGCGTCAGCCGAGCACTCGCCACACGGCGCGCCAACTCGTACCCCGACCGGGGCTCGAACCCGGACTGTTGCGATTTTAAGTCGCCTGCCTCTGCCAATTGGGCTATCGGGGCGTGCCCGCGTGCGGGCTGAAACGAGCATGCCACAACTGCACCGAGACGCCGAAGCGGCCCCGCCCAATCGGACAAGGCCGCTTCGTGCGAAGGAGTGAACTCCTCGCTACTTCTTCGAGGCGTCAGCCTTCGGACGGGCTGCGTAGCGACGGAAAAAGGCGTGCGAGTCGCTGCGAGCAGTGAGCGAGATGAGGTCACGACCGAGGAGGTGACCACCGATCCAGTCCATGAGGACGCGGATCTTGCGCTCAACCGTCGGCATGGCGTAGCCGTGGTAGCCACGGTGGAGGAGCCAGGCGAGGAAGCCGGTGATCGCGTAGTCGCCGCTGCGGAAGGCACCGACGCCCGGGCCGAGGCCCGCAACCGCACCAAGATTCTCGTGGTAGTAGTCCTTCGGCTCGCCACCACGGATGGTGGCTGCGACGTTCTTCGCGAGGAGCTTGCCCTGGCGAACAGCGTGCTGTGCGTTCGGCACGCAGTAGCCGCCAACGCCGCCGCCCGAGAGGTCGGGCACAGCAGCAACGTCACCGGCGGCCCAGGCGTGCTCGAGGATGCCCTGCTCGCCTTCGACGCGGAAGTCGGCGCGGGCGAGGATGCGGCCACGCTCGTCGACCGGGAGGTCGGAGTTCGACTTTACGAACGGTGCAGCCATGACGCCGGCCGTCCAGACGATGACGTCGCTGGCGAACGTGTCGCCGTTCGAGGTCTCGACAACGCCGTCAACCGCCGAGACACACTGCGTGTTGAGGTGGACAGTGGCGCCGCGCTCGGCAAGGTTCTTGATAACCCAGTTGGCGGTCTCTTCCGAAACCTCCGGCATGATGCGCGGTGCGGCCTCGATGAGGTGGAACTGGACGTCGTCGAACTGGATCGCGGGGTGCTCTTCGAGAAGTGCGGTCGCAAGCGAGCGCATCTCGGCGAAGGTTTCGATACCTGCGAAGCCACCGCCGATGACAACGAAGGTGAGGAGGCGGTCGCGCTCCGGGCCGGGGGCCATGTTCGCGGCCTTCGAGAAGTTGTCGACGACCGTGTCACGCACCCAGATGGCCTCTTCGATGGCCTTCATGCCGATGGCGTTCTCGGCGATGCCGGGGATCGGGAAGGTGCGCGAAACAGCACCTGCAGTGACGATGACCTCGTCGTACTCGATGTCGAAGGCGTCGCCCACCGGCGGCTCAACCGTGGCCTTCTTGTCGGCGTGCGAGATCTTGGTGACCTCACCGGTGACGACCTTGGTGTGGCGCAGGTGCTTGCGGAGCGAGACGACGACATGGCGCGCCTCGATCGCACCAGCGGCGACCTCCGGCAGGAAGGGCTGGTACGTCATGTAGGGCAGCGGGTCAACCAGCGTGACCTGTGCCTCACCCGGTACGAGCTCACGCTCAAGGCCGAGTGCCGTGTAGAAGCCGGCGTATCCGCCACCGACGATAAGAATCCGAGTCATGCGAACAGCTCCTCAGGTTTGGGGCTCAGCAGCGACGCCGGGCAGTGCGTCGCGACTCCCCTAGCCTACTGCGCTTCGCTTACCGAGGTCCTGGGATCTGCACAGGCGCAGCGATCCGGCGACCAGCTGGAAACGTCAAGCGCCCAGTCACCGATCGGATTCACGCCGGGGCCCGCCGCGAGTGCGTGGCCAGCGAGTGCGTGAAGGCACTTCACGCGCGTCGGCATCCCGCCCGCCGTGATGTTCTCGAGCTCATCCACGTGCTCGATCGCTTCACGGTCGGCAAGGTAGGCCTCGTGGGCGCGCTGGTAGGCAGCCTGCAGTTCCGGGTCCTCAGCGAGCTTGTTCTGCATCTCGACCATGAGCTGCTGCGCCTCAAGCGTCGACATGGCCGCGGTGGCGGCCGGGTGCGTGAGGTAGTACATCGTCGGGAAGGGTGTGCCGTTCGGGAGGCGAGGTGCTGTTACGACGACCGTCGGGTTGCCGCACACGCAGCGCGCACCGATCCCGAGGACGCCGCGCGGGATGCGGCCAAGCTGCGCCTCGATCGTGGCGAGGTCTTCCTCGCTGGCGGGTTCGTAGGGGGTGGTCACGGGCATCTCCTCGGCGGGGGTTCAGGTGGGGTGTTGGGGATGGCATGGTTCGCTGCCATCCGAAGGCGTGTTACTGGGCGCCGCCAGCGGCCGGATCGGTTGAGGTTCCGGCGACCATGAAGCTGCCGATCGTGATTCCAAGCCAGTCCTGCTCGGTCTGGCGCTGCTCGATCGTGGCGACCTTGTTCGTTTCGGGGGTGGTTGCGGTGCCGCTGTTTTCGAAGCGGTACAACGTGTCACCGGGGCGGATGAAGAGCAGTCGCCCGCGTGCTTGCGCCTCAATGTAGGCGGGGTCCGACCAGCGCGCCTGTTCGAGCTTGAGCTGTTCAATGTGCTGCTCGGTGGCCTGGACTTCTTCGCCGAGCTGCGCAATGCGCTGACGCTGCTGAATGAACTGCTGCAGCGTCGGCGAGAGCATAACGATGCCGAGGACGAGTGCGAGGACGACCATCATCGAGCCGATGGAGGGTAGGCGGGCCGGGGTTCGCTGCGCGCGTGCCCCGTTCGGCTTCGACTTCGCTGCCCGGGCGCCATCGGCCCCGCTCTCCCGCTTGGGGAGTCGAGGCAGTGTGAAGCCGCGGGGTGAGGAAGCCATGTCGTCCATTGTCCCGGCTCGAGGCTGGTTTGTCCCGGAACGCCGTCGTGCCGTCGCGAATTTGCGACGGCACGACGTGCGGTGTGGAGTCGAATGACTCCTTACTTGGCGATGTAGCGCGGGAAGGCCTCAGCACCCATGTACTCGGCGGCCTCGCCAAGCTCTTCCTCGATGCGGAGGAGCTCGTTGTACTTCGCGACGCGGTCCGTACGAGCCGGGGCACCGGTCTTGATCTGGCCGCAGTTGGTGGCAACCGCGAGCTGCGCGATCGTGGTGTCCTCGGTCTCACCTGAGCGGTGCGAGAGGATGGCGGTGTAGCCGTTGCGCTGCGCGAGGGCGACAGCGTCGAGCGTCTCGGTAAGGGTACCGATCTGGTTGACCTTCACGAGGAGCGAGTTGGCGACGCCAAGCTCGATGCCCTTCTGGAGGCGCTCCGGGTTCGTGACGAAGAGGTCGTCGCCGACAAGCTGAACCTTGTCGCCGATGCGCTTGGTGAGCTCGATGTAGCCGTCCCAATCTTCCTCAGCGAGGGCGTCCTCGATCGTGACGATCGGGTAGTCCTGGATGAGCTGCTCGTAGAAGGCGATCATGTCCTCGGCCGAGTGCTCAGCACCCTCGAACTTGTACACGCCGTCCTGGTAGAACTCGGTCGAGGCAACGTCGAGGCCGAGGACAATGTCGCGGCCGATCTCGTACTTCGTGGCGCCGACGGCTTCGACGATGAGGTCGAGAGCTGCGCGGGTGTTCGGGAGGTCGGGAGCAAAGCCACCCTCGTCACCGAGGCCGGTGCCAAGGCCCTTGCCGTGGAGGGTCTTCTTAAGCTGGTGGTAGACCTCGGTACCCATGCGGAGTGCCTCGCTGAACGAGTCAGCGCCGATCGGGAGGATCATGAACTCCTGCACGTCAACGCCGTTGTCGGCGTGAGCGCCACCGTTGATGATGTTCATCATGGGGACGGGGAGGATGCGTGCGTTCGCGCCACCGACGTAGCGGTAGAGCGGGAGGTCCGAGGAGTCGGCCTGCGCGTGTGCAACGGCGAGGCTGACGCCGAGGATGGCGTTCGCGCCGAGGCGCTTCTTGTTGTCGGTGCCGTCGAGGCCCACGAGCTCAGCGTCAACAATGCGCTGGTCCATGGCGTCGAGGCCCTCAAGCTCGGGGTCGATCTCGTCGATGACCGCGGCGACAGCCTGCTGGACGCCCTTGCCGAGGTAACGCTCGGCGTCGCCGTCACGAAGTTCGTAGGCTTCGAATGCGCCGGTGGATGCGCCCGAGGGGACGGCAGCGCGTCCCATCGATCCGTCATCGAGGAGAACCTCGACCTCAACGGTGGGGTTGCCGCGCGAGTCGAGAATCTCGCGAGCGTGGATCGTGTCGATGTATGCCACGGGAGTGCTCCTCAGGGGTCGTCGTGCCCGATGTGCCGGGGTCGTTCCCAGCCACGTCCGATCCTAGCGAGACGTGTGAACAACAGCTGCACGCGGCATCCAAACCCGCTCGTTAGCGGAGTGCTCGGATGACCCGTGCTGGGTTCCCGACGGCGAGGGAGAACGGCGGGATGTCCCGCGTGACGACGGCACCCGCGCCGATGACGCTGCGCCGACCGATCGTGACGCCAGGGCACACGATGACACCGCCGCCGAGCCAGCATCCGTCTTCGATCGTGATGGGTTCGCCCGATTCCCAGCCGGCGATCCGACGCTCCGAGTCGAGGGGATGCCTGGGGGCAAGCAACTGGATGTTGGGCCCCATCTGCACGTCGTCCCCGATCGTAATGGGGACGACGTCCAGTGCGGTGAGACCGAAGTTGATGAACGTCCGCGAACCGATGGTGAGGTTCGTGCCGTAGTCGATCTGGATGGGTGCGCGCACGGTGGTGTTTTCGCCGATACCACCGAGCAGCTCCCGCAGAATCGATTCACCAGCCTCCGGGTCGCTTGCCCAGACACGGTTGAAGCGATCGGCAAGCTCCATCGCGCGGCGGTTTCGCCGCACGATTTCAGGGTGATCGGCGATGTACTCCTCACCTACGAGGAAGCGTTCAAGCATGTCGGGCGCGTTGTCATGCACCGGCTGTGCCTCCTCGTGGCTCATGGTGAATCGGTTTAGTTCCCCGAGAGCGGCACGAGCTCGAGCGTTTCAGGCTGCTCGAGCTGTTCCTCGCGCACGTGGGCGACGTGCGTGTAGCCCTGCTCGGCGAGCTGCGTGAGCAGTGTCTTCGGGTTCTTCGGACGCTTTTCGATGCGGACGCGGCGGCCGGGCTCGAGGAAGCGCGCCTTGAGTGCAGCGAGCTGTGCGGGGTCGCAGCGTTTGTCGGCGAGGAGGACGAGGTCGCGCCGCTCCCCCGAGCCGCCGTCGAGCGCATCCAGGTCGACGAGGTCCACGATGCGTTCAAAGCCGATCGAGAAGCCTGCGGCGGGGACGTCCTGACCGAGGAAGCGACCGATCATGCCGTCGTAGCGGCCGCCGCCGCCGACCGAGGAGCCGGATTCCGGGTGCGCAGCCTCAACGATCGTGCCCGTGTAGTAGCCCATCCCACGCACAAGCGTCGGGTCGAAGACAAGCGGCAGCTTCGCATCAGCAGCCTGGACCCCGTTCGCGATGTACAGGAGGCTGTCGACGGCTTCGAGGACACCCTCGTGCTCACCGAGGGCACCGGGCAGGAGCGCGAGCATTGCATCCCGTTCAAGGGCGACACCGGCAGCGACGGCGGGCGCCCACGCGGCAAGCGCGTCGGCGAGCTGGTCGATGGCCGGACCGTGGCCCGCGAGGCGCTCATCAGCACGAAGGCCCGAAATCACGCCATCCGCGCCAATCTTGTCGAGCTTGTCGACCTCGATAAGGATGGCGCCAAAGAACTCGGCCGGGAATCCGGCCGCTTCGAGCACACCGGTGAGAATGCGGCGGTCGTTGAGACGGAAGGTGCAGGCCTCAAGCCCGAGACGCACGAGTGCCGCTGCACCTGCCGTAAGGAGCTCGATCTCGGCGAGCGGCCCCGGCTCGCCGGAAATGTCAACGTCGCACTGCACGAACTGGCGGTAGCGGCCCTTCTGCGGACGCTCAGCACGCCACACGGGACCGATCTGCAGGGAGCGGAAGACGGTCGGCAGGCTCCCGCGGTTGCTCGCGATAAATCGTGCAAGCGGCACCGTGAGGTCAAAACGCAGGCCGAGGTCGCTCAGCTCGAGCGGGTCGCCGTGCTCCGCAGCCTGCGTGAGCGCATCCTGGTCGAGGCCGCGGCGCATGATCGCGTACGAGAGCTTCTCGTTGTCGCCGCCCATCCCGGAGTGCAGTCGCGCCTGTTCTTCCACGACCGGGGTCTCGATCTCGTCGAAACCATGTTCGGCGTACACCTCGCGAATCATGGCGAGGATGCGCTCGCGGCGTCGCTTGTCGGCGGGCAGGAAGTCGCGCATGCCGCGCGGAGAACTGATCTGAGTGGCCACGTCCCTATTGTTTCAGGTTGTGGCGAGCCGCGAGTAAGGGCTGCGCCGCGGGCCGGGCCTGTGCTCCACGCCGCGGCCCAACTGCTGCATCCCGTGATGGATTCATGGGTGCCAAGAAATCGGCTTGAATAGAGGTATGAGGATCGCCAAGCTCATCGAGGAACGGCTCGCACCGTTCGCGCTGGCTGGCGTTGTCCTCGTGTGCGTCCTGCACGTCGTGGCCCTCGTACTCGGTTGGCAACCCCTGCGCCAAACCTCACAGTCGCTGTTCATTCCCGTCCTGCTCGTGTGGGCGCTGGCACCGAGGCACCAGGGTGCGCGGAACAAGATTGCGCCGATGCAACGCCTGAGCATGACGGTCGCGCTCGCATTGTGTTGGGCGGCCGACGTCCTCCCCACCGGGATGGCCAGCGACGCGCAGTTTTTCACGCGCGCGGTGTGCTTCTTTGGCTCGAATGTCGCCTGGGTGCTCACGCTCTGGCCGCACCGCGATCGCAGTCGCTTTGTGACGAACCGCGTGCTCATGCTGCCTTATGTCGCTGCGGGGGCGATCGTGATGAGCGCGTGCCTGCCGGGTACGGAATCGCTCGCGGGCCTGCTGCCGCTGTACGTCGTCGTAGTCGTGTTCATGGCGATCCTGTCGACGGGGCTTGGCTGGCCTGGAACGCTGGGAGGCCTGAGCTCACTCGTCGCGAATGCGATGCTCGGGATGTCGATGTTTGTGCTTGCCTTCGACCCAGGCGACACCGTTCGGGCACTCATCGTGATGCCCACCTACATGCTCGGTCAGACGCTGCTCGTGTATGGCCTTCGCCGAGCGGGCGAGGTGGACGACACGGATGACCCGGCTCCGCACTGTTCGCCAAGCGCTGGTGAGGTGCCTGGTGCTGATGACGGCATCTCGCGCCGACTGCCTCCCCTGCCGGGGCCAGAGGTGCTCGGCCGTTCACAAATGCACTAAGAGGTGGCGCGACTCGCCTCGTCGGCACGAACTCGATCTTCGAGGCGCGCGGTGGCGGCGCGGAGGGCACGGTCGGGGCTCAGTCCCTTCGTGCGGGCATCGGCGACGAGAGCGAGCAGGAGTTCGCCGAGCGCTGCTTCGGTGTCGGGTGCGGGTTGCGCGGCGTCCGGCACGGTGATGTCGAGCTCAGCGGCGCGGCCGATCACCTTCGTAGCACGAGCGAGCGAATCCCAGTTCTTCGGGATCCCGTCGAGGACGCTGGTGCGGTGGGCCTTCTCGTGCGCCTTCGCTGCTTCCCAGAGCGCGATGATCTCGTCAATGTCGCGCGTAGGATTCGGCCCGAACACGTGCGGGTTGCGGCGCTCGAGCTTGTCGCGCTGCTCGCGGGCAACGTCCTCGAGGTCAAAGCGTTCACCCTCGCTCGCTGCGTGGTTCGCGACATCCGCGTGAAAGAGCACCTGGAAGAGCACATCGCCGAGTTCCTCGCGCCGATCCGCGGCGGTGCCTTCCTCGATCGCGTCGACGAGCTCCGCGCTTTCTTCGAGGAGGTACTTCACGAGCGAGCGGTGATCTTGCGCCTCGTACCAGGCGCAACCGCCTTCGCCCCGAAATCGGGCCACCGTCTCCACGAGACGAATCAGTTCCGGATACTCGCGCTCTCCCATGCCCCCATTCTCTCGTCCCGCGCCTCCACGCTCCCCTCGCTCGCGCGCTCGCACCTCCCGCTGGCCCCTCCGCTCAGGTCGCAGTTTCGACCTCAGGTATCGATACCTAGGGTCGTAACTGCGACCTGAGCAATCGGTACAGGGATGCTCGGGCACCTCGACGAGGTGCTTGCGCCGCGAAACGACGGGCGAAACGGGCACGATCCTCACAAGTTGGCGGCCTACGGTGGAGGTGGCCCGTCGAGATCGGTCTCGGCGGCCGGAAGGGATCGACGCAATGCGTGCGGCGCGGTATTACGGAAACGGCGATATTCGAATCGAAGAGATTGAGGAGCCGACAGTCGGCCCCGGTCAGGTGGGCGTGGATGTCGCGTGGTGCGGCATCTGTGGCACCGACCTCCACGAGTTCAAGGACGGCCCGATCTTCTGCCCGAAGCCCGGTCACCCGCACCCCATCTCCGGCGAGGACGCACCGATCACCCTCGGTCACGAGTTCTCGGGCGTGGTGAGCTCGCTCGGTGAGGGCGTGACCGACCTCGAGATCGGTCAGCACGTGGTCGTGGAGCCCTACATCATCCGCGAGGGCGTTAACACCGGCCCCGACAGCCGGGACTACCACCTCTCCCCCGACATGAACTTCATCGGCCTTGCCGGTCGAGGTGGCGGCCTTGGCGAGAAGATCGCCGTGGCGCGTCGCTGGGTGCACCCGATTTCCAACGACGTCCCGCTCGACCAGGCCGCGCTCATCGAGCCGCTCTCGGTCGGCTACCACGCCGTTGAACGCTCGGGCGCGAAGGCTGGCGACGTTGCGATCGTTGGTGGCGCAGGCCCGATCGGCCTCCTCACTGCTGCAGTCCTCAAGGCGCAGGGTGCAACCGTGGTCATCTCGGAGCTCTCGCCGCTTCGTCGTCAGAAGGCGCTCGACACGAAGGTTGCCGACCACGCTTTCGACCCGCGCGAAGTGGATGTCGTGGAAGAAGTGAAGAAGCTCACCGACGGCCGAGGCGCCGACGTCGCTTTCGAGTGCACGAGTGTGCAGCCCGCCATGGACACGCTCGTTGAGGCACTGCGTCCGCAGGGTGTCCTCGTCATCGTGTCGATCTGGGGCCAGCGCGGTTCCTTCGACATGCAGCAGATTGTCCTCAAGGAGCTCGACGTCCGCGGCACGATCGCCTACGTCAACTCGCACCCGGGCACGATCAAGCTCGTCGAGGAGGGCAAGATCAACCTCGCACCGTTCATCACGGGCAAGATCGGCCTTGACGGCCTCATCTCGGAGGGCTTCGACACGCTCATCAACCGCAACGAGACCGCGGTGAAGATCCTCGTCTCACCGTCGGGCAAGGGCCTGTAGAGCCTCCGCCCCGTTTCACTCCGCTCAGGTCGCAGTTTCGACCTCAGGTATCGATACCTAGGGTCGTAACTGCGACCTGAGCGCGTTGTTGGGGCGCGTTGGCACGGGGTTCGGGATGTGGGCACGTAGATTCGGGGCGTGCGTGAGACAAGCCGTGGACGGAAGCTGCCATCCAAGCAAAGGGGTGGCCGTCAAGCCTCTGCCGGGGCCGGGTCGCAGGAGTTCACGCACGATGCGAAGCGTCTGCGAGTCTTCATTGCCGCTGCCATCCTGAGCTCGATCATGCTCACCGTCTACGTCATCTGGGGCTGCATCCTCATCGACGCGCACGGCGCCGAAACTGCCCGAACAGGCCAGGGCACGAACGGGCCGATCGCCGGGATGCTCGTCGTCTTCGTCCTCCCGATCGTGCACGGCATCGTCCACGGACTCGTCGTCGCAGCACTCGCGATCATGCCCGGGATCTCGTGGCGTGCGCTCGGGAAGGGCCTCTCGATCGCGCTGCTCGGGCCAGCCCTTGTCACCGCCCTCGTCGCGATTGTGGGGTCCTGGTTCTCGGTGTACCTCGAGGCGCCCGGCGAGCTGAATGGTCAGCCCGTGTGGCCGGCCATGTGGTCGGTGCTGCTCGGCGAGTTCATCGGTGCGGTGCTCGTCGGTGTCCCCGGCATCCTCATCCGCCTCAACGCCAAGAACGGCACGAGTGTCCTCCCCGTCGAGGCCGACGAGACCGACCTCGACGAGCTCTTCAACTCCCGATAGCGCCACATCTCGTGCGTTCACTCCCGGTCCCTTCACTCAGGTCGCAGTTTCGACCTGAGGTATCGCCACCTAGGGTCGAAACTGCGACCTGAGCGCCGTGATCAAGACGCGGCGGGCTCGGGGGTGTCCTCGTCGGTGACGTCGAAGATGGCGCGGAAGATGCCGCGCACCCACTCGATGAGTTCGGCGTCCGTGACCGTCTCGCCGAGGCGCGAGCCGGGCAGCGGAAAGGTGAGCGAATTGCTCGCCTCCACCAGCTTCGCCTCCGGATACATACGGCGCAGGCGCATCTGCTTTGAATCCGGAAGCTCCACCGGCGACATCCGCAACGCCTTCCCCACCACGATCACCTCATGGAGGCCAGCGCGCGCCGCGAGGCGCCGAATCCGCGACACCGCAAACAGCTGCTCCACCTCAGCGGGCGGCGTACCGTAGCGGTCGCCAAGCTCCTCATGCACGAGCTCGATCTGGCCCGGCCGCGCCTGGGGCGAGGATGCGCTCGAGAGCTTCTGGTACGCCTCAAGACGCAAGCGCTCCGAGGCGATGTAGTCCTCGGGGATGCGGGCATCCAGCGGCAGTTCAAGGCGCAGCTCGCGTGGCCCGTCGTGCTCCTCGCCGCGGAAGGTGTTCACGGCCTCGCCGATCATGCGCAGGTAGAGATCGAAACCCACCCCGGCAATGTGGCCGGACTGTTCGCCGCCCAAGAGGTTGCCGGCGCCGCGAATCTCGAGGTCCTTTAACGCAACCTGCATGCCGGAACCAAGCTCATTGTTCGCCGCGATCGTCTCGAGACGGTCAGTCGCGGTCTCGGTGAGGGGGCGCGATCCGTCGTAGAGGAAGTACGCGTAGCCGCGCTCGCGGCCACGACCCACGCGCCCACGCAGCTGGTGCAGCTGCGAGAGTCCGTAGCGTTCCGCGTCGTCGATGATGAGCGTGTTCGCGTTCGGGATGTCAAGGCCTGTCTCCACGATCGTCGTCGACACGAGCACATCGAACTTCCGCTCCCAGAAGTCGACGATGACCTGCTCGAGGCGCGCCTCCGAAAGTTTGCCGTGCGCGACGGCAATGCGAGCTTCCGGCACGAGCTCCGCGATCTCGCCCGCAATGCGGTTGATCGAGGACACCCGGTTGTGGACGTAGAAGACCTGACCTTCGCGCAGCAGCTCGCGACGGATCGCGGCGGTGAGCTGCCGATCGGACTTCGGGCCTACATAGGTAAGGATCGGCTGGCGGTCCTCCGGTGGGGTCGCGAGGGTCGACATTTCGCGGATGCCGGTGACCGCCATCTCGAGCGTGCGCGGGATGGGCGTCGCGCTCATGGCGAGGATGTCGACGTTCGTCTTGAGCTTCTTCAGCGCATCCTTGTGCTCGACGCCGAATCGCTGCTCTTCGTCAATGATGACGAGGCCGACGTCCTTGAAGGTGATGCCGTCGGTGAGCAGCCGGTGCGTGCCGATGACGATGTCGACCGAACCGTCCGCGAGGCCGCGCTTGGTTTCCTCCGCTTCCTTCGCGGTCTGGAAGCGTGAGAGTCCGCGGATCGTGACCGGGAACCCGGCCATGCGCTCAGTGAACGTCTCGAGGTGCTGCCGCACGAGGAGCGTCGTCGGCACGAGCATGACGACCTGCTTCGCGTCCTGCACCGCCTTGAACGCGGCGCGAACAGCAACCTCGGTCTTTCCGAAGCCGACATCGCCGGAGAGGAGGCGGTCCATGGGGATGGGCCGCTCCATGTCGCGCTTGATTTCCTCGATCGTCTGCAGCTGGTCGGCCGTCTCAACGAAGGGGAACGCTTCTTCAAGTTCGCGCTGCCACGGCGTATCGGGGCTGAATGCGAAGCCCTTCGAAGCCATGCGCGCCGAGTAGAGCTTCACGAGTTCGACCGCAATGTCGCGGACGGCCTTGCGTGCCTTACCCTTCGCAGCCGCCCAGTCCTGGCCGCCCATCTTTGAGAGCGCGGGGGATTCGCCGCCGATGTATCGGGTGAGCTGGTCGAGCTGGTCCGTCGGGACGAAGAGTCTGTCGCCCGGGTGGCCGCGCTTCGAGGGCGCGTATTCGATGACGAGGTACTCACGGGTCGTGCGCTGCTTCGTGCGGGCGTTCGTGATGATCTGCCGCTGCGCGAGTTCGAGGAAGCGGCCGATGCCGTGGGTTTCGTGGACGACGTAGTCGCCAGCCTTGAGCTGGAGCGGGTCGACGACCGTGCCGGGACGCTTGCGGGCCAGCTTCTTTGGCTGCTGCTGGTCGAGGCTTGCGGCGCGGCCGTAGAAGTCGGATTCGGTGAGGACGGCGAGCTTCGTCTCCTCGAGCTCGAAGCCGTTGCCAAGGTCGGACTGCACGAGGTACGCGACGCCCGCCTCGAGTTCACCCGGCAGCATCGCGACGGGACGGGCCGCCTGGCTCTGCTCAGACAAGAGCTGTGCGGCACGCTCGACGAGGCCCTGCCCGCGGCTAGCGATGACGACGTTCCATCCGGCGCCGAGTCGGGCCGCGACGTGTGCGAGGGCACCCTCGGCGTTTCCGGAGAAGCTCGGCACGGCTTCTCCGGGCAGCTCGTGCGCAAGGTCTTCATCGTCCTGGTGAAGCGGGGACAGCGTCCACCACGAGCGCTCCCCCGCCCGGGCATGCAGCTCGTTCACGGTGAGAAAGTCGCCTGCTCCCAGGTCGATGGGTGCTTCCGCGCCGGCAGTTGCGGCGCTCCATGCTGCGGCGAGGAACTCCTTGTTCGTCTCGGCGAGTTGCGCCGCGCGCGTGGCGACGCGCTCGGGCGAGATGACGGCGATCGCGGCGTCCTCGGGCAGGTAGTGCGTGAGGTCGGTGAGTTCACCGACGAGGGCAGGCGCGAGCGACTCCATCCCTTCCACCGGGATGCCTTCAGCGACCTTTTCGAGGATCTGCGCGAGGTTCGGGAACTCGGGCGCCATCTCGCGGGCACGCTGGCGGACGCCCTCATCGAGGAGGAGCTCACGGCTCGGGGCGATGCGCACCGTCTCGAGTTCCTGGTCGAGCGAGCGCTGATTGGACACGGCGAAGGGGCGGATCTCGTCCACTTCGTCGCCGAAGAAGTCGACGCGGATGGCGTGGTCGCTCTCAGGTGGGAAGACGTCGAGGATGCCGCCGCGCACCGCGAATTCACCGCGGCGCGTGACCATGTCGGCGCGCGTGTAGGCGAGTTCGATGAGCTGGCGGGCAAGCGCCTCGAGGTCGTGGCCGCGAGATCCGCGCTCGAGCGTGATGGTGCGAGGCGAGTCAAGGCCGGGCAGCAGCGGCTGGAGTGCGGCGCGAACACTCGCGAGGAAGATGAAGGGATGCTTGCGCTCGCTGCGCTGCCACTCCGCAAGTTCACGCATCGCGACGATGCGGCGGCCCGTGGTTTCTGCTGAGGGGCTCAGGCGCTCGTGCGGGAGCGTCTCCCAGGCCGGGAACTCGACAATCGTGGCGTCAGGGAGGTAGGCGGCGAGGTCGTTGCGCAGCTGTTCGGCTTCTCGACTCGTCGCGGTGATGGCGGCGAGGCAGCGCGCCTCAGCTGGCCGTTCAGCGAGGAGTCCGGCGATGAGCGGCCCGCGCATGCCGTCGATGAGCGTCAAGTCGGCGCTTCGCTCGGCGCTCGAGAGCGCATCCGAGAAGCGTTCAGAGCCACGAAGAACGGAGACAAGCGCCTGAATACTCACCCCGAGAGTCTACGCAGACCACGCGTGTGACCAGATTTGGGAATATAGCGCCCATCCCGCCTGTGGGAGCGGATAGCAGCTATATTCCCAAATTTGGTCAGTCCGGAGCTAGGCGAGTTCGGAAGAATCCAGCAGCACCGTGAACGGCCCATCGTTCACGGAACGCACCCGCATCATCGCCCCGAACTGGCCGGTCTCAACATGCAGCCCCTCAGCGCGCAGCAACTCGACGAGCGTCTCGACGAGCGGTTCGGAGTGCTCGCGAGGGCTCGCCTTCGACCAGGACGGACGCCGTCCCTTCCGGGCATCCCCATAGAGCGTGAACTGGCTCACGACGAGGATGGGCGCACCAGCATCCGTCGCAGAAACTTCGCCGTCGAGGATCCGAAGCCCGGAAATCTTGCGTGCGATCTTCGCGGCTTCTTTCGCGTCGTCATCGTGGGTGACGCCAATGAGCGCCATGAGGCCGGGCTCGGGAAGGCGACCGACGACCTCGCCTTCAACAACGACTTCTGCTTCGGTGCAACGGGTCACTACTGCGCGCATGCCCCAAGGCTAGGCGAGCAGGGCCTGCAAGCGGGCCATCTACGCGCGGGCGTGCACCGTGTTCTGCGCTGCGGTGAGGCCGTCCCGGACGATGAGTTCGACCGCATCGGCAGCTTCTGAGATGAGCATCGGGAGGGTTTCCCGTTCCTGCTTCGAGAAGGTGCCGAGCACGAAGTCGGCCGGGTCCTGCCGTCCCGGGGGCCGCCCGATCCCGACGCGAACCCGCAGATAGTCGGGGGTACCGAGGGCCTTTGCTGTGTCACGCAGGCCGTTGTGGCCGCCGTGGCCGCCGCCCTGCTTGAGCTTGATCGTATCGAAGTCGATGTCGAGTTCGTCGTGGATGACGATGATGCGCTCGACCGGGAGGTCGTAGTAGGCGCGCAACTGCGCGATCGGCCCGCCGGAGGTGTTCATGTAGGTGTTCGGCTTGGCGAGGACGAGCTTCGGTGCGCCAGGTGCGATGCGCCCTTCGGCGGTGCGGGCGTTCGCCTTCGTGTGACGCTTGAATGAGGCACCGATGCGGCGGGCAAGTTCATCGGTCACCATTTGGCCGATGTTGTGGCGGGTGGCTTCATACCGCTCACCCGGGTTCCCGAGACCCGCTACAAGCCACGTGTCGTTCACTGTCATCCTCCCGCGTCTTCGCATGCCCACGCTACCGGCTGTGGGCCCTGCACACGACGAAGGCGCCCAAGCGGATGCCTGGACGCCTTCGTGAGGTGGTGTCGTGAGTGACGCGGGACTACTCGGCGGCCTCGGTCTTGGACTCAGCAGCCTCAACGGACTCCTCAGCCTGAGCTTCCTGGACCGACTCGTCACCGAGGTCCTGCTTCTGCGGGGCCTGGATGGTGACAACGATGATCTCAGTCTCCTCGTCGACGAGCTTGACGCCCTTGGGGAGCTTCACGTCGGTGGCGTGGATGACGGCGCCCTCTTCGAGGCCCTCGACCGAAACGGTGATGGCGTCCGGGATGTGCATGGCTTCAGCCGAGACGAGGATGGTGGTCGCGTCCTGCATGGCCTGCATGCCCGAGAAGGGCTCGCCCTCGAGCTGGACCGGAACTTCAACCTCAACGCGCTCGCCACGCTTGATGATGACGAGGTCGACGTGCTCGATGACCTGGCGCACCGGGTCGCGCTGGACGTCCTTCACGAGTGCGAGGGCGTTCTCGCCGCCTTCGACCTCGAGCTCAACGATGGCGTTCGACTGGCGAACGAGAAGCATGGTCTCGTGGCCCGGGAGGGTGAGGTGGCGGGGCTCCGTGCCGTGGCCGTAGAGGACGGCGGGGATCATGTGCTTGGCACGGATCTTGCGGGCTGCGCCCTTACCGAATTCGGTGCGTTCGGTGGCGGCAAGCTTCTGGGTGTCGGACATTGGTGTCTCCTTCTCAACTCGAACTGATCGCGTGGAGGAGAACGGAGATGGTTCGCCGAACCCTGTTTACCGCGTCGATCACGGGCACACGGTGTGCCCCTCGCCGAAGTTCAGCTGCCCACTCTACCTGCTTGTTGTCCGGAGCAACAGCGCGTGTCCTGTGCCAGCTCAAGCTGTTCACGGCGCGGATCGCTAGTGTCATCGCCATGTCGTTTTGGTCCCGCCTCGCCCGCGCCGTTGCTCCGTCCCTCATCAAGGAGGTCACGAAGCAGCTCAACAACCGCGCATCTGGCAGCCAGCGGAACGACTCCCCCGCACGCCCCCACCAGAGTTCGACACCGCGCAAGAACTCGGCACCCCGCGGACGGGACACAGCTCCGCAGCCATCGCCTGTCGCGGGCTATCCGGGCGATTTCCGCGGCATCCCAGACATGGTGTACCAGCCGAACCGCGACGGGCAGCCCGATCCCGGCGAAGTGGTGTGGACCTGGGTTCCTTTTGAAGAGGATTACTCGCAGGGCAAGGACCGCCCCGTGCTCCTAATTGGCCACGATGGCGAGTGGCTTCTGGGCCTTCCCCTCACGAGCAAGGACCACGACCGGGATGCTGCACAGGAGGCTCGCGCAGGTCGCCAGTGGCTCGACGTCGGTTCGGGGCCGTGGGATCGCCAGGGCCGCCCGAGCGAAGTGCGAGTGAACCGCATCTTGCGCGTGGACCCGAACGGCGTTCGCCGCGAGGGCGCGCAGTTCGATCGCGCCATGTTTGAGCGCGTGGCCGAGGCCGTGCGCCAGGCGAACTAGCAGGGTCGAACGCACCCTCAGGGGTGACACATTTGTTACAGATTGCACCTCATGTAACATTTGTTTCACTCGGGTCGATGGCCGCCCCGAGCGCTCCTGAGGAGGATCGATGGCAAAGGCGCCAACATCACTCGCTACAGCACCACAATCTTCGGCTGCCGCTGAGCAGCTGACACGCTCCCCCGCAGTCCGACCGCAACGATCCCTACACACCTGGGAAGTCGCAGCCGTATCGCTCGGTTTCATGGCTCCCGTGATGGCGATGTCACTCAATGGCATCGGCATTGCTGGCCTCGTCGGTTCTGCAGTTCCTTTCACCTTCGCGCTCTCGTTCTTCGGGACACTCCTCGTCGCGTACAGCTTCGTGAAGCTCACCCGACGCATCGACCACGCAGGCTCCGTCTATGCCCTCGCAGGTTCCACGCTCGGCCCGCGAGCGGGATTCTTCGGCGGTTTTGCACTGCTCGGCACGTACGTCTTTCTTGCCGCATGCATCGCCGGCGCATGTGCCATCTTCTTCGATGCCATGGCGGCTGAGCTCGGATGGCAGCTCGCCGAGTGGGCACCGATTGCCGTCATGACGGTCGTCTTGGCAGGCGCGCTTACCCTCACCATCCACGAATCGAAGATCACCGCGCGAGCACTGCTCATCGTCGGGTTCATCGGCATCGCCGCAATGCTCGTACTCGCGGTCGTCATCATCGCCCGAGTCGCGAGCGGCGATGCTCCGGTCAGCACCGGACTCGATGTCACGCCCCTCTTGCCCGGCGACAACAGCCCAGCACTACTCATGACAGCCTCAGTCTTCGGTTTCCTCTCCTGGGCAGGCTTCGAGTCGGGTACCTCCCTCAGCGAGGAGACGAACGAGCCCAAGCGCGTCGTCCCGCGCGCGCTCCTGCTCGCCGTTGTCATCGGCGGCCTCGTCTACACCTTCGTCATGTACGCGCAGACCATCGGCTACGGCACGGATGAGGCTGGCGTCGCTGCGTTCGCTGGAGCGTCCTCGACCCTCACCGAACTCGCGACGACGTACATCGGCGGCTGGTACTCCGTGCTCCTGTCGGTGATCGCCTTCGGTGTTGCCTTCGCAGCGCTTCTGAGCTCCATCACTGCCGCATCCCGTCTGCTCTTTGCACTCGCTCGCGATGGTTTTGGCCACCGCAAGCTCAGCGAGCAGCACCCGCACACTGGTGTCCCGATTCCGAGCGTGCTCACCTCGGTGGCCATCACGTTGGTGCTTGCCGTTGGACTCGCCCTCGCGGGCGCCTCGAGCGTGGATGTCTACTACTGGTACGCCACGATCGGCACGCTCTGCATGGTTGTTGCTTACGCCATGTCAGCAGTTGGCGTCATCAAGTACACGCGTTCACCGAAGTCCGGAATAGGTAAGCACGAATTGATTTTGCCAATTGGCGCGATCGCATATCTCGTCATTGTGTATGTCGTGCAGATTACGGATCAGGTTGAGCCGTACACCTATTTCCCGTGGATTTCGGGAGCCTGGTGCCTACTTGGTTTCCTCATCATCATGTTCCGCCCGAAGCTTGCCGAACAGGTCGGTAATCGCCTCACCGCAGAGGATTTGGACTAATCATGAATCAGCGTTCGACCAACATTTCTGACACCGAACTCGACGAACTCATCTTCGTCGCCACGAGCGATATCGCCGCTCGCACCAAGGGCCGTTCCCTCCGGCTTGCCGAGTTCACGAGCGACACCTCGCTCGGTTGGGTGCCCGCGAACCTCGGCATTGGTCCGCTCGGCCACATCGTGGACGACATCCCCTTCGGCTCGCACGGCGATCTGCGCCTTCTGCCCGACCTCGAGTCTCGAACCCGCATCGACGGCATCCCCGGTCAGCCGCCACTCACGCTCATCTTCGCAAATCTTGTGGAAACGGATGGCACGCCGTGGTCCTCATGCCCGCGTACGTTTCTTCGCGATGCGGTGAAGCGCCTCGAGGAGCACGGCATTCAAGCCAAGTGCGCCTTCGAGCATGAGTTCGTCGACCTCTCGGCTGGTGGCGAACACCACCCCTTCTCGCTGCACGAGTTCCGCAAGATGGAGCCGCTCGGCAGTCAGCTCATGACGGTGCTCTCACGTGCCGGCGTCGAGCCTGAGACGTGGCTGCCGGAATACGGTCGGCACCAGTTTGAAGTCACCTACCGCCCGAGCGATCCTGTCTCGGCTGCCGACCGCGCGGTGCTCGTGCGCGACATCGTCTATGCACTGTTCGCCGCCCACGACCGCAGCGTCTCCTTCGCGCCGATCGTCGCCCCGGGCGGCAGCGGCAACGGTGTGCACGTCCACGTCGGCCTCAGCGATCTCGACGGGAACCCGCTCTGCTACGACGCTGATCGCCCGGGCCGACTTTCTGAGTTCGGCGCGCAGTTCGCCGCTGGCATCGTGAAGTACGCGCCCGAGTTCACCGCCATGTTTGCGCCGCTCGTCACGAGCTACGAGCGCCTCCGTCCTCACAACTGGTCAACGGCGCGCGCCTTCCTCGGCGTGCAGAACCGTGAGGCGCTCATCCGTGTGTGCCCGACGAATGAAATCAACGGCAAGGACCCCGCGCCGCAGCTGCACTTCGAGTTCCGTGGCTCGGATATCGGCGCGAACCCGTGGCTTCTGCTTGGTCTCCTCCTTCGCGCAGGCCTACGCGGCATCGAAGAGAACCTCTCCCCCGCGATGCTCGTCGAGGGTGAACTCGATGTGGAGGGCAAGCACGCTGGGCTCCCGAAGCTGCCCGAAAGCCTCGAGGAGGCGCTTGAGCGTCTTTCCGAGAGCGAGACGGTGCGCGAGTGGCTTGACCCCGCATTCCTGGCAACCTTCGCCGCGGTGAAGCATGACGAGGCGGTCTTCTTGAAGGGACGTCCGTTGGCTGAACAGTGCGAGGTGTACACACATGTCTACTAAGCAGATCGATCTCAGCGAACTGCGCCTTTTCGATCACCACTGCCACAGCGTCACGGCAGCGGATCTTGATCGACGCGAGCTGGAGCTTCTCATCACGGAGGCGTCAACGATCCCGCCAGGAGTGGATCGCTTCCACACGCAAGTCGGCATGAGCGTGCGCCGCTGGTGCGCGCCCGTCTTGGGGCTTGAGCCGTTTGCGAGCGCCGATGCCTACGTGGCCAGACGCCAGGAGCTTGGTGGCCGGGAGGCGAGCAGACGACTGCTCGCGGCATCTGGCATTGCCGCCCTCGGGCTCGAAACGGGGATCGAACCTGAGGACGCCTTTTCGCCTGATGACATGGCCACGAGCTGCGAAGCAGACTGGCTCGAAATCATTCGACTGGAACGAGAAACGGAACGTCTTGCCCAGCGCTTCGTCGCTGACGGCGGTGGGCGGGACGGAGCTGCATTCCTCGCTGCACTCGATGAGCACCTCCGCAGCCGCCTTGCAGGTGCCATCGGCGTGAAGTCGATCGCGGCCTACCGGATCGGACTTGACTTCAACTCATCTCGGCCTAGCAGCGCCGAGGCCGTCACCGCGCTCGAACGGTGGCTCGGCACCATTCAGGGCGATGCGCTCCCCCGTCTCACCGATGCAACGATCATCCGGATGCTGCTGTGGTGGGCCATCGACCACCAGACGGCCATCCAGCTCCACATCGGGTACGGGGATGACGACGTCGATCTGCACCGCTGCAATCCGCTGCTGCTGAGCACGCTGCTGCGCGAGACGGCGTCGTCCGGGGCTCGGTTCATGCTGCTGCACTGCTACCCGTTCCACCGCGAAGCGGGTTATCTCGCGGATGTCTTCCCGCACGTCTACTGCGATGTCGGGCTTGCGATCAACTACACGGGCGCGAGGTCATCCGCCATCATCGCGGAATCGCTCGAGCTCACGCCGTTCTCGAAGGTGCTCTTCTCGACGGATGCGTTCGGGGCGGCCGAGCTGTATCTCCTTGGCACGACGCTGTTCCGGCGTGGCCTCGCGCGTACCTTGCAGGACTTCCATGAGCACGAAGACTGGCCGCTCGACGACTGTCACCGCATCGCGGAGGACATCGCGTGGCACAACGCCATCCGCGCCTACCAACTCACTGACGGCAGAGGACCCACACCACGATGAATGCCATGACACTCGCCTCGCTCGAGCACCTCGCAAAAACCTGGCACGCCGCGCTGGATGCTGAGCTGGAGGGAGCGCGAGCTTTCCGCAGGTTCATCCACGCGAATCCCGGGGTTTCCGGCGACGAACTCGCGACACGGGAGCACGTCGCCGAGCGACTCGAGTTGCCACTGACCCCCGTCGCTGACACCGGCGGGTTTGCCCGGATCGGCCCAGATTCGGGGCCGAGCATTGCGCTTCGGGCGGAACTCGATGCCTTGCCCGTGACCGAACGCACGGGTGTCGAGTGGGCAGCCGACAACGGCGCGATGCACGCCTGCGGTCACGATGTGCACATGGCCGCGCTCACGGCGGTGCTTCGTGCGGCGCGGACACTCGATCTTCCCTTTGGGCTGGTCGGCCTCTTCCAGCCGCGCGAAGAAACGTACCCCTCAGGTGCTCAGGACATGTGTGCGGCTGGCACCCTCGAACGGGACGATGTTCGGCACGTGATCGGTGCCCATGTGCACCCCTCGGTTGCTCGCGGCGCGGTCTCCACCGGCGCGGGTGCCGTCAACGCCGCGTCATCAGAGCTGCGCATCACGGTGCGCGGGCAGGGCGGCCACGGCGCGTACCCGCATCAGGGCAACGACGTCGCCCACGCCGTCGCTCAACTCGTGGTTGGGCTCGCGGAGGTGGTGCGGCGGACGACGAATCCCATGCAACCGGCCCTCATCAGCGTCGGCTCAATCTCGGTCGGCGAAGGTGCGGCGAACGTGCTGCCCGCGGAGGGCAGCCTTGCCGCGATGGTGCGGTCGATGGGCGATGGCGACGATGCCCGTCTCGAAGCGGCGGTTCGACGCTACGTCGAGCACACGGCGGAGTCTTTCGGCGTGACGGCGGAGGTGACGTGGAGTCACGGTGAACCGGTGCTCTCAAACGCCCCCGAACTCGTGGCCATGTTGGATGCACGCTTGCCCTCCGTCGGGCTCGAGATCGCTCACACCATGCGCTCGCTTGGGGCGGATGACTTCTCGTTCTTTGGCCAGCAGGTGCCGTCGGTCATGTGCTTCGTCGGCGTGGACTCCGTGTCGGAGCATCCTGCCCACTCATTGCACGACCCGCACTTCCTGCCCGACGAGGAGGCGGTCGACCGCGTCGCGCGGACGCTCGTCTGCGGCTACCTGGCCGCCGCCGAGCGGCTTGCCGGGATGACGGACGCGGAGTGAATCTGAGCTAGCGCGGGCCGATGCGCTGGCGGAGTGGATCGATGACCTCGAGGCGCTCGAGCGCTGGCGCACCGATCTGATGCTCGACGGCGTCCGAAAGGGCTTCGACGAGTGCCATCGCGGGGACGAGCGTGTCGGAGGCACCAGCTGTTTCGACACGGGCAACGAGAGTGCTCTCGCTGAACGCTTCGATCGGCGAACGCCAACGGTCCGTGATGAGGAGAATTTTGACGCCGCGAGCGCGGGCTGCCTCGGCGATGCGCAACGTCCGACCGTCATAGCGCCGAAAATCGAGTACGAGCCAGCAGTCATCCGCGCGCGCGTCCGCAAGCTCAGCAGCAATGCGCAACGCAGTTTCGGGAAGGGGCCGGACATTGGCCCGGAGCGGGCACAGTTCCGCGACCGCGTGATCGGCGGCCACACGCGAGTAGTCACCACCGAGCGCGATCACCGTGCGGGCGGCGGTGAGCAGGTCAACGGCCCGTTCGAAGGCCGCCCGGTTTCCGTCGCTCAGCGTGAGATGGACGCCCTCGGCGAGGTGCTCACGGTGACCGTCAAGTCGGTCGTGCGGACGCTTCGACACGGCGCGCGCCTGGCTGAGCGCCGACGCGTCTCGACCGCCGAGTTCATCGCGCAGTGCTTCCTGGAACTCGCGAAAGCTGTGAAATCCGAGCTGCGACACAAATCGAACGACGCTCGGTGAGCTCACACCAGCGTCTCGAGCAAGGCTCGCAACGGTGTCCAATCCCGCCGCCGGATAATTCTCTTGCAACGCCGCCGCAATCCTTCGGCCCGTCGGCGGCAATGAATCTTCAAGCTGCGCAACTTGAATGGCAATCGTCATGTTCGGATCGAGGGAAACCTTTTCGGCGTCTGCGCTCAATTCGAATCCATTCTTTACAACGTGGTCGAGGGGTGAGCATCGATGATCACCCGCAATCGCCCCTCACCCTATCGGCCTGTGTCTCCAAACAACATTCCCCACCGGTGCAAATTCGGCAATAATAGGAAGGTCGACGCAATGAAGCCTCGCTCAAAGGAGTTCACATGACCCTGACGTTCCCGGTCTCCATCATCGAAGATCGATCCCGCACTTCCGCAGCACTCTCTGCCGCGGTGCGTTCGCTCGTTGAGGCGCTGGAACGACATGGGACTCCCACGGAACATCTCGATACGCCGAGCGCGATTCAGGGCTCGAGCCGCCTGTTCATCCAGTCCTCCACAATCGTCTTCGTCATCCCGCAGCGCGACCTCGCACCCGGCACGGCGGCCGACGACCGCCTCGACGAGCTCGCTGAGCTTGTCCAGAGCGTCCGCGCGAAGAACCCGTATGTCCCGATCTACCTCTTTGGCGAGCTGCTCACCGCCCGCCGTCTGCCGGACGATGTGCTCGCCGAGATCGAGGGCGTCATCAACGCCTACGAGGACACCCCGGACTTCGTCGCCCGCACGATCGAGCGGCAGGCGCGCGAGCACCTCGAAACGCTCACGCCGCCGTTCTTCCGCGCGCTGATGAAGTACGCGAACGACGCCGCCTACTCCTGGCATTGCCCAGGCCACAACGGCGGTACCGCCTTCCTGAAGTCCCCGGTCGGCTCGATCTTCCACGACTTCTTCGGCGAGCCGATGCTGCGCGCCGACGTCTGCAGCTCGGTCGAAGACCTCGGCCAGCTGCTCGGCCACTCAGGCCCGGTCGCAGAGTCGGAGCGCCGCGCAGCCCGCACCTTCGGCGCCGACCGTCTCTTCTTCGTGACGAACGGCACCTCAACCTCGAACAAGATCATCTGGAACTCGATCGTGGCGGAAGGGGACGTCGTCCTCGTCGACCGCAACTGCCACAAGTCGATCCTCCACGCGATCATGATCACCGGCGCGATCCCGATCTATCTCAACCCGACGCGGAACCGGGCCGGAATCATCGGCCCCATCCCTCGCAGCGAGTTCAGCCGTGAATCGATTCAGACGAAGATCGACGCGAACCCGTTCATCACCGACAAGTCGGTGAAGCCGCGCCTCATGTGCATCACGCAGTCCACCTATGACGGCATCGTCTACAACGCCGCCGAGATCCGCGAGATGCTCGACGGGGAAGTTGGTGCCCTCCACTTCGACGAAGCGTGGCTGCCGCACGCCGCCTTCCACGAGTTCTACCGCGACATGCACGCGATCGAACAGGACTCGAAGCGCACGATGCGCTCACCCGTCTACGCGAGCCAGTCCACACACAAGCTGCTCGCTGGGCTCTCGCAAGCGAGCCAGATTCTCCTTCGGGATGCCGAAGACCCCACCTTCCGCGAGAGCATCTTCAACGAGGCATTCCTCATGCACACCTCGACGAGCCCGCAGTACGCGATCATCGCGAGCTGCGATGTCTCGGCCGAAATGATGGCCGGCCCAGGTGGTGAGGCGCTCGTCGGAGACGCCCTGCTCGAGGCCGTCGAATTCCGCCGCGCGATGGGTCGTATCCAGGCCGAGCTCACGCGCCAAGACCAGTGGTGGTTTGGCGTGTGGGGCCCCGAATCCGGGCCGCACGACGGCCTCCCCGACCGCGCCGAGTGGTCGCTCACACCGGGCGCAGCCTGGCACGGCTTCCACAATGTCGACGACGGCTTCACAATGCTCGACCCGCTCAAGGTCACCCTCACGACGCCCGGCCTCACCGTCAACGGCGAGTTTGAAGAATTCGGCATCCCTGGCCCGCTCCTCACCGCGTACCTCGCCGAGCACGGTGTCGTCGTCGAAAAGACCGGTCTCTACTCGCTTTTCCTCCTCTTCACGATCGGTGTCACGAAGGGACGCTGGAACTCACTCATCGCTGAGCTCCACCGCTTCAAGCACGCGATCGACGCGAACATCCCCCTCGAAGACTGCATGCCACGCTTTGCCGCGAGCCGACCACAGTACGCCCAGGAAGGGATCGCCGATCTCGCCGCGAAGCTGCACGCCGCCTACCGCGAACGCGACTACGCGAACCTCTCGACCGACATCTACCTGCGCGAGCCGGAGATGGCACTCCTCCCGGGCCAGGCGTGGAACACGATGACAACCGGCAAGGTTGAAAACGTCCCCGTGGATGAGCTTGCGGGCCGCATTACTTCGGTGCTCCTCACCCCCTACCCGCCGGGCATCCCGCTTGTCGTACCGGGTGAGCGCATTGGCGCGCACGTCGTGAACTACCTCAAGCAGGAAGAGGAGCTTGAGCGCCTCTTCCCCGGCTTCGGTGGGCACACCCACGGGCTCGTGGACGGCCCGAACGGCCGAACCGTGCCCTGCATCGTCGAGGACTAGGCCGATGGCACGTTGAGGGCGCTCATGCAGCTGTGCATGAGCGCCCTCGGCGCATGTCGGGAGGATGCCGGCTTGCAGCCGCCCGAACCCCCCTGTGGAGCCGGTGGATGCCGAGAACTGCGCCTAGTACCGACCGATGCCGCGGCGCCAGCCCGCCCCACGCGCACCGTGGACGGCGAGACCCGCGCCAAAGAACAGCGAGCCAAGGAGCAGCGCGACGCCACCGAGCACGGCGCTCACGGACTGCAGCACGGTGCGCATCGTGTCGTCAATGATGCCGCCAAGAAGCCCCCCTGTCGGGTCTTGCGGGGTGGCCACCTGCTGCTCGAGAAGATCCATCGCAGCGTTCGGGAACACGATCGTGAGCACGCCCGCGGTGAGCAGGGCGAGGCCTACGAGCCCCACGCCCATCCCGGACCAGCGTGCGGTGAGCATGGCGAGGAAGGTCGTGAGGACGGCGCCCGCAAAGGTCCACACGGTGATTGCCGGGTCGAAGGCTTGGCCCGAGACGACGCCCGCGGCGCTCGCGAGCGCGCCCGTCACGCCGAGGAAGAGCAGGACGCACGCGACGCCCATGAGGACGGCGCACACGAGGATCGAGCCGAGTCGTGCGAGGGCGTCCGGCCCCGCGTCGAGGCTCGGGGCACGGTAGGCGGCGGCAGCCGCAGCAGGGTGATACGGCGCTGCGACGGGGGCCGCTGGGGCGGGAACAACAGGCTGCGCTGCGGGTGCTGCTGCGACCCGCTGACGGGGCGCAGGCGCGGGAGCGGGCTCGAAGCGCTGCGTGGCCGCGAAGCGCTCTGTCCGCTCGAACCGCTGCGTCGGCTCCTCCGAATACGCGGGCAGAGCGCGAGTGCGCGCGAAGGGCTGGCGGGAAGACCGAGGGAGCTCGAGCTCGTCGGTTGCGAGGGCATCATTCGCGGTCGCGTCGTAGTCGTTGAAATCGTACGGGCGCGTGGCATTATCACTCGACGGCACGAGGTCTCCTTCCGCATTCTCACCGGCGCTCTCTGGCGCGTGCTCGAGCGGTCAGCGTATCCACCAATCCCTGGATGCCGGTGACAAGTCCACCGATCTCTCCCCCGCAGCGGATGCCAGCTCCATCCTGCGGGCGAGTGGACGTGCGCGATGCTGCCACCGGTCGGCTAGCGTGAGTGGTAGCGATCGAAAGGCAGCTCATGACCGACTCCGTCCAGGCCTCTTCCTCCGAACCCCGCGCCAACATTGGCGTCGTTGGTCTCGCCGTGATGGGGTCGAATCTCGCCCGGAATCTTGCCAGCCGCGAGGGCAACACTGTCGCGGTCTACAACCGCTCCCCCGAGCGCACCGAAGCGCTCGTGAACGAGCACCCTGAGGCAGGTTTCATTCCCGCCACGTCGATGCAGGAGTTTGCGGCATCCCTCCAGCGCCCCCGCACCGCGATCATCATGGTGCAGGCTGGCAAGGCAACGGATGCGGTCATCGACGGTCTCTGCGAGGTGTTTGAGCCGGGCGACATCATCGTCGACGGCGGCAACGCGCTCTTCACCGACACGATTCGCCGCGAGGCCACGGTTCGTGAGCGTGGCTTCCACTTCGTCGGCGCCGGCATCTCCGGTGGTGAGGAGGGCGCGCTCAAGGGCCCGAGCATCATGCCGGGCGGCTCGGCCGAGTCGTACGAGACGCTGGGCCCGATCCTCAAGACGATCGCCGCACGCGCCCCCGAGGATGGCGAGCCGTGCGTGACGCACGTGGGCACCGACGGCGCCGGTCACTTCGTGAAGATGATCCACAACGGCATCGAGTACGCCGACATGCAGCTCATTGGTGAGGCGTACGACCTGCTGCGCCGCGTGGGTGGCCTCGAGCCGGCCCAGATCGCTGAGGTGTTCAGCGAGTGGAACCAGGGGCCGCTCTCGTCGTACCTCATTGAGATCACGGCTGAGGTGCTGCGTCAGGTGGATGCCGAGACGGGCAAGCCGTTTGTGGATGTCGTCCTCGACCAGGCCGGGCAGAAGGGCACCGGCACGTGGACGGTGCAGTCGGCGCTCTCCCTCGGCGCTCCCGTCTCAGGGATCGCCGAGGCTGTCTTCGCGCGCGGTGTCTCCTCGCACCCGGAGCAGCGTGAGGCGGTCCGCCCGACGGTGGCCTCTCGTCCGGAACCGCAGCAGGTGGATGAGCGCTTCGTTGAGGATGTCCGCAAGGCGCTCTACGCGTCCAAGGTCGTTGCCTACGCGCAGGGTTTTGACGCGATTCTTGCTGGTGGCCGCGAGCACGGCTGGGAGCTCAACCCGGGCGAGATCGCAAAGATCTGGCGCGCAGGCTGCATCATCCGTGCCGTGTTCCTTGGCCGTATTGCGGAGGCGTACGGCCGGAACCCCGAGCTGAAATCGCTGCTTGCCGACCCGTTCTTCGCGGGTGAGGTTGCCGAGGGCGCGGATGCATGGCGTCGCGTCGTTGCCACGGCGGCGCTCTCCGGCGTCCCGGCACCCGCGTTCAGCGCTTCGCTCTCGTACTACGACTCGCTCGCCGCGGACCGCCTCCCGGCCGCCCTCATCCAGGGACAGCGCGACTTTTTCGGCGCGCACACCTACCGCCGCATCGACCGCGAGGGCGTGTTCCACACGGACTGGTCCGGCGACCGCGTCGAGCGCCGCGTGGACGTCGCACCGAAGCAGCCGGAGGTGGCAGCCCCTGCCCCGGCAACCCCGGCCCCGCAAACCGACCGCGACGCCGCCCACGCCTAGCCCTCAGGCGCGCACGTTCCGACACCTCCACCTCTCCCTGTTCAGGTCGCAGTTTCGACCCTAGGTCGCGAAACCTAGGGTCGAAACTGCGACCGGAACGAGCGGGTCAGCATTCGCGGGTTCGCAGGGTGCGCGCGACGAGGTTGATGAACGGTTGCGGGTTGGGGTCGAGGTCGTGGATCGTGAAGCGGACGAGCTTCCACCCGGCAGCCTCGTATCGCTCCCGACGCGAAATGTCTTTCCGCCACTGGCGCGGGTCGCTCCTGTGCACGTCCCCCTCGTATTCGAGAGCGACCAGAGCACGTTCGTAGACGAAATCGGAGATGCCGAGCTGCCGCCCGTAGAGGTCAACGACGGGGTGGTTGAGGTCAGGTTCCGGCAAACCGCCTCGCACCAGCTCAAGTCGGGCTCGAGACTCCATCGGCGACCCACTTCGGTCACGGATGTCATCAAGCGCCGCGCGAAGTCGAGGCCCACCAACTCGCCGCATCCGAAACACTGCGTCACGGAGCTGACCGAGATGACTCGGGACAAGTTCCGCGTGACGGCCTGGATACCACTCCATTGTGCTCACGACAGCATCCCCCAGCACGATGAGTTCATCGATATCGAGCCACCGGGCGAGCCCAAGCCACGTGTCTATCGGCGTGGTCACCGGGATACCGTCGAGCAGTACGGGAAGACAATCTGGCGGCATCCGATGCCCAAACACACCAACCGCGCGCGGCGGCGTTTGCCTGCGTCCCGCAACCGACACATCAATTTCACGCCTGTCCTCAAAGCGGCGCGGGGTCGGCAGGCCCCACAACGTGGCGGCGCTGAAGTGGCTCAGGAATTGACCTGGCCGCAGTCGAGGCGCGAAGGCCTCGACTCGTTCGCGCGAGGTAGTCGGGATGTTGACGGAGCGAACGCCACGATACGGCGATGCGAGATCTCGACCCCGAAGTCGGCCCCGCGAGTTACCAGCGGCTTCCCCCTCTCGTGCGGAAAAGTGCACGGGGAGCGTGGACGGGATGGCGGACCTCGGCTCAGTCATGCCCGCACCGTAACCAAACGACGCGACTTCTCCTCCGAGTTATCCACAACCTGGCCCCGCACATGCAGCTCAGGTCGCAGTTTCGACCTCAGGTCGCGAAACCTAAGGTCGAAACTGCGACCTGAGCGAAAAGGGAGGCGCGGGCTTAGGCGGCGCCGTCGAACATGCTCGTGACGGAGCCGTCCTCGAAGACCTCGTGGATGGCACGCGCGAGCAGCGGTGCGATCGGGAGCACCGTGAGCTTTTCGAAGCGTTTCTCCTCGGGGATGAGAAGCGTGTCGGTCACGACCACCTCGTCGATGAAGTCGCAGTTGAGACGCTCCGCAGCCGGGTGCGAGAACACTGCGTGGGTGGCACCCACGACGACCTTCTCGGCGCCGTGCTTCTTGAGGGCCTCGGCGGCCTTGACGATCGTGCCGCCAGTGTCGATGAGGTCGTCCACGATGAGGCAGGTGCGTCCCTCGACGGTACCAACGATGTCGTGCACCGTGACCTGGTTCGCCACCTTCGGGTCGCGACGCTTGTGAATGATCGCGAGCGGGGCGTTGAGCTGGTCGCTCCAGTGGTCGGCAACACGCACGCGGCCCATGTCGGGCGAGACGATCGTGAGGTTGTCGGCGTGGAGGTTCTCGCGGAAGTGCTTGAGAAGCACCGGCATCGCGAAGAGGTGGTCAACAGGGCCGTCAAAGAAGCCCTGGATCTGCGAGGCGTGCAGGTCGACCGACATGATGCGGTCGGCGCCGGCGGCCTTGAAGAGGTCGGCGACAAGACGTGCCGAGATCGGCTCACGGCCGCGGCCCTTCTTGTCCTGACGGGCGTACGGGTAGCAGGGAGCGACGACGGTGATGCGCTTCGCCGAGGCGCGCTTCAACGCATCCACCATGATGATCTGCTCCATGAGCCATTCGTTGATCGGGTCACCGTGCGACTGGATCACGAAGACATCGGCACCACGGACGGATTCGCCGTAGCGGGCGTAGATTTCACCGTTCGCGAAGGTGCGCAGCTCAGTGTCGACGAGCTCGGTGCCAAGTTCCTTGGCGATGGCCTTCGCAAGCTCAGGGTGCGCGCGGCCCGAGACAAGGACGAGGTGCTTCTCGCCGTGGGTAATGATGCCGCTCATGAAAGATTCCCCGTTCCGGCGTCGGTGTGGCCTTCCTCGGCTCGGGCCGCAGCCTCAGCCGCTGCCGTGCCGGGTCGGTTCTCCACGACCCACCCCTCGATGTTTCGCTGCTGTGCGACGGTGATCGCGAGCGCTCCGGCCGGAATGTCCTTGCGGACAGTCGTGCCAGCGCCCGTGTACGCGCCGTCTCCAATCGTAACCGGAGCAACAAACACGTTGTGCGAGCCGGTGCGGACGTGGTTGCCAACGGTCGTCTTATGCTTGTTGACGCCGTCGTAGTTTGCGGTAATCGTGCCGGCGCCCACGTTCGAGCCTTCGCCGACGGTCGTGTCGCCGATGTAGCTCAGGTGCGGAACCTTCGAGCCGTTGCCGATCGTGGAGTTCTTCGTCTCGACGAAGGTACCGATCTTGCCGTCCTCGCCAACGATCGAGTTCGGGCGCAGGTACGACCAGGGGCCAACCGTGGCGCGGGCTCCGATGACCGAGAGCGTCGCGTCGGTGCGCTTCACGACGGCATCCTCACCAACCTCGCAGTCGACGAGCGTCGTGTCGGGGCCGATGATGGCGCCCGCGGCGATGGTCGTGGCACCACGAAGCTGCGTGCCCGGGAGGAGCTCGACATCCTGGCCAATCGAGACACCGCGCTCGATGATCGTTGAGGCGGGGTCGTGCACCGTGACGCCCTGTCGCTGCCAAAAGCGGATGAGGCGGCGGTTGTATTCGAGGGCGGTTTCGCCGAGCTGGACGCGGTCGTTGATGCCCTGCACGAGCCAAGTATCGTCGATACCGATCGCCTCGATGCGGCCACCTTCGCCGCGGATGACGTGGGCAGCGTCGGTGAGGTACTTCTCGCCCTGGGCGTTGTCGGTGCCGAGCGAGGGAAGCACACGACGTGCGGCAGCCGCGTCGAAGACGTACACGCCCGAATTGATCTCGGTGATCTTGCGCTGCTCTTCGCTCGCGTCCTTCTGCTCGACGATCGAGTCGAACGCGCCCGCGTCGTCGCGAACCACGCGACCAAAACCGGTCGGATCGTCGTAGAAGGCCGAGAGGAGCGTGAGTTCGTTCTGGTTTCTGCGGTGAGCGTCCAGCAGCATCCCCACCGTGGCGGCGTCGAGCAGCGGAACGTCGCCCGAGAGCACGACGATCTGGCCTTCGAAGTCGTTCGGGAGCGCTTCGAGACCGGCTTCCATGGCGCGGCCGGTGCCGGGGATGTCATCCTGCTCGGCGATGATCGTTTCCGGCGCCATCTCCATGATCGCAGCCGAAACACGTTCACGCTCGTGACGAACAACGGTGACGGTGTGCTGGGCACCGAGTTCTTGCGCGGTGTGGAGCACGTGGCCCACGAGCGGCACGCCGCCAAGGCGGTGCAGCACCTTCGGGGTTCGGCTCTTCATGCGCGTTCCCTGGCCTGCGGCCAGAATCACGACGGCGAGTTGGGGATCGGTCACGGTTCCTCCGGGGGTTGCCGAACGGTGAGCAGCTCCGCGTGCAGTCATGCAAGCGTTCCTCCCCCAGGATTCGAACCTGGACCTCACGGCTCCAAAGGCCGTCGTGCTGCCGTTACACCAAGGAGGATCAACTCTGACAGTCTGCCAGATCGCCACTGAGCGGGCACCATGCGAGATAAGCTTAATAATGGTGGGTATGACTTTGAGCAGCGCATCGCCACAGGGCACGGGTGACATCGTCGACAGCATTGTCGCGGACTGGTCACGTGAGCGTGCCGATCTGGATGTCGTCTCGCTCGGTATCTTCTCGCGCCTCACCCGCATCGCGAAGCGCCTCGACACCGTCCGAAAGCGCGCCTTCTCGGAGTCGGGCCTCGAGCTCTGGGAGTTCGATGTCCTCGCGGCGCTTCGCCGTGCTGGCGCCCCGCACAGCCTCTCTCCCAAGCGTCTGCTCGAGTCGAACCTTGTCTCGAGCGGCACGATGACGAACCGCATCGCACGCCTCAGCGAGCGCGGCCTCGTCACTCGCAGCGAAGACCCGAGCGACGGCCGCGGCGTCATCGTCACGATGACGGATGCGGGCCGCGAGCGCGTGGATGCCGCCATGACGAAGCTCGTCGCCGCCGAGCGTGAGCTGCTCGAGGAGCTCAGCGATGACGAACGCGACACGCTCTCGACTGCGCTCCGAGACCTGCTCATCACGATGGAGCACGCGCAGGCGTGAGCGATGACGGCCAGAGCGCCGCGGTCCGTGTTGACGTGTGGCTGTGGTCGATCCGAGCGGTGAAGACCCGCTCGCTGGCGACGACTGCCTGCAAGGCGGGTCATGTTCGCGTTCGTGGTGATCGCGCGAAGGCCTCCGACCGGGTACGCATCGGCGACGAGGTTCGCATCCGTATCGAAGGCTTTGACCGTATCTATGTCGTGAGGGAGCTCCTCACGAAGCGCGTAGGTGCGCCGCGTGCTGCCCTCGCCTACGAAGACAAGTCGCCGCCGAAGCCGAGCCCGCTCGAGGCCCCGGCCGCGATCATCCGCGAGCGGGGCGCTGGGCGTCCGACAAAGCGGGAGCGGCGCGACCTTGAGCGGCTGCGCGGTTTCACGCGGGAGTAACCGTCTGTCAGCATCCCCTCTGGGCGGGCGCTGCTTCGCCGTGCGGGATGGCGAGGGGCTACCCTCGTCGGGTGGCTCATCTTCTTGGCGCCGAAGCGCTGCACCTCGAATTCCCGACCCGTGTCGTCTTTGAATCCGTCACGATCGGCATCAACGAGGGCGATCGCGTCGGCATCGTCGGCCGCAATGGTGACGGCAAGTCCACGCTGCTGAAGCTCCTCGCGGGTCGCCTCGAGCCGGATTCCGGCCAGGTGACGGTGCGCCGAGGCGTCACGATCGGGATGCTGGACCAGGGCGACTCGATTGACCCGGACCTCACCGTCGGGCAGACCATCGTCGGGGATCGCCTCGAGCACGAGTGGGCGGGCGACGCGAACGTGCGCGACATCATCCGCGGCCTTGCAGGCGACCTCGACTGGGATGCCCGCGTGGGCGATCTCTCGGGTGGCCAGCAGCGACGTGTTGCCCTCGCGAGGCTCTTGAGCGGCGAGTGGGATGTCATCTTCCTCGACGAGCCGACGAACCACCTCGACGTGGAGGGGATCGCGTGGCTTGCCGAGCACCTCAACCGCCGCTGGGCGAAGAACGCTGGTGGCCTTGTCGTCGTCACGCACGACCGCTGGTTCCTGGATGCCGTGTGCACTTCGACCTGGGAGGTGCACGACCGTATCCTCGAGCCCTTCGAAGGCGGCTACGCAGCGTACATTCTCCAGCGCGTTGAACGCGACCGGCAGGCGGCTGTTGCCGAAGCGAAGCGCCAGAACCTCATGCGCAAGGAGCTCGCGTGGCTGCGCCGCGGCGCGCCTGCTCGCACCTCGAAGCCGAAGTTCCGCATCGAGGCCGCGAATCAGCTCATCGAGGATGTCCCGCCGGTGCGCAACCCCATCGAACTCACGCAGATGGCGACGGCCCGACTCGGCAAGGATGTCGTGGACCTCCTCGATGCTGGTGTGAGCTTTGGCGACCGTGAGGTGCTCCGCGACATTGAGTGGCGCATTGCTCCGGGCGAGCGCACCGGCATCCTCGGCGTGAATGGCGCCGGCAAGTCGACGCTCTTGAAGCTCATTTCGGGCGCGCTGGAGCCCACCTCGGGCCGCGTGAAGCACGGCAAGACGGTGAAGATCGCGACGCTGTCGCAGCGGCTCGCAGAGCTTGACGAGCACGAAGATGAGCTCGTGCGCGACATCATTGCGCGGCAGAAGCGCAGCTATGTTGCGGGCGGGAAGGAGCTCACACCGTCGCAGCTTCTTGAGCGCCTCGGCTTCTCCTCGGCTCAGCTGTCGACGCCGGTGAAGGACCTTTCGGGCGGCCAGCGTCGACGTCTGCAGTTCTTACTCATCCTGCTCGACGAGCCGAATGTGCTCATCCTCGACGAGCCGACGAATGACCTCGACACCGACATGCTCGCGGCGATGGAGGATCTTCTCGACACGTGGCCGGGCACCCTTCTCGTCGTCTCGCACGACCGCTACTTGCTCGAGCGCGTCACCGATCAGCAGTACGCGGTGTGGAACGGCCAGCTCCGGCACCTGCCGGGCGGCGTGGATGAGTACCTCGCCCTCCGCAATCAGGCCACCGCAGGCGGCACGGCACGCTCGGACCGCTCACACCCGACCGAGTCGAATAGTGCCGCAGCTGCAGCTGAGCCGAAGCTGTCGGGTGCGGAGCGACGCCAGGCAGAAAAGGAGCTTGCCGCGATTGAGCGACGCCTCGAGAAGCTGCAGGGGCAGCTGGATGCGCTCGATGCACAGCTCGCCACGCACGACCAGTCCGATTATGAGGGCCTCACCGCGCTCGGCAACGAACGGGGCGCACTCATCGACGACCAGGCCGCGCTCGAGGAACGCTGGCTCGAGCTCGGCGAGCTCCTCAGCTAGCAGACTGGCCTAGCGGCCGAATAGGGGCGCCAAGCGGTCTTTCTTTGCGGCTTCCTCGTGGCCCTGGCAGCGATCCAGCTGGGGCACACCAGCGAGTGCCTACTCAATGTGGTTGCCGCATCCGGCCCAGGTGGCCTTGCCACAGGTCCGGCAGGTAACGCGTCGACACATGGTGACTCCTTGATGTGGTTCGGGGATTGACGGGGTTCGGCGAGCATGAGGAAGAGCTGCTGCTCGGCATCCGTGTCGACCTTGCCGAAGGCGATCTCAGGATGACGCTCGGATGCTGCTTCGAAGACGGGCCCGAACTGGCGGCACTGCCCGCACCACGGGGCCCAGAAGTCGATGAGGACGGTGTCGGCGCTGGTGATGAAGGACTCGAGCGAGTCGAGGGTGACGTTGGTGGTAGCCATGCAAACTGTGCCCCGGGTATCCTCGAACAAACTTCGAGACACGAAAAAGCCCCGGCGCAAACCGAGGCTGCAGTATGGGCCAGGGACAGATCTTAGCCTTCGAGCGAGCCAAGCTCGCGCTGCAGCATCGTGCGAGCACGGTTCAAGCGACTCTTCACCGTCTGCACGCCCACCTGCTGATAGTCGGCAATCTCTTGATACGAGTAGTCACCGTATTCACGCAGCACGAGCGCGACGCGGAAGTCTTCCGGCAGCACCTTGAGTGCACGCTGAACGCGGTCCTGATCGGCGACCTTGTTCGCGTGGTCACGCGAGGGGTTCACGTTCTCGAACACCGAGTCTTCTTCGGGAAGCACTTCGCGGCGACGACGCACGATTGCGAGCGAAGCGTTCGACGCGATACGGAACATCCAGGTGCCGACACCCGATTCGCCGCGGAACTTCGAGAGGTTCTGCCAGGCGGCGATGAGGCAGTCTTGCAGAGCGTCCTCAGCGTCAGCACGGTGGCGGGTCGTTCGAAGACACACAGCCCACAGGCGGTCGCGGTACGGTGTCACGAGCGCATTAAAGGCGGCACGATCGCCTTGCTTCGCAAGCGCGAGCAGCTCTGCTTCGGTCTTCTGCACACTAGCTCCTTGGGAGTTCTCCCGAACACTACTTCATCCAAGCAACACGCAGCATCAGCCTCAAGCTCGAGCACCACCATCCGGCAGGATGACGCGCCGAAGAAGAAAACTTGGACGAGTTGGGAACATTTCGGCACTCCCCTGCATCCAACCGTTGTCTGATTTCGCGGGGCCACCCCGCACCACTACCCATCTGAACGGAGTCGATATGACCGACTACGCTGCCTTCGCCGCCGAGTACGAGGGCGACGAGAGCACCGAACTCGACTCGACGTTCGGTGAGGAATCCAGCGAAACCTCGATCCTTGGCGAAGCCCCCACGCTTGACGACGCAAGCTGGGACGCCATGCTCAACAACGCCTACGACGCACCGGCTGGCGCAAACGGCGACCTCCTCGCTGAGTTCGCTTCGAGCATCACCGGCATGTTCGACAGCATCAGCGAAACGCTCGGCGACATCTTCGGTGACGACCTTGAGCTTGCCGAAGGCGACGACGCTGACATGGCGATCGACGACGCCTGGGATAACGACCCGTCGACCGACCTCGCAGACGACGGCCACGACCATGGCCACGACACGACGGACGACCTCACCGAAACGAACGACGACTTCTGCGGCACCTTTTAGGCCTCACACCGTCGACCCCGATGGGCCCGAGCCACCTTGGCTCGGGCCCATCGTCGTGTTGAGCCACATCCACTGGACGGGCTCCAACAGACCCCAAAGATCCTCGCGTTCGCCTCGATCTTCCCGCCCGTTTACGTCCCGCTGAAAAAATTTTCCACATCGCGGAACTTTCTTGCCGGACGCTGCATCCAATCAGTGACCGCGCAAGATGACCACAAGAAAGTGAGCGCATGATGAGCAACGGCAGCACCTTCGTGAGCGAAGCCTGGGACAACAACTTCGACGGCTACGACGAGACGATCGTCTACGACTTTGATGGCGACGGCTGGGTGGACGCCTGGGACGTTGACACCGACGGCGACGGCTACGTGGACGAGTACTTCTGGGACTACAACGAGGACGGCTACGACGACTACAGCGGCCAGTCGCTCTGGGACCCGTACGGTGAGTGGAGCGGCGACGACTACTACTACGACCACACCTCGTACACCAATGGCTACGACTCGATCAGCACGCTCAACCACTACTACTCAAACAACGACTCGCCGGTCGACGCAGGCACCACCTCGCCCTTCGCAGACACGATCAACGGTGACCTGAACGAGGGCGCAATCGACGACTGGAACACCTTCCAGGCTGACGGCGTGAGCTACTCGGAGACGCTCGTTGACGCCAACGCTGACGGCTACGCCGATTACGTCACGAGCGACGAGGACGGCGACGGCTACCAGGAGACGGTGAGCGAGGACCTCGACGGTGACGGCTACATCGACACGGTTTCGATGGACCGCGACGAGGACGGCTACGCAGAGACCGTCTACTCCGACACCGACGGTGACGGCTACGTTGACGAGATCGCGACCGACGCCGACGGCGACGGCATCGCCGACGCGGTGACGCTCGTCTAACCCGCAACTGCGCGGTCAGGTGAACCCCAGGCTTTCAGGCCTGGGGTTCATTGCGTTGGCGGAGGCTCGACCGAAAGCCGCAGCGTCCTGACAGGAGCGGCGGCTACTCTCCCGCCCGCTCCTGCTGCTGGTTGCGGCGAGCGATGATCGTGAAGGAACGCTCGAGTGTTCGGCAGGCGTGCTGCACGATCGGCGCGGAGGTCACAAGCATGGCGCGGCGGGCCTGTGCGACGCGCATGAGCGCCGCCTTTGACACAGCATCCGGTGATGCCCCCGGCACGCCGATCCGCTCGGCGTCATCGCGAGCAGACAGCTGCAGATCGAGGAGCTGAACGAGTTCGTGGTGCGGTGCGACTGCAGCAAGGCGCTCGAGTGCATCCAATTCACGAAGTGGATGGAATTCTTCCCGCAAGCGCGCCTCGGCCACAAGCTCCTTGAGCTTCGGCGGTGCTCCCCACGACCAAGCAAGACGCTCGAGCGTGTTGAGGCTTGAACGGGCTTTCACAAAGTGTGAGCGGGCAATGTACCGCTCACACAGCGATCGCTCGAGCGTCTCAATCCCCGATCGCTCACGCAGCCACTCGCTCACAGCGCGGCTTCCCTCGCTCGCAACGCTGCGACCATAGCGGAGGCCATATTCGCCAACGAGGCCGACGAGGTTCTGGACCTCGGTGCCGCTCACGCCGGCGAACTCAGCATCCGTGTCGTTCGGGTCACGCAGCTCGAGGTCAAAGTCGTCCACGTCGGCGAGCTTCGCCAGGGTTCGCGCGTCTCGCTCACGAATGAGACCCGTTGCCGCGGAGGCGGCCATGAGACCAGCAACCGGAATGACGGTACCCAGCTGCGCGCCGTGCAGCTTCGCAATGCCGGTCGCCTGTTTCTTCGCCAGCTCGATCGGGTCGTCGTCGCCCCAGGGCGAGCCGCCCACCTGGTCGGCGTGCGAGAGGATGCCGATCGCGCTCGCTGCGGACTCCCCTGGCTTGTCGGTCACCGTCGCCCACTCCTGCAGGAACGAGACGTCGTCGAGGTAGGGCACATTGTGGAAGACGTAGAGGAGCGCATCCGCTTGCCGGGCACCGTCGTGGCCGAGGAGTGCGCGACGAGTCGTCTCTTCGTTTTCGGTCGTCGTCGTCGCAAGACCAGGCGTGTCGATGAGGATGATGTCCTCGAGCGAGTCGACCTGCAGCCAAATGACGGCGTGGGCCACCTCGGTGACGTCCACCGGCAGATCCTCGGGCAGGGAGCCGCCATCGAGCGGGAGCTCGAGTCGCTTACCGTCTCGGAGCACGAGCTCGCCGCGCTCGGGGCTGCCGAAGCGGTAGTGGGTCGTGATCTTCGTGCACTCGCGCTCGCTCGTCGGCGCGACGCGTTTACCAATGAGAGCGTTCACGAGGGTCGACTTACCAGCCTTGACGCGGCCCACGACCGCGACGCGGATCTTCTCATCCAGCGTGCGGCGAACCTCTGCCGTGATCGGGCGCGCGGGCGGCCCGCCGAAGCGGTCTACAGCATCGCAGAGCGCATGCAGGCTCCACCGCATGCGCGCTTGCACATCATGACCACTGGCTCCGGTCACGCGACCCCTTGCACCGGCGAAGATGCTCCGCCAGACCACAGCTCGTGAAGGTGGCTCGAGGCGAGGTTCACCGCAACATCAAGCTGCGGGCCGAAGGCTGCGCTCTGCGACTTGAGCACCGACGACGCGATGATCTCAGCGACGATGAGGCCGACGATGATCAGGGCGACAATGACGATGGCGATGATGAGGCCCTTGCGGGACTTCTTCTTGGGCTTCGTCGGTGACGAGCCCACCGTGTTGGGCGTGCTCGGTGCTGCTGCGACGGGCTGCGGCGGCGCCATCGGTGTCTGCGAACGGGATGGCGCCTGCGGTGCTGCAGCGGGGCGCGATGGGGCAGGCGCGGGCGCCGGGCGCGACGGTGCGG